>PFPT01000040.1 GCA_002793195.1 Gammaproteobacteria bacterium CG_4_10_14_0_2_um_filter_38_22
GAAAAGCAACTAGACTTGCATGAAGAGCTTAAGCAATTACGTAAAGAAAATGCACGCTTAAAGGAGGATCGGGAGATCTTAAAAAAAGCCGCAGCGTATTTTGCAAAGGAAATAAGGTGAAATACGCTTTCATAAAACAACATAGTCTCCAGCATAGTATCACGAATATGTGTGCTATATTAGCGGTTTCAAAAAATTGTTATTATCGCTGGCTTCATTATCCTATAAGCAACAAGGATAGGAATAACATCCAATCATTAAAAATAAGTAACACTATTATTTTGCAATATGATAAGCTATATACGTAGTGCCCCCCGAAATTTGGACCAGTCGTTAAGAGAGTTTTGCGTGTAAAATGTTCTTAAGAAAGGAACAAAGAAATGCGAAAAACACATAATAAAGAATTTAAGTTTAAAGTAGCTTTAGAGGCTATTAGAGGTGATATGACAATTATTCAGATTGTATCCACCTACCAGGTTGCTGAATCTTTGGTTCACCGTTGGCGTAAGCAGCTTTTAGATAAGGGAAATGAAGTTTTTACAAAAGATATGCGCGGGCAAGAAGAGAAGACGTCATCTGATATTGACACGCTCCATGCCAAGATTGGCAAACTCACACTGGAACGAGATTTTTTAGAGAGTGCGCTTTTGCAAGTACCCGGCAGGAGCGCCAAAAAATGATAAATCTGAAGGGAAACTTAAGTGTACGACGCCAATGTCATCTACTGGATCTGCATCGTTCAACGTATAGCTATCATCCTGTGTTAAAGGATGACACAGACATTGCAAATAGAATACACGACCTTTATGCACAATATCCTGTTTATGGTTATCGTCGATTAACTGCGTGTTTAAGGCGTGATGGCATTATGGTGAATCACAAGCGTATTTTACGATTGATGCGTATGATGAACATCTGTGCTATTTATCCAGGCCCCAAAACAACCATTAGCAATGCGTCACATAAAAAGTACCCTTACCTTTTAGGGGGGATGGGCATAACGCGTCCACACCAAGTGTGGCAGGTCGATATTACCTATCTGCGCACAAATCATGGGTTTATGTATATGAATGCTTTGATTGATGTTTATAGCCGTTTCATTGTGGGGTGGAGCCTAAGTAATACGCTAGATGCACAAAGTTGTCTGCGTACTTTTGAACAATCTACCTTAAATTACGGCCTGCCAGATATCATAAATTCGGATCAGGGTTGTCAATTTACAGGTTCTTTGTGGTCAGAAACTCTACAAGAAAATGGTGTACTCATCAGCATGAGTGGTCGCGGAAGAAGCAATGACAATGCTTATATAGAGCGGCTTTGGCGTACTTTAAAATTTGAATGGACCATTATTAAAGGAGCAAGATATGTAAACGATTATAAAAAACTGTTACCACAATTTATAGAATGGTATAACTATGATAGACCGCACCAAAGCTTGGGTTACAAAACGCCAAGCGAGCAGTTAGATCAACATGCAAATGATACGATCATTGAAAACATGAACAAGCATCATTTAATAATAGGAAAACAAGACAGGAAAGACTCTCTTATTTTAGAACAATAATGGT
>PFPT01000009.1 GCA_002793195.1 Gammaproteobacteria bacterium CG_4_10_14_0_2_um_filter_38_22
TTATGCCATCATTTTCCAGGCCTTCGGTTAGTGATGATAATCCTTTTTCTGAAAGTTTGTTTAAAACACTAAAATTTTACCCCACGTTTCCACGAATGAAATGCTTTGCAAGTATTGCTGAGGCTAGATCTTGGTGTGCAAAATTTGAGGCATGGTACAACCACAAGCATTTGCATAGCGCTCTAAAGTTTGTGACGCCACATCAAAGGCACACAGGGGCTGACGAAGCTATTTTAAAAAAGCGTCATGCGGTTTATCAAATGGCAAAAATGCAACGCCCAGACAGGTGGAGTGGCAAAACAAGAAATTGGGAACCTGATAGTATGGTTACTTTAAATCCTGATAAAAAACGAATTTTAAACACGGACGGCACTGTTATTAAAAACAGAGCCGCCTAATTTAAAAAGGCGACAACTTACTTGTATCTTAAAATAGTGATCCGTTTGATGATAAGCTTTCGTTGAACGGAGAAGAAATGGAAAGCCTGTTGCTTACTTTGGCATAAGCCTGTAGTCAAGATTTGGCGCCATTTCTTCACACAGGTTCTATAAAGCAGAACAGCATCTTGGGACTTTTGATCCCGCATATGCAAGTGTAGCTTTTGACCAACAAACCCTTATGAAGGATTCACTTATGAGTATAACAATTGGTATAGACGTTTCAAAGTTAAAATTTGATGTGTGTATTTTAAAATCGGATGGTATGAAGTCTCATGCAACGTTTGAGAATGAAAAATCAGGGTTTATAAAACTTTATAATCGCCTGAAAAACGAGAGTGACAAGCATTTTGCGCTTGAGGCCACAGGTATTTACGGAGAAAATTTGTGCCAGTATTTATCCATGAAAAAACAAAGTGTCTTTCTTCTAAATCCCGTTCAAACCAGCTATTATGCGAAATGCATGATGAAAAGAACGAAAACTGATAAATGTGATGCTCTCACTATTGCGCAGTTTTTAAACCATCATAAAGATGAACTTATCCCTTGGAAACCGCGCTCTAAAACCTTTAACATAATCAAAAACTTACACCATTGTTTGCAAGATCTAAACAGCGATCGTAATCGTGTTTTTGGCAGAATTGAAGCATGCGCAAACACCGATCAAGATGGCAGAGCAGAAGCTTTGAAACATTATAAAAAACAAAAAAAGTTCTATGATGCCCAAAAAGAGGCAGTCTTGAAACAGCTTAGATTATTAGTGAATAATGATTCAGAGATCAAAACTCAATATAATCTTTTAATTAGTATTCCAGGTGTTGGCGAAATTACAGCATTTGGATTAATTGCAAATCTTCCTGATTTAACGCGGTTTAAATGCGCTAAACAACTAGCTGCATTTGCTGGATTAAATCCTGGTGTGCGGGAATCTGGATCAAGCGTTAAGAGCCGTGGATCCATCTCAAAAACAGGTTCTAAAAATCTTAGAAACGTTTTATTTATGCCAGCACTGGTTAGTAAAAAATGTTGCAAACCTATGTTTAAATTTGCAGATAGGTTGATAGAAAAAGGTAAAACACCTAAGGTAGCTGTGGTTGCAGTAATGCATAAAATGATAAGAATCATCTTTGCGGTCTTAACGAAAGGAAAGGTATTTGACGAAGATATGCTTTAAGTCACATATTATTTTTTAAAGCGATTTATTAAAGGACAAACTCTGGTGGACTGGGTTTATCAAGGGGAAAAGCGATTTTTCGCGAACCTTGAAAAACACTGAACACAAGAGTATTACCAATTCCATCAAAATTGATTTTAAAAAATAAATATATTTAGGGGTTGTAATTTAAGACAGCATCTTGACAGATTTCGACAGCTTCTGCTTTCCATAGAAGTAATGTTTTCTTGAATCCTTTTTGCGTGTGCGGAGTTGCAAGAAAAGTACTTTTTGG
>PFPT01000006.1 GCA_002793195.1 Gammaproteobacteria bacterium CG_4_10_14_0_2_um_filter_38_22
CGGCGGGAAAAAGAGAACGACATGGACACGATGTGTTGAAATTCTCGAAACAATTAATTTTCCGAAAAAGGGAAAAGTAATATCGATGTACCAAACTTGCTGAGCATGTGTGAGGACACTGATCTATCGGGAGCCGGATGCGGTAATTCTGCAAGTCCGGTTCTAAGAAGGGGCTGACTGGAGTGATCTGGTCGGTCTACTCAACCACGAGCGAGTGTAAAAGAAATTAGTGAATCACCGGCACCGTAAAAGGAAACCGGGTTACAGATTTGGGTCAAATATGTGATTTTACCAGAATCGGAATGACAGATTTCGGCGCATTTGCACTTACAGTAAATAGCACATGAAAAATCTTTTGTGCAATTTCGGGGGCTGCTAATAGAATTCAAAATTCATTTTAGGCGGTTTCGTTGCACTTCTCATAGACCTCTAGACGGCACACAACTACATAAAGGGGCAAAAACCGTCACAGCCAATACCGGCCACTTTTGTCGGTTCTTCCACTGATTAAAATTTACCCTACAAAAATTGGGGTTCTTTCGCTTGATTTTTTGTCACGTTTTATTACATAGTTCGTGACATGTTTGTATTTTATTGATTTTAATGGTTATTTTAATTTTTAAATGTTGTTTTTTGTAATTACGTCACGTTTTATGTTATAATTCGTGACATAATGAGGTGAAAAATGACAGCATCTTCGATGATTAAACAGTACATACATGAACTGCCGGAAGGTAAAAGCTTTCCTTCGAGCAGCTTGCGTGCGTTCTCTACCACCGACAACATTCGACAGCTTCTCAATCGTCTTGTCAAAGCCGGAGAAATAAAGCGTGTAGCGCGCGGTGTATTTGTGAAGCCAAAGCAAAGCGCGTTGGTCGGAGAGATATTACCTAGCGCGTTTGAGATTGCAGTGTCACTCTCCAAATCAACAGGCGAAACAATCACTGTGCAAGGCGCTGAGGCGGCAAGAATGCTTCAATTAACAACTCAAGTACCTATGCAACCAATATTTTATACCAGTGGCAATACACGAGTTTTAAAATTTAATAATACAAAGGTTAAATTAAAACACGTTAATCCCAGTCGATTAATCGCACCCGGAACAACGCCAGGTTTAGTGATTTGCGCATTAAATTTTGTTGGTCGTAAAAATGTAACGCCCAATACGATTGAAAAAATTAAATCTGTTATTACTGAAAAAGAATTTATTCAAACAACACAATTATCCGATAAAATGCCCGCATGGATGGCGGATGTTTTTTACCGCTATCAAAAAGAGAATATACATGCCTAATAATTTTTTTACCCTGTCAGCGCCAGAACAAGCCGCATTAATTGAAAGGTCTGCGGATCAATTAGGTATGCCACCAATCATTATTGAAAAAGATATATGGATTTGCTGGCTTCTTGAAAAAATATTCTCATTGACCGAAATGCAAATGGCATTTAGAGGCGGAACATCGTTATCAAAAGTTTTCAATTTAATTAACCGATTTTCTGAAGATTGTGATATCAGTGTTGACTATCATAATTTTAAACCTGATCTGGATTTAGAAAACACCAGTCGAACACAACTTGATAAAAAAATCACACCGGAATTAAAAAATAAACTTAAAATATATATTTCTGAAACGGTACTGCCCTACCTCAAAAAAGAAATTAATAAATCACTACCAAAAGGCTCGTTTGATATCACATTGAATCCTAATGGAGAGGAATTGCGATTCTATTATCCAAGTGTTGTCAGTTCGGCGTTTTTAACTACCCAAGATGGCAACTATTTAACAACTGAAAATGGCGATTATTTGGTTACAGAGAATAATAATAAAAATTATTTGAAAGACCATGTTTTTATTGAGTTCGGCGCCAGAAATAGCACAGAACCTTGTGAAAAACATCCGCTAAAAACTTATATTTCTGATGTGATCAATGTTGAACTGGGTTTACCTATGCCTGTTGTTAACACCTTGTCTCCAATACGTACCTTTTTCGAAAAATTAACGCTTATTCATGTTGAGTGCTTTAAAGATAATACAAAACCAACGCCAGATCGGTATTCTCGTCATTGGTATGATGTATACATGCTAAATAATTCATGGGTAGGTATCGAAGCGCTATCGAATTTTGAAATTTTAGAAAATGTCGTTGAGCATAAAAAAGCATTCTTTCATTATAGCTTCGTAGATTATGACGACTGCCTTTCAGGTAGGCTTCGCTTAATACCAAATGAAAACTACCTGAAGAATTTGGAAAAAGATTACATACAAATGATTAATGCAGGTATGTTTAATGGAACACCACCCTCATTCAAAGACATTACAAACGGATTATCCAAATTAGAAAAAAATATAAATGAAAAGTTAAAGTCATAAAAAAGCGGCAAAAACTTGCCGCATTTTCTGGCATGTAAATTTAAAAAATTATTTTACTAGAATTGCTTCCGCCGTTGTCTGATCCAATCCTGAATGAATAAGCAATACCCCATTTGCACCCAATGATGCTGCTTGTTTTTTAAGCTCTGATATAACGTTTTTCTGCGAATGCTCCATACCAATCAACGAATAATTATCAGCGGATATTCTGCCGACTACTTTATAGTGCGCAGGTATACGATTGTAAATTCTTACCTGCGACGCTTGTATTGGTTTCAATTTTACATTTGATGTGCGCGTTGCATTGCCCACCCCTACTGCTTCTTTCATATCAGACACTGAACAACCGCTTAATAACACAAACGATGAAATACACGCACCCAGTAACATTGTCTTTAGTAACAATTTTCTTTCCATTTTATACTCTCCTTTTAATTAAAATTATTGATCACCCTGTAACGCATTTAACACAGCACCAGTTAAAAACTCTGCCTGAATTTTCATTTTTTCAGCCTCTAAATCAGCAATTTTTTTCGTTGAAGTAACATCTGAGCTTTCAAAATCATTATTTTTTTCAAACGGAATAATGACCGGATTTTGTTCTGGTACCTTGATAACACCACAAGGCAATTTTTTTAATTCAGATGTCTGATACCATCGATATTGTTTTGCTTTAACAGGCGCATGACCTGTACGAATAACAATGGCATCTATTGATTTTAATCGTTGAATTTCCTCTGGACGCATCAAAGGTACAGCTTGTAAATGATGCGAATGAGAGGATGAGTTGTTATTGCTGCCAACACTTTGACTGCGTTGTGTTACGCGCTTTGTACGCATCCCTAGCAATTTACTGACGTATTCGGCATCTTCAAGGCTGTCTAGCGCAAATATCACTTTGGTTTTGATATTTTTAAATGCCTCGCCCTCTGCTTTTGAGTAATGCTCTAAAACTTGAGCTAAATACTGAATAATAATCAGCACACGCACACGATAGCCGCGCAATATTTTTAGTGAGCTTTTTAAATTAACCAGTCTGCCTAAAATTGAAAACTCTTCCATTAGACATAATACTGCGTAAGGTTCAGTTTTAGGCGTTGGCATGTCAGTGGTCATAAATGAAATTAGCTGCTGCCAAAAGATTGTGAGCAACGGTGAGATCATCTCTTTTTCATTTTCTGAAAATCCGATATAGATTGTCATTTTCTTTTTACGTAATTCACGTAAATCAAAATCGCTATCACTAACAGAAGCATTGATTACGGGATTAGCAAATATTTCTAAATAACCTGTAAATGTTTTTAATATACTGGCGCGTGTTTTTTCTGCTGTATTTAAATAGCTGCTGGCATTACGATAAAATTCCGGATCAAGATGCGTTGTATTTTCTACCAAATCAGTCAGCCACTCATTGAATCGATGTCTTTTTGAAATCACGTAAACATTTGGCAATGTAGAAATTTCGTCACTATCAATTAAATATAAAATCAACGCTAAAAATAATTCTCTAGAAGATTGGTACCATATTGGCTCACCTTGACCGTTTGGAATAATAGTATGGGCAATTAATTGAATTTCGCCAATACGTTTATGTTTATCGGTTGATATAAATTGCAATGGGTTGTAACGATGCGTTTTTGTTTTAGTGGGTGACCATAAAAACACATCATTTTGAAAGATGTTTTTTCGATAGCCACTGGTAATATTAAACAATTCAAATTTTGGATCATTCACAACGCAAGATTCTTTCCAGATCAAAAGATTCGGAATAGCAATCGCAGTTGTTTTACCACTACCCGCTGGTGCAAAAGTTAATACATGCTCAAACCCACCGCTGACAATGGGTGATCCACTGTATTTCCCAACCACAATACCTTCTGATTCGAAAAACCCTGCTTTTTTTGCTTCCCAAGCACTTGCAAAGTGCGCATCACCTAAGATGCTTTTATCTGGGTGATAGGAAGATATAAGATAAACAAAAATAATTACGCATGTAGCACCAAAACTACACAACAGACTTAACGTTAATTCATGAAATATATTTGGATAATATTGTATAATAGAAAATACATGCCATGAATTAAAAATGGTAATATTGATTTTCAGATGTGAAATAATTTTAAAAATAAAAATGCCGATCTGTAAAAAAACATAGGCAACCAACAATATTTTTATTGCTTGAAATAAATACCAACGATTGATGCCATTCAATAATTTCATGTTATTTTTTCACATCAGAATATTTATAATAAATATGCGATGCTACCCTTCCATGCTTTGTTTTGTTGAGTTGAATAACAATATCGATCACTTCTTTGAGTTCTCGCATAATGTCTTCATCGCGCATTGATGGCACATTATTGAGTTTGTACATCTGCGTCATTCGCATAAAAGCAATGCGCGGATTATTAGCATGTATAGTTGTCATTGATCCTTCGTGCCCAGTCGAGCAAGCGCTCACAAAATCTAAAATTTCCTTTCCTCTGATTTCACCCATAATAATGCGATCAGGTCTCAGTCTTAAGCTCGCCTGTACCAAATCTTGCATCGTAATTTTGGAAAATCCTTGATCGTTTTTTGATGCAAGCAAATTAACTTGATTCTCATGTTCAATTTGAATTTCTCGCGTGTCTTCCAGAATAATTAAACGATCTGTTGGATCTATTGATCGTAAGCACGCATTTAGAAAAGTAGTTTTGCCACTGGATGTTCCACCTGAAATAACGATATTTTTTCTGTATAGAATGGCGTAATTAATAAACTCATCCCATGATTTTTGATGATAAAGATCAATCAGTTTTTTTTCACTTTCAGGTAAAAGATCATAATGATTTTTTTCAATATCACTCGTAATCATGTTGTTGTAATAATTTTGTTTCTGGTAATCACAGAGGTTAAAATTTTTAGCAATCACTCTTCTAATTGAAAATGTAAAATTTTTTGCTGTTGGTGGAACAATCAACTGAATCCGTGATCCATCCAACAGTGAACCGGATAATAATGGATTTGTTTCGTTTATTTCTTGTTTATTTTCCCTGGCAATTAATTGAAATAAATTATGCAATATGCGTTCATCGTACTCAGGAATATCAAATTTTTTAATATTACCTTCTTTTTCAATCAATATTTCACGCGTACGATTGAGCATAATTTCCGACACCAACGGATCATTTAAAAATGATTGAATGGGTGCTAATAACCCATTCGACGTAGGTGCATATTTTGCTGTTACTTCATTCACAGAGATCAACATTATTAATTTGCCTTCATAACACTATAAAAATCGATATCATGCGCAACAAACACATTAATCGCAGCGCCCTGATCAATGATTAATGTTGGCTTTGTTTGTAAGGTGTTTTGTAGTGAACTATCAGCAGATTGTTGGAATGATTGCGCTATTGCCATGCGATATTGTGATGCTGAGTTATATTGATCAGCATTATTTACACCCGCATTTGCAGCGCCTGCACCAATAATAGACAACAAAGATGCCTCACCAAAACGAGTCAAAAAGTGAGTATTAACATCATCAGCTGCTTGTCCAGCAATACCCAATTGATCTACACCTGGGCTATTAATTTGCGCCGATGTGCCATTAGGTAGAATGACGCGATTCCAAATAACAAATACTCTATTTTGTCCTTGCGCAACAGAGGATGAGTACTGACCGATTAAACGGCTACCAGCAGGAATAAGCGGCGTTTCACCTACATAGGCATAAACTGGCTCACTGACCACTGCACGAATCTCACCGGGTAAATCAGAATCGATGGCGGTTTCCAATACTGCATGCAGAAACTCCCCACTGGCGACTGTGTAATCAGGATGGGCAATTTTCTGAGCGGCAACAGCTGTCGATGTCATGGATTGGTTACCAAATGAGGTATAAACACCTTGCCCTGCAAAAGTTGTGCCACCAGTTGAAGCTGAAGCATTTTGAGAAGCATTTTGTTTTACAGCGCTATTTAAAAATCCACCGGTTGCACCACCAACACTGAACATGGCAGTTGGTGCATTTTGACGCGCCATCAATTCTTTCTGTGTTTTTTCTTGGTTAGGTGCTGATAACAATTCATTAGAAAGACCATTTGCGTTTGAATTTTGATTATTTAGCAACGCAGTTTTCATGGCTAAATCATGCTGATCTTTTTGAATGTCTGTACTCATACTGCTTAATTTAGCAAGGTTTTGTTCTAAGACACTGTTATCAGACTGCATCGCAACTGCTTTATCCTGTGAAACGGTTTTTTCTTTTTTGTGTGGCGATAACAGCATCATCAAAATGAAAATAAAAATTGCACCGGCTATAATCCATAAACGTTTATCTAAATACCAAACCGTATTTGTATTGGCTGATACTTTCGACCAAGATGATTGATCTGTATGCTCGTCTTTTTCGAGTTGATCATCTATTTTATTTTCAAATTCACTATTCATTTTACAGCCTCATTCATTATTCATTTTTATGAAACTTGTTGGATCATTTTGTTATTAAATACTGATGCCACATGATATTTACCATCGCGCAATGTAAATTGCGGTGCGACTTGTTGAATCACGATGTAATCACCGACACGTCTAAAATTGACGACTGATTCTGCACCTTTTGAATTATTCACTGCAAAAATGGCTGGGATGTCTTGATTTTGACGTAATTGCAAATAAGTAAACTTACCATCATCAAATACATGAAGCGGCATAATTGATCTTGATCCATTGAAGCTATAATCCCAGTTATAATTTTTTGGATTAGAGGAGGCATTCACAATGGCCTTTTTTTCCATTGCTTGATAATCCAATTCTTTTAATAATTTTTTGCGCTGCTCATTCGGATACGCAAATTGAATAGCGTAGGTTTGATTTTTAGTAACCGCATTGTTTTTCGCACTTTTAAGATGAAAAAAATATCGGCGAATCTTGCTTTGATCATCAATCGTCGAAACAATAATATCCGTATTTGAACCCAAAACAGTTGGTTTGATATTTAACACGTTGGGTATCATTTTGCTGACATTGACTGTCCATGCATCCGCATCGCCACCTTGAATATCAATAATTTTTTCATTGCTTCCAAAAATAATTTGGGTGCTGATAAATGTGCTACCTTTTACAGGAATTACATTGTTTTTTTCATAAACAACCGTTTTGATTCTACCATCCGATGCTAACGGTACTGTATTTTCTGTTGCATAAACACTACTGACATTAATTATTAGAAATACACATATTGCGAATACAGAACTTAAATTTCTTTTTTTCATTTTAGTTGCTCCCATTAAACATTACGATTTGTCACTTGATAATGTGTGACAGTAAATCCATTCCAATCCATCCAGCGATCATTGGGATCATTTGAAATACCGCGATATCCCCATGAAATCAGCGCCGTTAACGGTTTCGATGTGGTTGTACTGTTTTGATTGTTGTGTGTGATTACAACAAAATCTACTTGCGCTAAATTTCTATGAAGACTATTTAAATTTTTATTAGCATGATTGTTTTTAGTATTGGAATTACTTTTAATATTCTTATCTTCGTTATCTAAAAAAACGATCGACTCAATTTTTACAGTTTCATAACCGTTTTTTCCAAATATATTGATAGGTGAGTTTTTATTTTCACTATTTTGTGAATTTTGATAATCACCATATACCGACGCTGAAGACATTAAATGAATCAATCGATATGAATAATCATATGTATTTGCACTATAGGATTCACGAAAACGAATATATCGTGCAATATCACTTTCTACTTCTGCTGAGTCTTTTGGTGCATAATGCTGCTTTATTGGCGTAACAATAGTTTCTCCATCTGCATAATGATTAATCATTAACGGTTCAATATGTTGTGATGGAATTAAAAATGTCATGCAAATAAGCAATAAAAAAATAATCGGAGTTAAAATAAAAATTGACAGAGCGCGCCATTTATTGCGTGAAGCAATAGCAGATGTGTAAAATTCATCAGCCCAGGATTTTGCTGTTACAAAATAATCATCGGGTTCTTTTGATTTATTGTCTTGCTTATTATTCAGAATTTTTTTGATTTTATTAATCACTGACCACCTCTTAATTTACTGCGAATAGCATTCATCACATTGGATGCAACATCACCTGATTTTGAAAAACCTGATTTAACGCCTGAAACGACTTGTCCTGCTGCAATACCAGATGATTTAGCAAAATTGACTGACGAAAATGTACCTCCGATAAATCCCCCAACCGCTCCGGCTAACATTGCTGATCCTGATCCAATAGAAACGCCACCACCAATTGATTTTGCATAGTCAGAAATTTTAAGTATCAAGGTAAGATTGATCAGACCTGCTATCATCACAGGTACCCAATCTACCAGCGTGATATTTGCTGCTTGTGATGCATATTGATCTTGAATAACGAATTGAATAAAGCTCAACCCTAGTGTGACAACCGCTGGAATCATTACCAGAAAAAGTGCGAACCCGCAGATTGAACCGACCCACCGATCAAACATACCGTGTGTTGGTTTAAACAAAGTAAATCCTATAAAAAGGGGCGCTAACGAAAACAAAACAGCAAGCATCATATTTGCTAAAATAATTTCTATGACCGCCAGTACCAAGGAAGCAAACCCAAAAAGCCAAATACATATCGCACAAAAATAGGGGCTCCAATTGGATATGGAGCCTTTATCCCATGTCCATGCACCCAATCTTGTCACCTCTGTTAAAACTGATTGCAATGCGCCATCAATACCAGAACCGCCAAAATCAGGAATAGATACGGGAGAAGCGTTCACCAGCCAATCCCCTATTTGCCCTGCACTTTTTTGTATTCCTGATATTGCGTATTCACTAAAATTACTCCAGTGCATCGCAAACATATAAATTAAACCAATCTTAATCACCGCTTTTGTAAACACACCAGCTGACAATTGCACCCATCCCTGTGAAATCGATAAGCCCAATATCGTGAAATACAAAACGACTGCAAGTCCCAATGGATATTGCAAGTGCGATGCCAACGTACTGTATCCATCGTACACGTAGCTATTCAAATCTTGATTCAAGAGTGAAAAGACTTGATTAATAATGTTGGAGTAAATGGGCGCGGTCATTACACACTCTTAAGTTAAATTAGTTTTGATCATCCCAGCTATTCACAGGAATTTTTTGACACCATTTTCCATATTCGGGACAAGGCGCCTTTGCAGGGTGTGGTGCACATCCACCCATCATTAATGCAAATCCGATTGTTAAAATTAAAAATACAATTTTCTTCATTGTCACATCTCCCATTTATTCGTCCGGTAAGCGATCAAATTTAGCATTGGCAGTTTCATACTTAATTCGATCTTCATTACGCTCTGCTGTTTGTTCATTCATCAGTGCTAATTGCTTTAATACTTCAACCTGCGTGTAGGCAATTTCAGTATTCATCCGCGTGTTTAAATCAGTTGCCGCCTTTTCATTCGGCGCAGATTCAATTTGATTGGATATTTTTTCGATATGTTCAATGTGATTTTGAATATCATTAAATGCATACGTCGATGTAACATTTGCTGCTTGATTATTCTGAATTTGCGCTTGATAAATCTGACCATTATCAGCACTTTCACCTTTATCAAAATCAGACAACGATAATGTTGGATTATCGTGCTGATATTGAGACACCAATTGTTGATACCGCGCTGGATTTCCGCCTGACAACCCTTTTAAAACATCTTCCCAATTACTCGGAGACCATTCACGATGTGCTGTGTATTCAGGACTATTAAATAAATTGCCAAAACCATAACTTCCTTGTGTATTACCTGAAATGACTTTTGCTTGATATAACGTATTTTGTGATGTTTGATAGGTTTGATTCAAAACATCATATTGTTTTTTTAGCTGTTCAAGCTGTCTGACTAAATTTGCCACAGCAGTAATATCAATTACGGGTAAAAATGCCAAACAACTGATTGGCGTGAAAAAAAGCGTCACAAATAAAATAGCAGTAAATTTCTTACACATATTTCGTCTCAGAAAAACCACATTTTTTTAAAAACTCAGGTATCCATTTTTGTGAATCATCACCGACTGTTGATCTGATTTCATCACAAAGCACAACACTCTTTGTGTTACCGGACAAAATGGATAAAACTTCCAGCATAATTGATAAATTCAAGCGGCAAATCACAGAATCGTGTTCTTGCTTGAGTAAAAATAGGCGTGAATCAGGCGTGTTTTTCCGAATCATCTCAAATTCAGATTCAGTTAACTTTAAACCGTCGATGTAGTCTTCTGATTTGGCTTGCGGATTTGCGAAATAAATCTGTGTTGCGATATTATCCATAATCACATGACGAATAGATGAACTAACAACGCTATTCGGTGATTGTGTTCCTATTACAATATGCGCGTTCTTTTTTCTCCATGTGGGCAAAACGCGTGATAATTTTTCTTTCCAATAATCATCGGATAAATACTGCCATCCTTCATCCAGATAAACACTGGTTAAACGATTCGTTTTCACATCGTTAATAGCAAGATCGACTCGATGAAATAAATACATCATTAAAACAGTACGAATATGCGTTGGCTCATGATCTAAAAAGTGTGTTAAATCAAAACCTACTTTATTATGCAAATCCAATGCGTCTTTGTGATTATCAAAAAGATAAGCGTAATCACCCTCATGATATTTTCCATCTGATTTTAAAAACCGTCTTAAGCTTGACCACTTTTCAAAATGGATAGGTAGAATTTTGGTCGCTGATGAGAATGTGCGATGGTCTACCGACAAATGATCATAAGCGTAATGAACACAATCTGTTAGCATTTCGATCACATCAGATGACAAGATATCATTATCGTTTTCCATACAAAAACGAATCAATAAATCACGATTAAACTGTCTATTTTCTGCTGAATCAGGTAATTGAAGCGGTGCAAATTGCGTTTCATTTTTATGACTGGGTGATAGTATCGAATATTTTCCACCGATAGCACGAATATAAATATCTGCCCCTCTGTCACGATCAAAATAAAATGTATTTCCTTGATAGCGGCTTGCTTGAGCATCTAAAAAAGTCATCAAAGTTGTTTTACCGGAGTTATTGCCACCAATTAAAATGGTGTGTCCTTTTGATGGATTCTCTAAACTTCCTTTTACGTGAAAATTAAATCGATACGGTGTTTTAGATGGTGTTTCTAAAATGGTAACGCAACCACCTAAATGATTTTTATCTGAGTAACCAGTTCTGTAATTATGAAGTGGTGCAAAATCCACAAAATTTTCTGAAGTAATAAGACTTGATCGCGCAATATATTTAAAATTACCAGGGATTTGCGCCCAAAACGCTGCTTCCTGCCCTATCGTTTCACGCACTGCCACAAAGCCAGTGTCCGAATAGCATTTAATGCATTGCGTAACATTGTTTTCTAGCACTTCTTTTGTATTTGAAATCAGCATGACAGTGTTATGGTGATACCCCATTGTCACCTGCTCACTTGCAATTAAATCTCGCGCATCGTGCAATTCATTCACTTGAGATACAGCCGGATCATCGACATTCTTCATTCGGCGAATATGACGCGCAATAGAATCTAGTACAATGTCTTTTGATTCGACTGCATATGAATGCGTACTAATAAAATCGCAATCTAGATGCAGCAGCGTATCAAACATAATTGATGCGCTTTCTTGACCGTAGCGTTTAATACTAACAATAGATGCAAATAGATGGTCACTTCTAGCTGATCCTTGAAACTGAATAGTATCACCAAAGAACAAATGTTTTGTTGATAGGTATTGCGCAACATTTCCATTTGGATAAAGCGAAGTAATTTTTTTAGTATCTTTTATATTTTTTGAAATAGGGCTTGAAAATGCATATTGTCTTTTGATTCCATTTCCTGCATTAACAAATAAACTTAAAAAATAAAGTAATTCGCTATAACCCACCGCTTGATCATTTTCCCCAATAATTCTTGGATTGAATGTAGATAATAACGATTTTATTTGTGAGACTTTTTCAAGTAATGATTTAATTTGATTTTGACGTGCAGATTTTTTTGCTTCTTTTATTGCTGTATTTTTTAAACGATTGAGAAAACTCAACCCATTTCCCATTTTTCCAGATGTAATACCTTTGAAAATAATCGTGATATAAATGTCGTTTGTATACATCTGACTATTTTTAAATTGCGCGTGATATTTGGCATCTAAATCACGTAAAAAATCATTTTCAAATTGACCTTTCTGACTCATCTTTTCTTTGTGGCGATGTGTTGTAATAAAAATAGCGAAGTTATCATCTAATAATGTAATCGCGCGGTGTAACAAAAATTTGTAATGATTTAGCACTTCATCTTTTTCAACATCGAATGTTACACCCTCACATTTTAGAACAGTCCCAATAGCGCCATTTTCAGTTTCGAAAATCGATGGTGAATTTAAATGGGTAATGCGAATATGCTTTGAAATACCGACTTCATTTTTAACAGCATCAATTGAATTAGAATGGTTCATAAGATTGGCACCCCCATATTTTTTTATTACGTACACTGGGGCATTCAATTGTTTTTATGAGAACGCGAAAAATATTTGGATCCATTCTGCAGGCAATCCAGCCAAATACATGCATGGGTACATATAAAATCAAAAAAGCAGGATTTCCAGTCAGCATAAAAAGGCCGTATGACAATAAAAAACAAATAAACAAATAATCGACCGTAATACCGAGCATCATGGGAGGGCGTGTTAATCCTGTAAAAACAGGACTGATGTGTAGTCCGTTATTTTTCATTGCGAAATAAATCCCAAATAATTAGCAATCCACGCAGCGCTGAAAATAACTGAAATACCAACGATTGCGACAACTGCTGGCCCTTTTTCAATGCGCCCTGCTCGAAGCCATGCATACCCAACACAGACAATGGATAATACGCAAACAGCGCCGCCAATTTGGCTTGCCAACAGTTGAATTAATTGATTCAGCGCTGTTGTCAGTGAAAAACTACCGTCATCACCAAATCCATCGGCAAATGTGGATAACGGAAACATCAAAGCAAATAAAATTGATAGGAGTTTATTTTTCATAAAGCCTCGCTGATTGATTGCTGTGTTAAATCTGTTTGCGAAACTTTTTTTAAGCGGATTCTTCCGAGTGAGGATTTTATTGACGCTCCCTTTATCAATAGATAGGAGAGCAATTTAAAATTGAATTGGTCTGATTGATTACAGAATGTTTTGACCTCATTGAGTGTTACTGGATTTTGAATTTTTTTATTATCCACATACATCCACCAGAGCGATGTATTGTTTTCATTTTTCGTAATCATTTTCGCCATCCCCTGAAAAATATGTGCAGCATAAAACTGATACTTTTACTGCGCTTTGATCATCAAACAAAAACGGTATAATCCTTCACAACAGAGAAACCTTAAGGTTCGATTAATAGATAATACCAAACATTTGGTATTAGTAAAGTACAAATACCAGATATTTTGTATTTATTTAGAGGATATTCTATGTCATTGAAAAACAATGTATTTAGCGCAATAGGTGGATCACTAGAGTGGTTTGACTTCGCTTTATATGCTTTTTTTGCTCCCATTTTCGCCTCAATTTTCTTTTCAAATGTCGGAAGATCACATCTAACGTCACTAATAATTTCATATGGTATTTTTGCGATTGGCTTCGCAGCCAGGCCGATTGGCGGGTTAATTTTTGGATATTTTGGTGATAAATATGGGAGGTTATTCTCTCTTCGAATAACACCTGTTTTATCTGCAATTACCAGTATCGCAATGGCCTTACTTCCGACATACCAAAGTATTGGTAACGCAGCTATTTTTTTGTTGATACTCACCAGAATATTACAGGGGATATTTATTGGAGGTGAATTCACTGGAAATATTGTTTATTTATGCGAGTCATCAAATAAAAAATATTTTTGGGGAAGTATCGGGAGTTGTACCGGAAGTTTCGGTATTTTATTAGCATCGATTACCGCATCTATTTTTTATTCGTGTTTTTCAAAACAATTTATGTATGGTTATGGATGGAGAATCGCATTTTTACTATCAATACCTTTAGTAATCATTACTTTTATCATGCGATTAAAAATTTCTGAATCGAGGGAGTTTTTATCAAAAAAATCTAGTGAAAACCCGATTAAATTGACATTTAAAAGCTATAAAAGAAAATTATTCACGTGCATTGGATTAATTTATTTACATGCAACAAGTTTTTATTTTGTTTTTATGTTTATTCCAGTTTTTTTAAACAAGATACGTCACTTAACAGAAAGTGCAGCGCTTATTAAAAATACAACTTTTTTGATTTTACATATTTTATTTATCCCTATCTTAGGTTTGTTGGTAAATATTATTGGTGGGATGAGGGGGATGCTGATTATTGCTTTATCATTTTGTGCATTATCCATACCATTATTTTATTACATTTGTTACGGCACATCAGATCAAATTATTTTTTGCTTTTTAACGTTATCAATAATGACGGCTTTCAATGCAGCGATCATCCCAGGATTATTTTCAATACTGATACCGACTGAAGTCAGGTATACAATTTTAGCACTTGCATTCAACCTAGGATTCGGCATTTTTGGCGGAATAACACCCGCGCTATGTTTATTGTTAATTCACAGGACAGGTAGTATTATTTCTCCAGCATATTACATAGCATTTGCTTCAGCAGTGACGCTGACCACTGTTTTTATGGTGATAAAACACGATGAGATTAGGAAAATATAAGTCAATCAATGAAGAGTACGTTAGAGACACATTTGATAAGTACATCAATGCGCTTGAAATACCTGTCATTGATTATGTTGCAATAGGCGTTCAAGATTCAGTCCACAAAACCAGTGCATCATTAATGTCTAGACCAGATTGGCAATCGACTTTCTCCAGTCTCAATCTCGCAGAATCTGATCCAGTTAGAAAAGCTGCCTTCAATACAAAAACAAAGTTTTTTTCATTTGATGAATTAGATTATCAAGATTCTTCTGGAAAAGAGGTGATGCGTCAAAGAAAGCGTCACTATATTGAAAATGGCATTGTAGTGATGCACCGAAATCTTGGTCACAATTTTATGCTAACACTTGCAACCGGATACAAAAATTTCAGCGCTAAAAAATTTTATTTAGAAAATCATCACTCAATTAAAAAAACATTTGATGATTTAATTGATTTAATTATTCCATATAGCTCAGAATTTCAAACAAAAATAATCACGAATCATCAAGACGTCGGTGCCAAATAATTGGCGCAGCAGCTTCTATTTCAATATTAAAAAAAACTGGTTCTGGATTTCCATTCCACGCAGGATTTAAACAAACCAAATTATATCTTTGTTCTTTGTTTCCTTTTGAAATTCTGCGAATAAATGTTGCGCCATCTTTTGACTTTATAATGCAGTCTTTACCAATACAATCATTGATTTCATTTCCATATCTCAATCTACCACCAACATAATCCCCGATTGAATACATTGGGAGCATATCTTCAGTTGATATTAAACAGGTAATTGAATTTTTCGCCTGTGACAGAAAAAATTCTATCTCTTTTGCAAGCAATATGTGATCGTCTAATTTTTCAGATGACAAGTCTGATGTAGTCACATTTTTAAAATATCTATTAAGATCAAATGAAAATTTTGGACTTAATCCATTACCAGTGAGCAACCACTCTTTCGATACAATAAGATTTTCTGAATTATATATTTTTATGCAGCGATCAATGCCTTTTTCAGTGATTTGAATTTTTCCATTTTCCCAAGCTGCAAGTGTGTCTTGTGATAATCCGTGCGTTTTTTGAATATCAGCACGACTCATTTTCAATAAGTTTTCCCTGACATATTTCAATCGTTCGCCAGGTGATATCATTTTATTAGTAATAGAAGTCATAGTGTTTTTTCACATCCATGTGATCTATTCAATTCAATTATCTTGGATTAGCCTTACCAACATGTGCCCCCGCATTTAACCGAATCAACTCACCCGTCATAACCGGGTTATGTATGATTGATAAAATAGTCTGCGCAACATCGGCAGGTTTTAGCACCCTATTTAATAGATTTGATTCCTTCATGCTATTCACAAGAGCATCGTATTTATCCTGCTTATCTTTATATGATTCTTCCCACCATGATGAATCGATAAAACTTGGGCAAACTGCATTAACCCTAACTTCCGGAGACAATGCTTGAGAAAGCGCAAGCGTCAAAGTATTTTCAGCGCCTTTTGCTGCTGCGTAAGCAATTGAACTGCCTTTCCCAGTTATACCGGCTGCAGATGAAATATTAACAATTACTCCATCACCAGATTGTTTTAACAGAGACTGGAAAGCCTGTGCGACCAGAAATGGAGCGGTCGCATTGACCAAAAACATTTTAGAAAAATCACTCTCAGTCAACTGATCTAATCGTTCGTATGAAGCGCCCTTTGTTGTTCCAACACAATTAACAACAATATCTGCCCTACCCCATTTGTTTTTCACAAAGTTCGCCATTTCGTGGCAAACCGCAGAATTTGAAACGTCACCTATAAATAATTCAGCATCAACGTCAAATTCAGCACATTTTTTTACAACCTGCTGCGCTTGTTGTTCATTTTTTATGCAGTTTATTAAAACATGGCATCCTTGCTTAGCTAACAATTCTGCGGTGGCGGCACCTACGCCGTTAACACGACCAGAACCCGTTAAAACCGCTACAGCACCACTTAACAACATGTACACCCCGTTCGATATAAATACTCAAAGTTTGGTATAGTATACACAAAAATACGTATTTATTAATTGGTTAAAATCCTATCATGAAAAATCAGAAAAAAATTGCCTCCATCCAAATGTGTTCAAGCAACCTTGTCGATGAAAACCTGGCAATAACTGAAAAATTGATTTCTGAAGCTTCAGACAACGGCGCTCAATTGATTGTGCTACCCGAAATGTTTGCCATTATGGGAGAAAAAGCAGCTGATAAAGTGGCAATAGCCGAAAAATACGGCGATGGAGAGATTCAGTCGTTTTTATCCCGATGCGCTAAGCAATATAACGTTTGGATCGTTGGCGGCACCATTCCCATTCAATGCAATGATAAAAATAAAATTCGCGCTGCCTGTATTGTTTATAACAACACCGGCGATGCAGTTGCTCGATACGACAAAATACATTTGTTTGATGTTACCGTTTCTGAAACGGAAAGTTATCGTGAATCAGATACAACGGAACCAGGCGATTCCATCGTAGTAATCGACACGCCAGTTGGAAAACTAGGGTTGGCCGTTTGCTATGATGTTCGCTTCCCTTCCCTATTCACCGAATTAATGAATCGTGGCGCCGAAATTATTGCGTTGCCATCCGCATTCACTGTTAAAACTGGGGAGGCACATTGGCACCTATTAACACGTGCACGTGCCGTTGATACTTTTTGTTATGTAATTGGCAGTGCTCAGGTGGGTATGCATGCTAATGGAAGACAAACCTATGGTCACACATTGATTGTTGAACCGTGGGGAACGATTGTATCTGAAATAACCGAGAAAAAAACGGGTATTGCTTATGCTGACATTGATCTTAAAAAATTGTATGACATACGCAATTCTATTCCTGTCAAAAATCATCGAAAAATAAAATGATGTTTTATAATTTTGATTTATCGCTATCTTTTTCACTCAATTTTCGATATTTTGCCAATTCACATTTACTAATTGCACCCATTTCATGCAATAAAGAAGCCATCTCAACAATAGCTTCCCCTGCTTGATCATTCATGGCAATTTTTTAATGGCTTAGGAATTAATTCATTTTGCGATTTCAAGTCTTCAATCGTGTCAGACACCAATTGTCTAATTCCATTTAATGCGGCATTTTCTAATTTATCAAGATAACTTAAGCTTGGAAATTCAGCACAAAGTCCAACATACTCACCGTCTTCTTCAGACCAGATAACTTGATATATGTATTGATGATTCATATTATTTATGCAGCTGCCAATTTAATTCGCATACCCATTGCACGCAAAATAACTGTTAAAGTTTCAATAGTGGGATTTCCTTTTCCAGACAGCAAACGATATAAACTTTCACGATTCAAATTTGTTTCATGCGCCAAATGCGCAACACCACCCTGTGCCATTGCAACATGGCGCAAAGAAAGCATAAATGCCTCACGATCACCGTCTTGTTGATATTCTTCTAATGCAACTTGTAAGTGCGCTAATGCTGCTTTTTTATTTTTAAGATGCGATATCAACCATTCTTGATAATCACCCGTTATTGCATTCACTTTTTTAATGTCTACTTTTGTCATGGTATTGCTCCAAATAATCTTTCCAGTATGTAATTGCACGATCAATATCACGTTGCTGAGAGCCTTTACTACCGCCATATAATAAAATTACTAATTCACTACCCTGCTCTGCATAATACAAACGATATCCAGGACCATAATGAATTCTCAATTCAAAAACACCCTCACCAACAGGTTCTGAATCACCTCGCTGCCCAAGCATTAAACGCTCAATACGTTTATTGATTTGAGCCATACCGACTACATCTTTCAAACCCATCAACCATTCTTTAAATGGCTGTTTTCCATTACTGGTTTGATAGTACTTCAATGTTTTCATATGGCCATCCCTTAGTATCAATTGTAGCCTAAATACTACAAAATGTCAAAAATTATCGCGTTGAATTTAAATCATTTTTCATAAACTAAAACCTGTAGCCCCAAATGATCAATGACATCTAATAACTTCATCGCAACAGAATTAGGCTTGCGAACACCCTGCTCCCACTGTTTCACTGTGTTTGGACTTGTATTTAAATAAGCCGCCAAAACAGGCTGACTAATATTAAAGCGTTTGCGTAATTTTTTAATTTGCGCCGGCGTATATTCGTTCACAGGAGGCAAGCAGAGCGCATCAAATTCAGCCATTGTTTTCGCATTGATCAAACCAGCACGATGTAAGCTAACTGCAGAATCATGCACCGTTTCCAATATTCTATTAGGTTTTTTCTTTGATACGCTACGTGACTTCATATAATTCACCCACTCAAGTTGCTTATTTTAATCTATATATACCTCTTTGAATTATACCTCATTGAGGTATAATTTTCCGATTTTAATAAACACTGATTTTTCATCCTATTACAACAACACCTCTCGTACGCCTTCTTCGTTAGCTGCGCTAACAAGCTCAAGTTCCTCAAGCTGCTGCATTAATCGTGATGCCCTGGTATGTCCCAACTTCAATTCACGGATAAATAGACGTATCGATGCCTGACCTTTTTCTCTGACGAGATCAATGGCTTTTTCAATCATTTCATCTTGCGCCTGGTTTACATTTTCTGTTTTCTGCGATGTCAGTTCAATAAACTTAGGTGCTGGGTATTTATTTTTTATTTTTGAAATAATTTCTAATAATTCATTATGATCAAGATAAGCCCCATGCACTCGATTAATTTCACTGCCCTGCTCTACCAACATATCACCATCACCCAGCAATTGTTCCGCCCCTCCTTGATCCAAAATAATACGTGAATCAATTTTTGACGTTGTTTTCAGTGCAATCCTTGCGGGAATATTGGCCTTGATTAATCCGGTAATGACATCGCTACTTGGGCGTTGCGTTGCAAGAATTAAATGAATGCCACAAGTACGCGCTTTTTGCGCAAGACTCACAATCAAAGTTTCAATTTTTTTATCCGCTAAAAATAAATCTGAAAATTCATCAATCGCAATAACAATACGCGGCAATTTTTCGTTTTGTAATTTATTATACCCATCGATATCGCGCACACTGCTTTGCATAAATAACTGATAGCGACGATCCATTTCACTCACACACCATGACAGTGCATTTGACGCAACATTCATATCAGTCACCATAGGCAACATCATGTGTCCTATTGCATCAAAGCAAGTGAACTCTACCATTTTTGGATCGATCAAAATTAAGCGTAATGCATCTGGTGTATATTTCAAAATCATGCCAGATAACATCGATAATAAGCACATCGATTTGCCAGAACCCGTAGTCCCTGCAACCAATAAATGCGGCATTTTTGACAAGTCACCGATGACGGGTTCGCCACCAACATCTTTTCCAAAAATAAGTGCGAGTGAAAATGGCGCTTCTTGAAATGTCTTTGAGGTGTAGATGCTATTGAATGTCACAATCTCACGATTTTTATTTGGCAATTCCAGTGCGATTTCAGGTCTGCCATCAATATTTTCAACAACACGACATGATGTTAATGAAAGTGAGCGCGCAATATCACGGTCTAAATTTGCAACCTGACTTGATCGAACGCCTGCTGGCAGTGATAAAAAATATCGCGTAACGATCGGTCCTTTGAGCTGATCAACCACTCGAACACCTGAGATACCAAAATTCATTAAACACGCTTCAATTTCATGTGTTGGTGCATTCGACTGAGCCGGCAATGCTCTCGGGATATTCCAAGGTCTATCCATTGCCGCATCCCACGTGCGATTTTGATTTGAATAAATCGCAATAGGTCTTACATATTTTTGTGAGCCAAAATAACCGTCTTTTATTTTTAACAATATTTCTTTAAGAGAAAATGAAAAAATATGCTGTGAAGATAAAATACCTAACGCAATTAAAAAAAGACTTGCGCCAATACCGCCGCCAATACTCATTAGCTCAGTTGAAATGCCAGCACCTACGCAACCAAATTTTCCAAACCAAAAAACACTCGCAAGACTATCTAAACAGACCATAAAAACGACAAACCAAATACCGCGAAATAAACACTGTGAATCATCGCAAAAAAGCGATATTGAAAAAGCTATCAGGCAAACTGGTATGAAAAATTTCGCGTCACCCCAGCAGATAGTTAACGTGTTGGCGCACCACTCTCCTAGTCCGCCGCAATGTGCTGAATTGATCAAACAGAAAAATAAAAATAGTGAGAATGAAAAAAGTGATACCGCCATCCCTTCTTTTGCGAGCCAAGTGTTATTCATTTGCATTATGATCAACCTCGCTGTTATTAGCAGGCTCAATCAATAACTCAGATAGCTTTGCTTTTGCTGATTTAATCGCTTTTTTGAGATTCCCTTTCTCTAAAAATTCCCTACCCGCTTCAAATGCAGCGATAACACAAGCGATGTAGCCTTCTGAAAAGATGTCAGTGGGATGCGCAGACATATTGGCACCCTGCGGCTCCAGGCTTTTTAAAAGCAGCATTTCTTGAGGTGTAATGGTTTTTGATAAGATATTAAACATGCTGATCTCCAGTGTTTTTGGAGACCAGGCTACGATCGTGTTGAATGAATGCGGTTGAAACCGCATAATGGATGCCATCCATGGTTAACTCCAGTTTAGTTAGTTATGGCTAGTGATCTTTGGGTGTTACCGCACCCTTAGATCACGCAAAACTTTATCCGTAAATTTTCATCTTTTTCACATGCTCTAACATTTCTTTTACGGGAATATCACTACCACGTGACATCCACGTACGCAGAACAATGGATTTTGTTACCTCAAATGTCACGCCTTCTTTTTTAGCCGCTTTTGCAATTTTATCTGTCGCCTCTTCTAGCGTCGCAATATCTTTGTCAGAAAGACGGAATGTTCTCATGGTCATTGTCATTCATAATACCCGTGTATGTCAAGTGTAAATACGTTTATATTTACAGTAAGGTTTTCAATACTTCTGGCCAAATATTTTTCTCAAAATGTTCCTTTGCAAAATCCTTCGCATAACTTTTTTGGACAAGCACGTTATTTGTTTTAACAGCATGTTCCCACGCCGCGTTCGAATTTTTCCAAACCGCAGGAACAAATGCAACTGCCTGCTCGTCTGACAAGCTTGCAAAATAATACTCGAACTTTGGTTCAAAATACTGCGCCGCCATTTCTGCTCGACGCTCAGCAGCTATTTTTTTTGCTTGCGCTTCTTTCAATGCCTCTACTTGCGGATCAATAAACACCTCGCCATTTTTTAAGCTTTCTAGCAAAGTCGCGATTTTTACTTTTCTGTGATAGATGCCTGGTGATTGTTTTTGAGTGTAATTATTCAAACCGATGGTGAAGTTATGAATGGATGTTTGAACATCTTCAGCTGTAATCAAATCCCCTGCTTCTGCAAATACAGTTTTGATTTGAGCAAGACCAAATCGTTCATTGTAAATGTTTAACGTTTTTTGTAATTCAACGTATTCAATTTTTTTCCAATCTGCTGGTAATTGAGTAGTAGTAGTATTTTTATTATTATTTATATCACTACTACTACTAAGGATTTTTGTGTCGCTGTTTGTGTCGCTTATCGCTGACAATTTAAGCGTATTCTTCATAGAAATTTGATGGAAAATGTTTTCTGATAACACAAATTTCCATGCTGATCCGCGACCCTTTGTAGCGATGAAATCCTCTAAAATACCCTTACTTTTGAGTCTGGTGCATGATGTGCGAATAGCACCTGATTTTACCTTAACTCTTTGTGAGAACTCATTTTTTTCAATGTAACCCGTTTCAAAAGATTTTGATTTTAAGCATTCCGTGTAAATTTCGTTGGTGATACTGAGTTCATTTCCGACAAGCTTTGTGTAATCAAAACATTCAATTTTCGGCCGACCTGCCTTTGAGTAATTTTTTCTCAATTGTTGTGTCGCTGTTTGTGTCGCTGATCGGAATTGTTGTGTCACCTTTGTGTTTTCAGAATACAATTCTTGTGTCGCCGATGACGATTGTTGTGTCGCTGATCGGAATTCTTGTGTCGCTTTTGTGTCGCTTATCACCGGTTGTTTTACAGGGGTAATTTCAACTGGTGTTGTGATAGCTGGAGTTTTTTCGGGTTCTGATGTTTCAGGAGCAGTGTTTAATTCTACTTCTACATTCACTACATCAGTTACTTTTGCTGTTTCAGTGATTATTATTGGTTGTGGTTTAGCTTCGGCTTCAACCGCATTGGCATTTTTGACAACAGACAGCGTTTTTGATGCACTGACATCATCTATATATGGGCGACTAGCATGAGGGTCAGACAAGTAGTCGTTGATAGATAATGTGTTGGAAGCAGCACCCAGAGGTTTTTTAAACCCCCTTTCCTTCTGCTTTCTTAATACTTCTTGCAAGTCCATTTTCTATTCCCTGTATTATGCTTCGACAGTATTTTCTTCCATCATAGGTTGTTGAGAAGCAGCTCCTTTATTGGATGCTGACTTTTCTTCAATCCATTTATTAATGCCGGTGATTTCAGTAATGAGCGATATGCAATCTTCTCTACCACTCGATTTTTGAAGATCAAAAATATGTGCGCCATCGGCTTTTGTGTTTTTAAAAGCAGTGTCAGTACGAATAACAATCGGCAATAAATGTTCTGCTAAGTCATTTTCTTGACCGATGTAACCCATTACCTGAAAACTCAATTTTTCGCGGGCATCATATTTATTAAAGAGGATTTTATAGTCAATTTTTAGATCACGATCTTCGAACATTTTTTCTAAACGTTTAATCTCAGACACAGACATTGATACACCATCAAATGAATCGGTATCAGCATTCACAGGTATTAAATTGATGTCTGAGAAACAAGTTGCGCAGGTCGTGATTTTGTTAACTGACGGTGGGCAATCTAATACAATGAGGTCGTAGTTTTGGAAAACACCGCGAAACAATTGATTAAAATAGCCGATAAAGTCTATCGTTTTTTGACTCAAGATAATTTCGACCTTTGAGTTTTCAAGACTAGATGGAATTAAATCCAAGAAAGGATGCACGTTGCAAATTGCTTCTGAAATTGAGATGTCAGCATCTTCATCGATGACATGTCTTAATACATGTTGTGATTTCTTTTTCATTCTGAATGATTGCGTTAAGTTGGCTTGCATATCCAAGTCAACCGCCAACACTCGAAATCCAAGTCTACTAGCACCTTCAGCCAATGCTGTTGCAATTGAGGTCTTCCCTATCCCACCCTTCATGCCGAATACATTAATAATAAGCGGCTTATTTTTGGGAGAATAACGAAAACCACGAAGTTCCATGATTTTTCTAACAGATGACGGAGGTAACACTTTCTTATTACCTTCAGAAATAGAGTCGATTGAGTTCTCTTTCACGATTTTGTATAAAAGGTGCGTTGAAACACCAAGTATGCTGGAAAGGTCTTTTATCTTTAAAATTGAAGAATCAGTCATTTTACAAAATCCTTGTATCTGATGTGATATAAATCAAATTCCATGATTTATACTAAACCATAACAAAAATTGTTGTCAACAAAAAATGATAAAATTAACAAAAATCGTAGAATGCAATATTTTATACCAAGAGTAGGTGATTTTGATATTTGTAAATATCAATGTTAGTTGTTATGGCTTTATGTGTATTGTTACCCCTGCCTTTTGTATTTATTTGAAACAGTATTTGTTGTGTCGCTTATGCGTTATATTCCGTGTCGGTTATAAATAATAATTGTGTCTGTTATCGATTTAATTGTTGTGTCTCTTATTGTGTAATATCTGTGTCGCTGATCTTTTTATTCTTAATTAAGACAATAAATTTTGTGTCGCTTATTAATTAATATCTGTGTCGCCTATCATTTAATTATTGTGACGCTTATATCATGTTAATGTGTCGCTTATATTTAATATTTGTGTTTCTTTTCTGCATTTCATAACATATTAAAAAATAATATATATTTAATATTTGTGGCGCTTATTCTTTTATATTGTGTCGCCGATAAATAATATGTGTGTCTCTTATATATAAATATTGTGTCGGTTAAGGCTTTATATTGTTGTGTCTCTTATTGTGTAATATCTGTGTCGCTTATCGTGATTTGTTTCAGATTATAGGTTAATTATTGTGTCGCTTATAAGTATGTTGACGTTTTCTATCAGAATAATTGTTGTATCGCTTATAATTAATTATTGTGTCGCTTATGTTTTAATTTTTGTGTCTCTTATATGAAAATCTCAAATTTAAGTTATAAGAAACGAATGAACTGGTGTGTGTGCATTGGTATTAATTTTTAAAAGGGTGTTTATAACGTCTTAAAATGCGTTTAAATGACATGGTGATTTTTTGAATAAATTTAAGTGATGGTCTTTTTAACTTGGTTCTACGTGAAACATTTGCTTAAGAAGAGCAGGGTGCCTGAAATTTTTTGAGTCATGATCTGCCTTCATTAACTTGTAAAAAATCTCCATTGGGCAGACGAGTAGGGCGTTTATATTATCTTGATTGTTGTGTCTCTTATAATTAATTTCTGTGTCGCTTATAAATAATTTTGAGTTGAGTGCGGTTATCATGTGCTGCTGCCCAGGTGCGCGACACCATTTTTTCAAAAAAACCACGTAGTAGCGGGGCAGCAGCATCGCCTAGTCGCGAGAGCAGCGGGAGTGAGAGCTGATTTTTTTCACAGATGCTGTGAGCAAGGCTGTGGAAAAAGCAGGGGATAACATCACTCACTGCCTATCCATTCACAATTTCTGTTAAATTGAGTAAAAACGGCACACGTTATCCACATAGTAGAATGGAGCTTTTATGCATTTTGCGCACGTCATGATTCGGGTGAATGATCTTCAAGAATCGATCGATTTTTATATAAAAATGTTTGGCATGAAATTGCAGAAGAAAACTGAAAACGCCGAGTACAAATACACGTTGGCATTTTTGGGTTATACAGATGATCTCAATTCTGAAACACTTATTGAGCTAACATATAATTGGGGCAGGGCGGAGTACCAGCATGGTGATGCTTTTGGTCATTTATGTTTTAAGGTGGATGACGTGTATCGTGCATGCGAACGGATCGAAGCGCAGGGTGGGGTGGTGACACGAAAACCGGGTCCTGTGAAAGGTGGCACAACAGTGATTGCCTTTGTTCGCGATCCGAATGGTTATCAAATTGAATTAATTTAAAAGTAAATTACGTTACAGATGGCATTAAATGAATGCACAGAAAAAGTAGAAAATCTGATTTTTTGAAATTTGTTAATAGCAATGTCGCTTCAAACCCCGATCAATCAAATCAGAAATCATTTGCAGGGTGAATAATAGTAAATTTACGATAACTCTCCGTGCTGCCGACGGGTATAATATACCTTTACCTTCTACTCAAACCCTCGGAGATATGTACATGTCCAGCAAACACAAACGAATTTTTATAATCGGTCATTCAGGCGCTGGCAAAGGTGTGCTGGCAGAAGCAGTTGCTAAAAAACTGGATTGGAAATACGTTAATGCTGATTTTAGTTTAGCACCATCCATTGGAAAAAATGCCGCTGAAATCCTGGGAAAAGAGGGTGATGCTAAATTTCAACATTGCTTATCCGAAATTTTAGAGCATCAAACACACCAAGAAAATATAGTGGTTACGACTGATGACAGTATTGTGTGTTCTGAAAGAAGTCGAGCGCTTCTATTAAAAGAATTCACCGTTTATTTGAAAGTGAGTCTTTCGGTTCAATTGGAACGCATTGGTCACAATCGTCCCTTATTGCCATGCGCAAATTACAAATCATTTTTAAATCAGTTGCGCGAAGAGCGTGATGCGCTGTATGAGCAATCAGCCAGCTTTTCACTTAGTAGTGACAATGGTGATATCGAAGCGCATGCGCAACAAATTGTTGATGCATTTAAAAGTAAATGATGCAAATCCAAGAGATGATATGATTACTATTCGCAAACCTTCACTGCAAGATGAAAAAAATTTTTTAAACGCAATGCAGCGTAGCGTTCAATTGCATCGTCTCTGGGTTAAAGCGCCACAAACATCCGAAGAATTCCAAGCGTATATCAAACGTTCACAGCAAGATAATCAAAGATCACTTTTGGTTTTAAAAGATAACCAAATCGCAGGCGTTTTTAATATCAACGAAATTGTACGCGGATGTTTTCAAAATGCGTTTTTAGGATTTTATGCCGTTTCTGGTTTTGAAAATCAGGGCGTCATGATTGCTGGATTAAAATTGGTTTTAAAATATGCTTTTGAAGAATTAAAGTTGCATCGTATTGAAGCTAATATTCAGCCAGAAAATAAGCGATCAATCAATTTAATGAAGAAAAATAAATTTCGTTATGAGGGATTTTCACCGCGATATTTAAAAATAAATGATCAGTGGTGTGGGCATGAGCATTGGGTGATTACTTATGAGGAATATATTCAAGATACCCAAGAAGTGACAGAAAAAGATCATATTGATATTGTTTCATGGAATCCTGAATGGATCGCATTAGCAAAAAACGAGATTGAAAAAATAAAATCCTTATTTCCGCATGATATTATTGTCGATATTCAGCATGTGGGTAGCACTGCAATTCCAGGTTTATCGGCAAAGCCCATTATTGATATTCAAATCGCTGTCAATTCTTTAGATGGTGCAAAAATAATAGCAGTGCCATTACTGCAAAAATTAGCATATGAATATTGGCTGATAATCCTGATAAAACAAGACTATTTTTTGCAAAAGGTATGCCGCCTTATGGTGAACAACGTACCCATCACGTGCATATGTTTGAAATAAATTCAGATCATTGGTGTAATAAAATTATTTTTAGAGATTATTTGCTTAAGCATCCAGAAACCGTAAAAGAGTATGAAAAATTAAAAATTGCATTGGCGCTTGAGCATAAACTGGATCGAGAAAAATATACCGATGAAAAAGCAGAGTTTGTTAAAAAAGTTTTAGCAAAAGCATCTAAGGTGAATTGATGACTAATCATAATTCCGGTGTTGGTAAGTGCAGGATAAGTTAAGCGCTCACCAGAAAAACAAACGCTTGTTTTTCAGATCATCATGATGCGATTTATCTAATAAAATTATTACGCACATTAAAATGAAAAAATAATAAGTGGGGTGATATTATGGCAAAGCAACTTTTGAGATCGAAAAATAATTGTAAAATTGCCGGCGTATGCGGTGGGCTTGGAGAATTTTTTGATATTGATCCGATTTTTTTGCGCGCGATTTTTCTTGTTTCCGCATTTTTTGGTGGCTTAGGTATTATCATATACATTGTCTTGTGGATTTTGATGCCAGAAGTGCCGTCTTCAGAAAACAAATAAATTTATTTGTAATAAAATTAAGAATTTGATCGCTATTGTGACGCATTTTTTATAGATACGATTCGAAGTGTTTTTGTCGGAATAATTTTTCATGAACATATTAAAAAAAACATTACTCAATTACACAAAGAAAAAGGTTTTCAATGGTTAGCTGACTTGCCCAATATCATAAATTATTTAGTCGTTAAATGGTCATTAACTGATATTACTCCAGTGAGCAATATGAGTTGGCATTATGTGGCATTTGCTAAACAGAAAAATCAAAAACCCGTTGTGCTTAAAATCGGTTGCGATGAAAAAGTCAGTCAAGACGAATATCGGGCATTACATTATTTTGATGGCCAAGGCGCTATTCGACTACTAGATTATGACGCTGATAATTCAGCGCTATTGCAAGAGCAAGCAACACCAGGTGATTTATTGATATCGAAGCATAAGGATATTGAAAACACTATTCGTATTTACACTGATACTGTTAACACATTATTGCACCGTTTAGAAATACCTTCAGGGTTCACACATGTCAGCTATTGGTGCAAAGCCATTGATCGAATAAGTGATGAGCGTATTAATAAAGAATATATAGAGTTAGCAAATCAGTTACGGTCATTTTTATTGAGCACTGCTCAAAATGAACGTGTTTGCCATGGAGATTTGCATTGCGAAAATATCATTCACCACCAAAACCAATGGATTGTGATTGACCCGAAAGGAATTATTGGTGAAGTTGCTTTTGAAGCTGCGGCATTTGATTTGTTATCAAATGACGAATTAAAAAATAATGACGATCTTTCTGAATTAATTTTTTCACGAACAAAATTATTATCTGATGAGCTTCATATTGAGCAGACACGATTATTGTATTGGATTTTTTTAAGAACAGTGATTTCAGCACAGTGGTTTGCTGAAGATGGTGGTGATCCGGGCAAGATGCTATTGATTGCAAAACACTCATATTCTTTAATAAAAAATCTGTTTGGTGAGAATCCGCAGTAAAATTTGTTGAATTAAAAAAAAATGGTTAGCGAAACGAGTATGAAATTTCTTAATAAATTATTTTTACTGACAGTTTTATTTTTATTTTCGAATACATTTGCAGGAGAAGATAAAATTAATGCTATCATGAATAGCGTTTCACAAAAACTTCATCAATTAGAAATTAAAGATCATGTTGAAATTGGGCTATCCGCGATTGAGACATACAATAATACGCAAATTAATTATCATGCTAACCAGCGTTTTCCGATGGATAGCACTTCAAAATTAATGACAGTATCAGCGATTTTAAAAAAAAGTGAGGGTGATCCCACGCTTTTAAAACAGAAAATATTTTTCACAATAAAGGAAGTCAAAAAATCAGGTTATGCGCCTATCACTAGTAAACATATTCAAAGTGGCATGACTGTTTCTGATCTGTGTGCTGCAGCACTTAAATATAGTGATAATGCGGCAGTGAATCAATTGATGAAAATATTGGGTGGTCCCAACAAAGTCACACAATTTGCGCGCTCAATCGGAGACAATCAGTTCTTATTGACACGTTGGGAGCCAGAATTAAATTCTGCTATTCCATACGACAAGCGTGATACCACAGCTCCATCCGCGATGGCTGAATCCGTACAAAAACTTGTATTGGGCAATGCGTTAAGAAAGTCTCAACGTCAACTGCTACAAGAGTGGTTGAAGCATTGCAAAACAGGCAATCATCGCATTCGTTCCGGTGTACCAGCTCATTTTATTGTTGCTGATAAAACAGGGACCGGTGGTTATGGATCCATTGGTGATATTGGTGTTGTTTGGCGCCCACATGCATCACCCATCGTGCTTGCAGTGTATGTCAGACAAAACGAAAAAAATGCACACACATCAGATAAAGTAATTGCACAAGCGACAAAAATTACAATCAATGCGATGGCTAATTTGCGTTAGATTAAGGAAAGTATAAATTTTAGACGTTTTTGTATGGATTCCTTTGGAATATCTATAACAGTATACCCTTTACTTGGATAAAATTGCTTTAAGCGATTATATTCTGAAACCGCGATTTCATAATCGTGCTTTCTTTCAACGTCTTCAGAAAATATTTCTTTCCATGCTGGTGTCATGAATACTGGATTGCTAAATTTGAATTGATCAATGAGTTCATTATAAGAATCGACGTCTTTTTCAGCATGAGCTTGATAATAACTGACAGCATCCAAAAATGAACGATCGAAAAAAATCACGTTATCTTTCGCATATTCGATTTGTGCAGCGTCCTTGTATAATTCAACTGATTTTTCGATGAGCAAATGACAAAAACCGATTGGATCAATCCATGGTAATTTATCACCACCCGTTGTCATTTGTTCTTTAACAATAATTCTGCCAGCTTCGGGCATGGTGGTATAACCCATTTTATTCAGTGTATCGATCAATGTGGATTTACCACCGCCAGAACAACCTGTGATGACAATTAATTTATTTTTCATTTTGAAGATCATAATTATTTTTAGAAATTCGGTATAAAACATGACGGCACAATGAATGTGTTTTTTCTATCTTTGGGTGATCAAAATCATCTTCTGGATTGTGATGTAATCCAATTTTTTCCATTACTCGACGGGAACGCATATTATCAACTGCTGTGAAAGAAACTACTTCCTCTAATTTCAACCGTTCAAAAGCATATTGCAAAACAGCTTTTGCAGCTTCAGTTGCGTAACCTTGATTCCATTGTTCATAGGCAAGGCGCCAACCTATTTCAACGGCAGGGGTAAAATGTGCATTAAACGATGGGATCATTAATCCGCACCAGCCAATCATCTCACTTGTCGATTTTAATTCTACAGCGTATGGGGAAAATCCATGATCCTGCTGATGCTGTATAAAAAGTCGTATTAATTTTTCGGTGGATTCTCGATTGCCAATTGCAGGTAAAAATTCGCAGACAACTGGGTCTTGATTAATAAGTGACATAGCATTAATGTCTCGTTCTTCAAAAGTACGCAAAATAAGACGATCTGTTTTAAGAATAATCATTTACTCCAACCCGTAATAATGCTTTTTATGGTTCCGTCAGAACTCGCCCATTATGAGGTCAGCAACGCCAACCATCTGTCCTCTCAGTTAATTTGATATGCTGTGTTAATGAAT
>PFPT01000062.1 GCA_002793195.1 Gammaproteobacteria bacterium CG_4_10_14_0_2_um_filter_38_22
ATTTCTCAATCAGCTTGAGCACAACATCAACTATTTTTTTCACATTCTCAGATGAGTTTTTTGAAGCAGCGTAAGAAAGTGCCCCCATCAAAAAATAAAAACCGTTTTTTCCAGCATTAGGTCCCGCTGCTGAACTTAAAGAAAGCCCTGCTATCAACGCAGCTAATGCAGCAGGATCGCATTTCTCAATCAGCTTGAGCACAACATTAACTATTTTTTCCACACTTTCAGGTGAGTTTTTTAAAACAGCGTGAAAAAGTGCCACTATCAAAAAATAAAAACCGTTTTTTCCAGCATCAGGTCCTGCCGCCGCTGGGCTTGAAGAAAGCCCTGCTATCAACGCAGCTAATGCAGCAGGATCGCATTTCTCAATCAGCTTGAGCACAACATCAACTATTTTTTTCACATTCTCAGATGAGTTTTTTAAAGCAGCGTGAAAAAGTGCCAGTATCAAAAAATAAAAACCGTTTTCTCCAGCGTCAGGCCCAGTTGCAGCGCTACATAATATGTTAGGATAATCAAGGCACATGTCAGAAATAAGCGTCATGAGCTGATCCACCGATTCACTTGAATCTCTACAGATAGCGTGATGAAATGCGCCCATTAAAAAATAGAAATCATTACAATTTATTTTTAATAAATAATCTTTAGCATGTTTTTTTCCCAGCTTTTCAAGCAAAATATACGTTTGCAATAAATGAGCAGGGGATTTATTTTCAGTGATTGTTCCAGCGTGAACAAAATCAATTGCTTCAACATAGCACAAAGCATCAGGATCACTTTTTGCCTCATCCCTGTCTTTTTTCTGTTGATCGTCATCATAAGGCATGAAATCAGTTTGACTTGAATCGGTGACGTCAGGATAAATTGAAATCGGCACTGTAATTGGTTTTTTATCGGGATATTTTGCTGCTAATCTTTTTTTCAGATCAAGTGCGCGCAATTGTGCCAGCAATCGACTTTCTAAATTATCAGAAAAAACAACTACGGCTGATGAACCACCCATATTCCATTTTAATCCAGCCAATACTTCATTGTATTTTTTTGGATTTTTTCTTCCCGCTATTTCTAACTGTTCAAGTGATTCACAAAAAATGCCTCCTGTTAGCTGTTTATCTAAATAAGCTTGTGCTGTCTCACGCGTCTGAAAATCTTTTTGTCGACCATGTGTTCCACCGTCATACAACATCATCAGCCAAAACAAACAATCATCTGGATTAAAAGAAACACCGACCAATAATTCATTTCTGCTTGCTTTACCCCATCCAAAATAGGATGGTTTAAATCCTTTAGATGGATTGGCGTATGAAGTGGATTGATGCTTGCTAACAGACATTTTTTCTGCTGATGGATATAACGGATTTGATTTTTTATGCCCTAATTTTTTTTTAACGGATTCAGTTTCAACCACCTCATATTTTTTTGTTTTTGGATTGAGTCGGATGGTATAAGGGAGTCGATCACGTTCCATGCGTTTTTCAAAACGATGCTTAGGTTCTTCAGGCTCAACCAATTCTGTGACAAATTTTTCCCAATAGTCATCTTTGTCCGCACGAACGGTTTTAAATATATAACCAGGATGTCTAGACATACGTTTTACCGCTTGTTGTTACTTAGTTCTATCTTGAAAGTATAGTAGACAATCTAGCAAATAAAGCTTATCAAATTATTAAGTTGGGTTCGCCGACATATAGGGGCACATTGTAACGTTTGCGTGTAACTTCTCAAAAACCCGGGGCGCTTACGTAGCAGCTGAAGCCGCTTGAACGATCAAATCTGGAAGCCATGGAATTTGTGTTTTTTGA
>PFPT01000032.1 GCA_002793195.1 Gammaproteobacteria bacterium CG_4_10_14_0_2_um_filter_38_22
GAAGTACACTGCTCAACTCCCGTAGTGTTGGAATCAGCTTTGGCAAGTGATCTTGCATCGCCTCGCACACAGCTTTGCACCGGTCAGGAGGGCTGCGAAGTACACTGCTCAACTCCCGTAGTGTTGGAATCAACTCTGGCAAGCGATCTTTCATCGCCTCGCACACAGCTTTGCACTGGTCAGGAGCGAGGCTGCTAAGCACACGGCTCAACTCCCATGGTGTTGGAATCAGCTCTGGCAAGCGATCTTGCATCGCCCCAATCACACTAGATAGTTTTTTGAGGTCATCAAGCGAGAACAGTAATGCTGCTAAATCTTTGAAGTTTTTTATCATAGATAACTTATTTGAAAGCAAGGTAAGAACGCAATGCACTTTTTCTGCATGATTATTGTGGATCCAGATCACCCAGTTATCTACTGCTAATCCAACAACTTGAACAAAGGCAGTTTTCGCCTCATCACTTCCCAAAAGTGACCGAATATCTTGCTCAGAGAGCTGCATAACTTCAACAATCTGTTGATCTCCTCTTATATATGCGGCCGGCTGAATTCTAAATTGAGAGAGTAAAGCAGTTGTCATTGACCAGTGATCTTGACCCTTTGCTTTTGCTAGTCGCGCAACATGCTCCTTATAAACAGCTTGAACAACCTTAAGCTCATTCGCCTTAGCTCCTTCAGACAAAGCAATCGTAAATAAAGTATTACGAACATCATCGTTCTGCACTAGTCTGCTTAATGTTTCTCCTCGTGTACCTATGCAGGTTTCCATCAAGTGGGCTTGAGAAATAAAAAACGCTTTGCTCTCAGGGATGAACCCCTTTTTGACAAGCATCTCCAACACTGTATCAGCAGTATAAACAGTTTCCTGAGATAAAGTTTCGACTAAAACATTATTCTTTTTTCTAAAATCCCTTACTGCACAAAAAGCAACTTTTGTATCTTTCCAAACATAAATAGTGCCTTCATCTAACTGACCAGCATCTAACTGACCAGGTTTTTCCATAGAAAATCTAACTTGATAAGGTACTGCTTTTTGAGAGGCTAAATTGATTAATAAGCTAATTTGTTCTTCAACTTCAGGAGGCACTTTTTGTTTTTCCTCAGGAGACAATCGATCATAGTACTCTTGAAACGCTTGAATCACTGAATACGTACCTGACCCTCCTTCTTCTTGCGTTCCTAGACCACCATGCGCATCGTTTCGCTTAAGGCCTTCAATCAGTTCTTGCAGCCGGCCAAACAGTGTGCTTTTATCGCGAGCAATTCTATTGTATTTTCTCCATGCTTCCCTGTAACCTCGCGCATTCTGATTATGCTCAAATAAGCGCTCTTGCTCTGTTAAAGTCAGGTACATACTTTCTGGGTCTTCCGATATATCGCAACAGGGGTTGACTATCTCATCCAACGCATCAGTAATCTGGCGGCGAGGGTATGGGCTCTTGTTACTTTCCTCCTGCACTGAAACAGCCAATACAGCAACAGGAAATAAATAACGTCCACTTTCAGAAAGGATGTGTGTACTTAGTATACCCTCAAGCGGTTGCTCAGCTAGGCTTTGAAAATCATCGTACTGGAATTCAGTCTCTATGCCTGGCATAAGCAGCTCAATAGGTGTTTTTTTGGTAATACCAGCTAGGCTTGTGGCCAATTGACATAAAAATAAAATGGCTGGATTATTTGGTAACGCCGTATAACCAATGGCTGTGCATCGGGTCTCTATCCAGTGATTTTTTAAAAAATCACCCAGAGCTTGTATAGTTAATGGCCTTTTTTGTAACGCATTTAATTTTTCAGTAATCAATAGAGTTACGTTAGCATCGATGAGCGAACCAAAATCCTTAAATTCCTGTGGAGGTTGAGCTGAACAACACCATGCCTCGATTTTCTTTTGCGTGATTGCTTGAAAAAAAGCAACCTCTTTTTCCTCTTCTGAAAAGAAGCACTTTTTTGCTAGCATCGACTGCTCATTCTCGGGACGTGGAGAACCATCTTCAACACGAAGCAGAGCTTGAGCATTTAGTAGTAGTTGGACGCGATACGAAACGATGCAACCCTCTTTTTTTATCATCAAGAAATGGGCTTTTTCCTCAGTATCAAAAATCACAAAGCTATTTTGATCTTCTGGCAAATTGGCCTTATCCAGAGGGATAATGCTTTCCTGTAACTTATAAAAAATCATACGCACCCGAGTATAGTTTGGTATCGATAACCGACACTTTTAAGGAGTAAGGAGTCAGTATGAGTGAGAAAAGTTAAAATAATATTAAGTAATATCTTAAAATCTTTTCTAACCTTTGCGCAGGACAAAAATTCATGCCGCAACCCCCTGAATCTGTGGATCTGGCTCAAAAAACGCCAATATCTCGCGAAATTTACCAATTTTCTTGAGCGGATTAAGAAGCAGTTCACGAATATAATCCAAACCATACCTCATATAACTACAAACAAATTGAAAATAAATTTTGCAATAACGTTATAATCAATCCGAAAATAACGCTGTAATCGCTTATACCGCGACGCAACATCTGCTCTTAAAATCATTGCCACGGCAATTTCGCTGAAGTTGATTGTTCTCACAATAAACAACGCTAGCAACATTTGTGTAAAACAATCTACTCGGCACTTGTTCCAAATAAAGATGTTTCCTAACATACCCCGTAACTTGCTGGTTTTATCCATTCCAATCTCCTTTTTGATGATCGAAGATTGTATATGGATTTTTAAATAAATCAGCGGGCTATCTCATGCTTGAGTCAGTAAATTCAAATTTTTGTCCTGCGCAAAGTTTTCTAACTCTCTGTACATATAGAATTCTCTGTGCATGTTGAGTATAAGAATCACGATAGGTATAATTTTTCGACATTACTGTATTTATATGAAGAAAAACATAAGGTATTTTTTATGGCAAAATCAGCAACTCATGCGTTATTTTTTATGGCTGCAATGCTTTCAGCGTCGGCTGCATTGCTGAAAATAGTGAATGAAAGATACAATGGTATTGAATTCTCTGCTAGCAACTATGAAATCTATACAAATGCTTCGTTTGCATTTTTTTGTGCTGGTCTTGCCGCTTTGTACCAAGAAGGAAAGATTTTAAAAATTTTCAATCCCCTTAAAACATTTTTCAGACATGCGCTAAAAAACACCATAGCGACAACATCAGCAATTAACCCAGATTTAATAACTGATGTAATGCCCCGCTAAGGATTGCTCATGGGCATCAACAGCCTATTTAACACTTTTGAAACTGCCATTGTCGGATTAAAACAACACTTACCCATTTCAGCAGGATTGATTGGGTTGCTTTTTGTAATTCATATTTTAAATAGGATATTAGGATATCGATTAAATATACTGGGGATTTGGCCAAGAAAAAAATTCGGGTGGATTGGCATCCCATTTTCACCATTTTTACACGGTAATTTTACCCATTTAATCTTTAATGCCCTGCCCTTATTTATTTTCTCTAATTTTATTTTGCTACAGGGGCTTTCCATCTTTATCACCGCCTCTATTGTCATTGTTTTATTGTCAGGCTTATTGGTGTTTGTTTTTGGACGATCTGGCATTCATATTGGCGCCAGCTCATTAATTATGGGTTATTTGGGATTTATTGTTGTTGGCATCTATTATCATCCCAACGCATTGTCTATTGTTATTGGTCTTACCTGTATTATTTATTTCAGCGGGATGTTCATTAATATATTTCCATCTTCTGATAAACAAGTTTCATGGGAAGGTCATTTTCTTGGATTACTATCCGGCATTGCAACAGCGTATTTAATGCCCTACCTGATGACAACCACATTTTAATTTTTTTATATTTTCTCAACCGAATGTTTTTCAAATAAATAAGTAACCCATAAATTTGCAAGCGTTTCTTGCATTTTATTTTGACCCAAACGATCATCCAAGTGATCAATATCAATCAATTCCATGGGCTGATGCTGCCAAGAACAAGCATAAACAGCCTTGGTACGTTTTCCTGTGCTTGGATCAATCTGCCATTGCAAACACTGCGCACACACTCCTTTTAACATACATTGCATAGAACCATAAACGGAGCCTGTAAATTTGACTGCTTGATGAAAATGATTTTTTAATGTTGTCTGATGTGCGTGCTGAATAGTTTTTAATAATAAAGCATCTCCAATCACAGTAACGGATTTTATTTTTTCCAAATTTATTTTTTGTAAAATCTGAATGATCTCATCATTATTTTTACAAACATACGATTCATCCGCTATTGCATGAATACGATTTTCCGCAAAAAGATCAGTTGTATTAACAACAAAAATAATCTGATGTCCGGATTTTTTTAACGCAGACCCCACTGATAATAAATAAGGAATTGCCATTGCATTACCCACAATCAAAATAGTTTCTGTTGTTTGCGGTATGTTAATTTTAGAACCGGTTGGTCCCATAATAGCAATGGCCTGCCCTACTTGAAACGTAGCCACTAACTTTGTGCTAGCGCCTTTCTCGAAAATAAAAAAAGACAGTTGATCTGGATATTTTTTATCAAAAATACCCAGCGCTGATATGGTTTCAGTTTGCAATCGTGTGTCACCAACAAAAGGTGCTGCCGTTTCATAGTTTTGAATGCGGTAAAATTGCCCTGGTTTAAAGTGTTTTGCAGCAAGCGGTGCCTTAACGCTAAGCTCAATAATGTAATTTGTATGCCGTTTTATCGAAATCACTTCTGCTGATAACAAAGATTTTATTTTTTGTGAAAAAGAAAAATAATCCGTTTGATCTGGGTTTTCCAATTGCGTTTTCAATACCGCCATGATTTTAGGGTAACCGCGTTTTGCTGATGCAATTGCTTTCACAACACTGCCATGAAAAACAGGGTGCGTATCACCTAAAAAACTAACCTTGTGATGATCGCGATCATAACTCGTTAAAATACCAAATGGTTCTGATTTAACGTGTCCTCTATTTTCAGCAGGAATCAACGTATCATCAATATCTTCATAACTTTGGTAGGCATCCGCACTGCGTTCAAATGTGCCACGATGCTCAAACTCATAGGCAATATTTGGTTTCGCACCGGTTGCCACAAACAGCGCTTTTGCCGGCAATGTTTTTGTTTCCGTTGAAAAAATCCATTGACCAAATTCATCTTGCACACGTGAATGACAAGTTAACCCTGCTGTCGAACCGTACTCGTCTAACAGTACAGCTGCTGGCTCTAATCCTTCAGCATAATAAATACCTTCTTGTAAGGCTTTTGTTAATTCTTCATGATTGCGTTGATAAGCAGGTGACTCTTGAATACTTTTACGATACGCAATCGTGACACCACCCCACTCTCGAATCAATCGATTTAATTGAGGCGCGCGGTTTTCTTTTTTAGCTTGGATGCGTTCAGCCATTATTTTTTCAGCATGAGATAAATGCTCATCGAGAACAGATAAGTCATGCGCATCAAAATATGCGCGTAAAGCGTTTTCTCCAAATTCAGATTTTAAAATATGATAACGCTGATGTGTCTTTTCAACTTGCACAATGTAATAGGCTTGCACTTCTGTTGCTGTATCTACGCCAGTTAATCCACCCCCAATCACTACAGCAGGTAATTGCACTTGAATGTTAGCCAAACTGCTTTTTTTAATAGCGCCACTGAGTTGCAACGTCATAAGGAAATCGTTAGCTTGACGCATACCTGGCGCCAAACTATTGGGAATGGGTAATTCACGCGATAATCCTGCGCCCACTGCAATAGCAAGATGATGAAATCCTAATGACCAAGCATTTTCAACAGTCATGGTGCCGCCAAATCGGACATTACCAAATAATTGAAAACAAGGTCTGCGCGCCAAACTCAAATAGACTAATTTTAAAAAATTTTTATCCCAACGGACGGTAATACCATATTCAGAAACACCGCCAAATCCTGACATAATACGATCATCTAACGATTCACAAATGGCAGAAAATGTTTTAATGGGTTTGTTGAGCAATTGAGTCGGCAGCGGCTCAATTTTTAAACCATCACAACCAACCACAGCACACCCTTCCATTAATAAGTGATGCGCCAAGGTAAAACCAGCAGGGCCCATTCCCATCACTAATATATTTGTACTGTTGTAATGTTTTGGCAGTATCTGTGTTTGACGCAATGGATTCCATCGAATCAATAAATCATAAATTTCAACACCCCAAGGTAAATTCAACACATCCGTTAACACACGGGTTTCAATTTCAGGAATATTCACAGGATCTTGTTTTTGATAAATACAAGCTTTCATGCAGTCATTGCAAATACGATGACCTGTTACCGCACAAAAAGGATTGTCTATGGTCACAATGGCTAACGCACCGATACCAAATCCATTTTTTTTCACAACATGCATTTCAGAAATTTTTTCTTCAAGCGGACAACCCGTTAAAAGATCACCTGCCGGATTGGTTTTTAATCCCATTTCTGGATTATTTTTTTTAACTGGAAATCCTTTTGAGCAAAAATCACCTTCATTTTTATGGCAATAAACACAATAATGAATTTCATCAAGCACTTCACGCAGTGGCATACGTTGATCGGTTAATTTAAAACCATCTCGTTCTCGCTGAGATAAAATAGGCGCCTCAAATCGTCCAAACACATCATTTTCAACCGGCACCATCGGCACCAAATTTTCATAATTTTTTTTCTGCGCCTGATGAAAACTGCTCCAGTTTTCAGTCATGTGACGCCCTGCTTCACATTGCATCGCCAATGCGCACCAATGCGTTAATTTTTCGATTTCATTTTGATAATGATTTTTATCGGATAAAAACAACAAGCCCAATTTAGCTACTGCCAATTCAATATCATTATTTTGCTCAATCTGTTTTTCAAGCCATTTATTTAATGATTCAAATTGTGCAATATCTGTTACTGTTTTTAATAATCGTTTTGCCTGATGCACATAATGATCTTTGAATTGAAAAATGGGATCGTGATGATGCGTTGCTTGATATAAAGCAGAGACTTCCAGTTCAATACCAAACAGTTGTGCAATGTATTTTTCCAGTATAGAAGCGCTGGCAATAATCCACTCGCTTGATTGAGCAGCAGTCAATTTTCCAGCGCGATAACACTTGAGTTGTTCTGCCAATTCAGGGTTCGTTTGCGCAAGAAAATGGACGAAATGCGCGTCTAATTTTTCAAGACCCGCGGTTGTAAATAGCTCTGGGAAATTGAACTGTTTCAGTTGCAATACTGTCATGGTAGGATAGCCACGTTATAATCGTTTAGCACAAAGGCATTGTACCAAATGAAGAACATAGATAAACAATTTGTCAGTGAAATTGATAAAAAGATGGCAGAATTTGATGCGACACACGCCAAATCGGTATCGCAACAAGCTGAAATCAACAAATATCAGAAAATTAATCACCTGCGCGATGTATCAACAACAAGTGACAACACAAAAGATGATCTGTGGGATTAGTATCGACTGATCACACTGATAATTTTTTCTGTAATTCGCCACTTTCGTACAATTCAGTGATGATATCGCATCCACCAACGAATTCACCGCGAATATATAACTGCGGAATGGTTGGCCAATGACTAAAATCTTTAATGCCTTGACGCAAGACATCACTTGCCAATACATTCACGTCTTTAAACGGTACGTCACATGATTGCAATATATGCACAACCTTGCCCGAAAAACCGCATTGCGGAAAGTCGGCTGTGCCTTTCATGAATAAAACAACCTGATTTTCTTCAATGATTTTTTTAATCTCGTTTTCGGTATTCATTTTTATTTACCTTTGAAGTTAATTTCGCCAAACATACTACCATTTTTACCTTTTCAGTCTATGATTTTAATTCTATAATTTGCTCTCGTCGGATCTTGATTCAGTACTTTTCCGCTCTCTTTACAGACATAAATTTAATTTATGCCATTTTAAAATAAGGATGCACGCATGACTTTCGTTGTTATCGACAACTGTATTAAATGTAAATACACCGATTGTGTTGAAGTTTGCCCTGTAGATTGTTTTCGCGAAGGGCCCAATATGTTAGTGATCGACCCAGACGAATGCATAGATTGCAATTTATGCGTACCAGAGTGCCCTATCGATGCGATTTACGCAGAAGATGACCTGACAGATGATAAAAAACAATTCGTTGAACTGAACAAGAAGTTAGCCAAACAATGGCCCATGATCACAGCCATGAAAGCAGCACCCGCAGATGCCGATCAATGGAAAGATAAAGAAAATAAGCTGCAATATCTTGAAGAATAGCCATTTTAATCAATAAGTTATAAAACAAAGCACTGGTGAATTATCTAACTTATTGATATAAAAAACAAAGCAAACAAAGTCACCCAAACTGCCGTTTAACGCTTGCATTCGTAATCGCTTTATTGTACAGTTGTTGCTCATTAAGGACATGCGGTTTTAAACAGGAGTTTTTATTTTATAAATAAACAAGTTAGCGCTAAATTTTGAAGTAAGGCATTAACTTAAATTACTACTGGGGAAAATATCATGTTGAAGATGTCGACTGTTGAAGCAAGAGAAAATTTTTCTGAAATGATTAATCAAGCCGCTTACGGCAACCAACGTGTTGTATTAACGCGTCGTGGCAAGCCACTTGTTGCTGTTATTTCACTTCAAGAATTAGAAGAAGGCACTCAAGCTAATCATTCACCACTGGATGCTGAATAAGCTTTCTTGATAACAGGTAAGTGTCTCTATATTTTTCACCTTTTTCCTGTTGTTGATATTAAAACGCCCATATTTTTGATGGGCGTTTTTTTATGGCTTAATCCATTTCCCCCACTGATTTCAATTTTGAATCATGCACAACCATGAGCAAAATATTAATGAATAATGGAATAAAAACACAAAAGACAACAAAGTCATACAGACCCTGTAAATGATATACCGTTAAAAAATACTCTTGCAATGTTGCTGGCGACACCAAAGTGTATATCATGCCCATCAAGAAAAACAAAAGCGCTATCCCAAACTTATTTTTTTCAGAGAGCACAACGCTGTCATGAAATACTTTAAAAATAGATTGATTGCTATCAATCACGATCAATGGGAATGACAAAGAAAAAATGGCAATGTACAGTGTTGATACAGCGATCATCATTAAAATTAAAAAATTATGTAGAATGATTTCCTGATGCAGTAGGCGATCTATTCCACTTACTAATAATCGCATCAAGATGATAGTCGCAACCGCCCCGACTATATAACCAAGCAAAGCGCTGTAAATACGCAATCCATTTTTCCAGACTGTTCTCAATGCATCCATTACAGATACTGCTTTATCTGTAAAGGCGCGGTGCGTTGAAAACAAGGCTGCTGAAAAAAAATAAAGCGCGATCAACACACCCGCAATGGCAATCACATCAATCAGATAAGGTTCTCGCATGTATACCATCAAAAAAGAGGTGATGGTTTTGATAATGGCGATAGCAAGAATAAAAAAAATCGTGTGCTTTAACGTGAGATAATGCAAACGAAATGATCTTCTTAATAACGGAGCAAAAGTAGTTTGTGCATCCGGATATCTGTTCATGGAATTTCCTTATTCATTTAATGTGTATCCGTTACTTCATGACCTTGTTGTCTATAATCCATTTCATCAACACCACTTTGCAACAGCTGTTGCCAACCCGCATGTGGTTTAAAGCGATCGCCATACTCTTTTGCAAGCACATCCATGCGAGCAATGACGGTCTTTAGTCCGCGTGTTCGAGCGTATTGCATCGGACCACCTAAAAATGGCGCGAACCCAGTTCCGAAAATCATACCTGCATCCAATAAATCTATATCGCTAATAATTTTCTCAGACAAACAAGCAACGGCTTCATTCACCATACGCAAAATCATTCTATCAGAAATATCAGCATTGACTGAAGTATCTGCTTTGCCTTTCTGCTTAACCATTTTTCCCTGAGTATACTGGTAAAAGCCTTGTCCTGACTTTACACCCAACTCCCCTGCTTTCACCATAGCCCTTAAACGGTCTGGGACTTTGGTTCCAAAATAGTGAGATAAATTTTCAGCCACAGACAAACAGACATCCAAACCAACTTTATCAGCTAAGGCAATAGGACCCATCGGCATGCCAAATTGTACTGCAGCATAATCAATGGTTTCTGCGGAAACGCCTTCTTCAAATAAAGTCATGGCTTCCATTAAATAAGGCATCAAAACACGATTGACTAAAAATCCAGGACGACTGGCAACGGGCAATGGCAATCGATTAATAGCACCTGCAAATGCTGCTGCTTTATATACTGTTTCATCCGATGTATGTTCACCAAAAACAATTTCAACCAAAGGCATTTTATCCACTGGATTAAAAAAGTGAACACCAACCAAACGATCCGGATTGCGTAATGCAGTTGCAATGTCTTCCAATGGAATACTGGAAGTATTGGTTGCTAAAATCGCGCTGAATTTTGCTTTTGATTCTACTCCAGTAAAAATAGTTTGTTTTACAGATAAATTTTCGAATACGGCTTCAATAATTATATCAGCACGTGCAATGCCAGCACCTTCTGGATCAGGCTGTAATCGATCCATTGCAGCTTGAATTAAACGTGGCACGCGTAATTTATTTTTAAATAATGTATAAGCCCGTTTTATCGCTGGCGCAATTTTTTCTGCTGATTGATCTTGCAAGGTAACTTGCATACCCATTGATGCACACCACGCTGCAATATCACCGCCCATTGTACCTGCACCAATCACATGCACCCATTTCGGCTTAAATTTCACTTGCTTTGCAATATTTTTCATTTTTTCTTGCAGAAAGAAAATACGCACTAAATTGCGCGCGGTTGCTGTTAACATTAGCTCCGCAATGGAATTTGCTTCATTCACCATGGCATTGCCCATTGCGCCATCTTGAATCCAATGACGCACCACCGCATAAGGGGCAGGATAGTGTTTTTCATTTACCTTTTTAGCACGTAACATTTTATAAAATAATTTGCCAATCAGCGGACGAACAAATCCAACAGCACATAACTTACCAACCCAATTTTGTTCACGTGGTTTTTTCGGATTTAGAATCATAGCGGTTGCAGCACGCTTGAGCATTCTTTCAGGTACGGCGCAATCTACAATACCTAATTTTGCACATTTCCTTGCCTGATAAGCAGCGCCTGGCAAAATCATTTTCATGGCTTCTATCACGCCAATTAAATTGGGCAAACGCACGGTGCCACCCCATCCGGGATGAATACCTAATTTAATTTCAGGCAATCCAATTTTGGTGTCCGCTGTATCAGCAGCCACGCGATACCGACAAGCGAGCGCCAATTCTAAACCACCACCCAAGCAAAAACCTTTAATCATCGCTAAAGTTGGCATTGGCAAAGCTGCTAATTTATCAAGTACCAATTGCGCTTGACGAATCAAATCAAATGCTTCTTTTTTTGTTTTTAAGTGCGTGAATTGTGAAATATCCGCACCCGCAATAAAACCTTTAGATTTCCCAGATAAAATCACCACACCAGCTATATCGCGTTGCGCAATAATATCAAGAATGGTGTTGAGCTCATCAAATACTTCGCGACTCAATGTATTTGCAGATGCATTGGCGCGATCCACTGTTAACCACAAAATGTGATTATCGTCTGTATCTAATTTAAAATGATTAAATTGTTGTTCCATGTGAAATTCCCTACACTGTTTCAATTAACATCGCGCCGCCTTGTCCACCGCCAATGCATAAACTTGCAATACCCCGTTTTGCTTGATTTCGATTTAAAACGTGCGCTAAATGCAACACAATACGTGCACCACTTGCGCCAACAGGATGTCCCAATGCAATAGCACCACCATCTACGTTTAATCTAGATACATCAATTGATCCCAGCGCTGCCGCCAGTCCTAATTGTTCACGACAAAATTGATCAGATGCCAATGCCTTTGTGCATGCCAATACTTGTGCTGCAAACGCTTCATTGATTTCCCAATAATCGATATCTGTTAATTTTAAATTATTTTTTTCTAGTATTTTTGCTGAAGAAAAAGCGGGCCCCAACCCCATGACTTCAGGTGCCAATGCTGCCCATTGTGTATCAACAATTTTTGCTAACACGGGTAAACGATATTTTGAAACAGCTTCTTCGCTGGCCAAAATCAACATAGCAGCACCATCTGTGACTTGCGAACTATTTGCAGCGGTAACCATACCATAAGGTTTATCAAACACCGGTTTTAATTTTGCGAGTTTTTCAACAGTCGTATCACGTCGAACGCCTTCATCATTTTGATAAATTTTACCGCGCGTATCATAAAGCGTTGTCATTTCATTGCGTAATTTTTTTTCTTGTGCAGCAAATGCGCGTGTTTGACTTTCTGCTGCAAATGCATCCATCTCAGCGCGTGTAATATTGAATTGATAAGCCAGTAATTCTGCAGTTTCACCCATATTCATGCCACACAGTGGATCTGACAATCCACACAACAAAGCAATAATAGGAGACAAAAAAGCCAATCGGAATTGCAAGCTGGTTTTTACTTTTTCTCCCAGTGATTTTGCCGCATTCAAGCGGCCAAACCAATTCACCATTTGCGGCCTAAACAATAAAGGCGCGCGACTCATGGTTTCTGTACCGCCGGCTAAAACCAAGTCTGCATGGCCCGCTGCAATATCTTTGGCCGCACAATCAAGTGATTGCATACCCGATGCGCAATTGCGCTGCACAGTCCATGCGGGCACGCTATTTCCACAACCCAAGCGTAAGGCAATAATTCGGGCGATATTGGCTTCATTTTCACTGGGCATCATACAGCCCATAATCACTTCATCAATCTCAGTGGGTGAAAATGGTTGTCGCGTTAATAATTGTCGTCCCGTTGCAACGGCCAAATCGGACGCAGAAAAAGGACCTTGTTCTGATTTTGCTTTTAAAAAAGGAGTGCGCATTCCATCAACAATAAAAACAGGACGCGCATAATGGGATGATGACATGGTATTACTTCCGTTTAAAAAATGACATAATTCCTAAAAAAATACGCATCATCTTTTCAGATTCGAAAACAGATTGCAATGGTTAGAGAAGCGGTTGGCGAAACGCAACCGCTTCATTTTCGCCATCAGATGCTAAATCTGCTAATGAGTCTTCAGATGACATTATAATTAACTTTGATTTTTCCGCTGTTATTCTGTTTGATTGCGCAATATAAAATTGTTCAACTTCTTTTTGTAAATCTGTCGAGGCCACTAAATTTCTTAATTTTTTATAAGCCGATTCTAATTCAGATAAACTTGGTCGATCAGTTTCCAGCGTCTCAGTCATGCGTAAAACAATCGATTTTAAGCAACCATAAAAATCATGAGGTTGTTCTTCTTCTTGCGCTGTTTTTTTTGATGGCGTTGACTGCCTGTTAACATAGTCAACTTTCTTTTTTAGGATGCAATCATACACATTATCTCCTGCAGTAAAGAGTATTTTTCCCATTAATTCTTCCAATATCAACCCAAAGGCCATGATATCAGCCGCAGAATAGTATGAACATTTTTCGATAACTTCTGGCGCCATATAGATAGGCGTACCCACTATTTCATTTAGAAAAACACCATGCGTTCTCGCACATCCAAAATCAATTAACACAAATCCTGATGTCTTTATTTCTGTTGCAACCATGCTATCGCAATATCGATAAACAATATTTTGTGGCTTGATATCTGCATGAACGATCCCATTCTTACCACATTGCTGAAGCGCACGAAGCATAAAGTCAAAAAAATCTAATATTAAATACTGATGCAGCAATCTATTTGTATCATCAAGATAAAGCGCAGCGATTGCTTGCTTACAATCTTCTAACGCACAAATACCGGGCGCATACAGTTCATATAAAACACCATCTTGCTTAACTGAAGCAATTGGTTTTGCTATTCCAGAATGAGCACTGCTTCTTGCTTCACGCATAAGACGTTCCTGAATCTGAAATTCAGGTGTTTTTTCCAGCACTCTTCCCTGTGTTTTATCACACTTTGCAACGCAAGGAAAAAACTCGTTTTCTTCAGCGTTATCTTTTTTAAGAATGACTAATACAGCTAAAAAAACCTCACCATAACTGCCTTCGCCAATTTTTTTATCCAAAACAAGATTCCATTTAGCGCCACTTTTAAAGCATTCTGCTGCTTTTGAAGAAGGTGTTTTCTGTTGAAAAAAAGGGATACCTGTTTGTGGTGGCGGTGTCACAAAACCTGCTTTTGTTAAGTCAACTATTGAACGCATAAATTCGTTTCTCATTAATTAAAACAGGATTTACACATAGTATATCCAGTTATGCTTATCAAAATATTAACTTATTAAATCTTATTATACCTTCAAGTACTTGTTTTTTAGATAGTTAAATACGGATCGTATAGCAAACGCATCTGCACCCAGCGGCCTACCCGCTTTGGCTTTAAAATTCCAAGCACACGTATCAAAATGCACCCAATTTGTATTTTCAGTGACAAAAGACTGTAAAAATAAGGCTGCTGTGATGGATCCACCATAACCCGAATCTGAACAATTGAGCATATCTGCCACTTCGCTTTTAAGCTTGTCACGATAACCCTGAATTAAAGGCAACTGCCAAATGGGATCATTCACTTCGCGTGATGACTTTAATAAATCATCCGCTAAAGATTGCGGTTGCGCATACATTGCTGGCCAATCTTCACCCAGCGCTACGCGTGCTGCACCGGTTAATGTTGCAAAATCAATTAAGATATCTGGATTTTCCGTGCAGGCTTCAAACAATAAATCACACAAAACCAAACGCCCTTCTGCATCGGTATTAATGACCTCTACAGTTTTTCCTGAACGCGTTTTAATAACATCGCCAGGACGATAACTGTTTCCAGATACGGCGTTTTCAACAGCGCCAATTAGTAATCGCAATTGAACAGGCAACTCATGGGACATGATTAATTGCGCCAGTGAAAGCATCATTGCTGCACCTGCCATGTCTTTTTTCATAAGCAACATACCCGCTGCTGATTTTAAATCTAGCCCACCGCTATCAAAGCACACCCCTTTGCCAACCAGTGTAATTTTGGGTGCATTTTTATTTTTACCCCAGCGCAAATCGATCACGCGAGGTTCGCGATGACTGGCACGTCCGACAGCATGAATAGTGGGGTAATTTTCTTTAATTAATTGTTCACCTTTAATCACATTCACTTTTGCAGCATATTTTTTGGCAACGACTTGCGTTGCTTTTTCCAATTCATCTGGACCCATGTTTTCAGTGGGCGTGTTAATTAAATCCCGCGATAAATAAATGGCTTCCAATTGATGTGTTAATGATTTCTCATCAACTAATTTATTTAATACCAATGTCGCTAAACGCGGCTGCGCTACTTTATATTTTGTAAATTGATAAAAACCCAAACCCCATGCCAATGACGCCAGTTGATATTGGTTTTTATTTTTGACAAGGCTATTTTCTGCAATCATGTAATTTCCTTCAGGCAATTTCGATGGCAAAGCACCAAACGCCCAAAAATCATCTGCATTCGCCAGACCCAACAAAACTGAATGCACACTGCCATCTTGATTCGGAACCAAGCATATCGCTGCAGATTCAGCATTGAATTGGGATGTTTTTACCCATTGCTGTACATGTCGGGGCTGTAGCGCCAACCAATTCATCAATTGATCTGATGTAACAGGAAAAATGGAAATGGTTTTTTGTTGATTATTTTCAATAGCAAAAGCAATGTGCATGGTCTAGCCTCAAGGTAAAAAAGATAGCTTATTATTGTACTGGAGAACCAAAAACTCTCAAGGTATTATGGTGCAAACAAAACAGGTGTGAAGCGATACCATCAAGGTAATGATGGCGGGAATAATCAGCAAAAGATAAAACCAAAAATGCATACAACACTCCAAAAAATAAAATTGCGCTTCTATGATTCTAATGCAATTAGATCATTTTTACATCAATCACGGCTTTGCGCCACCCATTTTTGTAGTAAGCATAGACAATAATGACACCACATAATAGAATTCGCCCACTTACAATACAGAATGAATTATTATGAGCACAGAAAACAGAAAAAAATTGTATATCAAAACACATGGCTGTCAAATGAATCAGTATGATTCACAAAAAATGCGTGACGTATTGTGCGCTTCGCACGGTTTGACTGAAACCAACATTCCTGAAGAAGCCGATGTGATTTTATTCAATACCTGTTCAGTGCGTGAAAAAGCTCAAGAAAAAGTCTTTTCTGATTTGGGTCGTGCACGTGAAATAAAATTACGCAACCCCAATTTAATTATTGGTGTTGGAGGTTGTGTGGCCAGCCAAGAAGGTGACGTTATTGTGAAACGCGCACCTTACGTTGATATCGTGTTTGGCCCACAAACACTGCATCGTTTACCCGAATTAATGGAACAAGCGATTAAAACAAAAAAAACAGCCGTTGATATTCGCTTTCCTGAAGTAGAAAAATTTGATTATTTGCCAGCACCCAAAGCGGAAGGCCCTGTTGCGCTGGTTTCAATTATGGAAGGTTGCAGCAAATATTGTAGTTTTTGTGTGGTTCCTTACACGCGCGGCACAGAAATCAGTCGATCGTTTGATTCTGTGATGACTGAAGTTGTAACGTTAGCCGATCAAGGTGTTAAAGAAGTTACCCTGCTTGGACAAAATGTAAATGATTATCGCGGATTAATGCATAATGGCGAGATAGCTGATCTGGCTTTGTTGATTCACTATGTTGCTGCTGTTGATGGTATTGAACGTATTCGTTTTACCACATCACACCCGTCTGCCTTTTCACCCAATCTAATCGAGGCTTATGCAACAGAGCCTAAACTGGTCAGCCATTTGCATTTGCCAGTACAAAGCGGATCAGATCGTATTTTGGCAGCCATGAAAAGAAATTATACTGTGCTGGAATATAAATCTAAAATTCGCGCCCTTAAAAAAGCGCGTCCTGATATTGCTTTATCATCTGATTTTATTATTGGCTTTCCTGGCGAAACAGATAAAGATTTTGAAGACACAATGAATTTAATTACAGAAATTGGTTTTGATTTTTCATTTAGTTTTATTTATAGCCGACGTCCTGGCACACCAGCGGCATCACTACTTGATGAAACACCTATAGCAATAAAAAAACAGCGCTTGGCCATTTTGCAAAATCGCATTGATCAACAAACCGCAGAGATCAGTCAACGCATGATCGGAACCCATCAAAAAATACTGGTCACACATCCAGCAACTAAAAGTCCAAACGAAATGGCAGGACGCACTGAAAATAACCGCATGGTTAATTTTAAAACACATTCGGGTCAGTGTGACTCAAGCTTGATTGGAAAAATTATTTCAGTGAGAATAACAGAAGCCAATCGGAATTTTCTATCAGGCGAAATGTGCTAACTTCAACGACAAGGATTGATCATTGAAAAAAAAAGACTCTATTCGTCATATTCAACTACTTCCTGCTGACAACCAACGTCTTGCGATTTTAAGTGGCCAACTAGACGAAAATTTGCATCAAATCGAAAGACATCTCGGCGTTGAAATTGTCAATCGTGGCAATGATTTTGAAATCATCGGCAAACCAGCATCAGTTAACAAAGCTTGCGATGCACTCATTGCGCTATATGAAGAAACCAAACAAACCAACGTATTAAACAAGCAGAAAATTCAGCTCACATTAAAATCGATGGAAATGAATTATGAAGTGGGCGCGGAAGATGCCAAACAAAAATTTGTGGAAGCAACACTCCCTTTGAAAAAAATGACCATGGAACCACGCACGCTGAATCAATGTCATTTGGTCAACGCCATTCGAAAAAATGACATTTGTTTTGGTGTCGGACCATCTGGCACAGGTAAAACTTTTTTAGCTGTGGCCTGCGCTGTTGCTGCACTAGAAGCAGAAGAAGTATCACGTATTGTATTAGTGCGTCCTGCTGTTGAAGCAGGTGAAAGTTTGGGTTTCTTACCGGGTGATCTTGCACAAAAAATCGACCCTTATTTAAAGCCACTGTATGATGCACTCTATGAAACCATGGGTATTTCGTTGGTTACCCGATTAATTGTGCAAGGCGTCATTGAAATTGCGCCACTTGCATTTATGCGCGGCCGAACACTCAATGATTCATTTATTATTTTAGATGAAGGTCAAAATAGCACAAAAGATCAAATGAAAATGTTTTTAACCCGCATTGGATTTGGATCAAAAGCAGTCATTACAGGTGATATCACACAAGTAGATTTGCCTAAACCTTCGATGTCTGGTTTACGTCATGCCATTTCTTTATTGCGCGGCATTGCCGGTATTCAATTTACTTTTTTCTCTTCTGTTGATGTGGTGCGCCATGCTTTAGTACAGCAAATTGTTGAAGCCTATGAACAATCCGATGTTAGAGCGTGAAAAAAAAATGATTAAGGTGATTTTACTAAATGAGATAAAATCAAAAAGCAGCCCTCAACAAAAACAATTTCAAATTTGGGTAAATCAAATTATAGAAACCATTCCCAATAAAATACCGAAAAATGCAAATGAGATCTGTATTGCTATCATTAGTCGCGATACCAGCACGCAACTAAACGAAACCTATCGTCATAAAAAAGGACCTACCAATGTACTCTCCTTTAACTACGATGCCATCACCTCTGAATCGTTAGGTGATTTAGCCATTTGCGCTGAGCTAGTTGAAGCTGAAGCAGTTGATCAACAAAAATCGATAGAAGCTCATTGGGCACATTTAACTGTCCATGGTGTATTACATTTATTGGGGTATGATCATATTGCGGATGATGATGCATTCACCATGGAAACATTAGAAACTCAAATCATAAAAAAAATAGGATTCGACAATCCCTATGTCTAACAAAAAAAACAATTTTCTAAAACGGATTACACGTTTTTTATCCAGTAAGCCGCGCAACCAAAAAGAATTAATAGCATTACTACATGATGCGCAACAACGCGTGCTCATTAATCGTGATACGTTACAAATGTTTGAAGGCGTTCTAGCTGTATCAGGGAAAAAAGTACGCGATGTGATGGTGCCTCGCGCACAGATGGTCACAATCAGCAGCGACACCACGCTAACCGAGATGCTACCCAACATTGCACAGTCGCAACATTCTCGATTTCCCGTGACAGGAGAAAACGACAAAGTGCTGGGTGTTTTATTAGCTAAAGATTTATTACGCTTAACTATTGAGCCTAAATTAAATAACCACTCCATTTTTGATTTAATTCGTGAAGTTATTTTTGTTCCTGAAAATAAGCCATTGGATGTGCTGTTAAAAGAATTTCGCTTAAAGCGTAATCATATGGCCATTGTTGTCAACGAATACGGCAGTATTGTAGGGCTGGTCACCATTGAAGATGTGCTCGAAGAAATTGTAGGGGAAATTGAAGATGAATATGACATCGACAACAAAGAACCGGTTATTAAAGAAATTGAAGAAAATATTTATTTGGTTAGTGCGCTGACACCACTCGATACATTTAATCGTCATTTTGGAACGCATTTCAATGATGATGACATCGAGACCATTGGCGGATTAATTGTGCGTCACTTTGGCCATTTACCGAGACGAAATGAAAAAACCCTTTTTCATGATTTCGACGTGCAGGTTGTGAAAGCAACGCGACGCGGCGTACAATGGCTGCAATTTAAAAAAAATACTGCAAGCTAATTTTTACGATCACATTTGCACTGAGAAACCGATGTTTTATGCGCTAAGAACATAACGTATTACATTGTTTTTTTCGCTTGGTTAATGCGTTAGGACATAAATTAATAAGGGATGCACCTCCTATGTTTTTACCATTACTTTTTTCACTTTTATCCGGCGCTTTATTAACATTATCTTTTGCACCCTTTAATTTTTATACGCTCGCATTTATTTTACCTGCTATTTTATTGTTTATTTGGTTACGCTCATCTGCAAAAAAAGCATTTTGGTGCGGATGGGCTTTTGGTATCGGCTTTTTTAGTACGGGTGCTTCATGGATTTACGTTAGCATTTATCAATTTGGCAATGCTTCTGTCTTGCTGGCATTATTGATTACCGGCTTGTTTGTTATTGTACTGGGATTATATCCAGCCACCTTGGGATATATTTTTCGAAAATGTTTCTCACGATTTTCAGAAGCAAAAAATTGCCTACTAATTTTTCCAGCCCTCTGGGTTGTATGGGAATATTTACGCAGCACATTATTTACTGGATTTCCCTGGATTTTATTGGGATATACACAACTGCATACGCCACTCAAAGGGTTCGCCCCAATCACAGGCATCTACGGATTATCTCTGCTCACTACTTTAATCAGTGGCGCTTTAGTTTTGCTAGCAACAAAACAAAAACGCCTTCATAAAATAATGTCGTTAATCATTATTTTTGGATGCATTGCCATTGGCTTTGGTATTGAAAATCACGCTTGGACAAAACCCATTGGCCAATCCATTAAAGTCAGTTTAATTCAAGGCAATATTCCACAAGCAAAAAAATGGGACGTTGCTTACATCAAACATAACATCCGTGTCTATCAAGATTTGACTTTACAACACTTCAATAGCCAGCTGATTGTTTGGCCAGAAGGTGCTTTTCCCCTTTATGCACAACAAGCTAAAAACTTTATTCGACACCTTGGATTACGAGCAAAAAAAAATCATAGCAATATTATTTTTGGTGTACCTATTATTAATGAGAAAACAAATCAATATTACAATGGATTATTATTAATCGGTGATAATCAAGGAGAATATTTAAAAAGACACTTAGTGCCTTTTGGTGAATATATTCCTCTGCCCGCTGTGTTTGGAAAATTCATGCGCTATTTTCATATTCCCATGTCAAACTTTTCAGCAGGTCCTGAAAAACAAGCTGAGTTAACAATCAATCAAATACGTATTAGCCCTTTTATTTGTTATGAAATTGCTTTTCCTAGTGTTGTATTACAGTCTGCGAAACACAGTGAATTATTAGTCACCTTATCTGATGATAGCTGGTTTGGAAAATCCATTGCCTTAGCGCAGCATTTGCAAATGGCGCAAATGCGTTCGTTAGAAACAGGACGCCCGCAATTATTAAGCACCAATACGGGCATCACTGCTTTTATTTCACCGCTGGGGAAAATAATGAAAACTGCCGCGATTGATCAACGCATAGTTATCACTGATCGCATTCAACCCATGACGGGCAACACACCGCTGATGCTGTGGGGTAATGATGTTGTGCTGATTATCATTATCAGCATGTTATTACTTATTTTTATTTAAATGATTACCTGAAACAATCGCATTGTAATTCGCCGGGCTCTGATGTTGTTCATTGATCATGGCTTTATGTGTTTTTAACGAAGATGTTTCTGGTATCGCTTTATGAATAAAAACTTTTTCAGCAGCCACTACCATACCCTCATGTGATGAACGTGCTTTTTGAGCACCGCCTGAAAAAGTGCCATAGGCAACTGACTCAGCAGAAAAATACTGTGCGTGCAAAAAATCGCTGCCTCCTTTTTTCGCTATACCCATTGCATTACCGAATTGCGCAAAAACAACAGCAAAATTAACAGGTGATTTAGAAATATCCGCAAATTGTTTGAATATTTTTTTCTCAATTAAAATACCTTCATTGACAACATGAACACCCGCATTGTCGGTATTCACTGCAATATCCCCTTTTTCGATACCTTCTTTAAGCCAACGATAAAAGCGATCACCTTCCTCAGTCGCAACCGGCACTGTTTCTTCAACTAACGCACCATCTAACGTGTTTAAAACAGCAATAATATCTTCACGCTTGATAATACCCAATATCCAAGTAATCTCTTTGCTGCCCACACCTTCTTGGCCTAACAAGGCAGCCAGCCAATCTGAAAAAACAACCACATCACTGGATAACCACAAAAAAATATCATTCGGAATCAGTTGTCGCGCTAATAATGGCGTTACTTCTGCTTCAATTCGCAAATAAGAAGCAGCAATAGGGTACATTTTATAGTAATCAGTTTGATTGATCATCGAACCAGACAAGGGATTCCAGTCACGAATAAACTCGCCATCTTGATCCGTTAAAGTAATGCATTGATTGCTCATGACACGACCAAGATCTTTTAACAATGCCGCAGAAAACACGGCGAATTTTAATAATGGCGTTGTTTGGTTTTTTCGAAGTTGGCAATATTTCTGAAATACTGCTGCAGTACGGGCTAATCCATAATTCAATAAACTGCCTAAAATGCCGTTGCTTTTATGCGGAAGTAATTGGGCAAATTCCATGAAATTTTTAATCAGCTCGCCATAAGAACGGTCAAAATCATCTTGAGGTAATTCTGCCAAATCACGAAACTGACGCAACAGTCCCTTATGACGCGCGCTGAATAATAATTCGTCCGCACTCAGTACAGGTAGCAAATAACCTTCCTGGTAAGTGTGTAATTTAGGGTGCGACGACACACCCGAAGTGCCTTTAATAAACATGATGATTCATCCACAATCAAACAGTTCAAACGCCCAAATTGTAGCACTTTTACAATTGGTTATCTATTTTTGAAATTGATCAAAATGTACAATATCAAGCGTTCTTCCTTGACAGTAAAGACAAGATCTTTCATTCTTCCAGAGGTTTGAATCCCCCTTTTTCTCAACCTATTAAACTTGGAATAAGAATTTGATCATGCACACCGATTATCAACCCGCAGAAATTGAATCATCCGTACAATCAGATTGGGAAAAAAACGCTGTTTTTACAGCTAAAGAAGATCAACCTAATGAGAAGTTCTATTGTCTTTCTATGTTGCCTTATCCCAGCGGCGAACTGCATATGGGGCACACACGTAATTACACAATTGGTGATGTGATTGCACGTTACCAACGCATGCAGAAAAAAAATGTATTACAGCCGATGGGCTGGGATGCATTTGGATTACCCGCTGAAAATGCCGCAATTGCTCATAAATTGGCACCCAGTGTTTGGACGCGTAACAATATTGAAAAAATGCGCGGACAATTAAAAAAAATGGGGCTTGCTATTGATTGGACACGTGAAATTGCAACCTGCGACGTCACCTACTATCGCTGGGAACAATGGTTATTTATTCAACTCTATAAAAAAGGATTGGCTTACAAAAAAAAATCCTTGGTTAATTGGGACCCCATTGATCAAACAGTTTTAGCCAATGAACAAGTGGTCGATGGCAAAGGTTGGCGCTCTGGTGCACCTGTGGAGCGTCGTGAAATTGCCCAATGGTTTTTAAAAATCACCGATTATGCCGAAGAATTATTAACCGGTTTAGATGACTTAACGGGTTGGCCACAACAAGTCACACAAATGCAACGCAATTGGATTGGAAAATCAACGGGGGTTGAAATTGATTTTACTGTAAATGATTCCGCCATTACCATTTACACAACACGCCCTGATACATTAATGGGTGTAACTTATTTAGGTATTGCTATTGAACATCCGCTTGCAAAAATGGCGGCTGAAAAAAATCCATCATTAAAAAAATTTATTACAGAAAATAAAAATTCCGGTGTCTCTGAAGTTGATATTGCGACTCAAGAAAAACGGGGTATGGATACTGGTTTATGGGCAACGCACCCTGTCACGCAGGAAAAAATACCAGTATGGGTTACCAATTTTGTACTGATGGAATATGGTTCTGGTGCGGTTATGGCTGTGCCTGCACATGATGAGCGTGATCATGCGTTTGCCAAAAAATACCATCTAAAAATCACACCCGTCATTAAAGCACCTGAAACATGGGATTTTAATCAAGCAGCTTATACAGAATGCGATCAAAATGAACTAGCGCAAGCTTGTAAAACATGGTGCGATAAAAAAATAGCGAAATTGCGCATCAATTATCGCTTGCGTGATTGGGGCATTTCACGTCAACGCTACTGGGGAACGCCTATTCCAATGATTCATTGTGAGCATTGCGGTGATGTTCCTGTTAATGAAAGTGACTTACCAGTCGTATTACCCGAAAATTTAATTCCAACAGGAGCGGGGTCACCACTGGCCAACTGTGAAGCCTTTTACAAAACCACCTGCCCTACTTGCAAAAAACCAGCTAAACGCGAAACTGATACCATGGATACTTTTATGGAATCATCTTGGTATTACGCACGCTATTGTTCATACAATGCAAACCATGCCATTTTAGATAAACGCGCCAATGACTGGACACCTGTAGATCAATACATTGGTGGTATTGAACATGCCATTTTGCACTTATTATATGCTCGTTTTATGCATAAAATACTGCGTGATCTCGGTATTTTAAGCTCAAATGAACCATTCAAAAAATTGTTAACACAAGGAATGGTATTAAAAGACGGCGTCAAAATGTCGAAATCAAAAGGCAACGTGGTTGCGCTTGAATCATTCGTTGAAAAATATGGCGCTGATACAGCACGTTTGTTTATGCTATTTGCAGCACCACCCGAATTATCACTCGAATGGTCTGATGCAGGCGTTGAAGGGTCACATCGTTTTTTGAAAAAAATATGGAAATTCGCAACACAACTCATTACATTAGACAAACTGAGCCAGCCTAACACGCAGCGCTCTAACCATTATCACGACATGCATCAAATCTTACAGCAAGCCAATCAAGACATGGAGCGACAACAATACAATACGGTTGTATCTGCTTGCATGAAGTTACTTAATTTATTGCAAACCATCGATCTTACGAATAGCAATGCAACATTTTTACATGAGGGATTCAGTATACTATTACGCTTACTGTCACCGATTGTCCCACATATTACACAGCATCTTTGGCATGAGCTGGGTTATGGCAAAAATATTTTAGATGCAACATGGCCCAAAGTTGATGTCAATGCATTAGCGTCAGCACAAATCGAGATGATGATTCAAATTAATGGAAAATTACGCGGAAAAATTTTAATTTCACCCAATCAAGATGAAGCGTCCATCAAAAAATTGGCCTTATCACATGAAAATATACAACGCACTATACAAGACAAAAAAATTCATCGTATTATTGTTGTACCTAAACGATTAATTAATATTGTGGTGGAAGCATGAAATATATAATTGCATTAACAGTGATCATTTTTTCTTTGCTTAGCGTAGGCTGCGGCTTTCATGCGCGTACAAACGCCAGTTTTCCAGCTGAATTAAAGCGATTTTATTTTTCAAGCGAAAGGCCATACACTGTTCTTTCAATTCAACTTAAGCAATTGCTTAAATCCATGGGTGCCGTGCGCGTAAAAAAACCATCCGAAGCAAAATTCACCATTCTCATTACACGCGATCATTTTGCCTATAATCGACCTGACGTAGTGAATTCCACCTTACCTACTGCTATGAACTATTCACAAACAGTGAAAATTTCCATTATAGAAAATTTGAATCATACTATGATTGCATCACAGTTGTTTACCACATCACAATCCTTAACGCTGAATGCAGGACAAATCTACACCATCAATGAAAATAATTTAATTAAATCCGAACTGAATCGTAACTTAATTTCACTAATTTATTATTGGATTTTATCCTATAAAACAAGAGATGTACTTCATCATGCAAGTATCATGCAATCAACTCAACGCGCATCTTGAAAAAACATTATCTCCGCTATACTTGATTAGCGGAGATGAGCCTTTGTTGATACAAGATACACGAAAGCAAATCATCAAAACCGCGCGCACACATGGATTTTCAGACAAAGCAGTGATGCATATTGACTCAGGATTTCGAATTGAGGCATTATTTGAGTCTATTCAGAATCAACACTTATTTGCTGAAAAAAAAATAATTGATATTCGAAACCCCAATGGAAAATGCGATGCAACGCTGTTTGCATTATTTCAACAATATCTTTCTCATCCATCCACTGATCGTTTACTCATCATCAGCACAGAAAAACTCACTCCGGCGCAACAAAAATCGAGCTGGTTTGATTATCTAAAAAAACATGCGGTTTTTATTCCTGTCTGGCCAATCACAATAGATGCACTGCCATCATGGATTATGCAACGTGCACGGCAATCCACGATTACCTTATCGCCAGAAACTGCCAAAATCATCGCGCATTACTGCGAAGGCAATTTACTAGCGGCACAACAAGCCATTGAGAAATTACAAATACATTACGCTAATACAACTATTACTCAAGAACAAGTCATGACCGTATTATCTGATCATGCCCGTTTTAACCTGTTTGATTTATCGATTGCATTACGCAATGCAGACACACAAAAAATCATCCGTATGCTCATACAATTTCAACAAACGCATGCGGAACCTATTTTAGTATTGTGGCATATTGCACGATTTATCCGTGAAAACATCACCTCAAATAAAAATATCTATAAAATGAAAAAAGCATTACAACAAGCAGCCAATGTGGATGTGCTAATTAAAAGCGCCTCAGACAAAGCCATATGGCAAGCCTTGCTGGCATTATCACTCATGTGCAAACCATAGGATAGACAAGTGAAAAAATCATTAGGCATTTTGGGTGGAACATTTAACCCAATACATGAAGCACATATTGCCATTGCCAATCACGCATTAACAGCATTTGAATTAGACGCTGTCGAACTCATTCCTTGTTTTCAGCCACCGCATCGCGAAACACCAGATGCGAGTCCTGCAGATCGATTAATCATGGTTGGTTTAGCAATAAAAAATCATCCAAAATTAAAAGTGAATGATTTTGAAATTCAACAAAAACAAATCAGTTACACCGTCAATACATTACTTATGCTTCACAAAAAAATGCCCGACAGTGTTTTATATTATATTGTAGGCGCTGATGCTTTTGCGCAATTTGACACTTGGCATCAATGGAAAAAGATTTTTTCACTTGCTCATTTAATTGTAGTCAGTCGGCACAACAAAACAATACAAATGCCTACTGTTGTTGACACTTTTCTCAACGAACATAATCTGAAATCACAACTGCATTTTTTAAATATCAACGACATTCCTGTTTCTGCAACACAGATTCGCAAAGCCATTCTTTTAGGCGAAAAAAATATTGCCGGATTGAATCAAAACGTCTTCAATTATATCCAGGAAAAGAAGTTGTATTGTGAAAATAAAAAGTAATCGCGCGTTGTTTCTGCAAACAAAAGAAATCGTACATCTCGATCACTTGTTGCCATCTCTCAAAACCGCTATCATTGCTCTTTTTTTGAAACCCAGGTATCCACATGAAGCTTCCACAGTTAATTAAATTTATTCAAAAACAGCTAGCAGACAACAAAGCGGATCACATCGTTGAATTAGATGTAAAGTCATTAACTGATTCCTTTGACGCCATGATCATTGCTACTGGAACATCAACACGTCACGTACAATCTATTTCAAAGAAATTGATTGCAGCCGCAAAAGAAGCCGGTATTCGCCCAATGGGCGTGGAAGGCGAACCATTTGCAGAATGGGTTTTAATTGATTTTGGTGATGTGGTTGTACACGTGATGTTAAAATCTCAACGTGATTTATATCAATTAGAAAAATTATGGGCTGTGTCAGAACAATTTAAAAAAGACAAATCGGCCAAGTAAAGTGATACTGTTGTGATTATTCAAATTATTGCCATAGGCAAAGGAATGCCCGCTTGGGTTGAAACAGGTTATGCAGAATACGCCAATCGAATGCCTGCTGATTATCGCGTTCAATTAGCGGCCATTTCTGCTGAAAAACGAGGCAAAAACACAGATATCCAAAAAATTATTCACATTGAAGAAGCCAAAATAACGGCCACTATTATTAAAGGCAGTTACCGTGTCGCGCTAGATCGTACAGGAAAGACGCTTTGTACAAAAACGCTCGCAAAACAGCTTCAAACGTGGCACGATAACCAGCAATCGGTTTGCTTTGTTATTGGCGGACCAGAGGGATTGTCAGATGATTTTTTGAAACAGGCGGACGCAGTATGGTCATTGTCAGAAATGACCTTGCCACACCCGCTGGTTCGCGTCGTACTGGCAGAACAACTTTATCGTGCTTGGAGTATAACCGTTAACCACCCTTATCACCGATGAATATGAATCCAGAATCAAAACGCTTTCTGAAACGCAGCATTTTATGCGCCGCCGGCGTTTTAATTTTTTTTCTATTATTATTATCTCGATTGGTTTATTTGCAAGTCATCAAAAATAGTTTTTATGCAACCCTTTCCAAGCGCAATGTCATCAGTATCGTACCTGTTCAACCCAATCGCGGTATTATTTATGATCGCAACGGCGTTGTCCTCGCCAAAAATATTCCTGTATACAGCTTGACAGTCATTCCTGCTCGAGTAAAAAACATGAAAACGACGATTAAATCCCTGCGGAAAATAGTAAATTTAACGCCGCAAGATATTCAAAACTTTGATCGCATCGTCAAGCAATATTATCCTTACCAATCGGTGCCACTCAAACAACAACTGACTGAAGAAGAAGTGGACCAATTTTATGTCAACCAATATCACTTTCCAGGTGTGAGCGTCCAAGTCAACCTGATTCGTAACTACCCACTTGGAAAAGCAACGAGCGATGTGGTTGGTTATGTAGGCAGAATTACAACAGCTGAATTAGCACAAGTAGACCCTGGCAATTATTCCGCATCCGATAATATTGGGAAAGCCGGTGTTGAAGCAGAAGATGAAACACTATTGCACGGCGTAATGGGCTCTGAAGAAGCAGAAATTGATGCCAACGGTAAAATTGTTCGTGTTTTAAAAACAACACCGCCTGTGCCAGGTGATAATATTTATTTGACGATCGATAGCCAATTGCAACAATATGCGGAAAAATTATTAGGAAAACAGACCGGTGCGATTGTTGCGATTCAGCCGACTACTGGACAAGTATTAGCGCTGGTGACAAAACCAACTTACGATCCTAATATGTTTGTAAAAGGCATGACGAATAAGCAATATCATGCCTTGATGAACAATCCAGATCATCCTCTTTTTAATCGCGCTACGCGTGCCACTTACGCACCGGGGTCAGCAATCAAACCATTTATTGCCTTTGGTGCATTAAATGACGGTGTCATTGACACACAAGATTATATTTTTGATCCCGGCTGGTTCCGTGTGCCACACACAAAGCATATTTTTCATAACTGGGTTAAAAAAGGATTCGGTTGGGTTAATGTCGTTAAATCCATTACCGTTTCTTGCGATACCTTCTTTTATCAATTGGCAACTGCCTTGGGCATTGATCGTTTAGATCAAGCACTCACCCAATTTGGGTTTGGCAGTTTGACTGGCATCAATTTACCTTTGGAAACACCTGGCGTTGTACCATCACCAGCATGGAAAATGAAACACATTGGCGAACCTTGGTATGAAGGTGATACGGTTCTTGCTGGCATTGGTCAGGGTTATATATTAGTCACACCCATACAATTAGCAGCAGCAACAGCAACCATCTCAGAACATGGCGTGCGCTTTCAACCAAACATATTATTAAAATTACAACAACCTAATGGCAAAATGACAACGATAGCGCCTATTCAAGAAAAACCTATCATTGAAAAAACACCGCACTCATTTTCAACTGTCATTGAAGGGATGCAAGACGTAATCAGCGATCCAGAAGGTACCGCACATAACTCATTCCAACAAATCAATTACACAGCAGCGGGAAAAACAGGCACTGCACAAGTCGCTGCTGATAATGCCAGTGGTACAGTTACGCAAACCGGCACACGCTTTCAAAACAACCATTTGTTTATTGTCTTTGCGCCCGTTAATCATCCACAAATTGCCGTTGCTGTAGTCTTAGAGCACATTCATGGCATGACACAAAAAGCAGTTCAGATTGGCCGTCAATTATTAGATTTTTATATAAATGAATTGCAACAGCAGCAACAATTACAACAACAAGAAAACGCCAATTTACCTACTATTCCAGAACCAACAAGCAGTACTAACAATAACACAACAACCAACAATACTTCACTGCCAGCGCCACAAACCCAAAACACAAATGCATCCCCTACGCTACCTTCACCACAAAATTTAAAAACCATTAAGCAAGAATTAAATAGCGATTTAATCAATGAATTAAATGGAAGTAAAAAAACTAAAAAAACTAAAAAAACTAAACAGCCTAATATCAATCAACTGCAACATCAAATGGATATGAAAATGGATGCGCAAATTGATATGCAATCACAACTCCAAGGTCCATCCAATGCCGATACAAACAGTCAATAATATAAAAATATATTACGAACAACATGGCTCGGGTGATGATCTTATTTTAATTGGTGGATTAACTTCAGATCATCAAGTATGGAAATCCACACTACGTGAATTTGCAAAACATTTCCGTGTTACTATTTTTGATAATCGAGGCGCTGGTCAAAGCGACACACCCGATTATCCTTATACAATGGAGATGATGGCAAATGACACATTACAATTAATGGCGGCATTATCCATTTCACGCGCACATATAGTGGGTCACTCGATGGGTGGTGGTATTGCACAACAAATTGCGTTGATGGCACCCGAAAAAATAAATAAATTAGCCATTGTCTGTTCACGCTCAAAACCAAATGCATTGGCTAAAATCGTCTTTTCCACACGTGAAAAATTAATTGAAAAAAATGTGGGTGATGATTTGGTTGCGCAGTATATGATGCCTTTTTTATTTGGCAATGATTTTTTAAACAAACCCCTCTTAACAAAAGGATTCATTCAATGGACATTACGAAATCCTTTTCCACAAAGTGCGTTAGGATATCAACATCAACTACAAGCATCAAACCAACGTGATTTTTCAGATCAACTATCCCAAATCACAACACCCACTTTAGTGATCGCTGGCGAAGAAGATATGTTGATGCGCCCTAAGCAAGCGGAGATCATGTCGAAAGCACTTAAAAATGGCACTTTTGTGATGATACCAAATTGCGCGCATATGCCGCACGTTGAGAAATCAAAAGAATTTCTTGATATTATTTTACAATTTTTAGCATCAACCTAATCTCATCGCTTCATTTATTACGGTGTCGATGCTTCGCTTCTCTCTGTTTCAACGCGAGCATCTGGTAATCGCTGAGCAAAAAAACCAGATTGAGCTGGCCTGGCTGCATCTGTTAACGACTGCGATAACGCACTCATTTCCACATCAACACCATCAACAAGACGCTCATCTGCGTTTAATACTGCTTCGTCTGATCTTCTGCTTACTAAGTACTTATTCACTTGTTTTCGATGATCTGATTCCAGAAAAGAAACAAATTTCTGATCAATCAATGCGCCTAATAGGGTTGAGCTTGCAGCTATAACGCCTAGATCTGGATGCGCTTGCTTTGAATCCAAAAACGCAGCGAGTCTTTTTTCTAACTTTTTCTTATGCGTTAACACCATCAATTTTCTAGGGTCACTCACCTTTGTCAACTCAACCTTCCCTATCACTTCAAAAAAGTCAGTTAAACTATTTTCGAAATTTCCTACAATCAAGCTCAGCGTTCTTGGTTCCAACGCTTCCATCATCTGGAGAGCAACCCCCTTTTTTTTCCAATCATCTTCCAGCCATTTAAACAAAGACAATAATTGCAATGGCATCCAATTTGCAACCAGAGGCAATTCTGATAATAGCAATTGGATCAGCTTGCTTTGGAGTTGCAGATCTTCCGTTTCTTCTGCGCGATGAAAAAACCAAAGTAAATAAAAAACCCCGCCCGGGAATTGCATCACTAACTGAAAATTTTTATTAATATTTAACCCATCAAAAATCTCATTTATTGTTTTTGTTTCTTCTGAAATTATAGGTTTTTCCTTTAACAAAAATTCTTTAATTTTGTTGAAAAAAGGTGTATTTTCTGTTGCCATGTTTCTCATGTAAATAACCTTAATTGATTTATTTCAATAATCCCAACTACCCTTTGATTTAAAAAGATACCGCAATCTCAAACGCGCTAGGTAATATCTCTCCGACCAACGTACTTTGCTTTGGTTTCACAAATACACCGCGCGCTACACGCTTTATTTCTCCGGCTTTGACAAGGCGATTGAGAAGTTGTCGAATGTTGTCGGTGCTAGAAAACGTGAGCGCTTTCATAAAACAATGAAGCATGAGTTTTATGATATTGCATTCCGCAAAAAGATATACCATTCTGTGGAGCAATTACAGCTTGATGTGGATAAATGGCTGAAAAAATACAATGAATACAGGCCGCATTCAGGGTCACGTTGTTATGGTAAAACACCAACCCAAACCTTTCATAATGCCAAAAAACTCGCAATTGAAGCGCAACTTGAAAATCAGTTTGAAAGTGGTCACAATGCAGCAGAAACTTTACAGCAGAAACTTTACAACAGAACTCAAATCATATTGAGGCTGAAAAAAATTTATATTTAACTGACAATAACACTGTCCGATAAATGTAAACTGTCAGGTTAAGTCTGGAGTTTTACAGATTAGCATACATCAAGAAGCTGTGCTGTTTAATTTGCTTGTCAGCACTTTCTTTTTCCAAACACTAACTTGAGTGGCGTGTACGCCATATTTTGCTATTATTTGAGCCATTGTAAGCTCACCCTTTATAGCTTCAAGTGCAATTTTGGCTTTTTCTGCTGGACTGTATTTTCTACGTTTAACGCTCATCTCGCCTCCAAATTTCAGGCGAGGATTATATCTTAAATATACCTGTTTAGTGGTCTAGTTTTTGTGACCTACTATAGAACCTAAAGTCTTACAATTTTGGAGCACTTGAAGCTCTACTATATTCGAAACGTTGCTGCTCACTTAAGCCCTTTACATCATCAACCTTTAACGTCCCACCGGTAATATACCTTTCAAGCGTATTCAGGTTGTAACGTTGCTGCTCACTTAAGCCCTTTACATCATCAACCTTTAACGTCCCACCGGTAATATACCTTTCAAGCGTATTCAGGTTGTAACGCTCTTGATCTGCTCGATCTATTTTGGTTTTACTACCAAAAAATGCTTGCTCAGCACTCGCGCTATGACCTACCCCTTCTCTTTTTTTGGGAGGGTGTTTCTGTTTTTTTTCAGGATGTAATAAACGCTCAGTGTCACGCATAGATGTTTTACCCGCTAATGGAGCAAAACGATTTTCATTTTTTGATTTTTGATCTTTCTTAGCCATGAGAAATACCCCTTTTGTATTTTATAATGAATTGATTAGTAAGCGTTCACCGCTATATTTTATGGTATAGTTCAAAGTATATGGGCCAAAGGTTAAGCTTTTCTTAAATTATAAAAATTATTTTAACCTATTGATATAAATGTAAATTTTCTATGGCTTTCTCTGTTATTTTTTTGTTACTAAGCCGCTTTCATGGCACTTACTTCGCTTAAGTCGATATTCCAAGGTAGCAGCCCTTCATAATCTTCTAGCGTTTGACATGTCGGCAACGCATCTAATATCGCTTTGATATAACAGCAAGGCTCTAGCCCATTGGCAATTGCGCTGCGTAGCAATGACAGATGAGCACACAGTGACTTGGCGCCTGCTACCGAACAAGCAAACAAAAAGTTTTTGCGAATAATCACGAACATTTTGATTTCCTGTTCGGTAAGGTTGTTATCAATCTCAAGTCGACCGTCACTTAAGTAATGAATCAATCCTTCCCAGTGTTTAATCACATAGGCTGCGGCTTTTCCCAACGGAGATTTTGGCAATAAAGTTGGGTAAGTCTTATCGAGCCATTTTTTAAATTCATCCAGTATGGGCTTTGCTTTTTCCAGTCGCAGTTGATAACGCTGCTCAGCACTACAATTTTTATTTTTAGCTTCACGCTCAATTTTGTAAAGCTTTCTGTAAATACGCATGGCATGATGCGCAACACCATCGGTTTAGCAATAGGTTCAAATTTGCGACGACTATGCGCATTGCAATAACTCATCTGAATATCTGGATGTGCTGCCAAGTCATTAAAAAACGGATCAGCATCAGCATGAATGGCACCTTTAAATCCAGCAAACCAATTGAGCAGGTAAGGCTTGTGATTTTCTGCATTGTACTCGTAGATCACTATTTTTTTATCAGGTGGCCCTCCTCGAAAGCAATAGGCATAGGATTTTCTTGTTGGTGGTCGGCCTGGCTCTCTTAACACTTGTAAAGTGGTGGCATCCAGTGAAGAGATATCATAATCAATCAACTCATCTTTTAATAAATTCAATAAAGGCTGATATTTTGAGGTTAAATCAATCAACCAGTTCGCCATGCAGCGTCGAGTGATATCCATGCCGTGTCGTTGTGCAAACTGCTTTTCCAAATGATACAAGGGCTGACGATCAATGAATTTGCTCACAATAATATGTGCCAACAAGGAATGCGTTGCTTTGATTTTAGGTAGCACATGTGGTGGCTTCTTAGCAGTTTCTATCGATTGATTGCATCCCTTAGGGCAAGCCACTACTTCACGACGTTCTTCAACAATCTCATGAACAGCTTGTTGATAATGATACAATTCGCTTGTTTCATAACGAATGACAGCTTTTTGACAGCCACAGTGACAAGCTTTATTTTCCACAGGGATAATAACAACACGCCTAGGTGCTGTTTGATTGGATTTTTTCTTTTTACGTTTATAAGCTGAAATGCTTAAAGTCCCATCAGCATTTTCATGCTCGTCCTGATCTTCAACAGATCCAGCATCTTCTTCAGGAAACAAAGATTGTCGCGGGTTGTTAGGATCAATATACTTTTCTGATCTTGAGCCAAAATGCGAGCGGGCAAGGTTTTTGTATTGCTGCATGAGGTAATCATATGCCTGCTGCGCATTATCGGCACGTTGTTTTTGAAAATGCATTTGCTTTGTCTAAATCATCAATGCGTAATTGTAACTGATGGATAAGTTGGTTCAATGTGAAAAACACCCTATAAAACAGGTGTTATTATACAATAACACCTCACAAACAACTAACAAAAACTCGACGCATTGACGCTTTTAAAGGGTGTGTATTCCATAAAATTCAACCCTGATAGCAGCCAACCAAATTCATCTGGTGTAAGCTCTATAACAAGCCTATCTATTTCAGAGAATTTAAAACACCCTTGCTCTAAGCGGCGATACAGCAACCAAAACCCATTGCGCTCCCAATACAATGCCTTTAACTTATCTCTGCCCTTATTACGAAATAAAAATAATTGTCCGGAGGTAGGATCCATTTCTAAATGATCAGTCACCAGCAAAACCAACCCATCAATTTGTTTTCGAAAATCAATCGGTGTAGGATGCAGCCAAATTTGGGTGTTAAAAAAAGACAGCATGATCAACCCCATTGCTTAAGAAAATTAAACAGCACAGCTTCTTGATGTATGCTAATCCTCATACCGTTGCTCAACGTAAGGCTAGCGATAACGTCACTTTTATCACTGTTGCGTGCTAGCTTTAATGGAATCATGGCCGCAGGAGTATTAATTTTATCATCACCGGCGGTTAACTTCGAAAACCAGCATGAGAACCGATGATAAATTAAGCTGTGCTGCTTACAGTAGCTGAGTTTTGATTGCTTACACCGCTGGAATTGATCGACATGCTGCTGCCAAAACTTAGCATCTTAAATAGCCGGTTGAATTTTCTCCTGCATGCTGAGCCTCCTGATTGATTTAAAACATTCAGTGTAATATGTCAGATTGAGGGTTAATCGGGAAGTATGGGGTTTAGGGTGCGCTTACATTTATTTCAATAATCCCAATTACCCTTTGATTTAAAAATCAAAAAATCATTTTTGAGTAAAAAGCAGGAAAAAACAAGCCAATTAAGCACAATAAATACAATTAATCTTGCATTAAGCATCATATAAATGATGATATTAAAAACAATTAGAATAGGTTAAGTAAATGAATTTGAGGGTTTGCTATCACAAATGTTGCAGCTGTACCCGACCTGTTAAATGGCACAACAACTCGTGCGGCACTGTATTCACATAATGCGCAATTTCAGAAGCCAGCAATACCGCATTCCACAAAATAACAGCATCATTCACTGCAACCTGTTTTATATGCGAAACATCTACCGTAATCATATCCATGGATATTCGCCCCACAATAGAACAACGTTCACCACGAATCAAAACAGGCGTGCCATTTTTTGCATGACGTGGATAGCTATCGCCATATCCCATACCAACAATACCAATGGTCATGTCACGCGGCGCAGTAAATGTGCAGGAGTAGCCAATTTTCTCGCCCGCAGCCACTTTCTTAATCGCAATTAATTTAGATTCAAATGTCATCGCAGGTATAAAATTTTTCATAACCACATCATCATGCACACCATGATGATCAAAAGGTGAAACACCATATAACATGAGCCCAGGACGAATCCAATCATAAGCAAAATCACGATACGCTAAAATGCCAGCTGAATTTAACATGCTTTTTTCAGCATGAATATGCTGCGTTAATTTTTCAAACAAGTGCAACTGTGCTTTTGTAAAAGTGTTATCTGTATTATCCGCATCTGCTAAATGAGAACAAATCACAAAAGGTTTCTGAATAAATGGCATTGCACATAATGCGTGATAAGCATCATAAAATTGCTCAGGCAATATTCCCAAACGGTGCATGCCGGTATCTATTTTCAACCAAATACGCAAGGACTGATGATTCGCAACTGTTACTTCGTTAAGCAAATGAATTTGATCTGGGCTATGAATACAGGCAATAAAATGAGGATCATTCAAAAATAGATTTAACTCTGCTGCAACAACAAATCCACGCATAACGACAATATCATCTTGAATGCCCGCGTTGCGTAATTGTAATGCTTCTGCAATGGTAGCCACACCCAATGCATCAGCAGTTGATATCGTTTTTGCAACTGAAATTAATCCGTGACCATACGCATTACTTTTCACCATCGCCAATATTTTTTTACGCGGTAAAAGCGCGCGAATTTGCGCAAGGTTATGTGATAACGCATCCAACTTTATTGTGGCAATTGCAGTATGATTCATACCAGCACACATCCTTTTTCTATTAATTCATACCATGCTTTTTCTGAATCACCCGATTGCACATTAACAGCACGACATCCTTTTTCAATCACATAAACACGAAATCCATCGGCAAGCGCATCTAAACAAGAATATTTAACGCAATAGTCCGTGGCTAATCCCATCACATATACTGTAGTAATATTTTTATCACGAAGCTGTTGTGTTAATCCAGTTGCTTTTAAATGTTGGTTATCATAAAACGCACTATAACTATCAATAGTTGGATCTGTACCTTTTTGAACAATGTAATGAATAGAGGATAAATTAAGATCAGTGTGAAATGCAGCTCCTTTTGTATGCTGAATACAATGTGCAGGCCACAACGTTTCAAAGCTCATGTGATTATCAGGATGCCAATCTTGCGTTGCAATAACGGTCTGAAATAATTTCATTTGCGCATTACCAACTGATATAACCTCATCAGCATGCGGCACTGCCAAACTGCCACCCAAGCAAAAATCATTTTGCAAATCGATGAGCAATAAGGCAGTGTCTTTTAACATCATAAATTAGATTCCATGATGCATTGTTTTAATCGCGTTAATTTCAAATCTGTTATCACTGAATAACACCCCCCTTTTGAAGCATGAAATTGGGCTAATTGCTCCAAAGCATATTTTCTGCTTTCAGACAAAATGGGTTGTTGCGACACTGTTTTTCCATCTTTAAAAATCGGTATTAATAAATCAGCTGATTTTTCATTAGGAGAAAAATGGGATTCATCCACACCAAAATCAACATGATAAATAATATCACGCAACCATTTACTTTCTTGAAAAAATCGCCTGACTTGTAAAATACCAGGATCACTCGTTTTAATGCTATTTTCAGAACGCTTTAGTTTATAGGCCCATTGATTTTCTTTTTGAATGGCACTGAGTTTGTAAACCATATCTAATGCAGGCTGCTCATATGCAGTTGACAATTGCGTACCAATCCCCCAACCATTAATTGGCGCATGCATGCTTTTTAATTCCAGCAAGCGTTTTTCAGATAAATCTCCGCTCACATAAATTTGAGTATCATGCAATCCTGCTTGATTTAATTTTTCGCGTGCAATACGACTTAATACAGCCAATTCACCTGAATCTAAGCGCACCCCTTTTAACTGTCGATTCTGTTTTTTTAATTCATGCGCAACTGTAATCGCGTTTTCAATGCCACGAACCGTATCATACGTATCTGCCAATAAAACCAAATCATCGCGTGTTGCATTCGCATAAGCACGAAATGCCGTCAATTCATTTTCAAATGCCATCACCCAACTGTGTGACATCGTGCCGACAACGGGAATACCGAATTGTTTTCCTGCCAACACATTGGAGGTTGCATCAAACCCTCCTAAAAATGCAGCACGACTGGCTGTTAAACCACCATTGGGACCTTGCGCACGACGCAAACCAAACTCAAATAAATGATCATCACCTGCAATAAGACGCATGCGGGATGCCAATGAAGCCACCGTTGAAGAAAAATTAATGGCATTAATAATAGGAGTTTCTAAAATTTGCGCCAACAATAACGGCGCCTTAATACGCAATAAAGGCTCATTGGCAAAAACAACCGAGCCTTCTGGTACTGCATCAATATCACCAGTAAAACGAAGGGTTTTTAAATAAGCCAAAAAGTCTGCAGAAAAAGTATGATTATTTAAGGATGCCAAATAATCTAAATCAGCATCGGTAAATTTAAAATCTCGAACAAAATCAATGACGGTTTGCAACCCTGAAGCAATCACATAATCACTGTTTAATGGATTGCGACGAAAAAAAAGGTAAAAAACCGCTTCTTGATTATGCATGCCCAGTTTCCAATAACCTTGCGCCATGCTGTATTGATAATAATCTGTGAGCAGTACTGATGACATAAAAACAGCTCTCTTGTTATTGGGTACCGCCATAATCACCAATGACCATGATAGCAAATTTTATTATTGGATGATCTTTTTAGACAAGCACAGAAAAAATAAGGCAATGCCTAAATATAAGGGCAATAACATTAATGCCATGTGATAATCATATGTACTGAAATAATGAATACCATGACGCATTTTTCCATACCCAAACACATCTAAAAATTTACCAATCAATGGTTCAGTAAACGTGCCAATCAATGCATCACCGGTGTTAATAAAGGCAACAACCGTTGCCGTGATCGCCAATGGATTGATTTCTTTTCCTGCTGCAAAAACCAGCATAAAAGCACCAGTACCTACACCAAAGAAAAATAAAGCAACGCCTTCAATCCAATCAGAAATCACTGGAAAATAGAGTGCCACTAATAAAGCAAACATAGACAACAACATACCAAAAAGCATGACACCAAAACGCTTGCCAATGCGATCCGATAAATAACCAAAACAAGGCCCCCCGACTGCCAATCCAAAAAAAGATAACGAGGTCAATGTTGCCGCTGTGGGTTTGGTTGCATGAAAGGCCACTTGTAAAAATGAATCCCCCCACAATCCAGCAAAAACAGCCAAGGGCGAAAATGCCAATCCACTGTACAACATCAAATACCAATTGGATTTGAGCTTCAAAACAGCTAACGCATCACTAAAATTGAAATAACCCATTCGCGATTGCACTGAAGCTGAAGTGACAGAGCGATCACTGCGTACAATCAAGTAAAAAAGAACAGCCAATGCAATGCCAAATACGCCACAATAAAATAAGCTGCTTTGCCAACCAAAATGAACCACCAATAAAGCAAAGGGCAGTTGTCCAGACATCGAACCAATCATTGCTGCTGTTGCCAATAATCCGCTAACAAAAGCAAACCGCTTAGGGTCAAACCAAATGGAGGCGACTTTAATATAACTGACAGTAGCAAAGGCAGCGCCCGCGCCAATCAAAGTGCGTGCGATGATTGCTTGAAATAAAGTGGTTGCTTGTGAAAACCACATATCACCCAACCCACAAAGCAAAATAGCCAATGCCGTTAATACACGCACACCCAATTTATCCAATAAGGGGCCTGCAAAAAGCTGAATCACCAGATAGGCATAAAAAAAAGTAGCGGCTAAATTGCCAAGACCCGCACCATCTAAATGAAATTGGCGCATTAAATCATGAGAAATAATACTGGGTGAAACCTGCAAGACATATTTATAGAACAGAAATAAGGCTGAAAAAGAGATTACAACCCAGGGATAACTTTTTGATTGGAATAAAGCACGCATCCGTTTTCCAAGAAAATAAATGCGCGGATCCTAACATGCGAAACCACCAAAATCAATCTGGTCACTGTTTCGCATACTTCACACAACGCCAATCACAATACTCACTTTTTGGTGTACGCGAACAAGGATCTGCATCATCAGGATTGTAGCAACGGTAACCCATCGTGCGTAAATATTCGACAGTGCGAATATTGCAGGTACCGCGATCAATTTGACGTAAATAAAGATGGAACCCTTTTTGAGCCGGTTTTAAGCAGCGATAACAGCCTGTGCGCAAACCCGTCTGATGAATGCAGTGTTCTTTTTGATAACACACTCGCTTCCATTTCAAACATTGCCCTACATTTTTTTCACCTGCAAACATCGCTGTGTTATACAATAAAAAAAATCCAACAGAAAAAATAAATACCACTACTGTTTTCATCCAAGCCTCCTGCTGAATTTTTTAAATGAAGTGATACAATAACATTTCTCAAAAGTTGAAACCAAGGAATTTATATGGAAAAAGGAATAAAGCAACCCGCTGGTTTAGCTGGCATTATTGCAGGACAATCCGCTATTTCAATGGTTGGGCATAATGAAAATGGACTACACTATCGCGGCTACTCCATTCACGATCTCGCTCAAAAATCGAGTTTTGAAGCCGTTGCCTATTTATTAATTTATGGTGAACTACCAACACCATCACAATTAACCGATTATCAAAATACGTTAATTTCACTGCGTGATTTTCCAACCGCATTAAAAATAGTATTAGAACAAATCCCTGTTTCAACGCATCCAATGGACGTGCTGCGTACGGCCTGTTCTTTTTTAGGGAATATTGAACCTGAAACTCAATCGCACAATCAAATTAGGATTGCCAATCGCTTGATTGCTTGTTTTCCTGGCATTTTAATGTATTGGTTTCACTTTCATCATCATCAAAAAAAAATTACTGTCTCGCTGGACGATAAAACAGTCGGCGAGTATTTTTTGCATTTATTACACCAAAAAAAACCAGACCCGTTGCAAGCCAGCACAATTAATTTATCGTTAATTTTATATGCTGAGCATGAATTTAATGCATCCACTTTTGCAGCGCGTGTGACTGCTGCCACACTATCAGATTTTTATTCTTGTATTTGCAGTGCAATCGGCACATTACGCGGATCACTACATGGGGGTGCTAATGAAGCAGCTTTAAAATTAATTTTACAATTTTCATCTGTTGATGATGCGAAAAAAGGCTTGTTAGATTTACTCAAACAAAAAAAATTAATCATGGGATTTGGACATCGCGTTTACAAAAATGGCGACCCCCGCTCTGATATCATTAAAACCGCTTCTAAAAAACTAGCTGATGCCACTCAAGATAAAGTGGTTTACGCCGTATCTGAAACCATTGAAAGACTCATGCAGGCACAAAAAAAAATGTTTCCAAATTTAGATTTTTATAGTGCTTCAGCTTATCATTTCTGCGATATTCCAGTGGCATTGTTTACACCTATTTTTGTGTTTGCACGCACGGCTGGCTGGTCTGCGCATATCATGGAACAACGCAAAAATAACAAATTGATTCGTCCTTTATCAGAATATATTGGACCACAACCAAGAGAATATCCCCATGTTGCATCACAATAAAAACAATGCGCGTAATGCGTTTGATAACGTTATTCAAGATATCACAAACTATGTATTCGATTTTCATGACTACAGCACGCTGGCAATTAACACAGCTCATTATGATTTATTAGACAGCTTGGCTTGCGGATTAATGGCATTGCAATTCCAGGCTTGCACAAAATTATTAGGACCTGTTGTGCCCAATGCTTTTTTAAAAAATGGCGCGCGTGTTTTTGGCACACCATTCGAATTAGATCCCGTACAAGCCGCTTTTAATATTGGCACCCTCATTCGCTGGTTAGATTTTAATGATACTTTTCTGGCTGCAGAATGGGGTCACCCTTCTGATAACTTAGGCGGTATTTTAGCAATTACTGATTATTTACATCGCACTCACCAAAAAAAATTCACCATAAAAGATATTTTATGCGCGATGATTAAAGCACATGAAATTCAAGGTGTATTAGCCCTTGATAATAGTTTTAATCAAGTTGGATTAGATCATGTGCTTTTAGTAAAAGTAGCAACCACTGCCGTTGTAACCCACTTACTCGGCGGATCTAAAGACCAAATCAATAATGCAATTTCTAATGCTTGGCTCGATGGGCAATCTTTACGAGCTTATCGTCATGCGCCGAATACGGGATCCAGAAAATCATGGGCTGCAGGTGATGCAACCTCGCGCGGTGTACGATTGGCTTTAATCGCGATGCAAAATGAAATGGGATATCCCAATGCCTTAACTACCAAAACATGGGGTTTTTATGATGTCTCATTCAAAGGTCAATCATTTTCACTAACACGTCCTTATGCAAACTATGTCATGGAAAATATTTTATTTAAAATTTCATATCCTGCAGAATTTCATGCTCAAACTGCTGTTGAATGTGCACTACAACTTCATCCTCTCGTTAAAAATAAATTGGAACAAATTGAAAAAATTGATGTGCAAACACAAGCTCCTGCAATGCGCATCATCAGTAAAAAAGGAGTGTTGCACAACCCCGCTGATCGCGATCATTGCTTAGAATATATGATTGCAGTGCCTTTAATTTATGGAGCGCTTACAGCAGCGCATTATGAAGATACGATCGCAAAAAACCCAATGATTGATCACTTACGTAATCGAATGCAGGTTGTTGAAAACAAACAATTCAGCTTGGATTATTTGGATCCTGAAAAACGCGCCATTGGCAATGCCATTCAAATTACCTTTAAAGACGGCACAAAAACCGATTTAATCAGCATCGATTATCCCATTGGCCACAAACGGCGTCGCGCAACTGGCATTCCACTTTTAATTGATAAATTTAAAAAAACGATTGTGGCGCATTATACTGAAAAACAAGCAGCCAAAATCATTGATTTGTTTTTAGATCCAGAAAAGTTGATGCACATGACAATAGATAAGTGGATGAAACTGTTGTGTCATCAACACAGCTGATTTTATATAGACAAGAGAAAATAGAGCTGTTTTCATGCTTGCCAACCTACTTATTCTCCGCTATCCTTTGCAGCAAAAATGGTCACTGATAGGAAATACTATGAAAGCCAATATCCATCCCAAATATGAAGAAGTTACGGTAACGTGCAGTTGCGGACATACGTTCAAAACGCACTCAACTTTAGACAAAAAAGATCTGCACTTAGAAATTTGCTCTGAGTGTCACCCCTTTTTCACTGGTCAGCAAAAAATAGTAACCACTGGCCGCGTTGAAAAATTCAAACAAAAATACGCACGCAAAGGTGCTGCTGCTAACACAGAAAAAACCGAAAAATAAACATCGTTTTATACTGTATTGAGGCGCGGTTTATTGCGCCTCGCATTGTGCTTCAATTGCACGAATCAACTGACGATCATCATCATACGCTTCACTCAGTTTTCTGCGCCATGCGCGCGCGCCAGGCTCACCTTGATACAAACCAATCAAATGCCGCGTCATTTGTCGCATTGAAACACCCTGCGCATACTGCTTTAAAATATAAGGCAAATAGGCACGCACGATATCTATACGCGGCACTGTTTTCGTATCAGCCAAAAAATAAGGGTTTGAACAAACTACGCGACCAAGCATGACACCATCCACCTTTTTCAAATGCGCAGCTATTGCATCACGTGTTTGAATACCCCCATTCATAATGATTTCCAACTGAGGGAAAACTTTTTTCAATTGATAAACGCGATCGTAATTTAACGGTGGAATTTCACGGTTTTCTTTGGGGCTCAATCCATTTAACCAAGCTTTGCGCGCATGCATAATAAAAACAGTACAACCTGATTCAATTGTTTTTCCGATAAAATCATGCAGAAACGCTTCGCTATCAAATTCATCTACACCCAAACGGGTTTTGATCGTCACAGGAATTGAAACAGATTCACGCATTGCTCGCAAACAATCTGAAACCAAACCCGCTTCTTTCATTAATGCAGCGCCGAAACACCCATTTTGTACACGTTCACTGGGACAGCCAACATTGAGATTTATTTCATCATAACCCCACTGCTCACCAATTTGTGCTGCTTGTGCTAATAACGCAGGATCTGAACCACCCAACTGCAATGCGATAGGATGTTCTTCTTTTGAAAAATCGAGCAGATAAGCTTGATCACCATGAATAATCGCTTGCGCGGTTACCATTTCAGTGTACAAAAAAGCCTCTTTTGATATTAATCGCAGCAAATAGCGGAAATGACGATCCGTGTAGGCCATCATGGGTGCGATACAAATGGTTCGGTTATGTGTTCTCATGCGCCCATAGTATCGAGATCAAATAAAAATTCAATCCCAAAGATAGATACTCAATGATCCTCAAGATGCGATACAAGATAACCCATTAAAGTTCCTATCTTCGAGCCAAAGGTATTTGCGTATTATCCCAATCATCATTGCCAGCAGCATAAGGGTTGTGCCTGAATAAACGGGGCCCTGTGATTGCTGCTGCATAAGGATTGTGTCGATGAGCTGCAACGACTCGCTCAAATTGTGCTGCTTCTCCTTCAGACTGCTCAGGTAGTTCTTCTGTAGATTGCACAAGCAACTGATCTGCTTCTTCAGGCGTAGCAACAAGTGGTTCTGCTGTCGATACCCTTTCAGCTACTGTCATTTGTGTTTTTAGTGTTTTTAAGTCATCAAATGCAACTTGAATTTGACAGCGTTTTTCTTCAATTTTTGCGCACAAAGATGCCAGTTTTTCCAACATACTCGTTAGCGTTTTCTTATTTTTAGCTTTACCAGGCTTCAGAATTTTTAAGTCTGCATCAATATTTTTAGCACGCGCTAATAAACTGTTACATTTTGCTAAGGCAAGATCAAATTGCCTTCCTACCGTGCATAGCTTTGTTTTTTTAATTTGTTTAGCACTTTTTAACTTTTTAGTATATTGAATAAATTCATCAGATTGCATCATAGCCTGAACTTGTTTCTCCAGCTTTTTAATTTCGTTATTGAAAGGCGTAAAATCTATTATTGATTTTTTTGAAGGTGTTGGTTTCTCCTCCTCCATTGCTACTATTTCCTTGATCTCTTCCTGAGAAAGTGGTTTTCTTTTTGGCGGCGCTTTTTCTGGCTCATGAAATAATTGGGCAATTTTACTAGCCGAATAAGTTTCAACATGTTCAAAGCAACGCCTACATTTCAAATTTAATTGATTCAGCTCTTCTTCTGAAAGCTCGGAATATTCTAAACCAGTATTGCGGTTTTGTATAAAAAGTGGGGAATAATCATTCTGTAATTTTATTATGATAATATGAAGCGGGATACCATTATGCGAAACATAAGTTTTCAAAGCAAATGGGGTGGCAACATCAGTATAGAATATTAGATAGTTAGACCCATCTACAGGATATGAAAAAAAAACGGGCCTCGACTGTTTAAACAAATCAGAAATCATTGACTCCACAGAGGAGTTGGATGAATACATTTAGGCAAACCTCACTTTTAATAAAAACCAGCATCTAGTATGAATACATCAATTGTCAATTGCAAAAAAAGCGGAAAGCAATAATTAGATAGTCAAGCACCTAGGTTTAGCCGCATAAATCAAAAAAATCTTAATAGAATGTCTAGGCTAAATCAGAACTACAACACGCTGTTTTTTCAGCGCATTCAGTAACATTTAATTTAGAGTAATTCCTCAGGGAGATGTCCAAAGAAAATTGGCATCCTAACTACTATAATTAGTAACAATATAAAAAATTCACTTAATTTTGAAAATACTCAAAATAGTCTGTGATGGGGTAATATGAGACGATCAATGAAAGGAAATTCTGAAAAAGATGAATTTTCGAAACATTTTAAGTTTATTGAAGAAACCATGCTTTTTAGGTTCAGCAGCCTGCGTTTTTGTTCATCAAGCCAATTTTATATGCCAACAATACCCGCAGAAACTCCAGAAGAGATGGCTTTATTTTTTAACCCATCTGAGCCATGCGTATTAAAAGAAGCGCAAGTAATAGGGTACCTTAAAATAGAAAATACAACCTATCTCATTACATCAGAATTATTAGGAGCTGGTGGATTTGGTGTGGTCAGAGAAGCGATAATAGAAGACCGAAGTGGAGAATATAAAACGCTTAAAGGTTATGTGCATACCGCAGTTAAGATTCAAAATTTGCTCCATAAAGAGGCCATCGAAAAACCAAGAGAACTAACAGACGCCATAAAAAAATGCGAGGAAGAATACACAACAAAACTAAACAAGGCACAAGACATTCTGGGATTGCATTTTTCAGCGGAAGAATTGTTACCAGACCAAAAAACATCTTATATCGATCTATTTAATAGAGTAGAGGAATTAGAAGAAGAAATTAAAGTGCTTAAACTTCAATTGGCCAAAGCTGAAAAAGACAAAGATAAAGAAATCAAAGCAGCAGAAGCATCAATAAAAAAAGAGACTGCGCTTATGAACACGGCGGGGATAGTATGTAGCAGTGTTTTTGTGCTTTCACCCAGAGCGTTGTGTTTTTCAGTCATGCCAGAATATAAGCATTCTCTAAACGCTCAGCTGCATTCTCAGAGAGGTAATTATAATCGCTCTCAAAAAGCGGATTGGAAAGAAAGCGCTTTTAATGCGCGTTTAGATTTAGCAATAGATCTTCTTTATTCAGTACACAAACTACATTCTTTACCTATCGCTATAGCACATTGCGATATCAAACCAGAAAATGTATTTATTAACCAAAGTGGGCGCCTGCAGTTAGCTGATTTTGGCTTGGCTATAACGGAAAAAGAAAAATACGCTACTGCTGGAACCCAAGGATATATACCGCAATACTATAAAGCAAGGGAGAAAAAAGAATTCAGTGTCGCTATAATTGCTGATCGTTATGCTACCTTGCGAACGATCTACTATCCGGAAAGGTTATCTATTTTTGACACAGAAAGATTTAAAAAAATTCCGAAAGTAGTGCAAGACTTACTCATGATGCCGCCTCCTGAATCAGATGAGGCAAAAAAATGGTGTGCTGCGCCAGAACGCACTGAAGAAACTGAATTGTTCCTTGCAGCCGTATTAATTTTATATAAAGAAAAATCCATCGAGATTACGCTAGAGGATATTAATAGCTTACGTAGTGATATTGACAAGCAAAATGAATTAGTTAAGAGGCATTTTGATTCACTTTCTGAGTTTGATTTTTTAGATATGCCTGAGTCATCAGATGATCAGCAATTTATGGGATCCATGGAATTTATTACGCAAATTAATCTGGCGCTCATAGAGTATAAAAAAGCAACGACAGTTACGGGTCGCCTATTTAGTTCTCGTGCTCAGCAAGATCCTCATGATAAAACATTGGCTGATGATTTAAAGCGCCTCATTGATAATGGAAAAAAATTGCCTCCCGATATGCTCGCGCATAAGTTATCCGAAAGGATAACACTATTTCAAGCCATTTCTAGAAAGGAAAACACCAAAATGATGTGTATTTTAATCAAACGAAAAATAATGTCTAAATCACCTACGCCTGAAGCTAAACCTGAAGCCCAGTCTGTAGAATCTGAGCCATCAAATTCAGGAAGTCCCAAAAAACCACTTGCTTAATATGGACAAAAATTAATTTCTTAATCGCGAGCTGTTTTTCAATAAGTACAAAGCATAAAAGAATAAAACAAACGTAGCCGCAAACAAAATCAGCGTAGCAAGAAAAATATTGCCATCGGCGACATCTAACACACTGTATCGAAATAAATCAACAATGTACAAAATGGGATTCACCATTGCGATTTTTTGCCAGATGCCAGACAACATCGTTATTGAAAAAAACACACCACCCAAATACGTTAAAGGAGTTAATACAAATGAGGGAATCCACGAAACATCATCAAAATTACGTGCAAAAATACCATTGATGACACCTGCCGTTGCAAAAAAGATCGAGGTCATTAATACAGTTAATAACATTAACCACACATGCGCTACATTCAGATGCGTAAATAACAAAGCAATTAACATCACAATACAACCAACAATAAATCCGCGCGCAACAGAGCCCGTTATAAATCCCAGTAAAATAACCAAATTGGGCGTTGGGGAAATTAATATTTCTTCAATGCTGCGTTGGAATTTCATACTAAAAAATGAAGAGGATGCATTGATATAACTATTTGTGATTACTTGCATCATAATTAATCCGGGCGCAATATACTGCATGTAGGTAAACCCTTGCACTGCGCTGATTTGTGATCCAATCAATTTGCCAAAAATTAAAAAATATAAAATGGTGGTAATAGCTGGCGGCATAATGGTTTGCGGCCAAATACGAAAACAACGAAGCAGTTCTTTAATAATAATCGTTTGATAAGCAATTAAAATTTGTTTGGGTGTCATTTACATTCATACTTTTTGTGTTAATTTCAAAAATAATTCTTCTAAACGATTCACGCTATTACGCATACTCGAGATGATTAAGCCATGCGTATTAAAATAATGGAAAATGGTGTTTATATTTTGTTTTTTTTCACAGATCACTTCAATGGTCATGGAGTCTATTTTTTTCACGCTAAAATGCTCAGCCGTAGGTAACTCAGTATGCAATGGTTCAGCCAAATCAAAGATAAAAGTTTCCACATTAAGCAAACTGAGCAATTGTTTTTTGGTGGTATCTTGAATAATTTTGCCATGATTGATAATCGCAATACGATCACACAGCGTTTCAGCTTCTTCAAGATAATGCGTGGTAAGAATAATTGTTTTACCTTCGGCATTTAATTGGCGCAATAAATGCCACATAGAACGACGAATTTCAACATCAACACCTGCCGTTGGCTCATCCAAAATGAGCAATTTGGGTTCGTGCATTAATGCTCTGGCAATCATCAGCCGACGCTTCATGCCACCCGATAAGTTTCGCGCAATATGATTGCGTTTTTCCCATAACTCTAACAGTTTTAAATATTTTTCTGCGCGCTGTTTTGCAACGGATCTCGGAATACCATAATATCCTGCTTGATTCATGACAATATGAATGACTTTTTCAAAAATACTGAAATTAAATTCTTGCGGCACAACGCCAATTTGCGCTTTGGCCAAACTCGGACTTGTATCAATATCATAATTAAAAATACGCGCGCTACCACTCGTTTTTAAAGTCAACGAATTAATAATACTAATGGTTGTCGATTTTCCAGCGCCATTGGGGCCTAATAACCCAATAAAATGTCCCTCTTCGAGTGACAAATTAATGCCTTTCAACGCCTCAACACCATTGCTGTAGGTTTTTCGTAAATCTTGAATTTGTAATGCCAACATAATTGCTTATTGTGCAACAGCACGTAATTTATCCACCCATGTTTCCACTTTTCCCACATCTTTGGGAATTAACTTTGCAAATTTTGTGACGACCGGTTGAAAATAAGGCGCCAAAACTGAGCGTTTTACCCACGCTGCATTTTGAGCAGCCGTCACGCTCACAATTAACAAGACAATCACAGCAAATAAAAACCCCCGCGCTGCACCAAATATAAAACCCAACACACGGTCGAACAATCCCAGACCTGCCGTTGAAACGAGTGTATGCGCTAATTTATTAATCAGCACACCGATAATCCAAATAACCAAGAAGATCACGATCACACAAATAACATAACGTACCGTATCATGTGCCATCATGTGTTTCGTTGCATTGCTCAACGCAGGTGCAAATTTTAAGGCGCCTAAAAAAGCCAAAAACCAAGTTGCCAATGAAATCGCTTCGCGCAAAAAACCCCGAAAAAAACCAGCAATGACAGAAATCAAAATAACGGCAATAAGAATATAATCCAACTCAGTAAAATGTCCTAACGTGCTCATATTATTTTCTCCGTTTAAATAAACGCTATGCGACTCGTTTTCTAACCACGCCGTTTAAATGAAAGGCTTGTTTCAAACGACGTTGCATTACTATTGCACTGTATTCGCTTGTTTCTGGCCCCACCATCACTTCAACTAAAACACGATGACCGAGAATCGCTTCATGCATATAAGCTTCAAAATGCTGTGCACGCAACTTTCTAACCAAATTCTCTGCATTTTTTCTATTTGAAAATGCAGCCAATTGCACATGCCATTCTTTTTTAGAAAAATGGGTAACAGCATGTTTTTTCGCAATAGGCTTCGCTACAAACGCGGTTGGTTTTTTATGCCATGCGGGTTTTGAAGATACCACATCAACGCTACTGGATGTTTCTGCTAAAGAAGCCGCCTGTGTTTGGGTAGCAGCTTGCAATGTAGCATCAGGCGCTACTGAGCCAATATGTTGTCCAGTTGTTAAACCAGACGCAGGAGATACCGCTTGATCAGGCGTAAAACCATCTGTGGATTTGGTGCGCTTGGGTATTGAGGATGCAGATGGTGCTGCAACTGTATTTCCATTAGATAAGGTAGCATTATTTGGCATGGCTTGCTGTGTTGTAGTTGTAGTCACTGCTGAACTTGGAGATGAAACGGCGCTACTTTTTTGCGGCAACGTTGAATTATCCACTGGCAATGTTACAGAAACAGCTGGTGCTGGCGTTGCAGTTGTATTTTGCACAATGGAAGATGCTTTAAGCGATGGGTGCGAGTTATGAAACAAAAAAGGTAAAATAATAAACAACGCACCAATTAAAACCAATATACCAATTAGCCGTTGCTTTGTTTTTTCTTCCACGTGAAACTCCTTATTTTCTGCTATTCGTTTTCGATCAGCCATCGCTTGGCAGCAGCGACAGTATGGAACGATCCGAAAATTAAAGCACGATCACATTCCTGTTGGCAATTAGCACGTAACACAAATTGCATTGCTGTTGCCACATCCGCAAAAATTTCAACGGATTTTCCATTTTTTTTAAAAAAAGTAAACAATTCGCTGCCATCAGATCCCCGTTCCGGTGATTCTGAAATTAAATTACAAACGCACCAAGTGTGAATGAATGGCATCAAAGGTAAGACGGTATCAGTCATCGCCTTATCTTTCAGCATACCAATAACTGCTATGCTTTTATTCACTGTGGGTAACTGCGCATATTGTTGCGCTAACCAAACGGCTGCATGTGGATTATGCGCCACATCTAACACCATGGGAAAAGGTGATGCGTTCTTTTCAAATCGCCCTGACAAACAAATTGATTGAATTCCTTGCGCTATATGCTTTTGCGAAATGGGCAGTTTTTTTTTTAATGCCTGAATAGCCGCAATAGCTGTTGCCACATTTTGATGTTTTAAATGGGGCACAGGCAGTTTGTCATAAATATCATGCTGATCTGAATAACAAAAATAATTATCTGACAAACAATAAAAATAATCACGGTTAATTTGATACAAGATCGCCTTTTTAAGTTCCACTGTTTCTGCTATTTTTTGAGGTGGATTTTCTTCGCCTGAGATTAATGGTTTTTGCGCACGCGCAATACTCGTTTTTTCATACGCAATGGTTTCACGATCATTGCCCAACCAATCTATGTGATCCAATGCAATGGATGTCACAACAGCAACATCACTTTCCACAATATTAACCGCATCTAATCGACCACCCAAACCCACTTCTAAAATAATCACGTCATTATTTTTTTCTTTAAATAAAAATAAAGCAGAAAGCGTGATAAATTCAAAAAAACTCAAAATAATATCACCGCGTGCTTTTTCGACCGCATTAAACGCGCGTATTAATTCATGATCTGCGATATCATGATTATCAATGCGAATACGCTCATTAAATTCAAGTAAATGGGGTGACGTGTATAAAGCGGTTTTATAACCCGCTGCATGATAAATAGATTCGAGTGTTTTTGTACAAGACCCCTTTCCATTTGTGCCGCCGACTGTGATCACAGGGCAATTAAAATGGGTGAGTTGCATGCGACTGGCAACTAAACCAATACGATCTAAACCCAGCTCCATGCGCTGAGTATGGATTTGTTTAATATGGAAAAACCAATCGTTTAAATTCATTGAAAATTAATGCATTAATTTTGAAAACAAACGATGCACGGTTTCACGCATTTCACGACGATCAACGATGCTATCAATCGCTCCTTTTTCCAATAAAAACTCAGCGCGCTGAAAACCTTCTGGCAATGTCTGACGAATCGTTTGCTCAATCACACGTGGCCCCGCAAATCCCATTAGCGCTTTCGGCTCTGCAATAATAATATCACCCAATGTTGCTAAACTAGCTGACACACCACCCATTGTTGGATCTGTTAATACAGAAATAAAAGGCAGTTTTGCTTTTGCTAATTGTGTTAATACCGTTGCTGTCTTTGCCATTTGAAACAAAGAAAACAATCCTTCTTGCATACGCGCGCCACCACTGGTTGCAAAACAAATAAAAGGCGCATGCAGTTCAATTGCTTTTTGCACAGCCAACACAAACCGTTCTCCGACTGCGTAACTCATCGATCCGCCAATAAATCCAAATTCAAAGGCAGCCACAACGACCGGCATTTCAAATAATTTCCCAGACATCACAATTATTGCTTCAGATTCACCCGTTTCTTTTTGTGCAGCATTAAGACGATCTTTATATTTTTTGGAATCGCGAAATTTCAAACGATCTTGCGGCAAAATGGTTTGCCCTATTTCTTCACGATCAATGGGATCTAAGAAAAAATCCAAACGTTGACGGGCTGTTAATCGCATATGATATTGACATTTAGGGCAAACGAACAAACTACGCTCTAACTCTGCACGATACAAAACAGCTTCACATCCTGCGCATTTACTCCAAATGCCTTCTGGCACACCCTTTTTTTTCGCAGAGCTTGCAATTTTCGGTAATAATCGCTTAAACCAACTCATGATAATTCACTCTCAATTTGATATTGTTGCGGAGTATAGCAAAGATTAGTCGAGAAAAAATGGTCCTTTCGGCATTTTCGGCAATTCAAAATGCGCCGGATAATCAATCTCAACCAAATAAAGTCCATTTGGGGCACTGGTAATGCCTGCATTACGACGATCACGCGAATGTAGCACATCAGCAGCCCAATCAGGGTTCTTCTCTCCTTCGCCAATTTGCACCAATACACCAACAATATTGCGCACCATATGCAACAAAAAGGCATTGGCTTTGACTTCAATCACAATCAAACTACCTTGTTTTTTCACATTCAAATAATAAATCGTTCGAATAGCGTGTTTCGCTTGGCAACCTGAACCACGAAACGCACTGAAATCATGCTCACCCAACAAATATTGAGTTGCTTGTTGCATGCGTTGCACATCCAAATTTTTATATTGCCAACCCACCGCTTTATTTAAAATGCCTGGACGAACAAGCTGATTACAAATCACATAACGATAGGTTCGTGATAACGCTGAAAAACGCGCATGAAAATCATGCTGCGTTTGCTTTGCCCACAATACAGAAATATCTGCTGGTAAATTGCTATTTGCACCAAACACCCAAGAACGCGTTGTGCGCTCTGCTTCAGTATCAAAATGCACCACTTGCGCACTGGCATGGACACCCGCATCCGTTCGTCCGGCACAAATAACTGTAATGGGTTGAGCCGCAACGCGTGACAACGCATGCTCCAATGTTTGCTGCACTGAACTCACTTCTTCTTGATGCTGCCAACCATGATACCGTGAGCCGTCATAACACACAGCCAGCGCAATACGTTTCATCATTTTTTCTTAATTATTTTTTGAATTAATAACTGTGCTTCCAAGCGCTGCTCTTCCGTTCCTTTTTCCATCACTGTTTTTAAAATAGCATATGCCTGATCCTGGTCGTTCATCGCAATATAGGAACGCGCTAAATCTAACTGTGCAGGAATGGCTTCAGTTGTATTCATGAAATCGTATTCACTTTTTGCTTCCTCATCAACCAAAATATCAGGACGCCCTGAATGCATTTTTTTTGCATGCGCCGTTGGCACTGTATTGCTAGATGAAAAAACACGATCTTGAGATCGCTGAATAATACTGCGCCCTATCATAAACCCCAATCCTAATACAATCACTGCAATCACACCCATTCCAGTTGGGTTTTCTAAATCAGTGAGCATATGCGTGACATAAGCAACATAGTTGCTGGTGGTTTCTTGCGATTGAGTACGGTTTTTCTTGAGCTGATCAACAGTCCGTTGTAATTGCGCAACTGATTGTTCAATCGTTTGTATTGCAGTACCCATCGCTTGATTACTTGCCACTAAATTGTTTATTTGCTGATTACTTTGCTGTGTATCATTGACTGAATTTCTTGAGGGCGACATATCGACACTCGCGGTACTCATCGCAGATGGGCTGGTTGCACTAACAGCACTATCTGACTGGACAGCCACCGGCTGCTGTGAAGGAGCCGCTACTCCAAGCGCATGATACGCTTGTGCAGGGGCTGGCGCAGTTGAAAATGCATTGTCCGCATAAATGGTTTGAGCCAATAGCAGAAAAACAGGTAACGCAAACAATAAGTTCTTTTTCATATCCTCATCCTCACTGATTTGGGAATGTCGACAATATATCAAATTTTAAATCTATCAGCGACAAAACACGTTGGCGCACTGCTTAATAAAAGACCTCAGCCAGAAAACCTTTAAAGCGTGTCATAAAATGCCCCCTGCTCACTTTTGCGTTTTCAAAGTGATACGAATCGATGGTTGTTGCTCAATTCAGCAAGAGAAACTAGAATACAAACACAACATGATGAAAAATAAAAGGAAGACCGGTGTCGGAAAATAATAGAATAAAGAAAATCATGATCGCTATTTTAGCCCTTCTCGTTGCTGGCTTAATTGCATTTTTTTATATAAAACCCATTATTATTCAGCATGAATTACCCAAACCCGTTGTCATTAACACACAAGATCAACCCACTATGGGAAATCCAGCAGCGAAGGTACATATCGTTGCATTTGAAGATTTAAAATGCGTGAATTGCGCCCACTTTAATAAAACCTTGATGCCCAGCATTCAAAAGCATTACATCAGCACAGGCATTGCTAAATACACCCTGATTAATTTGGCCTTTATTCAAGGATCACTACCTGCAGCAAATGCAGCACACTGCATTTACAAACAAAATCCAAAATTGTTTTTTCCTTTTGTGGCGTATATTTTTGCACACCAACCGCCAGAAGAACAGAATTGGGCAACTATCCCCACACTCATGAATTTTGCCAGCAAAATTCATGGGGTAAAGACGGATCAATTGGCACAATGCATCGTATCCAATCAATATGCCCTTTTTATTCAAAATAATTTAAAACTGGCTATGAAGTTGATGCCTGTTGTTCAAACACCGACGTTGTTCATCAATGGCATTCTCGTGAACCCATTAACTCAATCACAAATAAAAACAGTAATCGACGCGGTGAAATAAATGAAACTTTTTTTTCAAAAATACGGATTGTTTTTTGCATGGCTGATTTCGCTGATCGCACTACTGGCAACCTTGTTTGCCAGTGAAATTCTGAGCTGGCCTGTTTGCCCACTGTGCTGGTACCAACGTATTGCATTGTACCCGCTCGTTATTTTACTGGGTATCGCCGCCTTTAAAGATGATTGCCATATTATTCCCTATGCACTGCCTTTTCCAATGATCGGATTTTTTTTTGCGGCCTACCAATATTTAGAACAAATGATACCGGGGTTTTCGCCAATTAATTTTTGCAAACAAGGCATTGTATGCAGCACCATTCACTTAAAATTACTGGGATTTATCACCATTCCTTTTTTAAGCATGATGGCGTGTCTGATTATGATTCTTTTTTTGTTGTTAAGTAAAACAGATAAAAATTACTTTATGAAAAAATGTGATCAGCTCATTACAAAAATAAAACAATAAGTAACGGTACAAGTAACATCAACGCATTATCATCAATCCACTTTGTCTTAACCCGCTCAACCGCAATCGTCAATGGCGCCATAACAAACGGGAGCCATAACGGAATAGCGTAAAACTTCACAGCCAAAAGCCAAATAACCAACACGAGAATGAGACCCAAAATCCATGTGATAAACTTGTCTTTTTTATAAATCCGCATTTCACCCAACAGAGGATCAGCCAAAGCACAACTCAAAATAATTGGCATTGAATAACCGACAGAGGGCGAAAAAATTAAGATCATTCCGAGCGAAAACAATGTCCATGATGCGGCTGAAACACGATTTGCTTCATTCTGACGTTGCGTGAAAAATACAAATTGGTAACGCATGCGTATTGCTTCAAACACAACAATCAAAAACCAACAAACCACAATCACATGATGCAAATCAATCACATCAAACCGACTCACCAAAAAATAATAGTATAGGATTGGAACAACGATCATAGATACGTGAATCAAACGTCTTAAAAAATGGGCGATAAAGCCGCCTTTGATACCATCCGTGGTTTCAACTTGCATGATTACTTAGTTTCCTTTCATCAGTTTTTTCAAGACAGGCGAAGTAGGATAGCTCGCTTCAAAAATACGCAATGTATTATTAGCCATCTGCGTTAAACCCAACTTACGATACGATTTCACCATAATATTTAAGGCGGGAATAACGGAAGGTGAGCGATCATAGTGTTCTACTACAGTGCTTGCACGATTAGCGGCAGCAACATAGGCTTTTTGATCATAATAAAATTGGGCAATACCCACTTCTTTTTCTGCAAACAAGTTACGAATATAGCGCATGCGTGCAATAGAGTCAGGAACATAAATACTATTCGGAAAGGTTTGTACTAACTGACTAAAAGACAAATAAGCCGCTTTTAAGTTTGATAAATCACGTGGCGCTGGATTCACCCCCGCTTTGCGTTGTAACCATGAAAATCCTTGCTTAAATGCTATCACGCCTTTCATGTAATACGCGTAGTCAGCGTATTTTCCATAAGGATACAATGACAAATAACGATCTGCTGTTGCTAATGCCTCATCTGCATCATCATTTTTATAATAGGCATAAACTAAATTAATTAAACCCGGCTCAGCATAAGGACCAAATGGATATAAAGTACTCATCGCCTCTAATTCTTTCGTGGCACGATTATAATGGCCTTTTTGTAAATCTATTTTTGATGTGTGATACAACTCAGATGCCGTTTTATTGCGATACGCAGAAAACGAATCATGCAACGCATTATTTGCACATCCGCACAACAACGCAATCAATCCACACAACATTAACCATTTTTTCATATGTATTTTCTCTACCTAATCCAGTTTTCCTAAAGAATGAGATTATATAACTGAAGCTCACGATTAGAAAGTAATATTGACCCAAGTATCTTTTGGGATTGTCATTTTTTGAAATTCGTTACTTATTTGCTATGAATAATGGTTAAGCGTTTTCAATCTTTTTCTCAACCCACTCAAGCACACCGTTTAATTTTGATAAATCATCCGCACCACCTTGCGCAAGATCAGGACGACCACCCCCTTTTCCACCCGCTGCTTTCAATAAATCAGGTGCAGTCACGTGAGATAAACATTCTTTTGAAACTGAGGCAATCAGAATATTTTTTTCATCTGCTGTCGATGCCAATAAAATAATCGATTTCCCAAGCTGTTGTTTCAACTGATCCACCATATGTCGCAGACTTTCTCGATCTGTTTCAGGTAATACTTCTATCAATACAGACACATTCCCTATTTTTTTTACGCAAGAAGATAATTCTCCTGTACTGTGATGCGCTATTTTCTGCTTATATTCTGCCAATTCTTTTGTCAATTGTTTATTTTGTTCCAATAATTGCGCCACTTTTTCAGATACTGTATTACGTGAAATTTTTAATGCATCAGCAATCCATTGCAATTGTTTTTCACCCGCTTCTATCCATTGCAACGCTTCACTGCCAGTCACTGCTTCAATACGTCGTACACCAGCCGCACAAGCGGATTCTGTTGTAATTTTAAATAGTCCGATATCACCTGTGCGATTCACATGCGTGCCACCACAAATCTCCGTTGAGAATTTACCCATAGAAACAACACGCACTTCATCTGCATATTTTTCAGAAAATAAAGCCATTGCGCCAACGCTTTTTGCAGCTTCCAATGCCATCACTTCTGTATTCAGTGGAAAATTAGCAATGATTTGTTGATTAATTAATTTTTCAATCTCAGTTATTTCTTCAGAAGTTAAGGCATGCGGATGAGAAAAATCAAATCGTAATCGCTTTGGCTCAACCAAAGATCCTTTTTGTATAACATGCTCACCCAACACACGACGCAACGCTTCATGCAATAAATGCGTAGCAGAATGATTTAATTTTGTGCTATGACGTGATGGATCTACCTCTGCACGCACAAGCGTTTGCAAAGCAATTTCACCAGAAATCACTTTACCTTCATGCAAAACAACAGAACCTTTTTTTTGTGTATCTGTCACATGAAATGTAGCATCACCACAATAAAAATAACCCACGTCACCCACTTGTCCACCTGACTCAGCATAAAACGGAGTGCAATCTAAAATCACAATTCCTTTTTCGCCCGTTTTTAATACATTGACGGGTTTGAAATCATGCAACAAGGTGATGACCCTGCCTTCATCGATCATTTTTTCATAACCCGTAAATTCAGTTTCACCTCTCAAATGTACTTGCTGTGTTTGATCACGATTAAATAGTTGAGATTGTTGTGATTGCTCGCGTTGTTTTAACATGGCTGCTTGAAAACCATCATAATCCCATTGCAATCCACGCTCTTTTGCAATATCAATGGTTAAATCTGGCGGAAAACCATAAGTGTCGTACAGTTGAAACATCAATTGACCATTGATGGTATTACTATTGGACTCTTCCACTTCTTTATCTAAAATTTTTAACCCTTTTGACAAAGTTGAAGAGAATTGCTTTTCTTCTTGCTTAATCACTTGCTCAATCAATGATTGCGCTTTGATTAATTGCGGATAAGCATCCCCCATTTCTTTCACTAAAGCAGGCACCAAACGATAAAAAAATGCTTTTTGTTGTCCCAACTTAAAACCATAACGCGCTGCGCGTCGAATAATGCGCCGAACAACATACCCACGACCTTCATTCGATGGCGTTACACCATCCGCAATTAAAAACGCAGCCGATCGAATATGATCTACAATAACGCGCATCGGTATTGCCTTAACATCATCGCAATTCACTAATTTAGCTAATGCACGCAATAATGTCTGGAAAATATCGATATCATAATTATCATGAACACCTTGCATCACAGCTGCAATTCTTTCTAAACCCATGCCAGTATCAACACAGGGTTTTGGCAAAGGGGTTAATTGACCAGCCATATCGCGGTTAAACTGCATGAAAACCAAATTCCAAATTTCAGTGTAACGATCACCCGATTCATCGGGCGATCCTGGTGGACCACCAGCAATAGCAGGCCCATGATCATAAAAAATTTCTGTACAAGGACCACAAGGACCAACATCACCCATCGACCAAAAATTATCTTTTTCACCGCAACGTGAAAAACGATCGGGATCCACTTTTATTTCATTCAACCAAATTTTTTCACTCTCTAAATCATCTTGAAATACGGTCACCCATAATTTTTCAGGCGGAATACGTAATTCTTTTGTTAAGAAATGCCAAGCAAAAACAATGGCTTCTTTTTTAAAATAATCACCAAAACTAAAGCTACCCAACATTTCAAAAAAAGTATGGTGGCGTTTTGTGTAACCCACGTTTTCTAGATCATTGTGCTTTCCACCCGCTCTCACACAACGTTGCGAACTGGTAGCGCGCGTGTAAGCACGTTTTTCCAATCCAAGAAAAACATCTTTAAATTGCACCATGCCGGCATTGGTAAATAATAACGTAGCATCTCCAACAGGAACTAAGGAACTGCTAGCTACCACGGTATGCTGATGCTGCTTAAAATACTCAAGAAATAGGGTACGTAATGCATTGCTGCTCATTACGGTATGCGGCATTTTAGTCATACTCTTCAGACCTTTCAGTATTCAAACAACGGAGCACTTCTGCTTGTTTATATCCCCGATTCAATAAAAAGCGCGTTTTTTCACGTAGACCAATCGCCTCAGGATCTGGAAATCGCCTTTCCAATAATGACAACATTTGTTGTTGCCAATCTTTAGAGTCCGGATTCACGATTTCTTTAATAATCTTTTTGGATATGTCCTTGCTTTCCAATTCATAAGAAATACGTTCAGGACCATATCCATTTTGTCGACGTTGACGTACATGGTTTTCAGCAACACGCACATCATCTTGCAATCCTTCTGCGATCAATGCATCCAGCACGCTCTCTATTTCATCTATATTAAAGTGATCTTCTCGTAGTTTTTGCTGTAATTCAAAACGAGAATGATCTCGTCTTGCTAAATAATTCATTGCTTTATTGCGGATGACTGCTTTCATATATTGATTTCACTGTCTCTATCAAGATACGAGAAATAAGGAAGTTCTTTTAAAAAAGAAACAATCCAAACAGCGCAAGAATGAATACGTTAGATTACGCTTCAATCAATTCCTTATCTTCCATTTTCTCTTTTGATTTACTAGAAATAGAAAGCGGCGTTACTTTTCCAGATAATAAAATGTCACGTAATTTTTTATCAATCTCTACTGCAATTTTTTTATTTTCTTTTAAATAAGCACGCACATTATCTTTGCCTTGCCCAATACGTGAGCCTTGATAACTATACCAAGCACCCGATTTATCAATCAGGTTTTGTGCAACGCCCAACTCAATTAACTCACCTTCATGTGAAATACCTTCGCCATATAAAATTTCAAATTCCACTTGGCGAAAAGGAGGCGCTACTTTATTTTTCACTACTTTTACACGTGTTTCATTACCTAAAATCTCATCACCTTTTTTAATCGCGCCTATACGACGAATATCTAAACGCACTGAGGCATAAAATTTTAATGCATTCCCACCTGTTGTGGTTTCAGGACTACCGAACATCACACCAATTTTCATACGAATTTGATTGATAAAAATAACCAATGTATTCGATCTTTTAATATTTGCTGTTAATTTACGTAATGCTTGTGACATTAATCGTGCTTGCAATCCCATGTGCGAATCGCCCATATCACCTTCAATTTCAGCACGTGGCGTGAGTGCAGCCACTGAATCAATCACCACCATATCCACAGCACCAGAGCGCACCAACATGTCTGTAATTTCCAATGCTTGCTCGCCCGTATCCGGTTGTGATACCAATAATTTTTTAACATCCACACCCAACTTTTCTGCATAGATGGGATCTAAAGCATGCTCCGCATCAACGAACGCAGCAGTACCGCCATTTTTTTGACACTGAGCAATGGTCTGTAAAGTTAATGTTGTTTTTCCGGAAGACTCAGGGCCATAAATTTCAACAACACGACCACGCGGTAAGCCGCCAATTCCCAATGCCACATCCAAGCCTAATGAACCTGTCGAAATAACTGAAATATCCCGATCTGCTTGCCCTTCTCCTAAACTCATAATCGCACCGCGACCAAATTGCTTTTCAATTTGCGATAGTGCAGCACTCAAGGCCTTGCTTTTATCTTCCATTACCGGATCCCCTATTATTCAAAATGATTGGCACATTATTCCATAAAGCGACAAAAGTTCCTATACTGTATTTTTTACTGCGAAAATTACTCTCCCGCAATCATCATACGGTCGATTAAAATTGAACCAGTTCGAATGGCGCTACGCATGTCCACATCATTTGCAATGCTCACTATACCTGCAAACATATTTTTTAAATTACCTGCAATAGTAATTTCTTCAACTGGAAATTGAATTTTGCCTTGCTCAATCCAAAATCCAGCAGCGCCACGCGAATAATCACCAGTAACAATATTGGTGCCTTGCCCCATTAATTCTGTCACAAGCAGCCCTGTTCCCATTTCTTGCATCAACTCATGCAATGTCACATCAGCATGTTGAATCGATAGATTAAAAACACCACCAGCGTTGCCAGTTGTTTTTAATCCCAGTTTTCTTGCAGAATAACTACTCAAAACATAGCGCGACAAAACACCCTCTTCAATATAATGTTGATCCACTGTAGCCACACCATCATGATCAAATGGTCTGCTACCCATTGCTGATAACAAATGGGGTTGTTGATTCACATTAACAAATGAGGGGAAAATTTGCTTTCCCATCGCATTAAGTAAAAAGGAAGATTGACGATACAAGCTACCACCACTAATCGCTTGCACAAAAGCACCCAATAAAGATTTCGCAATCGGCGCATTAAAAATAACGGGGCAAGATTGTGTTTTAATACGGCGCGCACCCAAACGCATGACTGTTTTTTCTGCTGCACGTTTAGCAATCTCATCAACTGATGTTAAATCTTTCGCATTTCGTGCAATAGTATATTCATCATCACGCTGCATTTGATCTTGATCACGCGCAACCACACTACAACTCAATGCATGTTCACTCAATAAATAGTGCCCCACAAATCCCAACGTATTGGCATACACACCATTAGATATTGTCGTGCTTACACTAGCACCTTCGGAATTGATAATGCGCGCATCAGCAGCAACTGCTTTTTTTTCACAGGTCATTGCCAGTTGAATGGCATCCGCTGGAGAAATATCCCATGGATGATATAAATCGCAATCCGGATAATTTTTCGCCAATCGATCTGGGTCAGCCAAACCAGCATAAGGGTCAGCATTTGAAAACCGAGCGATAGCCGCTGCTTTTTCTATCGTTGCAGAAATAGATGCAAGAGAAAAATCAGAACTGGATGCGGAACCCGTGGATTGTTTATGAAAAACAGTCACGCCAAAATTTTTCTCGAGATGATGTTCCGTTGTCTCTACATCACCCAAACGGGCTGTCACTGAAAAACCGCTGGATCGATTCGCAGAAAGCTCAGCTGCATCAATACGCAATGATTTTAATTTTTGCAATGCGATATCGACAACCTGCCGCGCATCAATATCAATGTGTGGCATATTTCGACTTACCTGTTTTCGACTTTGCCAGCACACGTTTTTTTGCTGTCTTTTTTGAAGCCAAACCAGTATCTGATGATCGTCCTGGCAAGCCTGGCAAATGCTCTAGTGCAATTTCCAATACTTGATCAATCCAACGTACTGGATAAATATCCAAGTTTTGCAATACTGCTTCTGGAATTTCTTTTAAATCTTTTTTATTTTCAAGGGGAATAATTACCGTTTTAATATTACCGCGCAATGCCGCTAATAGCTTCTCTTTCAATCCACCGATTGGCAATACTTCACCACGCAACGTAATTTCTCCTGTCATCGCAACAGTTGCATGCACAGGAATATGTGTAATAGCAGATATCAAGGCAACACACATACCAACACCCGCACTTGGACCATCTTTCGGTGTTGCACCTTCAGGCACATGCACATGAAAATCATTTTTTTGAAAATAATCATCTGCCACAGCAAACATTGGTGAACGACTGCGAACAACCGTCATCGCTGCATTAATAGATTCTTTCATCACATCACCCAAACTACCGGTATGCAACAATTGTCCTTTGCCCGCCATCACTTGAGCTTCGATTGTTAACAACTCTCCACCCACTTCAGTCCAAGCTAATCCAGTTACTTGACCAATCTGATCTTTTTCTTCTGCCAATCCATAGCGATATTTTAATACACCTAAATATTTTTCCAAGTTACGTAACGTCACTGAAATGCATTTACTTGATGCTTTGCGCTTACTATGCGTGACTGCTTGACGAACCACTTTGCGACAAATTTTTGAAATTTCACGCTCCAAACTCCGCACACCCGCTTCACGCGTATAACTGCGAATAATTTCGTGAATCACTTGATCAGAAATATGAATTTCTTTTTTCTTCAAACCTGTTTGTTCAATTTGTCGAGGAATTAAATAATTTTTGGCAATATTTAATTTTTCTTCTTCTGTATAACCAGGCAAACGAATCACTTCCATACGATCCAACAAAGCGGCTGGTATGTTCAATGAATTAGCCGTTGCGATAAACATCACATCCGACAAATCATAATCCACTTCTAAATAATGATCGTTAAATTTTCCATTTTGCTCGGGATCCAATACTTCTAATAAAGCAGAAGCGGGATCACCACGAAAATCAGCGGCCATTTTATCCACTTCATCGAGCATAAAAAGAGGATTACGCACTTTAGCTCGCATCATGCGTTGGATAATTTTTCCAGGCATCGCACCAATATAGGTTCGACGATGACCACGAATCTCCGCTTCATCACGAATACCGCCCAACGAAATACGCGCAAATTCACGCCCAGTTGCATTAGCAATGGATTGCCCCAACGATGTTTTACCCACGCCTGGCGGGCCAACCAAACATAAAATAGGGCCTTTTAGTTTTTTAACACGCAGCTGAACAGCCAAGTATTCTAAAATACGCTCTTTGACTTCCTTCAAACCATAATGATCATTTTCTAAAGTTTTTTCAGCTGCTGTTAAATTAGTATTAATTTCAGACTGTGCCTTCCAAGGCACCGCAAGCAACGCCTCTAAATAATTCCTAGATACAGTGGCTTCCGCTGACATCGGCGGCATCAATCGTAATTTTGTTAATTCAGATTTTGCTTTTTCTTTAGCCTCTTTAGACATCCCTGCGCTTTCAATGCTTTTTTCTATTTGTTTTAATTCATCAGCTGGCGTACCTTCCTCAAGCTCACCCAATTCATGCTGAATCGCTTTTAACTTCTCACTTAAATAATATTGACGCTGGCTTTTTTCAACCTGCTGTTTCACACGACCCTGTACATTTTTTTCAACCTCAAGCAGTTCTAATTCTTGAGCAATTAAATCACGTAATAAATGCAAACGTTCTTTTATTGCTATGGTTTCTAAAATTTTCTGACGTGATTCTATGTTTAACGTTAAATGTGCCGCAATGCTATCAGCAAAATGTGCGGGCACGCGAATACTACGAACAGAAGTAATTAATTCAGGCGGAATTTTTTTATTAGCTTTTACCAACTGTTCAAATTGCGCAGTCACATTACGCATCAATACTTGAATCTCAGTATCACTGGTTTCATCGGGTTCTTGAAACACATCCAGGTGTGCTTGCATGAAATGACCATCTTCTACAGTTGAAAATCCAACTGCACGTGCACGAGAGACACCTTCAACTAATACCTTGACAGTGCCGTCAGGCAAACGCAACATCTGCAAAATAGTGGAAACGGTTCCAATGGAAAATAAATCTTTTTCGGTGGGATTATCAATAGCTGCATTTTTTTGCGAAATCAAAACCACTTGCTTATCAGCGGTCATCGCTGTTTCAAGCGCTTTAATCGATTCAGCACGACCAACAAACAAAGGAATAACCATATGCGGATAAACAACCACATCACGCAATGGAATTAATGGCAACGTTAATTGAGCAGTATCAGATAATTTTTTTTTAGGTTTTTGAGTGGTCATTAATATTCCTTGCTGTAGATTCGCTCATTTGCTCAATAATGATGTTTCATATCAACAAAAACATCATCCACGATAGGACGGTATTAATTTACGTTGCTGATTTTTGTTCATCTCCTTCGTAAATATACAGTGGTTTTGATTTTCCGTTAATGACATTTTTATCAATCACCACTTGTTTCAATCCAACCATCGATGGAATTTCATACATCACTTCCAATAAGGCATGCTCAACAATCGAACGCAAACCCCGTGCGCCTGACTTTCTTTCAATGGCTTTTTTTGCAATTTCATGCAATGCATCTTCACGAAAATCAATCGAGACACCTTCAAACTCAAACAACTTTTTATATTGTTTCGTTAATGCGTTTTTAGGTTCTGTTAAAATAGCCAATAAAGCAGATTCATCCAATTCATCTAAAACAGAAATGACAGGCAATCGACCAACAAATTCTGGAATCAAACCGTATTTCATTAAGTCTTGATTTTCAACTTTTTTAACAATATTACTTGCAGACATTTTTATTTTAGATTTAACTGCTGCCGCAAAGCCAATACCACTTTCATCCGTACGTTGCTGCACAATTTTATCTAAATCAGCAAAAGCACCGCCACAAATAAACAAAATATTCGTTGTATCGACTTGTAAATATTCCTGTTGCGGATGTTTACGTCCACCTTGCGGTGGAATGGCTGCAATTGTACCTTCAATCAATTTCAACAATGCTTGCTGCACACCTTCACCAGACACATCTCGTGTTAATGAGGGGCTATCTGATTTACGCGCAATTTTATCGATCTCATCAATATAGATGATGCCAGTTTGTGCTTTTTCAACATCATAATTACATTTTTGCAATAATTTTTGCACAATATTTTCAACATCTTCGCCAACATAACCCGCTTCAGTTAGCGTTGTTGCATCAGCAATTGCAAACGGCACATTCAAAATACGCGCCAGTGTTTGCGCCAATAATGTTTTTCCTGAACCGGTTGGACCAATCAATAAAATATTACTTTTAGATAGTTCAACAGAATCATTTGATGCGCGATGTTGTAATCGCTTGTAATGATTATATACCGCCACTGACAGAATTTTTTTTGCGTCTTCCTGTCCAATAACGTATTGATCCAATTGCTCATGCAATTCTTTCGGACTAGGTAAACGTTTTTGATCAGTCGAGGTGGTATCCGTTAATTCTTCTTCACGAATAATATCATTACACAAATTCACACATTCATTACAAACAAATACCGATGGACCCGCTATTAGTTTTTTAACTTCGTGCTGACTTTTTCCACAGAAAGAACAATATAACGTTTCATTTCGATTGGTATTCTTATTTTCCGCCATATTTTCACCTTCAATTATTCTTCTACACCACGTTTTGCAAAAATAGAATCAATCAAACCATAGTCTTTTGCTTCCTGCGCCGACATAAAATTATCACGATTGGTGTCTTTTTGTATTTGCTCAAAAGGCTTTCCAGTATGCGATGATAAGATATGCGTAATCATATCACTCACCCGTTGCGTTTCTTTTGCATGAATTTGTATATCTGTACCTTGTCCTTGATACCCACCCAATACTTGGTGAATCATCACGGTAGAATTGGGTAAGCAATGACGTTTTCCTGCTGCACCTGAAGCCAATAATAAGGCCGCTGCACTAGCTGCCATACCCACACACAAAGTGCGCACATCAGGCTTAATAAATTGCATCGTATCATAAATCGCCATACCTGCTGTCACAACACCACCTGGCGAATTAATATAGAGCGAAATATCTTTTTCAGGATTTTCTGACTCCAAAAACAACATTTGAGCGATGACTAAATTCGCCATGTTTTCTTCAACAGGGCCAACTAAAAAAATAATGCGATCCTTTAGCAATCGAGAATAAATATCGTACGCACGCTCGCCACGGCCACTTTGTTCAACGACCATAGGAACTAAATAATTATTGACTTCATTCATGAAATATTTCCCTAAAGTAACAAACCCACATCAATGACAAAACCAAATCACTAAGCGCGTTCTTTTGTATTCATTATTGCATCATAACTTTTTTTCACTGGAAGAACACGCGCTTTGGTTAACAAGGCTTGAATCGCTTGATCTTCTAAAACAAACGCTTCAACATCTGTAACCATTTGCTTATTTTTTAATATAATTGGCAAAATTTGTGCGGGATCACCGTATTGCGATGCCATCTGCTTCAACCGATCACTGACTTTATCCTGATCCACTTTAATGTCATGCGCTTTAATCACTTCTGCTAATAATAAACCCAATACCACTCGTTTTTTAGCATCCGCTTCAAACGGCTCACGCGTAAGTGGGAAATTTTTAATATCTGACTCAGATAAATCACGACGATATTGCGCAATTTGTTGACGCGCCATATTCTGCAAATGCGTAATCTCAGCATCCAACAGTGCCGTTGGTACTTCAATTTCATTTAATGACATCAGCTTATCCAATACAGCGCTTTTTGTTTGTGCATGCGCTGTGTCATTTAATTCAGCTTGCATTTTTTCTTTGACTTGCTTTTTCAAAGCATCCAGACCTTCTGCAACACCTATTTTTTTTGCGAAATCATCATCAAGCGCCGGCAATTTTGGTTCTTGAATATCATGCACCACTATTGTAAAAACTACTGGTTTTGAGCGCAATGCTTCAACATGGTATTCAGTAGGAAAAGTCACATTAATTGTTTTGGTTTCGCCTTTTTTCGCACCAATCAATCCTTCTTCAAAACCAGGAATCATCGAATTAGAGCCCAATTCCAATGAATGCCCTTTTGCACTGCCTTGCTCTAATGGTTTTCCATCTATCACACCATCAAAATCAATTTGTATGCGATCACCCAATTTTGCAGCGCGATCGACAGCTTGCCATTCGGCATGCTGTGTTCGTAATTGTATCAGCATGGCGTTAACATCATCGTCACTCACCTCGCCCGAAAATGAATCCACTTCAACATCCGTTAAATCCTTCAAGCTAACTTCAGGATAAACTTCAAATTTAGCAACGTAGTCAAAAGCAGCATCCCGTTTTAAATTTTCATAATCAAAATCAACTTGCGGTGCGCCAGCAATTTTGATTTTTTGTTCGATTATTTGCTGTTGGAATGTTGAATCAATCAGTTCTGCTGCAGCTTCATGCAACAAACCTTGACCAAACTTTTGCTCCACAATAGAAACCGGTACTTTTCCAGGACGAAATCCTTTGATATTTGCTTTGCGCGCAACATCAGCCAATTTTTTCTGATACTTTTTCTTCACATCATCTGCTAACACTGTCACAGCCAACTGTCGCTGAAGACCTTCTAATTGCTCTAATTTCGCCGTCATTATTGATACCAACCTTATTTTAAAATACGCGGGAATTACGTGGTACGAGAGGAGAGACTCGAACTCTCACGGGTTGCCCCGCTGGAACCTAAATCCAGTGCGTCTACCAATTCCGCCACTCTCGCAAAAACGCGCCAGAATAAAGCGCCCTATTGAACACCATCTCATCTGAATTGACAAGGGGTTACGCTTCTTGCAAATGAATTCTTCCATACTCTATACTGAGTTACAAATCAATGAGATGAATTCATGGCCTCAGAAGGACGTTTGATCATGAGTCAAGATATCGACAAAATGTACAAAGAGTGCTTTTACGACATGCCCATTGATCTCTGTTGTGTTCTTAATGCCGAAAATAGACAAATCCTACAAGCCAATATTTCTTTTGAATATATCTTAGGCTGGAAACCAGACGAAGTAGTGGGTCAAGTAATTGATGCACTGGCCATGTCTGAAACTGACACAGCCAATATCGAAAAAGCATTCTCAAAAATGAAACTCGGCGTGCATTCTTTTACTTTCGAAATGGAATGCAAAACTAAAAATAATTTGCACCGCGCTATCGATTGGAAATGCTATATCAATACAGAAAAACAATGGATCTTTGCAATCGGTCGCGATGTCACAGAATTAAAAGATGCGCAAAAAAAATTGCTCCAACGCTCTCATGCTGATCAAGTAACCGGCCTAAATGACCGCCCTACTTTTTTAACTGTACTGCAAACCGAATTACATGGCGCTGTGCGTTATCATTATGCAATGGCGGTACTGTTAATTGACGTAGATCACTTCAGAGATTTTAATTTGCGCTACGGCACACAAAAAGGAGATGAGCACTTAAAACAAATCGCCAACATATTAAAAACGTGTTTGCGTCGCAAAACGGATTTTTTAGCACGATATGACGGTGATTCATTCGCCGTACTGTTATCACACAATGATCTAGAAAAAGCGTTAAAAGTAGCCGAGTATTTACGTGCGAGTCTTGAAAAACACACCATTTCTATTTCATTGGGCGTTTCTGCAATTTCCGACAAACAAGAAAAAGAAATCTCATCTGATCAAATGCTATCAACCGTGCAACGCGCATTAAACATCAGTCAACAACATGGTGGCAACCAAGTAAATTACACAAAAGATTTTGTATAATACTTTTTTCCCAACTTACTTTCTTGGCACTTTTTTTACAACAAACTTCACAATCTGATGCATCATTTGATTAGCCGCTATATTAGCAGCCAATACACCGCCATAAGGATTATTTTGAAGCGCGGGAATAACAATCTGAAAAACACGACTTGCCACAACATGACCATTTGAGAGGTGAATTAAGGTGGCTTCCATCGTGAGTCGTATATGACTTTGCGGTTGTAAAAATTCTTGCTGCAAAGTAAGTAGCTGTGTATTAAGCTGATAACTTGCACTGCCAGAAAAAGGGGAAGTTACTACTGCTTTAAAATAATGCGCTTCCCGCAACTGATCTGCCAAAAGCGGCAACAATAATTCAGACGGCGGCGCCACCCAACGGTGATTCGCAAACGCCTTTAATTGATAAGGGATCAAAACATAAATCATACGGGATGATCTGTATCCCGGTGAAGCCACGGGTGTTGAAACCAGTATCGTGCTACGACTTACTGATTTTTTTGAAATCGTTATTTTTTTGGGCCATTGTGTCATGGTATAACTAGATTCTGATGCGACTTTAATAGGTGAAAGATCACAACCTGTTAAAAAAATAACGCAAAAAACAACACCAATTCGAACACACCATTTTTTCATTATTTTTCTCCTGGGCCGGGTGTTGCTGGCGATTTACCACGCACCAACATGCTTGGATTTCTCTCTAATTCATGCGTCAAATATTGCATATGCATTGTTACAGCAGATAGATTAGATAGCGCTTGTTGGGCGCTTGGCATCACTTGATCCGAAAAATTATGAATAAGCAGCTGCCCACTTTTCATCGTATCACCAATATGCTTTGAAGTTTGTCTCATTTCAATCGACAACCGATTCACTGAATCTAAAGTTTGATTGAATTGCCGCAGGGCATTAGGAAATTGATTGCTCGCTTCTGACAAATTAGTCAGCGTGTTATCCAATGATTTCATTGTCTCTGTAAAATCGACAGAATTATCCGCCAATGTTTGTGTGATAATAGCCATATTTTTCAGCGATGTTCTAATGGAGTCTTTATTTTGAACATCTAACACTTGCGAAACACTGGCCGTTAAATTTTGAATTTCTTTTGTCATTTCAGGTAAGACAGCACTCAATTGCATCAACAAAGAAGGACGTGACGGAATGATGGGATAAGGATTACCTTGTACTGCTAATAAAGGGGATGCGACTTCAGAATCTGCTTTTAAATTCACATAAACCACACCCGTCACACCTTGCGCATTCAAAATCGCATAAGTGCTGGTTGTAATGGTTACCGTCGGCTCAATACGCAAAACCAACTTTACCAATTTCGGGTTTTTTTTATCAAGCGTAATTGCTTTTACATACCCTACTTTCACACCATTAAATCTCACAGGGCTTTCAGCACTCAAACCAGTCACATCTTCATGTACAAAAACCCAGTAGGTATGATAGGTTTTTCCATGGCTCATCGTGCTCATCCAAAAAATACCCACGAATAAAAATACAGTGAGCATCACAATAAAAACACCAACAACCGCATAATTAACTCGCCCTTCCATTTTCACTCCTTTTTGCGCGATGTCCGCTAAAATAAGTGCGAATAGCGGGATATGGATTTTGATATAACTCTGACATCGGCTGATTTGCTAACACACGCCCTTCACCTAAAAATAAAACACGATCTGGCACATACCACAGCGTATCCAAATCATGCGTGACCATGACAAAAGTTAATCCTAAGTTTTTTCGCATCTCTAAAATCAAATCATCCAAATCACCAGCACTTTTTGGATCTAATCCCGCAGTGGGTTCATCTAAAAAAATTAACTCGGGATCGAGCGCAATGGCACGCGCCAGTGCAGCACGCTTTTTCATACCGCCACTTAATTCAGAGGGATATTTATAAGCAGCATCTGCATCTAACCCACTCATCGCGATTTTTATTTTTGCTAACGCTAATTGTGAACGGTAGGATAAGCTTGCATATTCATGCAAAACATACATCACATTTTCAAGCACAGTTAATGAGCTAAACAAAGCACCACTTTGAAACATCACACCCCATCTTTTTTGAACTGATAACAATTTTTTTTGTGATGCATGAATCACGTCGACACCAAAAACAGATACATCCCCAGCCGTTGGCCTCATCAATCGCAATAAACTGCGTAATAAAGTTGTTTTCCCACAACCACTGCCACCAATAATGGCAATTAATTCTCCGCGATTCACTGAAAAATTCACATCTTCATGTACCCAGTGCCCGCCAAGATAATTTTTGAGATGATTGACTGCAATAATGTTATCAGGCATCAAATATCCATCCAATTAAATAAAATAGAAAATAAAGCATCTGCTAAAATAATTAAAAAGATAGCTTGCACTGCTGCTTTTGTCGTATGCTCACCCACACTTTGCGCACTGCCTTCTGCTTGAAAACCTTGGAAACAACCAATGCCAGCAATAATCAGTGCAAAAACAGGTGCTTTAGCAATACCTAAGTATAAATGTTTCAGAGCAACTTCTTGTCTAAATCGCTCTAAAAAAGCATCGAAGCCAATGCCTCCCATACTTTTTGCTATTACCATACTGCCAAATACACCAAAAATATCACCCCACACAACCAACAAAGGCAATGCAATCAGCAAACCTAAAATTTTGGGCAACACCAACCTTTCAATCGGCGATAAACCCATCGTACGTAACGCATCAATCTCTTCATTGACTTTCATCGTACCAATTAATGCTGCAAATGAAGTGCTAGTACGACCTGCAATAATGACCGAACAAATTAATGGAGAAAATTCACGCAGAATAGAAACACCTGATAAATCGACCATATAAACATTGGCACCATAAATACGTAATTGCACGCCCAACTGATAAGCAACAACCACGCCAATCAAAAACATCATCACAGCAATAATGGGCAATGCACGATAACCAGCAATATCAATTTCATGCGCCATCGATCGAAGTTGTAACTTAACAGGCTTCATCAAAACTGAAAAAAGCACGACAAATACTTCGCCTAAAAACGCGAGCATGTCGACTGCTTGCCGATAGAGATCAATTGTTTTTTTACCCACAAAAGAAAAAAAGTCACTTCGAGACGGCGCAGAAAAAACAGAAGGAACTGATAACTCATCCGTCACCAGTTGCAGCAAAGATTGGAAGTTGCTTTGCAGCCCCTTTATTTCAATATTATTTTTTTCAGACAATTTTTTTTGAACAGCATGCAACAAAAGCGCACCAGCTGTATCCATTTCCTTAATGCCATTAGCTTGAATAAACTTTATTTGAGATTGCTTTGCAGATAACTGCTGAATCCAGAGATCCACCTTACCCACATGATCAATTGACCAATTACCCGTCAAAGACAAGGCATCACCTTGATCAGTGAGCTCAACAGAAGCCAAATCAGAATTTAATCGTGACATGCGAATTTCCCTGCAGCGCAATGCGATAACAGTCTGATTATCCTACAATGAAAATAGTTTGACCAGAAAAACAAGGAGGAGTGATGCTAGCTCGTCTGTCATTAAGCAATTCTGCATTGCCACTTGAACAAATACAGGCGAGGATCAAGAGGTAAAAATACAAGGGGTGGACGATGGGATTTGAACCCACGACGACCGGAGTCACAGTCCGGGGCTCTACCAACTGAGCTACGCCCACCATAATCGGTTATTTTTACTACTGCACCCTGCCACACTTCCTGTGTGGCGCTTAGTCGCTGTGCGACACGCTCACCATAACTTTTGAAATGCGCCCGACAGGACTCGAACCTGTTACCCCCGGCTTAGAAGGCCGGTGCTCTATCCAGATGAGCTACGGGCGCAGGACTGTCTTGCCAAATGCAAATCGGGGTAGAGGGATTTGAACCCCCGACATTCTGCTCCCAAAGCAGACGCGCTACCAGGCTGCGCTATACCCCGAAAGATACGCATCATACTTTGACGAATTAATCTCGTCAATAAAATTGATTTTTATTTGAAATAAAAAGATTTACACTAACCCACACCTAATCTTTATTACTCAGGAATAAATGAGCGCATGGAAACACTACAAAATACGATTGAAAATGCATTTGACCACCGCGAAGCATTTTCGCCGAAAAAGACACCCGATGCTATTCGCACTGCCATCAACGAAACTATTCACCTGCTGAATTCCGGAAAAATTCGCGTGGCTGAAAAAATCAATCATGAATGGATTACGCATCAATGGATTAAAAAAGCGGTGCTGTTATTTTTTAAAATACAAGACAACCAACTCATGGACATGGGTGTTACACAATTTTTTGATAAAGTACCGCTGAAATTTCATGATTTATCTGAAGCACAAATGCAAGCAAATAATATTCGCATCGTACCCCCTGCTTTCGCACGCAAAGGCGCTTACATTGCGAACAATACTATCTTGATGCCCAGTTATATTAATATTGGCGCATACGTGGATTCAGGCACCTTAGTCGACACCTGGGCTACGATTGGCTCTTGCGCGCAAATCGGTAAAAACGTGCATATTTCAGGCGGTGTTGGTATTGGCGGCGTACTTGAACCACTCCAAGCCAACCCCACCATCATCGAAGATGGGTGTTTTATCGGCGCACGATCTGAAATTGTGGAGGGTGTTATCGTCGAAGCAGGCAGCGTCATTTCAATGGGTGTTTTTATCGGACAAAGCACCCCTATTTATAATCGCATAACCGATGAAATCACTTATGGCAAAATTCCAGCACGATCGGTTGTCATTCCAGGATCACTTCCAGCAGAAAATGGAAAATACGCAAGATACTGCGCATTAATTATGAAACAAGTGGATGAAAAAACGCGCGCGAAAACATCCATTAATGAATTATTGAGATAACTGAATTATTAGCAATGATTCGTTAAAGTTAACATTCTCAAAGAAATCATTTTTCAGATAACAAATAATGAGAAAACCATGAGCGAAACACTTTCCTTAGCAAAAGCATTAATCAACATTCAATCCATTACACCAAATGATAATCACTGCCAAATTATTTTAATCCAGCGATTAAAAAAAATGGGGTTTACGATTACTGAGTTACATTCCAACAATGTCAGTAATTTTTTTGCTACGCATGGAAATGACCATCAACATTTATTTTGTTTTTCTGGTCACACTGATGTTGTACCGCCTGGTGATTTAGCAGAATGGCACTCCCCACCTTTTGAAGCCACTATTCGCGATAAAAAATTATTTGGCCGTGGCGCTGCTGATATGAAAAGCGCACTGGCTGCAATGATTGTTGCAACAGAACGATTTATTTTAAAAAACCCTAATCATCCTGGAAAAATAGGATTTTTAATCACCAGTGATGAAGAAGGCGCAGGCATCGATGGCACAATTAAAATAGTGGATTACTTACAAAACAATAAAATCAAACTGGATTACTGTTTAATCGGTGAAGCAACCAGCAATAAAAAATTAGGGGACGTAATCAAAGTAGGACGACGTGGATCACTGCACGGTCAACTGACTGTACACGGAAAACAAGGTCACATTGCGTATCCCCATTTAGCAATCAACCCCATTCATCGCAGCTTTCAAGCATTAGACCATTTAACAAAAATAGAATGGGATCAAGCCAGCGATTTGTTTTCACCCACCAGTTTTCAAATTTATAATATTAATGCAGACACAGGCGCAAATAATATTATTCCAGGATCACTCACCGCACGATTTAACTTTCGTTACTCACCTGCAAGTACAGCGGAATCACTGCAAAAACAAGTTGAACAAGTATTCGAAGCACATCAGCTCAACTACGATATTCAATGGCGCCATTTAAGCAACCCTTTTCACAGCAAGCCAGGCGCGTTAACACAAGCTTGCCGTGACGCCATTTTAGACATCTGTCACATTACAACAGAACCCAACACCACAGGCGGCACATCAGATGGTCGTTTTATTGCAACAACTGGCGCTGAAATTGTGGAGTTAGGACTACTTAATGACAGCATTCATCATGTCAATGAACATACCAACCTAACTGATTTAGAAAAACTCACTGATTTATATGAGAATATACTGGAAAAAATAGTGCTTCAAGCATAAGCACCTAATCTTTTTTTGATTTAAATAACCATTTCTCAACCAGTCGATGTCTTTCGTTCCGCTATTCATATTTACTTAATGTTCATGCGATATATTTATCTTAAAGATACAATAGCAAATGTTTTTTTAGGTGAAAATGATGCGTAGAGTTGAACAATTAGACAGTATCAAACCGAAGTTTAAGACAATACAAGATCTTGATTGGGAAATGCTCAACGACGCTTGTTATCTTCTAGTGAATATATTGAGCTCCGCCGTGGGAGGGAAGAATCTTGAAACTGCTAAAGCAACCGCCGATATCATCAACGAAATATTTGAACAATGTAACGCACAACAGATCAGCAGCATAATGAGCGCCACCCTAACGGAAGGTAATTACACGGGCACCACGCTTTGCTATCTTTTAATGGGTGCATTATTTAACGCCATTAAACAAAATAATACCAGTACCTTTTTAGCCATTCAAAAAACGATCAAAGAACTGTTTAAAAAATGCAACGCACAGCAAATCAGCGCCATGATGAGCGCAACCGTAACAGCACCCAATGATTGGAAAGACACCACCCCCTGTTATTGGCTAATGGCTACATTACACCCTAGCATTAAAAAAGGGGGTGGGGAAAATTTTCTATCCATTCAAAAAATAATAGAGGAACTACTTGAGAAATGCGATGCGGAGCAAATCAAAGGGATGATGAGCGTAAAAACACGCGTGCGTTGGTGGCAAAAAAGTACCGTAACACCCTTTCAAAAATTCATGCAACTATTAGAGAGCGACATTAATGTTAATGGTAACGCCTTGGGAGCAAAAACATTAATTTTAAAATTACTAGTTCGCTTGGGTAACATTGAGTTAGATAAAGACATGCTAGAGGAAATTTTATTCTATAAGGAGATCTTGCGACGCCCACTTACTGATTTTCTAACAGAAAAAAAAGACGATCCAGCACTTGCTGCGATGTGCGCCACAGATACTTTATTAGGCAGGTTGATTGATCATCATACTTCGTCATTCCATGCGCCTAACGCACCAACACAAACTCGATTGTTGGTAAATCAGTTTTTAGCAGCAGCCGCATTACCTGTTGGTACAGTAGCGTGCCCTGTCACAGGCACAATATCAACAGAATTGCCTGTCATGGGCACAGTAATAGCAGAGTTGCTTGAGGAAATAGCACCAATAACAGCAGAACCTTTAGCACCTCCTCCACCAAGCTATCAAGCAGCCATGTCTGTAAGAATGAAAATAACTGCTGATTTTCAAGATATGCTAGCAAAAAATCCCGGGGTGTTAACGCCCGCACTATTCCAGAAATTTGAATCAGATTTAGAGGCGGATGGATATGCTCAAGGAGTACATGCGAAATTCGATGAGTATATTCAGTTACTAAAAAAAACAGCATCAGCACGGTTATCAAAGCGTGTTACACCAAAAAATGCGACAGCAACTTCAAGCAATCAAGCTGCTATGTTTACTGCAAGACCCAGTCAGCAACCTGTTCAAGCAGAATTACCAGAAGAAATAAAAGCAGCGATTACAGCCAAAACAATTCATTTGCTGACAAAAAAATATCCTGCTTTATCAGAAAAAATAACAGCAACAGCAACTTTAGATGCCCTAAAAGCTTGGAGGGAAGCACTAAAAGGTACTATTGCATTTCAGGAATCATTATTAGAAGCTAGAAATACAATTATGAATGGGCAAGAAAACACAAGCGCCGAAGACGATATGAGGTGCTTTGAAACAGTGCTTTCTGAACTCCATATACCCACCACTTCACTAGACTATGATCCCGAAACAGAAACAGCGACAGCAGCAAAAAGAACGCTCGCTGTGTAACAGTTTGTGATTACCCCCTCACCTGATTTTCATCATCGAGGGCAATGTTTACGCTGCAAATCCCATCAACTGCTTTACAAAATAAACACAAGTGGTTTACTCTTGTCGCCTTCGATCAAAAAAGACGAACAACATGCGAAGTGCGTGCTGAACAGGAGAGATGTCTGAGTGGCTTAAAGAGCACGCCTGGAAAGTGTGTGTACGCCTCAAAGCGTACCGAGGGTTCGAATCCCTCTCTCTCCGATATTTTAAAAAATAACTTCTGTTATTTTTTAAAATATCAGAAAATGGTTTTGAACCCGAGCAGAGGGTTCGGTTAATTTTGCAGGA
>PFPT01000022.1 GCA_002793195.1 Gammaproteobacteria bacterium CG_4_10_14_0_2_um_filter_38_22
ATACAGGATGTATGGCCGGGTGCAGTAACGATTAGAACAATGCAGGTACATGGATGTGCCGAAAATGATTTAAACGCTTCGGGCCGTTAGCTCAGTTGGTAGAGCAGCTGACTCTTAATCAGTAGGTCGACAGTTCGAGCCTGTCACGGCCCAATTAAAAATCGCTGTTTTTCATGATGCTGTGATATTGCTTACAGCATACGCTTCAATGCTTTTTTTCATACTTTCGTATTAACTTACGCAATACATTTTCCTCGATGACTGAACACATAAATGGGATACACTTCCTCGCATTTTTTTAATCTAAAGATTTATTTACATGTGCAGCACGCAGAAATAACTCTCGAATTTTCAATGCAGCATCAGACAACATATCAAAGTCATTGTCTTCAATCACCGGCAAAGTTTTTAATGCGCCTTTATCTGACGCATGATATCTAAACAATTGCTCATCTTTTAGCACTTTAAACTTCTCAAGAACTCGAAACATTTTAGCGATTTCATCGGGATACTGATCTTTATAATTCTCTGAGATATGCGTATTCCAAATTTTTTCTATATCATGCCCACGAACATCTTCGTTGGTAGTTTCTTTTATTAATGCTTTAACTGCTAATTCGATCGAGTGTCTAAATAAATAAAAGGCGGTTAAGGAATATCCATTGTAAAAATCGCTTCCAAAATTTCCAATAGGTCCTTTTGAAACACCATCAAATACCAATGCGCGCAAAGCAGTTGCACTATGCAAAAAATAATCTAGCAATTGAAAATGATCCTGCGCCTCATTAGGAACTGCAGGAATATCAAGTATTTTTTTCATTTTTAAACCGCGCTTTCAGACGCCCTTATCAACAAACTCACCAGCTGCGTATTAATATAATACTGATTTCTGCCAGTCTGATGTTTTTCTAATAACCCAGCATCAACCAATTGCTCAAGATATTTTGATGCAGTTTGTCGCGAAATATCCAAATCTTTTTGCACGTATTCTATGCGCGTGTAAGGATAACGAAATAAATTATTCAGCAAATCTTGTGAATACAATTTTGATGTTTCAGTACGCATTTTTTGCTTATATTCATGCATTAATTTGTTAATGCCATCTGCCAATTTCAAAGTAACTTGCGCAGTTTCTGAGACCGTGTTAAGCATATACACAATCCAGCTTTCCCAATTTTTATTATCTTCGCGCACACCTTGCAACAAACGATAATATTCAGATTTACTATGATTAATGCCACGTGATAAATATAAAATCGGCGTTTCCAATAAATTAGAACGTGTCAGATACAACACATTTAATATGCGACCGATGCGTCCATTGCCATCCGAAAAAGGATGAATGCTTTCAAATTGATGATGAATAATCGCCATTTTAATTAATGGATCAAGCTGACTTGCTTCATCGTTGTTAATAAAATTTTCTAGTTTGCTCATATAACTAATAATCAAGTTTGCATCTTGCGGTGGCACATAAATAATTTCACCTGTCGATTGATTTTTTAACGCTGTTCCTGGTGTAACACGAAAACCAGCGGTTGTACCTTTTAAAAGCTGGAATAATTGAATCAACATATTATTCGTAATAATGCCATGATGTTTTTGCATAGCATCGAAACCCAACTTAAGTGCATCACGATAAAGCGCTACTTCTTTGACAGGACCTATCAAAGAATCATGCGGCAACAAATTGGTTTGAAACAACTCATCCTGCGTTGTCACAATATTTTCTATTTCAGAACTGGCTTTTGCTTCTTGCAAGCCCAAGGTATCAATCAAAATACTTTGATTGGGAATAATTTGAGCCCGCCCTTTTAACTCTGCCAAATGCCGATGCGCATTTGATTGTGCTCGAAGCACGGCAATGGTCTCCAATTCAGCATTAGGAGGTAAATCCGGCAATTGATAGATGGGTTGCAACATAAGATTCCAGTTTTGATATGTTAAAATATTGGTATATTTTTAACATATTTTCAGAATATGTTAAAGAAATTTGATTTTTTTAACCTATTTTCAGAGCAGGTTAAACTAATGAGGGTTTCTTAACCTATTCAATTGCACCGCAACACATTGATTTATCATATATAGGATAGCTGGCAAAACGACGCTTAATCAATCACCCGGCCGTCAGTATCAAGCCTGTCACAGCCCAATATTAGCTCTCAAAATAGCCTTTTAAGTTCCTTTATAAGCTTATCTACGTTATTCAAAAAAGCGTTCTTATGTTTAGGCACAGATGACGCTATTACCATTTAATGATATAACTTTCTTGTCGTTGTAAACTCGAAGGGAATTTTTATGCGTCGTACTGCTAATTTTTTTCAACACGACCCTTATGCTGCTGCCGTTATCGCGCCAGTATATCCTACTGTTCAACTAGCAGAACTGATAAGCAAAATAACCCAATTATATCAACAGCAATTGATACAAATAAAAAGCGGAGCGCCACCAGACATAAGCGATCAGAATTTAATTGACGAAATTAATAAAAAATCAATGGAGCTCTTTACACCCGGCGTTGATTATAAAAGAAAGGCAATCTATATTTTGCTTTCAACTCAATTAGATAAGACAATTGATCAAATATCTACTCTGATATGTCGCGCCAACCAAGGTATTCAACCACGCTGGTTCTTTCAAAAAGCAGCCATCTTACAAGCACAAATTGTGCTATCAAACATGTTGCTTAATGGAATGAAGATAATGCCATCACCTGAAGAAAGCTTATCTAATGCATACAAAGTAAAAATTAAATTGGAAAAAGCGGTCAATGGCGTGTTGCGTGCACGCGATATGCTGCCTGTAGAAAAAATTACGCTCATAGGGGAATGCCTGGATTATTGGCATGCAACAAATACGCTAATTTCTAAACTGGAGTTGTCATTGCAAGAAGCAAGACCTTCACTTGTTGCCCCATCGCCTTAACATAATGCATATTGATTTTAACAAAACACACTAGGCCTGTTCCTAAAATATCACACCAACCTAATCAAGGTGAGCAACATGACATCAACAACCAAAATTTCTGTTTACCCCTATGTTATTGTTGGATTATTAGCTGGTGCATTGCTCTCCATATTGATTCCGCCAGATTCATTTGGGATTTTACCTTATTTCCCCAAAAACCAAACTCACTTACGTTTGTTTTTTTATTTTTGGACTGGTTTTTACGCGCTGATGTTTTTGCTAGCCTATACGCACAAACGATCACTGATCCAATTAATGCTAACCACATTGCTTCCTAGTTTTTTAGCCAGCCTCCCGCTTTATTGGCAAATCCATTATACTACCTCACAATTTTTCTTATTTATTTTTTTCGTGCAAGCATTAAATGCTTTTCATATTCACTATCAAACGCAGCAATTCAAATGGCATTACCCGACATTATTTCTAGCGGTGTGGCATACCTTTGTTAAATTATATATCGCTCTTATTTTTACACTGCTTTGCGGTATTGTTTTTGCGCTGTGCGGGGAATTATTTAAAATTATTGGCATCACCTTTATTACTCTCTTATTATCCAAAAACTGGTTTATTATTTATTTCACCACCATTTTTATGAGCATTGGATTATTTATTACTGATCAAAGCAATACGCTCGTAGCGCAAAACAGATCTGTGCTTTTGTTAATTTGTAAATACTTATTCATACCGCTTTCTGTGATTGGTATTCTTTTTATTATAACGTCTGTCTTTGTCACCATTCAGCATCACGCCCTGCCCAACAGCCAAGCGGTATTTTTATCCATCGCCTTTTTCTCAGCACTTTTTTTAAATGCCATCTATCAAGATGGCACAATCGAAAACCCCTACCCTCGTTTTTTGACCGGCGTTTATCGTATTTTTATTATTCTCACACCTGTTTTTTCCGTACTGGCCATACACGCTCTTTATTTTTACGGGTACAACAACATCAAAACCAATGGATTCAACCTGAGTAACGCCTCCTATCTTTTGAATACATTATTGCTGCTAACTTATAACACCAGTTATGCTGTCATAGCGTTGCTTCGCAGAAAAAACTGGCTCAAATCGATTGAATCCATCAATATTGTACTCGCCATCGTAATGATCATGGTTACACTAATTGGTGCAGTACCGGATGTGACAAAGCATTTTCATTCAACGCACCCCGTTACTGTCAAGATCATCAAAAACAACAAGCGCTAAGTTAGCCTTGTGCAAAAATAGCATGGTACAATGAACGTTAGATCGGCACAGGGGTAACACGATGTATAACGATTTCTACCAGCTTAAAGAAAATCCGTTTAATGTGACTGCTGATTCGAGTTTTTTCTTTCCTAGCACTGCGCACTCTGAAGCATTTTCGCATTTGGTTTTCGGTATCGAACAACGCAAGGGAATTATTGCGATCACCGGAGAAATTGGCACGGGGAAAACAACACTCTGTCGTACACTTTTAAATTCACTCACCAAAGAAGTCAAAACGGCTTTCATTTTAAATCCCAAATTTTCTGATGAACAATTACTACAAATCATTACTCAGGATTTAGCCATCCCAGGTAAATTTGAAAATAAATTTGAATTGGTTTCAGCACTCAATCAATTTTTATTAACTGAATCAAGCCAAGGTCATAATGTTGTTATCATCATTGATGAAGCACAAAATCTATCTGCAGATCAACTTGAAAACATTCGATTACTGTCTAACATCGAAACAGAAAAAGAAAAATTACTGCAAATTGTTTTGGTTGGCCAACCTGAATTACAAAAAAAATTACAACTGTCCGAACTACGACAACTTAATCAACGCATTTCAGTGCGATATCATATTCACCCACTTAACAAAAAAGAAACATGTGAATATATTCATCATCGTTTAAAACTAGCTTCAAACACACCTTATACAAATTCACCTATAGCATTTACAAACTCAGCAATGCGAGCTATTTATAGTCGTACCGGCGGCAAACCAAGAATGATTAATATTTTATGCGATCGTCTCTTATTATCAGGCTTCGTCAATGGCACTTATACTATTCGTGACCGAATGGTTCGACGCTGTGCGAAGGAGTTATTTTTAACATGAGCCTAATTGATGACGCATTAAAAAAAACCCAGTCTGCCTTAACAAAAAAGCCTAAATCAACCGCGACATTCAGCACGTCTGAAACACATGCAAAAGCAACTGCATCTCATCACAGCATTGACCCCAAAATCAGCGCAGCTATTATTAACCGCAAAAAAACACCTTTTCTTTCTGAAAAAAGAAAAGATTTAATCTACGCAATCATAAAAAGCCGTTTGTTTCTTTTGGCTGTACTGATACTCATAGCTGGGTGCATGATTACATTTTTTTATAACCCGTTACCACAAATCTCAAAACGTTATGTGCAATTTTATGGGCATTTTTTTAATGGGAAAGCTTTAAAAAAAACCACGCCCCCCAAAATACCGGCTGCGCCAACTACCAAGACAGTCAGCACATTGTCACTTGATGGCACACTAGAAACAGGACAAACACACGCCGCACTGATCAATAATCAACTATATTACACTGGCGAAAAAATCGATGGCTATCAAATCAAACACATCGAATACAATCGCGTAATTTTACTCGATCTCAGCACGCATGAAACGCATGTTTTAACACCCACACTGCAACAATAAAACTTCCTTATCTTACTAATACACAACACTTTTCTTAACTGTACGGATCCGATACACTATCCAATGACACAAGGAGTAGTATCGTGAAAAATACAGATAACATGGAAGAAACTAGCTGTACTGCTGAAAACAATGAAGATGGAAACAGCGTGGCTTGTAAGGTGCGGCGTAGAATTGAGGATTACCTCGAACAACGACGCTATCAAGATGAGCTAGGTGATATTCAAAATCAACTCGCCTTTGGAGGCGAGCTGGAATAAATTATTTTTTTTCATCTTCCGCTGGAGCTGAAGCAGCCGGTGGTGTTACTTTTTTATTTTTTACATCACCGCGCAGCGTTTGGATATCCTGAAAAGCCGCGTTTAATAATTCATTTACTTTTGCAAGTCCTTTAACATGCTCTTGCTGCACATCCATTAATTGTTTTACTAAGGTTGTCAGCTGTGCAATTTTCATTCCCAATGCATCATCGGGATCAACATTAGGCACACCTGCAGATGGATTAATCATGGATTTTAAACTCCCCATGAGACTACCCACATTGTCTTTTAATGTATTTATATCAAACTTATTGTCTGCCATGATTATTCTCCTCAATCAATACAAGCAAAATGAATTATAGCATATGAATGAAAAGCCTATTTAGACCCTTACAATCATCTCATTATCAAAACTCAAGCCTCTGATGTAATTTCAATTTCCTCAACCAACAACTGCAAGCGTGATGCTCCTCTGAATTCATTGGCATCCAAACGATATGCTAATTTTGCTTCTCTGATACGATGGTTAGGCCATTGGTTCGTATCCACTTGAAATGCAATGGCATCTAATGTGTGTTGCGTATTTTTAGGCTGTAATACCAGCTTTAAATGATGGCCACCCACCAAACGCTGCGAAACAATCATAAAATCGCCTTCAAAAACAGGCTCGGGAAAATGCTGTCCCCATGGACCAGCTTCTTTCATTAATTCCGCCATTTGCAGTGTAAAATCATCCTGTGACAACTCTCCATCAGTTTCAATAACACAATAACCATGATCTTCTTTCAAGCAAGATGAAATGACACTATCAAAAATTGATGAGAATGCCGAAAAATCTTGCTGTTTTATCGTTAAACCAGCCGCCATCGCGTGCCCACCAAATTTCGACAGCAACTGCGGATGTTGTGTTGCTATTAAATCCAATGCATCACGAATATGCACACCTGGAATCGATCGCGCGGATCCTTTTATTGTTTCATCATTGCCTTTTGCAAAAGCAATCACAGGGCGGTTTAATTTGTCTTTTACGCGTGACGCAACCAAACCAATCACGCCTTGATGCCAATGCGCATCATACAAACAAATCCCCAACGGTAATTTCTTTTGCAAATCCAATTGATCGATCGCATCAAATGCTTGCTGCTTCATTTCATTTTCTATCGCGCGACGTTCAATATTTAATTGATCTAATGCTTGCGCTAATGTGAGCGCTTTTTCAAAATCATTTTCTAGTAAACAATGAATGCCTAACGACATGTCATCCAAACGGCCCGCTGCATTTAATCGAGGACCTATCGAAAACCCCAAGTCCATCGCAGACAATCTGCCAGGTTGACGTCCTGATATTTGTAATAACGCACGAATACCTGGCCTTGCAACGCCACTGCGTATTCGCTGCAAACCCTGATGCACTAAAATACGATTGTTTTTATCCAACGGCACCACATCGGCAACCGTTCCTAAAGCCACCAAATCTAATAATTCCGCCATATTGGGTTTGGCTATATTATTTTTTGAAAAATAATGAATTGACGCTAGCTCAGCGCGCAATGCCAACATCACATAAAAAATAACACCCACACCCGCCAATGATTTACTTTGAAACAAATCCGCTTTTCGATTTGGATTAACGATAGCGCATGCAGCAGGCAATTCAGCACCTTGCAAATGGTGATCAGTCACAACCACATCTATGCCATATTGATTTGCACGCGCAACACCATCCATACTGGCAATGCCATTATCCACAGTAATAATTAAGTCTGGTGATTTTGTTTTTGCTACGTCGACAATTTCTGGTGTTAATCCATATCCAAATGTAAAACGATTGGGCACTAAAAAATCTACCTGTTTAGCACCTAATGAACGCAAAGCAATCACAGCCAACGCAGTACTTGTTGCACCATCAGCATCAAAGTCGCCAATAATTAAAATACTTTCCTGTAAAAAAATAGCATTCGCCAATCGCTTAGCTGCCTTTTCAATATCCATTAAATCACAATAAGGCAATAATGCTTGTAATGAACGATCGATGTCTGATAAAGATTGTACCGAACGTGCCGCATAAATACGCTGCAAAATGGGTGATAATGACGATAGTTGTGAACCAGGTTCTTCACAAAACTTTCTACGAACAATGCGTTTTTGCATACGGATTTCCTTAAACACCTATTGTCCCTATTCATTACCTAAAAACTACATAAACTGAGGACAGACTCTAACGTTTTGCGATATCATACAGCAATATTCATTATGGTGAACGCGTTATGCTGTCTACATTTTACCAACAACCTTTTCCTATCATTGAGTTAGACGATCTATATATTTTACGTGAACAAACGATGGAAGATACCGAGAATTTTTTTCGATATTACACCGACCCTGAGGTTGGAAAGTATATTCTGGCATCCAAGCCAACTACCTTATTAGAAGCCAGCAAAGAAGTACAATACTGCCGAAATCTATTTTACAGTAAGCAAGGCATTTACTGGACGATCGCAAGAAAAAGTGACAACCAAATGATCGGCGCAATTGGATTATATGCCAATAATACGCATCATCGCGCAGAAATCACCTATGATTTATCACGCGAATATTGGCGAAAAGGGATTACACGCAAAGCAATCCACGCTGTTGTTCAATATGCTTTTGAAAAAATGAAAGTCTCACGCGTTGAGGCCGTTACGCGTCATGAAAATACAGCTTCGATAGCACTGCTGAAAAACACAGGCTTTAATCACGAAGGCACCTTGAAAAATTTTCGTTATTACAATGGACGAGCATGGGATATTGAAATGTTTGCAATCACCAGCGTATGATGTCGCTATTATAAAAACAGGGGCATGACATGTTATCGCAAGCAACTTATCTTTGGTTAGATGGCGCACAACCCACACAAACACTACGCTGTAAAATGCGTGTCGTGCAACACGCTCAAGACCAAATGACATTGAGCCATTTTCCAGAATGGGGTTTTGATGGTTCATCTACCAATCAAGCCAATGGACATGAATCCGATTTAATTTTAAAGCCTATTTTTTTTACCAATGACCCCATCACTGGCCCTGGCAATTATTTGGTTTTATGCGAAGTATTCAACCCTGATTACACACCGCATCACACCAATAAACGAGCGCAACTCCGTGCAGTCATGGAAAAAGCAAATCAACTGGAACCTTGGATTGGCTTTGAGCAAGAGTACACTTTATTCAAAGGTAATCAACCGCTTGGCTGGCCTGATCGTGGTTATCCCGCACCACAAGGACCATTTTATTGTGGCGTTGGCGCAGACGAAGTGTTTGGCCGAGAACTCGTCGAAGCACATGCACAACTATGCATTGACGCTAATCTCATGATTTATGGAACCAATGCAGAAGTCATGCCTGGACAATGGGAATTTCAAATTGGTTACCGCGGACTCGGCGATGAATCTGCAGATCCACTCACGGTATCGGATCACTTATGGGTTGCACGCTGGTTGTTGTACCGCATTGGAGAAGAATTTGATATCTCTGCAAAACTACATCCCAAACCTGTAAAAGGCGATTGGAATGGCGCTGGAAAACACACGAATTTCTCAACAAAAGCAACACGTGATCCTAAAACAGGTATGCAAGCCATTCATCAAGCTATTGCCGCATTAAAAGAAAACCATCATGCGCACATTAACGTGTATGGCCATGGCATTGAAGAGCGTTTAACAGGTCTTCACGAAACTGCTTCATACAAAGAATTTCTTTCTGGTATCGGTCATCGCGGCGCATCTGTTCGCATTCCGCTGAATGTTGCAAACGCAGGTCACGGTTACTTTGAAGATCGACGCCCGTGCGCTAATGCAAACCCTTATGAAGTAGCAACGATGTTAGTACAAACAGTTTGCTGTTCAATCACAGAGACCGTTTAATTATTCATAGCGTACATTTATTTTCTTGCCTTGCTGATCCCAATGGTAAGGCATGAGCTTGCGCTCGCGCTGCGGCAAACAACACTGCATTAAATAACTTACCATAAACACAAGATTGACTGTCGAATAACCTATCTCGTTTTTTATTAAACTCTTTTAATTTTTCTGGTGTAAACAAAGTTTGCAAAATATGTTTTCTTAACTGGCTCATTAAATAAGCTGCCCCTAGATTTTTTTTTGAAATACTTTTAATGCTTACCAGCATTTCCACAGTACTATTTGCTGTTGCTATTGCAAATAGCATCACATGCGCACAAACAAAACTCTGTTCTTTAAGTAATAAATAAAGTTTCGCGGAACGATTATCTTTATATCCTTTAAATAAAATGGCACGCACCACAGCCTGCAATTTTGTCTGCATTTCCAAAAAATCAGCGCACGCTATCGCTGACGCTAACATTAATGACTCTGCTTCTTGCTGCTCCTGACCTAAAGTTCTCACTATGACACTCCTTGTTTAAGTGATGTTATGTTCACACCTTGAACAATATAGCAAAAAATCGAGAAATAGTTGGATTACGCTGAAATGCGCCACGCAGCGCACTTATGGCGTTGCTGCATACCGAGCAAACTTCCCCTTTTGAAAAAGAGAGGAGAAAATGTTTTGTGCAACCCTTTTATAAAGAAAAAAATATTTTACGTAACAACGTCGCACTTATTCATTTCTTGCAAAAACACCTCGTTTTCAAGCTGAAGTAAAATTTATGTAATGGCCTTCACGACTGCTGAAAAATATTTTGGTGGCTCAGGGCGATCAAACCAAGCTAATACCTGCGAGATATTTAATGTCTTAGCCTGATTTAAAATAATTAATGCGTTGCTATCAACATAGGGCTTTGCAAATTCTTTCGCTAGTGTTGTATAACCAATACCATTCGCAACCATCAATGCCATGTTATCCGTACGATTCGCAAAATAACGACTGTGCTGAGCCTGATCAAACAAACCATGTTGCTTAAGATAATCAAAAGTAACAGTATCAGTTTGATCAAAATCAATGATTCGCTCATTTTTAATAATATCGCGTAAGCGTCGCCCTTTCCATTTTACCGATCCCACCAAAACATATTCTTCAGGATGCAGCACTTTATGCTGCATTTCAGGTCTTAAATCATTATCACGCAACACAACCAAATCAGCCAAACCCGCGCGCAATTTTTCATGACGCTCATCAATATCATCCACATCAAAATGCATTAATAAATTAGGGAATTTTTCCATGATGGGTAAACAAGCTGGCAAAACACGTGAATGCATCATGCTGGCTGGCGCGCTAATGGTTAATTCAATTTCCGTTTCTGTTCCTGTTTTTTGAATACGCGCCAACGCTTCACCTTCCAGTGATTTTGCAGCCATGCAGTATCGCCACAACGCCTCACCTTCCTGCGTCAACACCATTCCTCGACGTGTACGTACAAACAAGGTTGTTTTTAATTGCTTTTCAAGCGAACGAATACGTTGCGTCACAGCCGTTTGCGTTAAATGAATCGCATCAGCCGCACCATGGACTGTTTTGTGTTTTACAATTGCCATAAAAGCAATTAAATTGGGGCTCAGTAAACTCATCAAATTTCATCACTTTATTAAAATGATTGATTATAAAAATAGCACGAAGCACGATATAGTGCGAGCCAACCAAATAGATGAGTGCAATTCATGATCAAAAATAAAAAAATAGGCTTGTTTGTATTGGTCATGTTTATCGTAGGCTCAATTGATAGCCTGCGTAATATGCCGTCGAATGCTTTATTTGGTGCGCCACTCATTTTCTTTTTTGTTGCAGCAGCCATCACCTTTTTGTTCCCTATTGCGTTGATTTCAGCAGAATTAACATCCTACCATCCCGACAAAAACGGCATTTACTTGTGGATTAAAGAGGCCTTTGGTGAAAAAGTAGCATTTTTAGGCATTTGGTTACAGTGGATCAATACGGCAACATGGTATCCCAGCATTTTATCTTATATCGCCGGTGGTATTGCCTATTTAGCAGATCCTTCATTGGCCACCAGCAAACTATTTGCTGTTATTGTGATTCTCACCGTATTTTGGAGCCTAACCTTACTGTCTGTGAAAAATTTCTCTTTATCAGCCGGATTTGCAACATTTTGCACGGTTGCAGGCTTTGTTTTGCCATTTTGCGTCATGGCCACATTAGCCATTATCTGGAAAGTCGATCACCATGCGGTACAAATTCAGCTTAATTGGCACACACTCGTGCCACAGTTTTCCAATATCAACGACTGGATTTCACTGACTACCATTATTACCGCTTTTCTTGGCATGGAATTGGCCACCGTGAATGTCCAAAATATTAAAAAACCTGAAAGAAATTATCCTATTGGCGTAATCAGTGCATCATTTATTATTTTGCTCACGATGATTGTCGGCTCATTGGCCATTGCGCTGGTGATTCCACAAAAACAAATTGGATTAACAACCGGCATTTTTGAAACCTTTCAATACTATCTGAATGCTTTTCATTTAAATAATTGGGTTTACATTGTATGCGCGTTGGTTGTGTTAGCCAGCATTGGTGAAATGATTAACTGGATTATTTCGCCAGCAAGGGGTTTACAACAAGCTGCAGAAACAGGCACATTGCCGAAAGCATTGGCTAAAAACAATCAACATGGCATGCCTGCAAATATACTTATTTTACAGGCTATTTTAGTCTCATTGGTCTGTTTGGCATTTACCTTATTTAAAACAGTCAACGACATTTATTGGTTACTAACAGATTTATCGACTGAGTTATATGTACTGATGTATGTATTTATGTTTTTAGCAGCGCTCAGTTTACATTACAAACACAGACATATTAAAAAGCCTTTTACCATTCCAGGTGGCACACCCATGAAATGGATTTTATGTGTACTGGGATTAATCAGCTGTTTCATTACACTGATTGTGGGATTCATTCCACCCAGCGAATTAGATTTTGGTAGCAGACTGCATTATGCCCTTGTTTTTGCAGCAGGCTTATTGATCTTATGCCTACCTGGCATTATCTTAATGAAACGAAAATCCATATAAATATGATATTCTAAAACACATCAACATCAGCAATTAAAATCTATCTTATTGATTTTTATATTATTTTTACTCCATTATTTTGACTGTGTTTCATAAATCCTTAAGAAACAACCTGTATAATTTTTAATAATTCAATTTAATGCGGGCGGAGATATTCAATGAGCAGAAATACTGGAGCTGAGATAAAATCTTTAACAATAAACTCAAGAACACTAGCATCGACTGAATCGCCCGAAACTTTAATAAAAAATTTACTGAAATTGATTCGCCCCCCAGCTCCAACTCGTGATTTTGTAAGTGGGATTCTGACAACGTTAGAAAAAAAAACACGGGAAGCGAAAGAATTTAAGGATGAGGATGGGCTATTAACAAATTTGGCAACGTTATTACAACAAAGCAAAAATGCCAACCACCCAGAATACATAAGAAGAATAAGCTGGATCACTATTGAAATACTGTCTAAAACAATGTCTAGCACACTCAGAGAACAGCAAGCTGCCGCCATATTCAAATTAAAAACAATAATAGCACCCGATCTCATCCCATTTTTAACTGATAGAATGGAAGATATTAAAACGATGTGCAGCTCAACAACAGCATTAGGCCAGCTCATTGATTACCAAAGAAGCCACATCAGTCTTTTCACAAAAAAAGCAACAAGCACTCGAAAAGAAGTTGAAGACCTCGTTAAATCAAAGGCTGCTGATCAGGAACTTTTTCCAATAACAATTAAGGCATCATTCTCAAAAACGGCGATCGCTTAAAAAGAAGCAAACCGTTTTTTAAAATTCTCGCTCGTTTTTTCAGCAACCAGCTCAACAGAAATATGTTTAATTTCCGCAATTTTTTCTGCTACGTATTTTACATATTTCGGTTCATTGACTTTTCCACGAAAAGGCACGGGCGCCAAATAAGGTGAATCCGTTTCAATTAATAATTTATCCAGCGGCACATATTTTGCAACTTCCACTAATTCCAACGCATTTTTGAAAGTCACAATACCCGAAAAAGAAATATAGAAATTCAAATCCAACGCTGCTTTTGCCATCGCCAAACTTTCTGTAAAACAATGCATCACACCGCCAACTTCTTTTGCATTTTCTTCTTGCATAATCGCAATGGTATCGCCACATGCATTACGGGTATGAATAATCAATGGTTTTTTTGAAAGGTGTGCTGCACGAATATGATCACGAAAACGATTTCGCATCACATCTAATTTTTCAGTGTTGTAATGATAATCTAAACCAGTCTCACCAATCGCTACTATTTTTTTATGCTGCGCAAATTGCACAATCGCATCAACTGATAAATCATCTTCTTTTTTCTCACTGGGATGCGAACCCACGCTGGCATACACATGATCATATTTTTCCGCTATTTTTATAGCTGTTTTCGCTGTTTCCATATCAACCGCAACACACAACATCGCATCCACGCCGGCCAATTGCGTTTCACGCATCCACGCTTCAAATTGTTTTTCATCTTTATATACATCCAACATATAAGGATGACAGTGTGAATCTATAAACATGATTTTTCCCACTCAATAAAAACATCTTCTAAACATAATTGCTGATTTAAATGAATGCCTTTTGCAATCATCGATTGTTTTTCAATCATTTTATCAATACAACGCTGAAATTTTTCAGATGAAACAAGCAACGCCATTTTTTTAATTTTATCAGAAACATCTTGATTGATGATTAATTTTTTATCCACACCCAATTGCATGCGCACCACATCAGATGCAATTAAAAGCAGCTGCTGAAAAAAAACAGTTAATTTAATTTTTAACCAGGCCGGATTAAATAAAATGGTATTGGCTCTTTTATCCAGGATTTTTTCTAAATGCGTAAGCAACTCATCACGCAAAGCAAGCGTATTATTTTCTAGTCGTAAATCGACATGATGACTGAGAAAAACTATTTTTTGACAACGACTCACAATGGTTGCTGGCAATAGACCACGCTGATTATCTATTAAAAAAATAACGACTTTTCCAGTCGGTTCTTCTAATGTTTTTAACAATGCGTTCGCAGCCATCACCGGCATCGCATCAGCAGGTGAAATTACCACCACTTGATAACCACCTTGCTGTGCGGTATGCGTTATTTTTTCGCTGAGCGCACGCACTTGATCAATACCAATCGTTTGTTTTTTTTCTTCCGGTTGAATTAAAATAAAATCCGGATGATTGCTTGCTTTCATCAATAAACAACTGCGACATTTTCCGCAGTGATTTTTATGGTCACACAACAGCCATTGTGCAAAAGTCATAGCAAGATCAGTTTTTCCTAAACCTATTGCACCTGATAATAAATAAGCATGCGACAAACGATTTTGAAGAAAAGCTGCTTTTAACAAATCAAATTGTGCTTGATGCGCTACATTCACTTTATTTTTTCATCCAAGGCATTTTTAATTTGTTTTTGCACCTGATCTACAGCTTGATTTGCATCAATAATCACAAATCGTTTTGGAAAAGCTGCTGCACGATCTAAATAAGCTTTTTGCACACGCTTGAAAAATGCTGTTGGTTCTTGCTCAATACGATCTTTAGCACCACGATGATTCATTCGATTCAAACCAACTTCAACAGGCGCATCAAACAACAATGTTAAATTCGGCTGCAAATCGCCTTGCACCAAATCCGACAATGTGGCTATGTGATTGATCGCCACACCACGACCACCACCTTGATATGCAAAACTCGCATCGGTAAAGCGATCTGAAATCACTGTTTTTCCAGCAGCTAAAGCGGGTTTGATAATTTGCTCAATGTGTTGCGCACGTGCAGCAAACATCAATAATAATTCTGTCTCAGGATAAATAACTTCTTCATCGTTAGTCAGCAATATATCACGAATTTTTTCACCTGTTTTTGTGCCGCCCGGTTCGCGTGTAAAAACACATGTTTTATTTTTATCAGCAAAGTATTTTTTAATAAAAGCCATCGCCGTGGATTTACCGACACCCTCACCGCCTTCTAATGTGATGAAATTATTTTTCATGGCTTGCTCGTTTTGCTGGCATCAACTTCATTAGCTGAGACAGTTCGTTGATATGCTTTTGACTGAATCAGATGCTCCGGAAATGTTTTTGAAAAATTATGCCCCCCTTTTCCGTTAGCCACATAATACAAGTAATCTGTTGTGGCTGGATGCAGCGCTGCCTCAAGTGATGATTGACTTGGCATACAAATTGGCGTTGGTGGCAATCCTTTAATTTGATATGTATTGTAAGGTGTTTTTGATTGTAAGTCGGTTTTAGTAATTGGCACACCAAATGATTTTTTCAATCCATATAAAACAGATGGATCAATTTGCAAGCGCATCTTTTTTTTCAATCGATTTAAAATAACACTCGCAATCGTTGGCTTTTCAGAATCCAATGCCGTTTCACGCTCAATCAAAGAAGCCACGATCAATGCTTGATAAGCATCCTCATATGGTAAATTGGACGCGCGATGTTGCCATGCTTGTTGCAACGTTGTTTGCATTTTTTGATAAGCCATTTTTAATACGGTCATTTCTGAATTACCCCACGTAAAAAAATACGTGTCAGGATAAAACAATCCTTCTGGATGCGCATAAAAAGACTGTAATGATTGCATCACCTGTAAATTGGATTGCACAACTGAAGCTGCATTAAAATTAGCATCTTTTGAAATGGCGTCACGGATATCTTGGTATGTCCAACCATTTACAATGGTAAAACGATGTTTCACCAAACCGGTTCCCGTCGTCATGTGTCGCAATAATTGCCATGCCGTAATCGGATATTGAATTTGATATTCACCAAAACGCAAGTGATGTTCTGCATCGACCAATCTCACCATCCATTCAAAAAAAATAAAATGGTGAATAACATTTTTCTCATGCAATCGCTGCAATAACATACTGACTGGTTGATTGGGGTAAACTTTTATTGAGGTTTGCACCCCTTTTTCAACTAGCGGGCGAGAAAAAAAACCATTCAACATTACAAAAAAATAAAAAAAGATCACAACAGCAAGCAACGCCGTCGCAATAACTACTTTTTTTTGCGTTACTTTTTGCATGATGAAGTCAAATAGGTGTTGGTACTATTCAAACCGTTTGAAAATCAAACTGCCATTCGTCCCACCGAATCCGAATGAATTCGACAAAGCAGCGTGAATGACTGCTTTTTTTGCTTCGTGTGGTACTAAGTCAATATCACATCCTTCATCAGGATTATCAAGGTTAATAGTAGGTGGCGCAACTTGATCTCGAATCGCTAAGATAGAGAAAATCGCTTCTACCGCACCGGCTGCACCCAATAAATGCCCTGTCATCGACTTAGTTGAACTAACCATACAATGATAAGCATGATCACCAAAGGCTTTCTTAACAGCTAATAATTCTAATGTATCAGCCATGGTAGATGTACCATGCGCATTCACATATTGCACTTCATTTGCATTCATTTTCGCATCATGCAATGCGTTGATGATCGCCTGCGATGTACCGCGTGCACTGGGTTCTGGCGCAGTCGTGTGATAAGCATCAGCACTCATACCAAAGCCCGCTAATTCTGCATAAATTTTTGCGCCCCGTTTTTTTGCATGCTCCAATTCTTCTAGTACTAAAACACCAGCACCTTCGCCCAGCACAAATCCATCACGGTCACGATCCCACGGACGGCTGGCTTTCGTTGGCTCATCATTACGTGTCGATAAGGCTTTAATCACATTGAATCCACCAATACCCAGTTCCGTTGTAACCATTTCAGAACCACCTGCCAACATCACATCGGCATCACCATAAGCGATCATACGCGCTGCTTCACCAATGTTATGTGAACCCGTTGTGCAAGCAGTGACAATGGAAATATTGGGGCCTTGTAAATTATATTTCATTGATACAATACCAGGCGCCATATTCACAATGGCACCGATAATAAAAAATGGGGAAATTTTTCGGGGGCCCCCCTCAACAAAAGCATCGCGGTTTCTTTCAATTTGTCCTAAACCACCGATACCTGCGCCAATGGCGCAACCTGTTCTTAATGCAAGCGCATCAGTGATCGTCAAACCAGAATCTAACATCGCTTGCCTTGCTGCTTCTGCCGCAAATAATACAAATGTATCAAAGCGTCGCGCTTCTTTTGCATCAACAGCCAGCAATGGATCGAAATCTTTAACTTCAGCTGCAATTTGCGTTGTCATCACGGACGCATCAAAACGCGTGATAGGCGCAACACCACTTTTTCCAGCTAAAATGGCATCCCAAGTTGCTTCAACAGTGTTACCCAAAGGACTCAACATGCCGAGCCCCGTCACCACAACACGTCTCTTTGTCACGCCGCAGTCCCCTTTATAAATTAAGCTTCAGTACCTGAACGTTGTTTAATGAAGTCAATTGCTTGTTGCACTGTTGTGATTTTTTCTGCTTCTTCATCTTTGATTTCACAATCAAATTCTTCTTCCAGCGCCATCACCAATTCCACAGTATCTAATGAATCTGCACCCAAATCATCGACAAATGAAGCATCATTTTTTACTTCATCTTCTTTCACACCCAATTGTTCTATCACAATTTTTTTAACGCGTGCTTCAATACTTGCTGCCATGGTTATTTCCTCTATCTGATAGTTAAAGTCGAAACGCGGATTGTAACACCGACAATGCCGAATTCTCAAATGTCATGAAACGATTAATACATACCCCCATTCACATGAATCGTTTGCGCTGTAATGTACTTAGCTTCATCTGATGCTAAAAATAAAACGGTATTCGCGATATCAACAGCTTCACCCATTTTTTTTGCTGGAATCTGAGACAAAATAGTGTCACGTTGTCCATCATTTAATTTATTTGTCATGTCTGTCTGAATAAATCCTGGCGCTACCGCATTCACGGTAATGCCCACGCTCGCCATCTCTTGCGCAACCGCTTTAGTAAAACCAATCATCCCAGCTTTCGCCGCACAATAATTTGCTTGCCCTGGATTACCCGTCACACCAACAACTGATGTTATGTTTATAATACGCCCCCAACGCGCTTTCATCATATGACGTAAACACGCTTTTGTTGTGCGATAAACTGCGTTTAAATTTGTATCAATCACTCGATCCCATTGATCAGGCTTCATACGTAACAATAAATTATCTTCTGTCACGCCAGCATTATTAATTAAAATACTGGGCGCACCAAATTTGGTTTGTATTGCTTCAAATGTTTTTTCAACTGCTGCTGCATCACACACATTTAAAACAATCCCATGGCCTGGAATATTTTTTGCACCTGCTTCTGAAGTCGCTGTACCAATCACAACCGCACCGTGATCATAAAATGCTTTTGCAATTGCATAACCAATACCACGACTTGCCCCCGTAACAAAGACCACTTTGTTTTTAAAGGTATGAGATGACATAGGATTTTCCTCTTTCATAATCTGTTAATCAAAAATATGCAGCCCACTCACCCTAAATTTTCCGTCACAATATCTCGTGAAATTCGCTTATTCAATCCAGACAATACCTTTCCAGGACCGCATTCCAAAAATTTTTTCACATCCTTATTAATCATGTATTGAATTGTTTCAACCCAACGTACCGGAAAAGTCAACTGTCGAATTAAAGCATCACGGATTTTTTCAGGTGCTTCATAAAAAGCAACGTCTGCATTTTGGATCACAGGAATCAAAGGCTTTTTAATCTCAACCAACTTTAATTCTTCCGCCATTTGATTTGCAGCGGGTTGCATCAAAGCACAATGTGACGGCACACTCACTGGAATTTTTTTTGCTATTTTTGCGCCTTTTTCTTGAGCCAATGCAATTGCTTTTTCAATCGCATGACTTTCACCCGCAATCACAATTTGCCCGATAGAATTAAAATTCGCAGGGCTAACGATCCCAATGGACGATGCCGCATCACAAATTTGAATCACAACATCATCGTCTAATCCCACAATCGCAGCCATTGCGCCAACACCATTGGGCACAGCTGCTTGCATATATTTTCCACGTGCTGCAACCAAAGCAATGGCATCTTGAAAGGTTAACGCACTTGCACAAACCAATGCTGCATATTCACCTAAACTATGCCCTGCTAAAAATTGCGGTGTATTTGTGCTTGATAATTTCCAGCATTCATAAATAGCCACATCTGCGGCCAACAATGCCGGCTGTGTAAACTCGGTTTGATTTAATTTTTCTGCATCCTGCTGCACTAACTGCCACAAGTCATAATGCAACACATCACTGGCATCTGAAAATAAAGTTTGCACTTGCGGAAACTGTTCAGACAAATGAGATAACATGCCAATAGATTGTGAACCTTGACCCGGAAAAATAAGCGCGAAATGTGTCATGTTGAAATTCCAAATAATCAACTTTAACTAATAAACGACCAAGGCAGAACCCCATGCGAATCCAGCACCAAATGCCTCAAGCAATAATTTTTCGCCACGCTTAATTTTATTTGTTTTCACTGCAAAATCGAGCGCAATCGGAATAGAAGCCGCAGACGTATTACCATGATCTTCGATCGTCACAATGACTTTTTCCATCGACAAATCTAATTTTTTAGCCATCGCTTGAATAATGCGCATGTTTGCTTGATGCGGAATCAACCAATCAATATCATGCTTATCCATCTTTGCTTTTAACAAGGTTTGATCAACAATTTCACCCAACTTATTCACCGCCACTTTAAAAACAGCATTACCTTGCATTTTAATGTAATTTTTTGCTTTATTTGAAAGCAAAGCATTATCTGCAAATAATAGATCAGCATATTGCCCATCAGCATGAATGTGTGTTGCTAAAATACCTGGCTTTTCACTGGCCGATAAAACCACCGCACCTGCACCATCGCCAAACAAAATGCACGACGAACGATCCGTCCAATCCGTTACAGCGGATAATGTATCCGCACCAACAATCAATACATTTTTACACGCACCACTTCGAATATATTGATCCGCTATATTCATAACATAAATAAATCCAGAACAGCCTGCATTCACATCAAATGCCGCACATTCATTGGCAATACCTAATTTTTTTTGAATTTCACAAGCAACACTAGGAAAAAAGTGATCTGGTGACGCCGTTCCCACTAAAATTAAATCAATATCATTGGGATTGATTTTTGCAGATTGAATAGCAGCACGTGCGGCAGCTTCAGCCATGGAACAAGTTGTATCACCACTATCTGCAACAATATGACGACGACGAATACCAACACGTTGCACAATCCATTCATCTGTGGTGTCAACCATTTTTTCCAAATCAGCATTGGTTAAAATTTTCTTTGGGAGATATGAACCGGTACCTGCAATTCTAGAATAAATCATAATATATCGCTCGCTGACGCGCGCGGCTCCTGATTAAGTATAGTGTCAACCCGCTCACGAATTAAATCGGGAATATTTTTCTCAATTTCTAATAACGCTTGCTCAACTGCACAAGCAAATGCAAATGTATCCGCACTGCCATGACTTTTAATGACCGTGCCATTCAATCCCAAAAAACTGGCCCCATTTTTTTTACGCGGATCAATGCGTTTTTTTAAGCGATTCAATACGGGAATAGCAGGTAAAACAGATAATCTGGTTAACCAATTTTTTTTGATTTCTTGTTTTGTAAACTCAGCAATTAATTTTAAGGTACCTTCGCATGCTTTTAATACTGCATTTCCAACAAAACCATCGCATACAACAATATCAGCATCACCATAAAAAATACTATCGCCTTCTGCGTAACCAATATAATGAATTGCGCTACATTCTGATAATAACTGCGTCGCATTTTTAACCAGCGCATTACCTTTAATATCTTCTGAACCGATATTTAACAAAGCAACGGAAGGATTAGATAAGTTATCTACCGCTGTTGCAACCACTGAACCCATCACGGCAAATTGTAATAAATGTTCTGGTGTCGAATCTACGTTTGCACCTAAATCTAAGACACGAACACATTTACCATTCATGGTTGGAAACTGCGCCATAATCGCAGGACGATCAATGCCGGGCAATGTTTTTAAAACAAAACGAGCCGTAGCCATTAATGCACCTGTATTACCAGCAGAAACACAAGCCTGCGCACGACCTGCTTTGACAAGATTAATCGCAACGCGCATAGAAGAATCTTTTTTAGCACGCAACGCAACGGCGGGTGATTCATCCATTTCAACCACTTCAGACGCTGCTTGAATTTCCCAGCGATCCGCTACATCAGCACCCAAGCGCGACAATAAGGACTGCAGCTGATCAGGCAAGCCAACAAAAATGAGTTTTAAATTAGGGGATTTCCGTAATGCTTGCAACGATGCGGGAACGGTAACGGCAGACCCGAAATCGCCGCCCATAGCGTCAATTGAGATCGTTCTCATACATAATCCAACATACGAGACGCAGTGAATGCGTCTCTATGGTTTATTTTTCATCCGCAACAGCTTGTTTTGCTACCACTTCACGACCACGATAATAACCATCGGGTGATACATGATGGCGCAAATGTCTTTCACCTGTTTCTGCGTCAGTTGAAATACAACGCGCAGTCAATGCATCGTGAGAACGGCGCATGCCTCTGCGAGAACGGGTTACGCGGCTTTTCTGAACTGCCATGATAAAAACTCCACATCGAAAAAAGAAGGCAGTATAACAGCTTATTACGATGCTGCAAGCAGTCTATTTGGTTTGTACAGCACAATTCACATCTTCATGTTTTGCCACCATTGGCAATGTCAATAAAATTTCATCTTCAATCATTTCAGACAACAAAACCGTTTCATCTTTCACAATGATCGGTTCATACATATTAGGCAAACGGGTTGCTTCCTCTTCAGAAATCACGGGGCTCAATAAAAACGAGATGTCCAATTTATAGCACATCGGTGCATTACAACGCTGACAAATTAAATTAAGCGGGGCTTTGACCATCCCTTGAATAAAAGGCACGCGAGATTGATGGTCCATATTTAATTCTAAATCTACATCTGCTGTTTGATTTGCCTGATCACAAATTGCTTGCAATCGCACGCATTGACTTAACGCCAACTCACCATGCAAGTGCCCTCCTTTTTTTGCAACGCGAATCGGATCGATGGTTTTTGGCAGCAACATAAGCACTCCTTTTTCTAAGAAACTAAACGATATTCTCAAAATCATCCGCAACAGGTGCAATAAAAGTATAGGGTTTTTTTGATGTCGGCAATGAAAACACTAGTTTTTCTGCATGCAAAAAGAGTCGTTTTGAGCGGTATTGCTTAATAAACTGTCTATTAAAGTCGCGATCACCATATTTTACATCACCCACAATCGGATAACCCACATGCGCAACATGCACACGAATCTGATGTGTGCGACCCGTAACCAAAGTGGCGCGCAGCAAAGTAGTCTCATCAAAATAATTCACCGGCTCAAACCATGTTTCTGAGGGCTTGCCTTCATCATCTGCAATCACCATGCGTTCACCATCTTGTAATTTATTTTTCGTCAACGCCAATTTAATCCGTTTTTTTCCAAGCGACCAATGTCCTTTTACCAACAACAAATAATTTTTTTGGATGGCTTGTGTTTTCTGTAATGCTTGAAAGGCCAATAAGGTCGTGCGATTTTTTGCTAACAATAAACAGCCTGATGTGTCGCGATCCAGACGATGCACCAGCGACAAATCTTTAATATCAGGCCGAATATATCGAAATGCCTCAATCAACCCACAAGCAACCTCACTGCCACCATGTACCGCCAAACCAGCTGGTTTATTCAACACAATAAAATCGTTGTTTTCAAATATCACAGATTCTTTCAGCAAGTCACCCAAACGTGCAGAAGGCGTTGGCGTCACACTATCTGACACACGTAATGGCGGCAAACGAACAGAATCACCCATTTTTAAACGATACACTGCTTGCACACGGCCTTTGTTGACACGCACTTCACCCTTTCGCAATGCGCGATAGATACGCGAATGAGGAACGCCTTTTAGCTGATTAATCAAAAAATTATCAATGCGTTGACCGACATGAGACTCATCAATAGTGACAAATTTAGTTTGCAATGGCTTTCCAGAAGGGGTTAATAATTGTTCCGTATTGTATCGATTTTTCACGCCCAGGCAATGATATTTGATTGATGTAGGTGATGATCCTTGATATTATCAGCAGGTTATTCTCCTACAAGCTGTCTTTGAGAAAAAGTACAGCGAACACCAGCGGCAAAGCAATTATGCCGCAACGAACAAGTTTTTTAAGAATAATAAATAGTTAAGTCACGCTACCTTGGATAAAACCATCGCATCGTGATACGTGTTTAATCGCGCTTGCTTACAATCATAAAATAAAAATTGTTAGCGCAATGATGACAGATCAACAGGTTCCAAACGTTATGATGAAACAATTGTTTCAAACACATTACACGAAAAACCTAGGTGCTTTTTTTGCACCGAATGGGTCTTCATCTTGAGCGCCTAAAAAAGGTTTCTCAACATGACAAAAAGAATGTTAATCAATGCAACGCATACTGATGAGTTGCGCGTTGCTATTACAAATGACTCAATTTTAGTTGATCTCGACATTGAACATCCAGGACAAGAACAAAAAAAATCAAATATCTACAAAGGTCGTATTACTAGCATCGAACCCAGCCTTGGCGCTGTGTTTGTTGATTATGGCTCCGATCGCCATGGATTCTTGCCACTGAAAGAAGTATCACCTGAATATTTTCTGACACCACAAAGCACAGAATCAATCACTGATATCGACATCAAAAAAGCATTAAAAGAAGGCCAAGAAATTGTTGTTCAAGTGGATAAAGAAGAACGTGGCACCAAAGGTGCAGCCTTAACCACATTTATTACGTTAGCAGGATGTTATTTGGTATTGATGCCAAACAACCCTGATTCTGGCGGTATTTCACGTCGCATTGAAGGCGAAGATCGCGATCAACTACGCGAAATTATTGAACAGCTCCCTATTCCAGAAGGCATGGGCATCATCATTCGCACCGCTGGCGTCAGCAGGTCAAAAGAAGAATTAGAGTGGGATTTAAAAGTATTGCTGCGTTACTGGGAAGCGATCAAACAAGCTGCTGTTGCTAGACCAGGCCCGTATTTAATTCACCAAGAAAGTGACGTGATCATTCGCGCTGTGCGAGATCACCTCCGTCAAGATATCAGTGAAGTTATTATTGACGACGCAAGCGCCTTTCATCGCGCCAAAGATTATATTCGTCAAGTACGCCCTGATTTTCTTGAGCACATTAAATTATATACAGACAAAATACCATTATTCGGGCGCTTTCAAATCGAAAAACAAATTGAAGCAGCGTACCAACGCGAAGTGCGATTGTCTTCTGGTGGATCTATCGTCATTGATCACTCCGAAGCATTGGTTGCCATCGACATCAACTCGGCTCGCGCAACCAAAGGTGGCAATATCGAAGAAACAGCTTTGCAAATTAATTTAGAAGCAGCAGATGAAATTGCAAAACAATTACGTATTCGCGATATTGGCGGATTGGTCGTGATTGATTTTATCGACATGACACCTGTTCGCAATCAACGCGAAGTGGAAAATCGTTTACGCAATGCATTGCGCCTCGATCGCGCACGCATTCAAATTGGCCGTATTTCTCGCTTTGGTTTGCTAGAAATGTCCCGTCAACGTTTACGCGCATCGTTGAGTGTATCCAGTGAAATCACTTGTCCACGTTGTGACGGTCGCGGCAGTATTCGCAGTGTAGAATCGGCTGCTAATTCGTTGGTGCATTTAATTCAAGAAACGGCATCACGCAGCACGCATTCACAAATTCAAGTGCAATTGCCTATCGATATTGCTACTTACATGATTAATGAAAAACGCGATGTGATTAAAGAAATCGAAACACAATCAAACGTACAAGTAACCGTCATTCCAAATAATCACTTGCAATCACCGCATTATCATTTAAAAACCAGCAAAGATGAGCACACCAAATTAACGCCAAGCTATAAACTCGTCAAAGTACCTAAAGTAGAGTCAATTGCACACAAACCCATGACACCCACCAGCACAGTAGAACCAGCCATTCAAAAATATTTAACGGATGAGCTGCAAACACCAGCTCCAAAAAAACCACAAGGCAATGGATTAATCAAACGATTGTGGGATGTGATGTTTGGCAGTGAAGCCGAACCAAAAAAACCAGTGTCTAAATATGGAAAAGCAAAAAGACCTGCTGGCAACACACCCTCTTTTGCGCGCGACATGACCGATCAATTCCGTAACGAACGCAATGATCGCAGCGGTACAGATCGTCGCGACAACAAGTCAAAACGACCACCGCAACAACGGCGCCCGGATCGCAATCGTCCACCACGCGATAACAGAGTCAATCGAGAGCAACGCGATCATCATGATAAAGATAATAAAGATAGAAATCGTCCGCGCAATCCACAACACACTACAACAGAAAAACCCACTGCTGAAAAATCAATGCTCGTTGAAAAACACATTGAAAAGCACACCGTAGAAACACCTCGTTTTGAAACACAAAAACCGATGGTTGCACTCGCTGTTGAAAATCCCATCGATACCCGCGTAGAACAACGCGTTGAAAAAACCAGCGAAAAACCAGTAGAAAAAAATCACATGGAAAAATCAACGGTCAAACCCATTGTTACTGAAACACCTGTTGTAAAAACAATGCCGACAGAAACGCCAAAAGAAAAAGACTACGTACCACCACCAACGCCCGCCGCACCTGAAAATTACAAGGGACTGTCAGCTGGAAAACCATTGCAACAAGTCACAACAAAAAAAACGCAAGAATAAAAAAACAGCGCAATAGCCCCCCTTGAAAAAGGGGGGATTGTTGCATACGCGGTGAACTTCCCTCTTTGAAAAAGGGAGGAGAAAATAATAAAGACAAAAAAAAGGATGGCAAGCCATCCTTTTTTATTTTATACCACTGAGCAAATTATTACGTACTAACATGAGTAATCAAAGATGTTGCTTCTTGCGTACCTTTTTCTGTTCCTGCCTCTTTTTTTCTTGAAAACAAAGCGCAAACACGAGCAAGGCATCCTTGTTTGGCATTATCAGCAGAATCATTGTTATTAATAGAAGAAACAACTACTGGAGCAGATGCTTCAGTTCGCACATCATCACTCACTTCTTCAACATGCGATTGACTTGTAGTAGTCGCTCTGCGATACACTTCTTTACCTATCACATAAGTTGCATTTGTCAAAGCCGCCAAGAAAAATAATACAATATTTTGCAAAACGGATGCACCCACTGCATCTCCATACATCGCGCTAACCATACCATACAATCCGTCTTTACGATCGTATTGTGCCGCTACTCCATTAATTGTTTGCAACATCAAACCAAACATAACAAAAAGTGCTGCATCTCTTCGTCTTACAGCAGCACCAAGCGGAAAGTGCACTAAGTTATCTGATTTATCAAGATTACGCGTGAAATTTCTACCTGCAAATTCAATGGATGTAAAAACAGTAGTCATAACCAAAATATTAATTGCAGGTGCAACAGGCAATAAATGATAATCTTTAAAAAAATTAAATAAATACCCCAAGGTTTCTGGACTTTGATTATTCCACACACCCATTAAAGTTGGCGGAAGCAATGTGTTTAACGCTGCACCATTCAATCCACGATCCACCATTGCTGCAACATGACTGTCACTCGATGAAATATCATCACCTAAATATCTAACTGGTGCTGTTTTTGCAACAGCCTTAACTGTTTGTTGAACTCGACTCATAATACACCTGTATTTTAAATTAAAAAAATTCCTGATATAAAGAATCAAAATCCGTTTGACTATCCCTACACTTTCTCATCTTCATGACAAGGCAAACCAGCTTATCGTAATCACAGCCATCTAAATTGGCTTATACTGCAAATAGAAATGAAGATTTTGTACCTATTCCACGAAATGCGCAACCGCTCAAACAATTTTAATGTTTTGTTAAGGTACTCGGGTTTTTTCTCATTTTTATGACGAGACAAATAAAATGAAAACACAATGCCATTAAGCAATTTATGAAAAAAATCATCTTACAGCATTGTGAAAAACAACGTTTATAACAACTGACGAACGCGCTCTAAATCTGCTTGGGTATCAACGCCAGCTGGAATAACCACATTTGTCATGCCAACGTGGATTTTGTATCCATTCCACAAAATACGCAATTGCTCAAGTGACTCTAACCTTTCGTTAAGACAAGACGACCAATTTGCATACATTTCTAAAAACTCAGCACGATAGGCGTACATACCGATATGTCGGTAATAGGCATCAGCCAATTTTAAGGTGGTGATATCGACTGATTTTAAATCCTGAAATTGATTGCGATCCCATGGAATCGGCGCGCGCGAAAAATGGATAGCATAATTGCGATAATTTAAAATTACCTTCACCACATTTGGATTAAACAATTCTTCAGCATGGGTTAACTTGGTAGCCAAAGTAGCCACTTTGACATGATCATGCTCATCAAGATTTTGTGCGAGCTGCAAAATTAATGCGGGTGGCATTAAAGGCTCATCCGCTTGCAGGCAAACCACAATCTCATCTTCATCATAGCCCAACGAAGCCACTGTTTCTGCTAACCGTTCTGTGCCAGATTGATGTGCATCAGACGTCATGCAAACGCTCGCACCAAAATCTTCTGCTACTTGCGCCACACGATCATCATCCGTTGCGATCACAACTTGTGATGCACCAGATTCTTTCGCACGCTCATAGACGTGCTGAAGCATGGGTTTTCCCGCAATATCCAACAACACTTTTCCTGGTAAACGCGTTGAATCAAAACGCGCAGGAATGATTACATTAAAATGCATGATTATTTTTCTCCAACACTACATCTCAGAAGTACAATCACGCGCCTCTTCAGGCAACATCACTGGAACATGATTGCGAACGGGATACGCCAATTTATCAAAGCGACAAATCAATTCTTGATTAGCATGGTCGTATAGTAATTTTCCCTTACATAAAGGGCAAACCAAAATATCCAACAATGTATGATCAAGCATCATTATCTCTCATCAAAAATTTGCGCCAAAGGTAGCATCAAAAAATAGGAAGAACAATAAGTTTTATTCAGAAAAATAATAGGCGCTGACGGGATTTTCACTTCGATAGATACTAGCTCGAATCTCAAAAAAAACATTTCGCGCCCAGCCGGATTCGCATTTTGGTACATTGCTCAACTCAAAAAATGTTGCTGATACTTTTTCCAGAAATGGATTTTGTGGGTTTTTTTTAATCTCTTCAGTCAAACCCTTGTCAATCACGTCGAGCACATGGACCACAATAGTCGTTTTTAAAGACATTCTACCGGCGTTAAAAAAAGCATTTCGAGCAAGATGATTTTCTACTTTCCAACCTGCATCTTGGTCTTGATCATCACCCAGCTTCATAAAAAAAACTTTTGCGTTATCTTTTGTGATCATTGGTAACTGAGCTGATCTATCACTCACTGTTTGATCCACTGCTAAAGACCAAATAGCGACAACCAAATTATTAACAACAGTCTCACAATCTCCTATCAAGGTTTCATTGGCCATCTCTTGCTGCCGACCTGCTGCATTTCGAAGATCATCTAATGATTTTTTGTAATTTGTAATAGCATCATTGATTGCTGTTGCTAACATAACTCCTTTACTTTCACTACAAATCCACTGAGCCACATAGGGAACAATATATCTACTCACAGAGTCAGAAAGCGATTGTGGATTGCTTTCAGATTTCAGAAACTCCTTCACTTCATCAGAAAGAGGCTCCGATTTACTTTCAGATTTCTTCGAGCCAGCTGGGTTTTCTACTCTACGCATTTACTTCTCTTTAAATTTGAAGATAATCACAAAGTTATATTGAAAATGTACCTCAATATCAAATGAAAATGAAGATACATCGCACTGAATTTATTTTAGAGCAGGGGGATTTGAACCTCAAGACCCCGGGCAATCCATGAAAGTGTGCAACAGGCCCACGGTATGGCAATAGATTTTGTTTGAATTGATATCGGGACAGGA
>PFPT01000014.1 GCA_002793195.1 Gammaproteobacteria bacterium CG_4_10_14_0_2_um_filter_38_22
GTATGGCGTTATTCGCGCTGCGAATGTTGTTAACATTCGGTCGCTCAAAACCCAACTGAGCTAACGGCTCGAAGAAAACAAAAAGTATACGATACATCCGTGTATCTGCAATGTGTTTTTTGCTATTGCACAGCCACACAATCCAGCTGGGCAAAAAATGCCAATTCGTACACAATAATCGTGCATCTTAACAAACCTTGCCTGAATGCTGCAACCACACCACTTTATTTTTTTATTGCGCCCATCTCATAAAAAATTTTGTTATACTCTGCGCTTCTATTATTGGACACAAGTTGAGAAATTGATGAGTCATGCTGCAGTTGTACAATCTGAAGAAGCATCGCTAAATAAATTTCATGTGAAAATGGTTTTCACAGCCGGTATTGGATTTTTCACAGATGCTTATGATCTTTTTATCATTGGTATCGTTAGCAGTATTTTAGCGCCGATTTGGCATTTATCTATATTACAAGTTGCCTTATTAAATGGTGCGGCATTGGCATCGGCTGCATTTGGTGCTGTATTTTTTGGTTTTTTCTCTGATCGTTACGGACGTAAAAAACTATATGGTTTTGAGGTGCTTGTGTTGTTTTGTGGCGCCATTATCTCAGCTTGCTCGCTATCATTTGTGACATTATTTATAGCACGTTTAATCGTCGGTTTTGGTATTGGTGGAGATTATCCATCAAGTGCCGTGGTGATCAGCGAAAACTCAACCCGTAAAAATCGTGGCTTTTTAGTGCTGTTGGTTTTTGCAATGCAAGCAGTTGGATTGATTGTTGGGCCATCGTTGGCGTCATTATTATTGGCATCGCATTTATCGCATGCGGTGATTTGGCGAATTTTAGTTGGATTGGGTGCAGTTCCTGCTGCATCTGTTTTTTATTTGCGTCGTAATATTCAAGAATCGCCTCATTATTTGCGCAGTAAAGAATCAACGCCAGTTGAAGTGAGTCGAATCGTGCGTGATTTGGCAGCGCCAAAAGAAGGGTTAAGTGCCTATGATCATCAAAATCAAAAGCCTTCTTTGTTATCCAAAAAATGGTTGTTGTGTTTATTTGGTACTGCTGGTGCTTGGTTTTTATTAGACGTGGCTTTTTATGGCAATGGTATTTCATCAGTGATGATTATTGATTCTATTCATCCGCATGCTACGTTATTGGCGCATACGATGATCTCTGCGATTTTATTTTTGGTTTTTGCTGTGCCAGGTTATGCATTAGCAGCAAAATATGTCGATAAAATTGGACGAAAACCACTGCAATTTTTAGGTTTTTTTATGATGGCGTTGATGTTTGCATTGATTGCTTTTATTCCCAATTTAAAAAATATGATTCCTTTATTTATCATTTTATTTGGCGTGAGTTTTTTCTTTGTCAATTTTGGCCCCAATACAACGACATTTTTGATTCCATCTGAAATTTATCCCACGAGCATTCGTGCACGTGCACACGGTATTTCAGCAGCAGTTGGAAAATTGGGCGCGTTTGTAGGTGCATTTTTAGTGCCTTTTTTCATAAAAGCATACGGTGTCTTTTCAACCATGGGTTTTATGTCGATTGTTTCTGTCTTGGGTATATTGGTAACAATCATATTGCCTGAAATGAAAAATAAATCCTTATCTGATGTGGATGCAGGTCGTTAATTTTAAGATGAGACGATCAATGGGTAAAAATATAACGCGTGATAGTCATAAAGCGGACCATTTTTTTTCTCCGGTTATTTCCCTGCTTCTTTTGCTGGCATCAGTTAGCCCATCTAAAGAGGAAAGCAGTATTTTTCTTTTGGTAGCAATATATCAAATGAATTTAACAGGACAACAAAAAACAAAAAGAGCACGACGTGCTTCTGGTTTGGGTTGGCAGCTGAAATCAAAAAATAACAACCAGGAAAAGATGCTGAAACATCAGCATCGTACGCATGGCGGCAATCGTCCTCATTCGTAAAGAAAGCAATCACAGCTATTCTCATTCAATTCTTAAGGCTGAATTAATTTGTTATAACAACCCCTTCTTAATTTTTTTTTAATATTAAGTCGTTATAGTTGCGTCCGAATAATTTAATTAAACAATTGATAGAGAGAATGGTATGCCATTTCTTAGAAGTGATACGCGTTACATAAAAGACCATTCTAAACAAGGCGCAATATTGGCAAGTAGTATTTCAGAGTCAGACGTGCAAGATTCGCCACTGGCTTTTGAAAAATACTCAGCCCTGGAAAGAAGGGATGCAATTTTGGCGGCGACTTTCTTGTTGGCGGAAGCGCAACGACACTTTGTGGCAGAAAAAAATAAAGCAATCCAGCGAGAAAACGCATCGAAAAGCCCCGAAGAGCAAGTAGCACTGCTTGCCAAATCGACTCATGGTGATAGCGCTGCAAGTCCAGGCTGGACTAGACTGGCTATGCGGGATGTTTTTACTCTCTTTAATGAGAATAACGCTTCTGTTAAAGCTGTTAGAGGTTTATTAGCCTCGTACGCGTTGTTTTCTAATCCAGCAGAAAAAGCAGCAGATAGGCGTTCGCGTAATGAGCTTCAAGCTATTTTAAATCAGAATCAAACAATTTAATGACTTATTTTTGTATCAAGCTGGCGGGATAACAAAAGACAAGATGAGTGTGTTCTAAAGTTTGAGCTTACTCAAACTTCCTAAACAACTGATCAATCATCTGAATGCGCGCATCGGCTTTATCTGACGTGGTTTTAAATCGCAACACATTTTTTCCACCGAGCTGATAATTTTTATAGTCTTTTTGAATTAAATTAATAATGATGGTTGGATCAACATGGGGTTTATCTTGAAATTGAATATACCCAAATAATTTATTGATCTCAATTTTCTGGATACCCAGTTTTTTTGCGCGAATTTTAATATGAGCGACTTCAAATAAATGCTGTGCTGATTCAGGCAATAATCCAAAACGATCAATTAATTCTGACTTCATCTCTTGAACTTGATTGTCTGTTTCACAATTTGATAAGCGTTTGTATAACATCAAGCGGGCATGCACATCGTGAATATAGTTTTCTGGCAATAAAGCGCAAATACGTAAATTAATATCGGGGCCATTCTCTTTTTCAAAAGTGCTGGGTGGTTTTTTACCTGATTTTAAGGCTTTAACTGTTTCATCCAGTAATTCTGTGTATAAGCTAAAACCGATGGCTTCCATATGACCGCTTTGCGACTCGCCCAATAATTCACCGGCGCCGCGAATTTCCAAATCATGGGTGGCTAATTGAAAACCCACGCCTAAATCTTCTAATTCAGAGATGGCATCGAGTCGTCTTTCTGCATCTTTGGTTAATGCTTTAAGACTTTTTACTAATAAATAGGCATAAGCTTGATGGTGCGATCGTCCAACTCGTCCGCGAATTTGGTGCAATTGCGCTAAACCAAATTGATTTGCATCATTAATAATAATGGTATTGGCAGAGGGAATATCAATGCCTGATTCAATGATCGTTGACGCAACCAACACTTGAAAGCGTTGATGATAAAAATCCGCCATGGTTTTTTCAAGCTGTTTTTCAGGCATTTGCCCATGTGCAAATGTAATGGATACATCCGGTAAAATGGTTTTTAATTTTTCAATCATTGTGGGCATGGAAGCAACGGCATTATGTAAAAAATAAACTTGTCCGCCACGCATGGTTTCGCGCAGAATCGCTTCACGAATCAGTGTCTCATCAAATTCATGCACAAAGGTTTTGATAGAGAGTCGTCTTAACGGTGGTGTTGCAATGATGGATAAGTCTCGCATACCCACCATGGATAAATTTAATGTGCGCGGAATGGGTGTGGCAGTGAGCGTTAAAATATCCACGTGTGCGCGTAATGATTTAATGCGTTCTTTTTGTTGCACACCAAAACGATGTTCTTCATCAACAATTAATAACCCTAAATCTTTAAATTGAATTTTTTGATTTAACAGTTTGTGTGTGCCAACGATGATATCAATTTTTCCAGATTTTATTTTTTCAATGATTTCCTTTTGTATTTTTGCTGATTGCAATCGTGTTAATACTTCAATTTTAATGGGCCATTCTGAAAAACGATCAGATAAGTTTTGCGCGTGTTGATTGGCAAGCAATGTGGTTGGTACGAGTAGTGCAACTTGTTTTCCAGCATGAGCCGCTAAAAATGCTGCTTGCATGGCCACTTCGGTTTTACCAAAACCCACATCACCACAAATCAAGCGATCCATGCATTTTATTTTAGTCATATCATCAATGACCGCATCAATGGCTTTGCGTTGATCCATGGTTTCTTCAAATGGAAATGCTTGTCGAAAAGCAAAATAATCATCGCTGGGTTTGGGAAAGGCAAAGCCTTGCGTTGCTTCGCGTTGTGCATATATACGCAATAAATCAGCTGCAATATCTTGAATTTGTTTGGCTGCTTTCTCTTTTGCTTTTTCCCACTGTTGCGTACCCAGCTTATTGAGTGCAATACGATCAGCGTCAGCAGCGCTGTATCGACTCATTAAATGCAGTGCATGAATCGGCACGTAAATGCGATCTTGGTCGGCATATTCAATCGTGACATACTCAGATTCAATTTCATCGGTTATAATTTTTTCTAAACCAATATATTTTCCGATACCGTGATTGATGTGTACAACCAATGCGCCAGCTTCTAATTCTGCTAAACTGCGAATAATGGCATCGGGATCTTGCGCGCGTTTTTTGCCGCGACGGGTTGGAATAATGGAGTGGCCATATAATTGAGATTCGGTCATTAAAAATAATTTTTCTTGCGGTAAATACAATGCATTGGTGATGGGTGCGACAGTTAATGCAATGGGATCTGCATGGTTTAAAAATGTTTTCCAGTCATCGACTGTTTTTACCACGATATGATTTTTCTTCAATAAATCTAAAATAATTTCACGACGTCCTGTTGATTCGGCACAAATTAAAATACGACCGGGTTTGGTATCGATAAATGCTTGTAGTTTTTCCAGCGGGTTTTTTTGACGATGGTCGACTTGCACCATAGGAAATGCATTATTTATATTTTCTGTTATTTTAATTTGGCAAAATGGTTTTAATTGTGTGAAAAAAGCATTAACGGGAATAAAAACATGATCTGGAGCACACAATGGTCGTGTGTGATCCACATTAAGCTGTTCAAAACGCGCAGTTACTTCGCGCCAAAAATGGTCTGCTATTTTGGGCAGCTCATTTAAAAGAATCAGTTGTGCGTCAGCGGGGCAATAATCAAAAAAGGAATGCATCGTTTCAAAAAACAAGGGTAAATAATATTCAACACCCGCAATGGGTTGTGCTTTAGATATTTGTTGATAAATAGGTGATTCTGCAGGATTGCCTGAAAATGTGGCACGCCATTGTGTTCGAAAATGGGTAATGCCTGCTTCGGTGAGTGGATATTCATGTGCAGGTAATAAATCAATGGCCTCTATTTTTTCAATTGATTTTTGCGAATCGACATCAAAAGAACGCATGCTCTCAATTTCATTATCAAATAACTCGATGCGATAGGGTAGATCACTGCCCATCGGAAAAATATCAATGATCGCGCCACGTATCGCAAATTCGCCGTGTTGGATCACTTGTTCAACATGACGATAACCACTTTCTGCCAATTCTTTTTGAATGACCGATAAATTTAATTTATCTTTTATTTTCCAGCAAAAATGGTGTGCGCTTAAAAAAGTTTTAGGCGCAAGACGATGCATCAGCGTTGGTACTGCTGCAATGACAATGCCGTGATGCAAATGCGGCAGCTTTGATAAAATATGTAAACGTTCAGAGGTTAAATCTTCGTGAGGAGAAAAATGATCATAGGGTAATGTTTCGCGATCGGGAAATAAATAAATGGGTAGTTGAGTGTGTTTAAGAAAAAAGTGTAACTCATGAAAATATTTTTCTGCGGTGTGCGCATCGGGCGTCATGACCACGATTAATTTTTTTTGTGCGAGTGCTAGATTGGCAATAGCTAGCGCGCTGGCAGCGCCAGATAAATTTTTCCAGTTGATCATATTGTCATGTTCAGCTGGAATGATTGGTTCTAATGGGTTGATGTGCATGATGGACTCATATCAAAGCACTGGATTTTAGCGGGATTGATGTGGGTTTTGCAAATGATTAAGCGCTCGCAGTAGAGTTTGACTGCAAATCTAGGTTAAATTATCGTGTTGGATGTGGCGTGTCGTCTTCAGTTGTTGTTGGATTTGTTTCCTCAGTTTCTTTTGGGGGGATGAAAATCCCCAGCTCAATAGCTTGTTTTTTGTGTTGCGCGTTTGCTAACTTTACTGCTTCTTCAAGATGTGAGCGTGCTTTACATTCTTCAAATTCTATTTCTTGTAACAATTTGTCTGAAGGGCGTTTTTTATTTTCGGGTGGCGGTGCTTTTGCGCCTTTTCTATCGTTGTTCCCTGTATTTTTTTCTAAGTTACGTGCCATCTAATCCATCCTGGTTTAATTGAAACGTACTTTGAATCTAGAGAATTAAGACTGTGTTGTCAACTTTACGCAGAAATTAAGCAGAAATAATCGCGCCACCTAAGCAAATCTCTTGATCATAAAATACAATCGATTGTCCCGGTGTGATGGCGCGTTGTGCTTGATTAAAAATAACTTTTGCAGTGTTATTTTCTAATAATGTAATACTACAAGCTTGATCTGTTTGACGATAACGAATTTTTGCGCTGCAATTCAAGTTGTTTGGTGCAGTTCCTGAAATCCAATGCAATTTTTCACAAATCAATTCAGATGAGAATAACAAAGGATGATCGTGTCCTTGTGCCACAATCAATTCATTTGCAGCAATCTGTTTGGCAACCACATACCACGCTGCTTCTGCCGTATTTTTGATGCCGCCAATCTGTAATCCTTTGCGTTGTCCTAGCGTATAAAACATCAATCCATCATGCTGCCCAATTATTTTTCCTTCCGGTGTTTTGATAATACCGGGTTTGGCCAAAATAAAATCTTGCAGAAAATTTTTAAATTTCCGTTCACCAATAAAACAAATACCCGTGCTGTCTTTTTTTTCTGCGTTTAATAACCCGGCTTTTTTTGCAATTAAACGTACTTCAGGTTTGGTTAATTCACCCAGTGGAAATAATACACGTGACAATTTTGCTTGTGTGAGGGTATATAAAAAATAACTTTGATCTTTATTTAGATCGGTCGCTTTTAATAATTGATGGTCTTGTTTGCGAACATAATGTCCCGTTGCTAAAAAATCAGCGCCTAATTTTATTGCATGCTTTAAAAACACATCAAATTTAATAAATTGATTGCAACCGATGTCTGGATTGGGCGTGCGACCTGCAACGAATTCATCAAGACAATATTCAAATACATTGTCCCAATATGCTTTTGAAAAGTTCACCAGATGAAAAGGAATCTGGAGTTGATCGCAGACTTTTTTGGCATCCAGCATATCTTGTTCTGCCAAGCAGTAGGGATCATCTTTCTCAGCCATCCAGTTTTGCATATAACAACCGGCCACATCATAACCTTGCTCTTTCAACAATAATGCGGTGACGGCGGAATCAACGCCGCCAGAAAGACCGACGATGATTTTGGTGTTTTTAGCTACTTTCATGCTGCGCAGTATACGAGATTAAGCAGATAATTTGTATGCCTTGTATCTTGTTGATTTTATTTTTGAAATCGCAGTAGCCATTTAATGTTGTCTTAATGTGTGTTTGTTACGCTATTTACTATACTTGCTTAGAGTTAAACAGTGAAATTAGGTTGAGGTGCATGATGAGTCGACGAGACGAACGGGATGAATTTGAAGATGTTGCCGAGTTTTCTGATAGCCCTGCTAACGCTAATTTTCATACTGATGATCATGCTGATGCAAAAACCACAGCAGCAACACAACCAACAACCCATCCTGAAGAAGAAGTTGCGCGTGCGACATTCCTAGCGGCGAAAGGAAAGATTGAAGCTGTTGGAAAGATTAAAGCTGTTGTTAACCCTAAGATGATGAAAAAGGCGTGTCAAGACGTAGAGAATTCGTATGGCGAGATTTACGGTTATTTCTCTAAACCAGGACCTTTATCGAAAGAGCAGGAAGAAAAAATTGAAGCGTATTTAGAGGCGCTTCGTGGAGTGTGTGGTGTGCAACAACTGGAACGATATGATCAAGAAAGATTTGCCCATGGCGATGTGGATAGCATTGTTCAAAATAGTGTTGTTGCGAAGACATTTAAAACACCACAGTTTTTGGCATCAAAAAGTGCAAGTGAAACAACATCCCCAGCGACGGAACATAAAAGTGATGAAAGTGATGATGAATTTGAAAATTTATCAGCAGCATCTTCAGTTGATGAGGATGCTCGGCAGATGCCCAATACAGTAAAAGAAGCAGCACAACCACAATCGAAGAAGTCAGTAGACTTAAAAGGGGTTCGTTATTGTTTATCAGAAGATAAAACAACACTCACCATTATTCATCCAACTACCGATGTCATTGCAGAGGGTGTTAAAGATAAAGGTAGAGATAAAAAAGCTCAACAGGCGGTGGTCAATCGCTTGATAGAAGTTCGTAATGCAGTAAAAGAAGGTAAGCCCCCACAAATCCCACCTACCCGAACACTTCAACCCCTGTTAACCTCGCTTTGTTTCTAACAAAGCGCAGGAGCAAATGATG
>PFPT01000011.1 GCA_002793195.1 Gammaproteobacteria bacterium CG_4_10_14_0_2_um_filter_38_22
CCAATTTCTTCTTGCAGCTTAGGTTTGTTATTCTCATTTATATTAGAGAGATGCTCATCAATTTCATCGAACTCACTTTTAATCTGCGCCATGATTTGATGTGTATTTTCCCATTTAAAACCAAATTTTTCTGCTTCTTTTTCTAAATAAGTTAATTTTTCTAATATGTTCATAAACCCCTATTTTCTACAAAACCAAAACAATACACTCACCACCACACTAATGATAATGCAGGTCGTCAATGGAAAATAAAACGAAAAATCCTGTTTTTTGATAATAATGTCTCCCGGCAAATGACCCAGGTTGAGTTTTTTTATCCACGGCCATGCTATACCGATAATAACAATCAATATTCCAATAGTAATGAGTAATCGTTGTGACATAGTTACCGTTCTTATTTTGAATTGTAATCAATATGGATTTTTATTTTTTTAATGTCATTTTTGTCGGTCATTCTAAAAACATAACTATCGGCGGGCAGTAATGATTTGCAATCCAATCGATGATTTTTGAGTGTTGCCTCTAAATGGAATCCACAACGCTTAGCAACCGCGATGCTTTTTTCATTTTCAACTTGAGTGAGAATTTGTACGCGTATGGCATCACATTTTTCAAATGCAAATTGTGTCAGCGCATTTACAAATTCAGTAACGTAACCTTTACCTTGAAATGCGGCATGAATCCAATAACCGATTTCAAATACGCGCATATCAAAATCGCTTTTCTCATTGAAGCCGGTGCATGAAATAATTTGACCGCTCTCTTTTTCAATCACAACCAATTGCAGCATTTTTAATGTATTTTTGTGGTGCGAATTAACCTGATCTTCAACAAATTGTTTTGTTGTTTCAAAGCTTGGGTCTTTCGCCCAAATCATCCATCGCTGCAATGATTCCAAAGATTGATTAATAGCTTGATTGATGCCTACTTCATCGCCCAATTGTATGGGACGTAAAATAAGACGTTCAGTTTCAATTGATTTTAATTGTAAAAGTTTATTCATCATGTTTGATCTGCTGTTTTTTTGTACGCTGCTGATAGTTTTCGTAGATTATTTTTAACAACTGTTTTGCTATATTTTCTTTAGAATTTTTTTCAATTGGAATAATTGAGTTTTCAGTGATAAGAGTAACCGCATTGTCATCAGCACTAAATCCAATATCATTTTGACTGACATCATTAACAACAATGATATCAGCACCTTTTTTTATTCGCTTTTTCTTGGCATTTTCAATAACATTTTGGGTTTCTGCGGCAAAGCCAACAGTAAATGGTCTTTTCTTTTTTGAACACACTTCAAACAAAATGTCAGTTGTTGGTATTAAGGTTAGTATGAGTGATTCTGTGCCACGTTTTATTTTTTGATCTGATTTTTTAATGGTGTAGTCAGAAACAGCAGCAACAGAAATAAAAATATCTTGCTGGTCTATTTCGCTCAAAACAGCCTCTTTCATCTCTAAAGCTGTTTCAACCGGAATGAATTTTTCACACGCGGGTTTTTCAATAGAAGTGTGAGCACTAATTAAAGTAACTTTCGCGCCAAGTCGATTTGCACTCTTCGCCAAAGCATATCCCATTTTTCCGGAACTGCGATTGCTAATGTAGCGTACAGGATCAATGAATTCACGCGTGCCACCTGCTGTAATTAAAATCTTCACATTATGGAGAAATGGTTCATGCAACATGGGAGATAAATGATCAACGATATCTAATGGCTCCATCATACGACCAGGACCAAAATCACCACATGCTTGAATGCCATTATCAGGACCTAAAAAAAGCACACCCCGTTTTTTAAGCATTTGTACATTTTGCTGTGTAGCAATGTTTTGCCACATCGCCTGGTTCATAGCTGGCGCGATTATAATAGGTGCTGTGGTTGCCAAACAAACTGTGCTTAATAAATCATCTGCAAAACCAGTTGTGATTTTAGTGATGCAATTGGCGGTTGCGGGCGCAATCAAAATAATATCTGCCCATTTGGCTAGCTGGATATGTTGCATTTCTGGTTCGAGCAATGTTTCAAAAACACGATTGGGAAGCAAAGTTTGTAATGTTAAAAGGCTGACGAATTGAGCTGCACTTTTGGTCACGACTACCTTGATATCAAAGCCATTGTCTAATAATTGTCGAATTAAATCTGGTGTTTTGTATGCGGCAATGCCACCTGTGATGCCGAGCAATACTTTTTTATTTGAGATTTTTTCAATCATGCTCATTACATTTACCATTTAATATTTTTTGAAATTACTATTTTTTCCCATTATCCTGATCTCCATACCTCATAAATGCCGCCTCACCTTTTGAGTGAAAAAGTGCGGCAGCGCCATCATTAGTTTCGATTTGTTCTAACGCATCGACGAGTGCACCAAGGATCATTGCCTTTGGGAGCTGATCCATTTTTGCTTTGATGACAAGCCCACCCAGTTCAATTTTTCGGCGGGTATCTTGTTTACGTTCTTTGAGTTTTAATAAAGCCAATTGACGCTCAAGCTTGGCAACAAGCTGTGTTTGATTTTGCATCACTTGAGTTTGTCTCATCCAAATCAGGCAGGCTCATGTGTTAACTCTTTTGCGATACTGGCGCATGCCTGACTCAGTTTTTCATTATCGAAACGATCCAAACCATGCTTGTAGGCGAGTGCCCCAATCTCTTTTTTTTTGCGCTTCTCTTATAGTAAACTCAAGTCCTTTCTAGCTTGCTCTATTCTCTCAAGAAACTTTTGTTCGCGTGCTTTAGCTGTCATAAATTGAGCATCCCTATTAATAGCCAAGAATAGGTTTTTTATAAAAACCGTCATCGTAATTTATGCCTTTTTATTTCAAACAGCAATACCGTATTTACTACTATAAAAAATAAAATAAATTTTTGAGCGATAGCGAGAAATCCAAAAATCCTGAAGGGCGCAATATACATTGCGAGCAATGTGTGCTAGTTTTTTTAAAGATCACGGAATTTAAAAAGATCGAATCAAAAAATGGCTATTGCATTCGCTAAAGTATCAGTTCACTCCAAGGGGAAAGGTTTATCCTCTGTCGGCTCAGTGTCACGGAAGCTCCGACCAGCCGCCACATGTTCGCTGAGTGATCAAGTGGCTTACTCTCAAATTGAGAAAACAGGTAATAAAAAATTAATTTTAGGTCAGGAAAAAGCACTGCATTTTGTTGCAAAAAAAATGTCGATAACAGAGGTACAAAAAAAGAAGGCCGGAGTCCTTGCTGATAAAATTGTTAAACATTACGGCAAGTCATGGCCTGCGCCATCAACAATTTTAACAACAAAAGATTATCCAGCGCCTTGTTCAATTAATTATTAGTATTGAAAAATGAAACAATAAACCCAGTTTTTTTTAAACTTTTATGAGGTTATGAGTTATGAAAAAATTACTTATTGCACTTTTTGCTTCGTTGTTTTCACTCGCTTTTATTACTGCGCAAGCAGCAGTGATAAAAAAATCTTCAGTAAGTGAAGCCGATAATAACGCCTTAATTGGCAACTGGGTTAATGTGAATTCCAAAACACGCGGACTTGATAAATTAATTATTAAGAAAAATTCTCTTGATGGCTTATCAATTAGTGCATTTGGTAAATGTCACCCAAAAGATTGCGCATGGGGAAATGTTCCATTAATTACTTATGGTAAATCAACAACTGATAAAAAAATGATTTATGGACTTGCTGATTGGAATCCTAAATTCGCAACTACAACCATGAAAATAGAAAAATTAAGCGGCAATAAAATTCGTGTTACTATTTTTACTGCATTTAAAGATAAATCGAATCGCTTCAATTACGCGCATGCCGACACTTTAAAACCTGTAAAATAATTTTATCAGAAATGTTTGCGAGATATGCATGCAAAATATAAAAAAATGGTTTTTCATAGTACTCGCAATTATTTTTTTAATATTTATTATTACTCATTACTGGCTGCCAAAAAATAATAAAGCCGCTGCGCAAATAACACCTAAAAATAGCCATATTGTGAATGATGCATCGACCGGCGCATCATTTGTTTCGCAATCTTCTTCGAAAAATTCCACACAAGCAACACACAAGCTCACAAACATTTCCCCTAATTCAGGTTCGACTTCAGGTGGTGATTCTGTTGTTATTGCAGGGACTCATTTATCGGGTATCACCAGCGTTACTTTTGGCGGCGCTCAAACACAAATCACAGCAAATTCATCTACTTCAATTACAGTCATAACACCGCTAAGTATTAATGCGGGTGCAGTTGATGTCGATGCGACAAAACCAGATGGCAATACAGTCACTTTAGGAACATATAATTATATTATCGTGCCGCCCAGCATTAACGCTATTTCACCAAATTCAGGTTCAACAGGCGGTGGAGATTCAATCACAATCACTGGCAATAATTTATTAAATGTTATGCGTGTTACGTTCGATAGCGCAAGTAGTAAAATTATTTCAGATACAACAACTGCTATTACAGTACAAACACCGCCTCATAACACTACAGGAGCTGTTAATGTAGTTGTTAAAACAGCCGGTGGCAATGCAACAGACTCGAAAGCGTATCACTATCTTCTTTTACCGCCGACTATTAGTGGTATTTCTCCAGCATCAGGTTCAATAAACGGTGGCAATTCAGTTACTATTTCTGGTGCTCATTTGTCAGATCCAGTCAGTGTTACTTTTGACGGAGAAAGTGCAGCACTTATTACAAATACTGCAAGCTCAATCACTGTAACCACACCATTACATAGCGCGCAGGGTACGGTCGATGTTGTTGTAACAACATCGGGCGGCACAACAACAGATTCAGGTGCATATACCTATTTTATTCCTGCACCTATTATTTCTCGCATTTCTGCAACGTCTGGTTCAACATCGGGCGGTGATTCAGTCACTATTTTTGGCAAGCATTTATCAGATGCCACTGGCGTTACCTTTGGTGGTCAAAGTGCATCTATCGTAGCAAGTACAAGGCATACAATTACAGTCACAACACCGCCTAATAACGTAAGCACTGTTAATGTGGTTGTGACAACAAAGGGCGGCAGTGCAACCAGCGCACAAACTTATGCGTATGTTGTTCCAACGCCAACTATTACAAGCATTGCTCCAAATAGTGGTTGGACAGACGGTGGTGCATCAATAACTATAACGGGCGCAAACTTTTCAGGCACAACCAACGTGAGCTTTGGTGGTGTGAACGCACCATCCTTTGCAGTAAATAATGACGGTACTGCGATAACAGTGGTTACACCACCGCATGTCGCGGGCACTTACCCTATCATTGTATCAACAGCAGGTAGCGTTTCCGCAACAACGAATGCAAATCAATATACTTATAATATTCTGCCTCCTACTGTCACGGGCATTACACCAATATCCGGTGGAACAGAAGGGGGTGAGTCGGTATCGATTTTTGGCACTGACTTGTCGACAACAACCAATGTTATTTTTGGCGGAATCGGTGTACCTTTTTACGTCGTAAGTCCAACTGAAATTACAGTGACAACGCCAGCAAGCAATCCGGGAACTGTGAGTGTCGAAGTGATAACCAGCGGTGGCTCTGACTACAGTCCGCAACCCTACACTTACGTGGTTCCATTTGAAACAATTAACCGTTCTTATCGAACTATCCCAGGTAAAACAATACCTGTCGAAAAAAAAACGTAAATCATAACGTGATGATAAATGGATAGCGTGGACTTTATTAATTGTTGTTATGCTTATTACATCTGGAAATATTAGCATATTAATTTGGAAAAATTATTGGACGCAGTTTTTCTATTCAGCGATTCAGCGATTCAGCGATTCAGCGATTCAGCGATTCAGCATCTAGACGATAAAAAAATATTAACAGGAATGGGTGAGTTTTTTATTATTATTGCATGCGAGGTTCTAGCAATGTGCTTGAATATTTATTTCAGCGGATTGCTTTGTTTACGCTGGCGTAAGTGGTTGACACATCATTACATCGATCATTGGGTTGATCATGATCATAGTCATGCATCTACGCCATTGGATAATCCTGCAATGGCTTTTAATTTGTTTATGGGATTTTTTTTCGCCTGAGTTTATTTTGCATTTCTGCCGGTAAAAATTGAGATTAATTTTATTCTATCCAGTACTTTCAGAATTAAATGTACTCTGAAGCATTCAATCCTCTTTGATTTTTTACTTTTGATGGTCGCGCTGTTGATAAAGAAGGTAGCACAATTGATTTTATGTTATCTGAAAAACGTGATAAAGCTTCAGCTACAGATTTTCATATCAAAGCAATTGGATCGAATGACATGCCAGAAAAAGTGACGACTGATACAAGCCGATCAAATGTTGCGGCATTAAATTTAATTAACTCCCAACTTATGAAACTATTTTTATTTGGATGCGTATTTATGAATATTCACGTTCGTCAAATTAAATATTTAAATAATATTGTTGAGCAAGATCATCGTGGAATTAAAAAAATTACAAAACCGATGATGGGTTTTAAAGCGTTTCATTCTGCAGAGGCAACTTTATCTGGAATTGAATTATGCCGAATATTGAAAAAAGGTCAGCACATTAAGTCTGAAAATTCACATGCACTTGAACAGTTTTATGCGTTGGCAGCCTAGTTGCATCCAGGAAAAATTCGCTTGTGATTTTTTTGGAAAAAATTAAAATTTTCGACAGAGCCCATTTTTATACTCTCTGTGGATTAAGGCAATTCCTAGGTTAAGTACCATCTTTTTGTAAATTTTCTGCGATCAATAAATACATACAAGGCACGACAAATAAAGTAAATAAAGTACCAATAGAAATACCGGTTGCAATAATCAAACCAATATCGAAGCGGCTTACTGCGCTCGCGCCCGTTGCAAGAATCAAGGGAACCACACCTAAAACCATTGCAGCAGTAGTCATTAAAATCGGACGAAAACGAATAAATGCTGCAGAAATAATGGCATCACGCTTTGATTTTCCTGCTTTTTGTTCGTCATTGGCAAATTCAACAATTAAGATGCCGTGCTTGCTAATCAATCCAATTAAAGTGACGAGCCCTACCTCCGTGTAAATATTTAATGTTGCACCACCAATACCTAAGGATACAAAGATCATTGCACCACAAATAGATAATGGCACGCTGATTAAAATGATTAGCGGATCACGAAAACTATTAAATAATGCAGAAAGTGCTAAGTAAATAATTACCATAGCAAGAAAAAATGTAACAACTAGAGCGCTACTTTCTTGTATGAATTGTCGCGACTGCGATCCATAATCAATGGTGTAACCTTGCGGTAGAATCTGGTCCGCAATTTGTTTCAACTTAGACAATGCATTTCCCAAGCTGACATAAGGCACAGCAACAGCGGAAATAGTTGCTGAATTGAGCTGTTGAAAATGGTTAATAAATTCTGGTACAACAGCATTTTTTAAAGTAGTCACTGTGGCTAATGAAACAGGAACACCAGAGGCCGTATTCATATAATAGTTACCAATTTGTTTTTCACTTAAGCGAGACAGCCGATTCACTTGTGAGATCACTTGATAGGATCTCCCCATAAAATCAAAATAATTAACATAATTTTCACTTAAAAAATTACTGACTGAATTACCCACCTGTTCCATTGTTAAACCAAATTGTGCGATTTTATCTCGATTAAAAATTAATTGAGCTTGTTCTTTATCGTATTTTAAATCAGAATCAATAAACAAAAAATCACCAGTTTCTTGAGCTTGTTGAATGATTTTTGCGGTTACTTCATTTAAATTAATGTAGGGGTCAGTGGTTTGAATGACAAATTGAATGGGCAGCCCACTACCGCCACCAGGCAAGGAAGGCGGTTGAAATAATGCGATTTTTGCACCAGAAATTGTATTCATTTGCTTTTGCAAAATAGGCTGCAGTTGATTGGTAGTTTTTTTACGTTTATCCCATGGCAATAGCACCATACCACCAATACTATTATTGAGCGAAGGGGCATTGTTAGCACCACTAGTCCCGTTGATTTGAAAAATGGCTTGTGTTTCCCGATACTTTGAAAAAATATCACTCACTTGATTCGTATAAATTTTTAGCTGATCTAATGAGGCGTTTGCTGCAGCAATCGTTTGCGCCATGATAATACCTTGATCTTCTTGTGGTGCTAATGTAAGCCCCCACAAATCCCACCTACCCGAACACTTCAACCCCTGTTAACCTCGCTTTGTTTCTAACAAAGC
>PFPT01000035.1 GCA_002793195.1 Gammaproteobacteria bacterium CG_4_10_14_0_2_um_filter_38_22
GAATCCTTGAAGTTAGATTTTATTACCTAAAAAGTCAAGATTAGGTTACCAGTCCCAAAATTGGAAAGGCTCTTTGATCGGAAAAACGGGACATTAATCTGGTTGCCAACATTCCAATATTTGCGGCTCCCAGTAAATCATTCCCAGAGATATCAAGAAGTAATTCAAACTGTCTGTCTATTGTTACTTTTTCTCCTTGTTCTTGAAGCACCGCATTGATAAATGTTTCCACGTCTTTTGCAGGCGGTAAAGTCGTTTTTGGCAAAGGCCCATCATGTTGGTCCATAAATTGGATTGCAGTTCCAAAAACTTCCACCATATCGTAAGGAGCATCTTTCATCCAATATGGTTTTTTATCTTTTGGAATGCCAGTTATTCCTCTGACTTTCATTATCGCGAGAAATTTATCAAGTTGTCCGTCTTCACGATTTAAAGGCTCTGTGGGGGGGGTCTGCGCCAATTCATTAAGGAGAGGTCTTCTTTTGATTGAAGGATATCGTGGATGATCCTTAAATAAACCAATAGTAGCTTTAAAAGCGAATTTTTCTGCTTCCAAACCTTTCATGAGTTGTTATTATAGCACAAAAAACTAATTTAGCCTATTTTAAGGCTTTGTTTAAGTAGTCAATAAATTTATTTTCTTCATAAAGCACCCAGTCATGATTTCCATTTACAATAAATAGTTGGGATTTTTTGATTGCCTTTTGCAACTTCTTGGCAATTTCAACCGGAAAAATTTTATCATCTTTTGCCCAGATGATGGAAGTTGGTATTTTTATATTGTCTGGATAACCATATGAATCATTTAATCCTTTCCTCATGATTTTTATGTGGCAAAAATTCATCAAATGTTTAAAAATAAATAAAATCCATTCTTTAATAAGAATTAAAAAAGTTAAAAAATATTGAAGATGAGTTAAATAAAATAAAAATCGATCAAAATCTCTTTTTTGTAGATTACCAGATGTTTTTTCTATTCCCGCTGAATCAATCAAAATAAGTTTTTTTACTTTTTCACAGACTGAAGCCATATTGTAGGCTATTCCACCACCTAATGAATAACCTACGACGATTAGTTGTTTAATTTCTAACTGTTTAATAAACGAAACAAAAAAATTAGAATAATCTTGAAAAGTCCAAAACTCTTTCGGAGTTGAAGAATCTCCATATCATGGAATATCTGGAGCAATAACGTGATAATTTTTTGAAAGTTGGTCAATTGTTTTTTTAAAAGTTAAAGCTCGTAACCTTCCGCCATGAAGAAATAAAAGTGATTTTCCCGTTCCTAATTCATAAAAGTTTAATTTTATTTCGTTTATTAAAATCTTTTTTTGTTTCATATGTTTAAAAAGTTTGATCTATTTGATCTAATTGTATTATACATTGATATTCTTCAAGGTTAAAAAAATGCCGACTTCCCCCCGACCGGAAAAGGAATGAATCAGAAAACCGCCGTAGCGAAGCGGAGGCGGACCCAGACCTCCGTAGCCAAAGGCGGGGCGGAGGCGGAAAGAAGCCCGAAGCGACCACCGACTCAGTCGGGTGGGAGCGAGGGATGATACCAGTCTGACTTGTGGGAGTCGAGCTCTGGCGAACGACTATAATAATACCTTTGTTTCCGCCGACCATATTCTTCTTTAGGGAGGCGGAGATATCCGAGCGATTAGCGAGGGCTTAAGCTGGGGAAGTTCAAAGTTCAAGGCAGAGATCCGCCGACCGACTGAGGGAGGCGGGAATGCCCGAGCGATTAGCGAGGGCATGATACATTTAGTTTGACCGACTGGCAGAATGGCCAGTCGGTTGGTTTATCCTGAGAGGAGTCGAAGGGTTTGGGGTTTAGGGTTTGGTTATCTGACTGGTTGGCTGGTTGGTTGAAAGCTTGAAGTTCCCAGTGTCCTAAACAGTTCAAGTCTCCCCAAGTTCTTAATCCACCGGATCTGGTCATCAACGCTGTGGAAGTCCCCAGCCCCCCATATTTGAAGCTCGTCATGTCGCAAAATTGATAGCGAAGTGTCGCAATCTGAAAAGAATTTGTCTATAATATTCTTGTTAAAGGTTCTTAATGAAATAGGTTCGAGCGGTT
>PFPT01000066.1 GCA_002793195.1 Gammaproteobacteria bacterium CG_4_10_14_0_2_um_filter_38_22
CCGGGCAATCCATGAAAGTGTGCAACAGGCCCACGGTATGGCAATAGATTTTGTTTGAATTGATATCGGGACAGGAGGATTTGAACCTCCGACCCCTTGCACCCCATGCAAGTGCGCTACCAGGCTGCGCTATGCCCCGAATTCTGGTTTTAATGAACGCGAGGATTCTACACCGGTTCTATTTCATCTACAATTTTTTCGAGTCGAGCTACAGCAGTTTGTAATTTAGCATGAGAATGTTGCATTTTTTTGAGCGACACACTTTCATCACCCGCCAATTGCAAACGCGCACCTTCAATTGTATATCCTTTTCCGTACAATAAATTTTTAATTTGACGAACAAGCAACACATCTTTACGCTGATAATATCGACGATTACCACGACGCTTGGATGGTGCAAGCTGAGAAAATTCTTGCTCCCAATAACGCAATACATGTGGTTTTAATCGACACAAATCCGCCACTTCACCAATCGAAAAATAAATTTTATCTGGGATTGGCGATAAATCAGTATCATTGACTCCGGTCGTCAGATCCGTCTTTTGATCCGGCATAATTCTCTACCCTTGATTTTAATTTATGACCTGCTTTAAACGTCACAACACGTCGTGCTGTGATTGGAATTTCTTCACCTGTTTTTGGATTACGGCCAGGACGTTCATTCTTATCACGCAAATTAAAATTACCAAATCCAGATAACTTAACAGATTCACCTTTTTCTAAAGCAGTCCGAATTTCCTCAAAAAAAGATTCCACTAATTCCTTTGCTTCGCGTTTATTTAACCCTAACGTGTTAAACAAATGTTCTGCTAAATCGGCTTTCGTGAGCGCGTTCATTGTTATGCCCTCAGGGTTGCTTTCAATTCCTGTTGAAGCATGGCTACAACACCATGAATTACTTCATTAATTTCCTCATCTCTTAGAGTGCGCGTTGGATCTTGAAAGGTCAAGCCCAAAGCAATACTTTTTTTGCCCGTTTCAATTCCTCGCCCTTGATACACATCAAAAATAAGCAAATCTTGTAATTGCTTGCCCGCTTTTTTGAGAATCGATGAGCGAATGGTATCAGCACTCACTGATTCATCCAGCACAATTGCCAAATCACGACGCACCGAAGGGAATCGTGAAAATGATTCATAATGCGCAACATCCGATTCTTGAATTTTTTTCAAATCAAGCTCACACACAACAACGGATTGGCGCATATCAAAATGTGTCAGCATATTGGGATGCACTTCACCCAGCCAACCCATTAATTCATTGTTACGATACAACGCTGCACTACGACCTGGATGCAATGCGGGATGCGTTTCTACTTTCCAATGATAATCTGAACATAAATGAGATAGCGATAATAATGCAGTCACCTCTGCCTTCAAATCATAAAAATCAACAGCGCGCGATTTTTCACTCCATTGTTCTGCATTCACACTACCTGTGATCACCATTGCCAACTTACTTGATTGTAACAATTCGCCATTTTCTTTTGTCTCAAAGCACAAACCCATTTCAAATAAACGCACACGCTCACACTGATGTCGCACGTTCATAGTAAGCGCCTGTAACAACCCTGGTAAAATACTCACGCGCATGACGGACAAATCTTGTGATAATGGATTTTTTAAAACCATCGGTTCTTTATTGGGTGCAAACAATGCGTGTAATTCAGGAGAAATAAAACTATACGTCATCGCTTCATGATAGTCATGACTCACCAAAAAATGACGCACTTGTTTATCGCACACGCGCGCTTCTTTTTTGGGATGCATCGCAAGCGGCGCAATCATCGGTTGCATCGAAATGGTATTGTAATTAATCATGCGTGCCAATTCTTCGATCAAATCAATTGGCAAGGTCACATCAAAACGAAAACTCGGCGGCAACACTTCCCAACCATTTTGCACAGACTTTACTGACATATCCAGCGACTTTAAAATGTTTTCCACTTTTTCATTTTGAATATCAACACCTAATATGCGTTCAATTTCATTTTTTTCTAACGTTATTTTATCGCGTTTGGGTAAATTTTCTTGAGCAGTGACTTCAATGATATCTGCAGCACTGCCACCTACCATTTGAATTAACAATTCCGTTGCGCGCTCAATGGCATCAACAGGTAAATTAAAATCAACGCCTCGCTCAAAACGATAAGATGAATCGCTGTTTGTATTATGACGACGTTTACTTAAACAAATGGTTTTAGGGTCAAAAAAAGCAGCTTCTAAAAAAATATTTTTTGTATCTAACGAAACAGCCGACTCTTTTCCACCCATAATGCCTGCTAATGCATGCACAGCATGATCATCTGCGATCACCAAATCTGCTGGTGTTAATGTAACGGTGTTCTCATCCAACAGCGTGATTTTTTCACCCGATTTGGCACGACGCACATGCAAAGCAGATTGCAAAGCAGCCAAATCAAATGCGTGCATCGGCTGACCCAATTCAAACATCACATAATTGCACACATCGACAACAGGATTGATTAAACGCACACCCGCGCGCTGCAAACATTGCTGCATCCACGAAGGCGTTTCTACTTTATTATTAATGCCAGTAATAATACGACCCACATAGCGCGGACAATCCACTTTAGCATCGACATGAACAGATAATGTTTCTGTTGCAGTGACTGGTGATTTTTTAATGGCAATAGCATGAGTTGGCAAATGATGCGCAGCAGCCATATCACGCGCAAGCCCACGAATACTTAAACAATCCCCACGATTCGGTGTAATTTCCACATCAAAAATATGATCTTGTGCTTTAAAATAAGCATTAAAATCATCACCCGCAGTGGCATCTTGTGGCAACTCGATAATGCCGTCGGACTCCAAGCAATGCAAACCCAATTCTTTTGCTGAACACAGCATGCCTTGCGATAATTCACCCCGCAATTTGGCTTCTTTGATTTTAAAATCGCCCGGTAGCACAGCACCAACCGTAGCAACCGCTACTTTAATACCTGCACGCGCATTCGATGCACCACATACAATTTTTAATGGCTCACTCGAACCCACAGAAACGGTACAACACGATAATTTATCTGCATTGGGATGTTGTATACGTGCAATCACTTCACCCACAACAACACCTGTAAATTTTTTTGCAACCGGTATGACTGCATCGATAGTTAACCCCAGCATTGCAAACTGTTCAGCCAATGCTGCTGTTGTTAATGCTGGATTAATCCATTCACGCAACCACTGTTCACTGATTTTCATATTATCGTTATCCGTTATCCAAAAAACACTGTATTCGTTGTATGCTACATCCACTTTTACTTAACTGATTGCCGCAACCGCTAACGAATGCGCGCGTTTTTTATTAAAATTGTGATAAAAACCGCACATCGTTTTCAAACATCATGCGCAAATCATGAATACCATAACGCAACATAGCCAAACGATCTAAGCCAATTCCAAACGCAAACGCGGTATATTTTTTTGGATCAATGCCCACATTATCCAACACATTAGGATGAACCATGCCGCAACCCAACACTTCTAACCACTTTGTTGCATTATCATCACCCCAGCCAATATCTACCTCAGCTGATGGCTCAGTAAATGGAAAATAACCGGGGCGAAAACGCAATGGCATTTCTTTTTCAAAAAATAAATTTAAAAAGTTTTGCAATAAACCCTTTAAATTAGCAAAGGTGCAATGCGCATCAACCACCAACCCTTCCAGCTGATGAAACATAGGGGTATGCGTTAAATCAGAATCACGGCGATAAACACGACCCGGTGTAATTACACGAATCGGGGGTTTTTCTTTTTTCATCACGCGAATCTGCACGGGGGATGTATGCGTTCGCAACAACCTACCATCAGCAAAATAAAACGTGTCTTGTGATTCTTTTGCTGGATGATGATCAACAAAGTTTAACGCAGAAAAATTATGGTATTCATCTTCAATTTCAGGACCCGATGCGACCGTAAATCCCATTTGCTTAAATAAATCGAGTACACGCTGACGCACCAATGTTACCGGATGCATGCTGCCTGTTGATGATTGTCCGCGGCCCATTAAAGTGACGTCTATTTTTTCAGAAGCCAATCGCGCATTCAATTCTGCATTTTTTAATTTGGATTCTTGCTCATTTAGATAAGCTTGAACCTGCTCTTTGGCTTGATTAATTAATTGACCTGCTTTCGGACGTTCTTGCGGATCAAGCTGACCCAGTTTTTTTAATATGTCAGTGAGCTGACCTTTTTTTCCCAGATATTTTACGCGTAAATCTTGAATAGCAGCGGCATCTTTTGCAGCAACCACTTGCATTTTTGCATCTTGGATAATGGCGTTTAATTCGTTTTGCATCAACACTCCATGAGCTGTCTCATAAGAGACACATCAATAACATCTCCACCAAAACAAAAAGCCCAGCATAATAAATACGGCTGGGCTTTCAAAAAAGATTATACGCTTTGCGTATATTTATTTAATTTGCTCAACGAGTTTTGCAAACCCAGCTTTATCGTTCACAGCCAAATCAGACAATACTTTTCTATCTAATGTAATGCCTGCTTTTTTCAATCCGTTAATAAAACGACTGTATGAAAAACCATGTGTGCGCGCTGCTGCATTAATACGCGCGATCCACAATGAACGAAATTCGCGTTTACGTTGACGACGATCACGGAATGCGTATTGCAATGCTTTGATAACAGCTTGCTTAGCTACTCGAAAAACACGACTGCGTGCGCCGTAGTAACCTTTTGCTTGCTTTAAGATTTTTTTGTGACGCGCTCTTGCCGTCACACCACGTTTTACTCTACCCATTTTTACTTTCCTCTTTTATAAGCACCTTCACAAATGTTTCACTTTTAAAACATCGCTGAGTGCGGGTTTATTGAAACTATTTATCACACAACATACGCGCAACCGAATTTACATCGCATGGTTTCAACACGCTCAAACCACGCAAATTCACTTTACGTTTTTGTGATTTTTTTGTCAAAATATGGCTGCGATTCGCACTGCGTTTTTTAACAGAACCATCTCCACGACGCAAAAAACGTTTTTTTGCACCACTGTTTGTTTTTAATTTTGGCATACTGATTTTCCCGTTCTATTTATTGACTCGCTTCGCTCAAACTATTTTGTTTTTCCAGCAGCTACGAGCATCGTAATTTGTCGTCCTTCCATTTTTGCTTCCTGCTCTATCACCGCATTAGCAGGTAAATCTGTTTTAATGCGATTAATAAATTCAATCCCTAATTCTTGATGCTGCACTTCACGACCACGAAAACGCAAACTTACCTTTACGCGATCACCACGCTCCAAAAATTCCGTGATTTTACGCATTTTAACGCGATAATCACCTACATCCGTTACAGGTCTAAATTTAACTTCTTTCACCTGAACCTGTTTCTGATTCTTTTTCTGACTCGTCCGACGCTTGCTTTGATCAAAAATATATTTCCCGTAGTCCATAATACGGCACACAGGCGGTTCAACATTCGGCGAAATCTCCACAAGATCTAAAGATACTTTTTTAGCCTGTATGAGCGCTTCCTCAATGCTCACAACGCCAACTTGTTCTCCATCTTGATCAATCAACCTCACGCGCGGCACACGAATGTGCTCATTAACACGTGTTTTTTTACTGTCTCTGATTTTCAATCTCCCACAAAATTAATAACTCGCTACTCTCTTAACTGAGCTTTTTTATAAATGCATCAATTGTCATTGTTTCCGTTTGATCACTACCGCAAGAACGAACCGACACTTGCTCATGTTCCACTTCACGATCACCTATCACTAATTGATAGGGCACACGTGCAATCGTATGTTCGCGAATTTTAAAGCCGATCTTCTCATTTCTCAAGTCTGTGGTGACACGAAACCCGAGATTTTGCAGTTTTTTTGCCAGCTTGTCTACATATTCGATCTGCTTGTCGGTAATGTTCATTAAAACGGCTTGCACAGGCGCCAACCAAATTGGAAAATGACCCGCATAATGCTCAATCAAAATACCCAAAAATCTTTCCGTAGAACCCAACATGGCACGATGAATCATCACTGGTGCTTTTTTCTCACCTTTTTCATCAATATAATACGCATCTAAGCGCTCAGGCATAGAAAAATCAACTTGAACTGTGCCACATTGCCATGTTCTTCCCAAGCAATCGCGCAAATGAAATTCAATTTTCGGACCATAAAACGCACCTTCGCCCGGCAAAAAATCAAACTGCAATGACTTCATATTGAGTGCTTCTGCTAATGCCGCTTCTGCTTTATCCCACATTGCATCACTGCCAACCCGTTTTTCAGGACGTAGAGCAAGCTTATAAATAATATCGGTAAAACCAAAGTCTTTATACAATCCATGCAACTGATCAATGAAAGCAGCCACTTCATCTTGAATATGTGCATCCGTACAAAAAATATGCGCATCATCTTGTACAAATCCGCGTAAACGCATAATACCATGCAAAGTACCCGATGGTTCATTGCGATGACAACAGCCAAATTCAGCATAACGAATAGGTAAATCCCGATAACTTTTCATGCCTTGTTTAAAAACTTGAACATGGCAAGGACAATTCATCGGTTTCACTGCGTAAGTGCGATTTTCAGATTCTGAAGTAAAAATACCAGCATCAAACTTTGCCATGTGACCTGATTGTTCCCACAAACTCACATCCACCAATTGCGGTGTATTAATTTCTTGATAACCACCTGACCGCAGCACTGCGCGAATACGCTCACGAATGATATTCACCATAGTCCAACCATTGGGATGCCAAAAAACCATACCAGGCGCTTCTTGTTGCAAATGAAACAAATCCATTTTCTTTGCAATTTCACGATGATCTCGCTTTTTTGCTTCTTCAATACGATCCAGATATATTTTTAATTTTTTTTGATCTTGCCATGCCGTACCATAAATACGCTGCAACATTTCATTTTTAGCATCGCCACGCCAATAAGCGCCCGCCAACTTTGTTAATTTAAATGCTTTTAACAAACCCGTTCGCGGCACGTGCGGTCCACGACACAAATCAACAAAACCATCTTGCTCATACACTGTCAGCATTTCATTTTCTGGAATATCACGAATAATTTGCACTTTATAATGCTCGCCCATACTTTCAAATAACGTAATAGCATCATCACGAGACATCACTTTACGCGTAACAGGCGCATTTTTTTTCGCCAGTTCTTCCATTTTTTTTTCAATGGCTATTAAATCTTCTGGCGTGAATGCACGACCAAAAGCAAAATCATAATAAAAACCATCTTCAATGACGGGACCAATAGTCACTTGCGCTGTTGGAAATAAAGTTTTAACCGCGTGTGCTAATAAATGCGCAGATGAATGGCGAATCACTTCAAGTGACGCATCATCCCGATCGGTAATTAATTTCAGCGTGGCATCATTTTCAATCAGTCCAGTTGCATCCACTAATTTTTCAGCCACAACAGCTGCAACAGTGGCTTTTGCTAAATTGGGACTAATGGATTCTGCAACTTGAAGTGCTGTGACCGGATTGCCAAATTCTTTTTTAGATCCATCTGGAAGTGTGATTGTGACCATACAATAATCGCTGTTTAAGTTATCCGTTATTGGTTATCAGCGACTGAAATACATTTTAACTGATAGCTAACAACTCAATTTAGGCACGACTGGGCTCGAACCAGCGACACCCACCTTGTCGAGGTGGTACTCTACCAACTGAGCTACGTGCCTGTAAAAAAACTAACATGACGTGCATCCTTGCACTGTATTTGTCTTCGTCGCTACTGCACCCAGCCTGACTTCCCTGTCAGGCGTTTGTCGCTATAAAAATGTCCACTGGACATTTTCATGACCGCTCCAAACCCAACTGAGCTACGTGCCT
>PFPT01000069.1 GCA_002793195.1 Gammaproteobacteria bacterium CG_4_10_14_0_2_um_filter_38_22
AGTCTTTAAAAACACCTCCACAATGACCACAGTCTCCAATTGCAACTACTAACTTAGGATTTGGCATAGCATCAAAAGTTTTTACGAGTGCTTCTTTCATATTTTTAGTAACAGGACCCGTAACCAAAAGCATATCAGCGTGCCTTGGACTTGCTACAAATTGAATTCCAAATTGTTCAAGATTGTAATATGGATTATGAATTGCTTGAATTTCAAGTTCACAACCATTACATGAGCCTGCATCAACCATGCGAATATGGAGTGATCGATTAAATCGTTTTTTAATATTTTTTGATAAAGCGTCACCTATTTTTTCTACCTGTTGATTTTGTTCTACAAATTTTTCTGTTTTGATATCTGACATTAATATTTCTTTTGTTAAATTCCACATCATAACCTCAACTATCGTGACCACTGTAACTTAAATTAAATGATTTATTTATAAGTGGAAAGTCAGCAACAATGTTATCAAGCACAGCATACTCTAGTGCCAACCAGTTTTGCCAAGATGGATCATGAAAATGGCACCATTCAATTTTGTCGTTTTTAATAGATAAAACAACTGTGATTGGTCCGCGCCAACCTTCGACTACGCCAATACCCATATTTATTTTATTTTCTAACGGAACAGATTTTTGATTTATTTTAAAATGATTTTTATTTTCAAGAATATTTTGAATATGCGCATAAATTAATTGAATGCTATCAAAACTTTCTTTGAACCGAACTGCTACTCTGGCTGCTACATCACCTGTTTGTATTTCATTTGATGAAATTGAAAGTATCTCACTGTTTGTGTCACAAAAAATGCGTCTGCAATCATGATCAATACCAGATGCTTTTGCAACAAGGCCTAAAAGACCCAATGCTTCGGCTTGTGCAAAAGAAATGATTCCAGTATTTTGAAGTCTATCTTGCAAACCAAAATGATTATCGACAATTTTTTGAAGCGATATTAATGCTTTTTCTAAGACAGATAATTCCATTTTAATGGATTCAAGATGCGCGCTAGAAAATAAATTGGTTGTAGGAAATGGATCAAGGCAATCCATTAAATATCGATGACCTAAGTACGTCGCATTATGTCGTAACAATTGTTCTTTTAAACAAGCAAAAGAAGATTGCAAACTCGGTAAGCCTGCATCATTAACAATAGCGCCAATATCACTGATGTGATTACATAATCGTTCGCGTTCTAATGCAATTGCACGTTCAGCTAGTGTCTGTTGATTAGGATTATAATTATAAATTTGTTCGCACGCTTTTATAAATGCACATGAGTAAGCAACGGTGCTGTCGCCACTTACGCGCCCAATTAATTTTTTTCCATTGGCAATAGATTTATTTTTTAAAAGTTGATGAATACCTTTGTGTGTATAACCCAGTCTTTCTTCACATTTTAAAATGCGTTCGCCAACGACTGAAAAACGAAAATGTGCAGGTTCAATGATGCCAGCATGAACAGGACCGACTGGAATTTCATGAACACCATCGCCTGATACTTTTTGAAAAAGATAATGTGT
>PFPT01000020.1 GCA_002793195.1 Gammaproteobacteria bacterium CG_4_10_14_0_2_um_filter_38_22
TTCTCCCAAACTTCGCTAAAAGTGTGGTGAATTCTATTCTTGGATTGGCATTTTGTACATTTTCAGCTCTTAATTCGCATTCAAGGACCTATTTATGCGACCAACGCAACCTATGATCTATGCAAAATTTTATTACCCGATAGTGGATATCTGCACGAAGAAGAGGCAAGACGCGCCAATAAATATGGTTATAGCAAGCATCATCCTGCGCTGCCTTTATATACAAAAGAAGATGCGGAAATTGCATTAAAACAATTTAAAGCCGTCGCTTTTGATAAACCGCTTGCTATTGCAGATCAGAGTACCGTTTCTTTTCATCGAGCGGGTCATATTTTGGGAGCTGCATTTGTGCAATTTACTGTCGCAGGAATGCGTGTTTTATTTACCGGTGACATAGGACGTTTGCATGATCCTATGATGAAACCACCGGTCACAATGCAAGCAGCAGATTATTTAATTATTGAGTCAACTTATGGTAATCAATTGCATGAAAAAGAAGATATTCAAGCGCATATTGCAAAAATTGTGAATGAGACTGCAAAACGTGGTGGTACTATTTTAATTCCTGCGTTTGCGGTTGGACGTGCGCAGAGTATTTTATACCATCTTTTTCAGATAAAAAAAGCAGGATTGATTCCGAATTTACCCATTTATCTTGATAGCCCAATGGCGATTAATGCAACGGAATTGCTGTCTAAATATAATAATGAGCATCAGCTTTCTAAATCAGAATGTCATTTGGTTTGTAATGTTGCTACTTATATCCATACACCAGAAGAATCAAAAGCCATTGCGGAACAACCAATGCCAAAAATTATCATTTCTGCAAGCGGCATGATGACAGGTGGTCGCATTTTGCATCACCTCAAAGTATTTGCACCAGATTCCAAAAACACTATTTTAATGACGGGTTATCAAGCAGGTGGTACGCGTGGCGCAAAAATGTTGGCGGGAGAAAAAGAAACTAAAATTCACGGAAAAATGATTCCCGTCAAAGCCCAACTAGACTATCTCAGCAACTTATCTGCGCATGCCGATTATAAAGAAATCATTATTTGGCTAAAACAATTTCAACATGCGCCTCGAAAAGTATTTATCACGCATGGTGAACAAGCTGGCGCATTAGGATTAAAAAATCAGATCGAATCACACTTAGGTTGGTTATGCGAAATACCCGATTATTTAGATGAGGAAACATTATCTTGAATAACAGCAATACTCAGTTACGACTTAAACAGCTAGGAATTGATACGTATAAAGAAGCTGTTATTTTTATGCGAAAAGATTGCCATGTGTGTCGCTCCGAAGGATTTGGAGTGCATGCACGCGTGCGCGTGACATTAAAAGAAAAAAGTATTATTGCAACATTAAATACCATTGATAATGGATTGTTAGAACACGGCGAAGTATCGCTATCACAATATGCCTGGCAATTATTAGATGCAACACTGGGCGATACAGTTGAGTTATCTCATCCCCGTCCGCTGCAATCATTGAGTTTCGTAAGATCAAAATTATACGGAAATAATCTTGATTCAAGTGAAATGAAACATATCATTGACGATATAGTTAAGGGATATTATTCGGATATCAATATTGCAACTTTTTTATCTGCATGCGCGGGTGGTCGTTTGAATAATGTTGAAATTATCGAATTAACACGCGCAATGATTGAAGTCGGTGAAAAATTATCATGGTCACATAATATGATCGTAGATAAACATTGTGTTGGAGGATTACCAGGAAATCGTACCACATTAATCGTTGTTCCTATCGTTACAGCATTTGGTTTAGTGATGCCAAAAACATCTTCACGTGCAATCACATCGCCTTCTGGTACTGCAGATGCAATGGAAACATTAGCGCCTGTTGATTTAAATATTAGAGCAATGCGAACAGTTGTTGAGAAAGAAGGAGGTTGTATTGTATGGGGTGGTTCTGTTTCACTCAGTCCTGCAGATGATATTTTAATTCGTGTTGAACGTGCTATGGATGTAGATAGCGAAGGTCAATTAATTGCTTCGGTGATTTCTAAAAAAATAGCCGCAGGCTCAACGCATATTGTGATAGATATCCCCGTTGGACCAACAGCAAAAATAAGATCACTTGCTGCGGCACAAAACCTAGAATTATTATTTAAAATGGTGATGTATGAATTCAATATACATGCTGAAATAATTATAACCGATGGCACACAACCCGTTGGCAGAGGAATTGGACCTGCATTAGAAGCAAAAGATGTATTAGCAGTACTGCAAAATCAAGCAGATGCACCCAATGATTTAAAAGAACATGCTTTATTAATTGCTGCAAAAATCATTGAGTTTTCAAAAGCAGTAAAAACAGGTGAGGGGAAAAAAATTGCATCGGAAATATTATTATCAGGTATGGCATGGAAAAAATTTCAATCAATTTGCATCGCACAAGGTGGATTAAAAGAACCACCGACCGCATCTTTTACACATGAAATTACGGCTAAACATAAAGGTCGTGTGAGTCACATTGATAATCGACAATTGTCGAGGTTGGCAAAATTAGCCGGTGCACCGCATGATCCTGCGGCTGGGGTAAAACTTTTCACACCATTAGATAAATTAGTTGATAAAGATGAACCGCTGTTCTCTATTCATGCCGAATCAAAAGGCGAATTACAGTATGCAATTTCATTGCTATCAGAAGTAGATGAAATTGTACAAGTAGAGGTGCTTGAATGAAGCCGATTCTATTTAGTTTATTTAATCAACACCCACTTGTTTCCCTTATTGCAGAAAAAATGGATATTGAGCTGGGGAAAATAGTATGGCGTGATTTTCCAGATGGTGAAACCTATCTTAAAATTGAAAACGACATTCAAAATAAAAAAATTATTATTTTAAATAGTCTAGAACATCCCAATTCAAAAATTTTACCGTTATTATTTTTAGCAGAAACAGCAAAATCATTAGGTGCAAAGCAGGTAGGATTGTGCGCCCCTTATTTATCTTATATGCGACAAGATAAACAATTTCAGCCAGGTGAAGGTATTACGTCTACTTATTTTGCAACATTATTATCGCGGTATTTTGATTGGTTAGTGACGGTTGATCCACATTTGCATCGCCACCATAGTTTAAGTGAAATTTATTCAATTCCTAATGTAGTAATACATGCAGCACCTTTCATTGCGCAATGGATATTAAAAAAAATTAACAAGCCAATTTTAATTGGACCAGATCGCGAAAGCGAACAGTGGGTGAGCCAAGTAGCGAAAGATGCAAACGCCCCGTTTCTTATTTTAGATAAAATTCGCCATGGTGACCGAAATGTGGATGTTTCGGTGCCTGATATTGAGTCTTATATGAATTATACACCTGTATTAATTGATGACATTATTTCAACCGCGCAGACAATGATTAAAACAATCCATCACTTGAAAAAACTTAATATGAAACCTCCTGTTTGTATTAGTGTGCATGCTGTGTTTGCCGATAATTCATATGAATCGCTATTAAAAGCGGGAACAGAGAACATTGTAAGTTGCAATACGATTGCGCATGTAAGTAATAAAATAGATTTATCTGATTCAATCATCTCTGAAATGCAGAAACAATTCAAAAGTAGTGAATAAAAAATTCAGCCATTTTTATATGAAAATAGGAGTTAACAGTGACAAAAAAATATAAAGAAATCACCCAAGATATTTCATCCTCACTTGAAAAATTACGTAAAGAAATACCGGATGTAATGAGTGGTTTTAGTTCATTGTCGCAAGCAGCGATGAAAGAAGGTGTGTTAAATAAAAAAACGAAAGAATTAATTGCCTTGGCCTTGGGTATCGCTGCACGGTGTGATGGTTGCATTGGTTTTCACGTAAAAGCGTTGATAAAATTGCAGGTAACTCGTGAAGAATTACTAGAAACATTAGGTATGGCTATTTATATGGGCGGTGGTCCATCACTTATGTATGCTGCAGATGCGTTGAGTGCTTTTGAAGAGTTTAGTAACTAAAAAAGTTAACGCACCATGAATTTTTAGTTTTTTGGAAAAAATAGTTTGAAAATAAAACTGCTGATGAAATTTAATTTAAAAATAGCGATGAGTGGCGCGGATGGTTTTAGATTTTAGTGAAATTAATATGACTCGCTTGTCAGAAGTGGGTGGGAAAAATGCATCAATTGGTGAGATGTTTAATAAACTTTCAGCGTTGGGTATTCGAGTACCAAAAGGGTTTGCCACTGTATCTAAAACCTATCGAGAATTTTTACAATCCAATGTTATAGATAATAAAATTTATTTTGCACTGAAAAATGTTGATGTGAATGATGTTCTCAAATTAAAAGAAGTAAGTGATTTTATTCAAAAGCTAATTATAAACGCTGAATTTTCTAAATCATTTGAAGAAGAAGTACATAAAGCATATCTGCAACTTAATTTAAATCCTTCGCAGACAGTCGCTGTTCGTTCATCAGCAACAGCAGAAGATTTACCGGAGGCATCGTTTGCTGGTCAACAAGAAACTTATTTAAACGTCTCAGGTATTGATAATGTATTAATTGCAATCAAACGTGTTTATGCGTCGCTATTTACGATGCGTGCAATCTCATATCGCATTTATCATGGTTTTGATCACCAGCAAGTTGCTATTTCCGCGGGCGTTCAGCAGATGATTCGCAGTGATTGTGGATCAAGTGGTGTGATATTCACAATTGATACAGAATCTGGTTTTGATCAAGTGGTTTTTATTACAGCCTCTTATGGTTTGGGTGAAATGGTTGTGCAAGGTGCAGTAAATCCCGACGAATTTTATGTGCATAAACCAACACTCAAAGCAGGAAAAACATCTATTATTAGTAGAAAACTCGGTTCTAAAAAATCTAAAATGATTTATGCAAATTCTTCTGATGAGCGCGTGCAGATAATAGAAACTGATAAAAATGATCAGCAAAAATTTTGTCTCAATGATCACGATGTTTTGAAATTAGCGAAACATGCTGTCGTGATCGAGGAACATTATGGCAAAGCAATGGATATTGAATGGGCAAAAGATGGAATTGATAGTGAGCTTTATATTGTTCAAGCGCGCCCTGAAACAGTCAAAACAAGAGAAAAATTCAATACTATTGAGCAATATCATATTTTAAAAAAGCCACAACCCATTATTATTGGACGTAGCATTGGTCAGAAAATTGGACGGGGTGCTGCACGATTAGTTCTTGATTCAACGAAAATGGCAAGCTTTCAGAAAGGTGAGGTTTTGGTTGCTGAAAAAACGGATCCTGATTGGGAGCCAATTATGAAACGTGCATCAGCGATTGTTACTGATCGCGGCGGAAGAACGTGTCATGCTGCCATTGTTGCGCGTGAAATGGGTATTCCGGCGGTGGTTGGATGTGGCAATGCCACTGATTTAATTTTTGATGGCGCAGATATTACTGTTTCTTGTGCCGAAGGAGAAACGGGTTATGTGTATCCTGGTTTAATTGAATATAAGATTGAAAAAACAACCATTGAAAATCTACCGAAATTACCGATTAAATTGTGCATGAATCTGGCCAATCCAGAGCAAGCATTTACGTGTCAATTTTTACCAAATGATGGCATTGGATTAGCGAGATTAGAATTTATTATTAGTACGATGATTGGTGTTCATCCCAACGCCGTTTTAAATCCTGAAAAATTATCTGAAAAAGTACGTGAAGAAATAAAAGAAAAAACGTCAGCTTATAAAAATCCTGTTGAATTTTATATTGAAAAATTAGCAGAAGGTATTTCAACTATTGCAGCAGCATTTTATCCCAAGCCTGTCATTGTTCGTTTTTCTGATTTTAAATCGAATGAATACGCAAATTTAATCGGCGGACAAGTATTTGAACCTGTCGAAGAGAATCCAATGTTAGGATATCGCGGTGGTTCTCGTTATATTTCAGGAAATTTTCAAGCGTGTTTTACATTAGAATGTGAAGCAATTAAACGTGTGCGTGAAGAAAAAGGGTTATCGAATACGCATATTATGTTTCCTTTCGTGCGTACGGTTGCAGAGGCAGAAAAGTTAATCACGCTTGCTAAAGTAAACGGATTAGAACGTGGTGACAATGGATTAGAAATTTATATGATGTGTGAAATTCCATCGAATGCATTATTAGCCGAATCATTTTTAACCTATTTTGACGGATATTCCATTGGTTCAAATGATTTAACGCAATTAACGTTAGGATTAGATCGAGATTCGGAATTGGTGGCACATTTATTTGATGAAAGAAATGAGGCGGTAAAAATATTACTCCATCAAATTATCAGTACCTGTAAAAAGTTAAATAAGTATGTCGGTATTTGCGGGCAAGGTCCTTCGGATCACCCTGATTTAGCAACATGGTTGATGAAAGAGGGGATTGACAGTCTTTCACTGAGTCCTGATTCTATTATTCGAACATGGATAACGTTAGGAAAATAAATATGAAAGTCGCGCTATTTAGTGTTAATAATTTTGAAAAACCATTTTTATTACGCGCCAATGAAAAACATCAGCACGAGCTTAATTTTTTTGATGGAAGATTAACAGTACAAACAGCAAAACTAGCGGCTGCATTTCCTGCAGTAAGTTGTTTTGTCACTGACGAATTAAATAAAGAAGTATTAACAATTCTTGCGCAAGGCAATACACGAACCATTTCGCTTCGTTCAGCGGGATTTAGTCATGTCGATATTGAGGCTGCAAAAAAATTTGGACTGATGTTAACGCGAGTACCCGCTTATTCTCCTTATGCGGTAGCAGAATTTGCAACAGGATTAATATTGGCATTAAATCGAAAAATACATCGTGCTTATGCGCGTGTGCGTGAACAAAACTTTTCGCTGGATGGATTGATGGGTTTTGATTTACACAATCGCACAGTCGGTATTGTTGGTACGGGAAAAATAGGAACTGTATTTGCGCAAATCATGCATGGATTTGGTTGTAAAATATTAGCAGTGGATTTAACGCCAAACAATACTTGTAAAAATCTGGGTGTTACTTACGTAAGTTACGAAGAACTATATCAGCAATCCGATATTATTAGCTTACATTGTCCATTGACATCTGATACGCGTCATTTAATTAATGAACCAGCATTAATGCAAATGAAAACGGGCATTATGTTAATAAATACTGGACGAGGGGCATTAATTGATACAAAAGCCATTATTCAGAGTTTAAAAAATGGAAAATTAGGTTATTTAGGAATTGATGTTTACGAAGAAGAAGAAAGTTTATTTTTCCATAATTTATCAGAAACGATTATTCAGGATGACGTTTTTGCAAGACTGCTGACATTTCCTAACGTTATCGTGACAGGTCACCAAGCATTTTTTACAGAAGAAGCATTAACCAATATTGCTACGACTACATTAAATAATATCACTGCTTTTGAGCAAGGAAGTGGTGATATTTTTAAAGCATAGACCAATTGCTCTGTTGCGAATAATAATGACCCTATTTTTACTGGGATTTAATACCTATAACCTTTTGCATAAGGACAACTATGAAGCAACATAACTATTCTATTGCCGTGCGTTTATTGTCATGGTTTGCTCTACTGACTGGATTGATGGGCGTGTTATTTTTTCAACCCACAGCCAATAAAGAATGGCGAAGCTGCTATGAATGTAAACACTGATGGAAACGATTAGCCAATGGGGACTTATTATTTCTATTGCTCACATGAGTAAAGATACAAAAAAGATAAACATAATATTGCCTGAAATACTAATTAAAAAACAGTGCTAATTGATTAAAATTTACTCGACCATTTTGGGGGTTCCTACAACGGGGCGAATGCGGAATTAAGTTGATAAATCAGTCGGTTGTGATTGATTATGCGTCCAATTGAAGTTGTGCATTTCTGCGCGGATCAGGAACTATGGCCTATTGATTATAAACAAGTATTTATCCATGGCTGTGAATCGTTGTGTTATAGTCACCTTCTTTTCTCTTGTTACTGACAACATTTCTTGCAAAAAACTCAGATTGTCTGCGAGGTGAAACTGGCGCTGATGTTAGTGCTCATAATATTCTTGGCATGGTAAAATTATTCTTCATCTTTTGAAAATAAAATTAACCATATGCATATAAAACGGAATGAATTATGTTACTTCAAAGGTAAGCCCCCACAAATCCCACCCCGCCACATAGCCTTATCAGCTTAAAATTTCAGAATTAATGAACTGAGGCAACAGTGTTG
>PFPT01000060.1 GCA_002793195.1 Gammaproteobacteria bacterium CG_4_10_14_0_2_um_filter_38_22
CTATCATCATTTGCTCCTGCGCTTTGTTAGAAACAAAGCGAGGTTAACAGGGGTTGAAGTGTTCGGGTAGGTGGGATTTGTGGGGGCTTACCTTCATCTTTTTTAAAATGTACATGCTCAGTTATTTTTTTAAAATCATTTGATCTTTCAGGGTTTTCTAAATACCAAATAGAACTGGACTCTAAAAATGGATTATTTTCTTTAACATTAAAAACATGTCCAATTGGCCAATTGATTTTTTTGCAAATCATTTCTAAACAAGATTGCATTGCCTCTTCTATTTTATTTGAATTAGCAGCAATCAAAGTTGTTTCGTAAATCAACTCAATATTTCTTGAATATTTTAAGATGTATTCTGCACGTTTCTTTTTTTCTGTTATGTCATAAAAAAGCACACCCACATATTTATCAGTCGATTTTTTTTCAAAACAAAAAGCATAGACATCATACCACCTTCTTAAATCTGCTGAAAAATTTTCAAATCGTATTGGGTTTTGAGTTAACAGCACTTTTCCGAATATGTCCAACCAATGTTGCTCAATACCAGGAACCACCTCCTTGACTGTTTTTCCCAACACATCAGTTAATCCAGTTTGTTTTTTAAATGCAGGATTTACCTGTAAATAACGCCAATCAATTGGTTTTTCATTGACGTCAAAAATAATTTCAGCGATAAAGAACCCCTCATCAATTGAATTAAATAATGTGCGGTACTCTTCTTCTGATTCTCGTAATTTTTTTTCAGCTTCTTCACGTTTACTGATATCTGAAATGGTACATAAAATAAAACTGTCTTCATTGATCGCGATAGGTGCTAATGCAATTTCAACTGATACTTCCTTGCCTGATTTTGTTAAAATATATAATTTTTTTGCTCCGGCCATTTTTCGCATTACTGGATTTTTCATATAGGATTCACGCAAACCAACATGGTTATGGCGATAACTTGCTGGCATTAAAGATTCTACTTTTAAACCCAACAGTTCATTTTTAGCATACCCAAATAACTTTTCTGAATTTTTATTAGAAACAGCAATCAAACCATGCTTATCTACAATCAAGACAGCTTGTGGTGAATTCTCAATGACAAATGAAAATCTTTTTTGTGACTCAATTAATCTTTTATTTTTTAACCGAGAAAGCTGCCATAATCGAACCATTACCGAAAGCAAGATGCTAATTAAAAAACCAATGCATAAAAAAACAAAAGGGAAGAATGATGTTTTTTTGCTAACCCCTTTTTCATTCAACCAAAAAATCAATTTCCATTCTTCTCCATTAATATAAAAAGTTTTATAAAAACCCCATTTATATTTAAAAAAATCAGGGGTAAATAATTCTTTATCAAAGATAATATGCTTATTTTTTTCTAACATTATTCCATAAGGCAGTAAAATACTATTAGAAAAAATACGTTCTAACATAAGATTTGTTTTTAAAATCGCCATCATGCCCGTTGATTTTTTTTCAATACAAAAAAGATCTTGTGTAATTGAAATATCAATACCATTAGTACTTTTGCTTTTATTGTTTTTAAAAAGTCGCCGACAAAGCAGATAATTTTTTTCCTCCTCTTTTTTCAGAGGACCATGGCGTTTAAAAAAATGCGGGTGAATTTTATTGCTTTCAGCGACAATTAACTCAAGTGCTGGAAAATCATTAAAATAATGATTGATATCTTCAGACCAATTTTTTGATTTATAGTGATTAGCATATTCACCTCTGGAAAATAATCGATTAATCGCCTGAACTTCATTTTTAAATAAATGCACTATTTCAGCTTGAGCGTATATCAAATCTTTCGTTGCATTCTTCTTAATCAAATTATCTTGATAACCCACTAAAATTTGCCATGAAATAAAAAAAACAATGAAGCTAATCGCACCTACTAACAGCGTTAAAAAATAATTATCTTCAGATTGATGATTGGCAAAATTTTGCAAGATAATCGGGAAACCGCCAATGCTGAGCATCAAGAAACCAACAGCCGTATGCACCGCCATTCCAGTAAAATTACCCCAGCTATAAATGGCACTGATATGTGTTAAGTAACCCACGATAGAAATAAAACCCAAAAATCCAACGATCGTATTTAAAATAAATGCAGCATAAGTGGGCCATTTTTCTGTTTTATAACGACAATTAAAAAATAGTGTTATGCTAGAAAATAAAAAGCATATTGCCGTATTAGGTGCCATGCGACCTGGAAATGCACTTTGTACTTTGACATATGATTTGATAAATAATTCATCGATTCCTATATTAATTTGAAAAACATACTGTATTAAAGTAAGTCCACTAATAACAAAAACCAAAATGGCGAGTATCCCTGATAATTTTATGCGTGTTTGCTGACTGGTAAGCAGGCTAATTGCGCTTAAAAAGAAACATAATGCGGTATTAAATTGCATCGGTGTAAAGTGTGGCAGAACCTGTATCAAAGTCAGATTATGACTAAGCCAGCCGATGATCACTCCAAGCGAGAGAACAGTTAACAAACCACCTAAGCCATAACGAAGACTATTTTGTAGTTTTCGTTTTCTACTGCTTAATTTTTTTGCGTCCATTCACGATATCCATATCAAAACTAATGTCTCTATTTGTACCAGTTTAACAAAATGTACAGATAAACTATATTAAGATCCTAGCTCAATATACAATATTTCAATGATCTACTATTAAAAAAGCTAAAAATCAGTTGATTTCAAGACGCGTTATCGGTTAAATAAGCGCTCAAATTACATATCAACAAAAGGGGTGCATATGCCAAGAGGAAGAGGTCCACACGGTCCTAAAAAATTTAGAAAACGTCAAAAGAAATAATGTGCACGAACGTGTCTCAAAACGGGCACGTTTATCTCTCTATTTTCTCAAGATATATCCATAATGTGATGCCACTGCATCTAAATCAAATTGATTTAAGAATAATGAAAAACCCATCCACGAGCTTAATGCAGCCAGGTCTTGAAATTGTGGCGGCAAATATTTTGGTGGATCAATTAAACCTTGTTGTTTTAATTCATAAAGCGTTGGGATATCTTCAATCAATGTTTTTCCAACGAAAAACAAAGGGACACGATCAATTAAGCCTTCTCGCATTGCAAGACGAATGTAATTGTAAATCAATAAAAATCCTTTTGTATAAGAAAGATCTTTCGTAAATGGGCCACCGTTTGGTGTGCTACCGCGAAAAACACGAACGCTATAATAATAACTCTCATCATCCGTCATTCCTTGCTGCTGAAAGAAACGAAACACTTCTATAAAATTGGCACCTTCACTCACTAAGTTCAGCGCACGCACACGATTCATGATTTTTAACATACGAGTAGGATAACCAGAGAAAGTAAAAATTTCTGTGGTCACCGCCAAACCTTCTTGTGTGATACTCGAAGTGGGTGAACCCTTCGCTAAAAAAGTACAAATGGGCTGCGCCAATCCATTCAATGTGGTTCCAACATGGACCCATCCTTCATGTACTTCAAGATATCGCAAATCACGATCGCTGAATCTCACATTCTGATTGAGCCTAATACAATCTGCACCAGCAGATGCATCTGCAATGATGTTATCGCTAAGTATGGCGGTCACTTTATCTTTACGATGAAAATACTCAGATAATCTATTTTGTAGTATCTCAACTGCTTGCTCAGCTGTGTAGCGCTTCTCATCAGAATCGGTTTTGATTTCAAGCACCAAACCTTCTAGAATTTTTCCCAACATTGAACCCATATCACTTAACCGAGGACCATTAGGATAAAACGCATCATTTGGTGCACCATACATTTCCATTGCCAACTCAGAAAACAAAGGTTTTCCACGAGATTGAATCATCAAAATTGCCTGGCAATATTCTTCACAAAGTCGAATCATGATTTTTGAAATGCCACTATACTGCCCCAATTCATTTTTAATTTCGCGAATCAATACATGAAATTGCGCAGTTAAGTCATCTGCATTAAAAGGCAATGGATTCTTTTCGTAAAACGCTTGATCTACTTTAGGCAATTGTTGAAATTTATTTTTGAAAAAATCGGTTTTAATTTCATTATCCCATTTAATGGCATCTAAAATACGAATGGGTCTTTGCAGTTCTACTAAACGATCTGAGAGTAAGCGAATTTTTTGTTTTTCAGGTGTTGTGGATTGCAGATGATTCATGATGATTTCCCTATAAAAAATTCTCGCTGAGAAACATAGGCTCACATAAACCAAACGTATTCGCAAGCAGGTGCCTGATTAAATCAGGCACTCACTCGAAAATAACAGCTAAGTGCGTTTTTTACTACGATATCGGTCTCTTGGCTTATCTTTTGATGGCCCGCTACTCGGTTTATCTCGTGACTTATCACGTGATGAAGACTCACTTGATCGATCACCAGGTCGGCCTTTTGATTTTCCTCTATCACGAAAACGATCACGCTTTTTTTCGCCGCCAAAACTTTTATATCGCTCACCTTTTCTTTCACGCTTAGAAAAGTCAGTAGGCTTGCTATCAAATGTATCGTTGCTAGACGACCATGCTTCTTGATTTAACAAAATCAAAGCGGCCGCTACTTCTTGAGGTGAAATTTTTAATTGCTCTGCAATTTTTTTCACTTGAGTCACTGTTGTTTCCAGCTCATTTTTCTTCTGATCCAACACCACTACAATTTTTTCTTGCAATTGAACAACACGTTTTTCATGAATTTCTTTAATTGAGGGTGGATCAATCCGTTTGATGCTTTTTTTAATATGATGTTCAATATCTCGAAATAAGCGTTGCTCACGCGGCGTCACAAATAAAATGGCTTTACCTGTTCGCCCTGCTCGCCCGGTTCTACCGATACGATGCACATAAGAATCCACATCATAGGGAATATCATAGTTAATCACATGCGTCACACGTTCAACATCAATACCACGCGCAGCAACATCGGTTGCAATAAGAATCGTTAACTCACCTTTTTTTAAACGATTGATGGTTTTTTCTCTAGCGTTTTGGCTCATGTCACCATTCAATGCAGCCGCACTATGTCCACGCGCTTGTAATTTTTCTGCAAGCTCAGTAGATTCTGTTTTTGTGCGCGTAAAAATAATCACACCTTGATTATCTTCTACTTCTAAGATGCGCGTTAATACATCTAACTTTTGATTCCGATTTGATACAGAAATATAAGATTGTTCGATTGCTTCAACGGTATTGGTACTTGATTTAATTTGAATTTTTTTTGCGTTTTTTAAATATTTTTGTGCAATTTTTTGGATAGACGCAGGCAATGTTGCGGAAAATAACGCAGTTTGGTGGGGTTTTGTTAACTGGCCTAAAATCCATTCCACATCTTCTGCAAATCCCATTTTCAACATTTCATCGGCTTCATCCAATACCACCATTTTTAATGCATCAAGTGGTAATGTTTTGCGACGCATATGATCCATCAAACGACCTGGCGTTCCCACAATAACTTGTGATCCCCGTTTTAATGAACGCAATTGCGTTCCAAAATCTTGCCCACCATAAATTGGTGTGACTAAAAATCCACGAAGGTGTTTTGCGTAACTTTGTAGTGCTTCAGCAACTTGAATCGCCAACTCACGCGTCGGCGCTAAAATCAACGCTTGAGGTGCTTTTAAAGTATGATCCAATTGAGAAAGAATGGGTAATGCAAACGTAGCGGTTTTACCCGTACCCGTTTGTGCTTGTGCTAGTAAGTCCTCCCCTTTTAATAAAATGGGGATGCCTTGCTCTTGAATGGGCGTTGCACGCTCATATCCTAAATCAGATAATGCAGATAAAATGTTTTTATCCAGCCCAAAATGGGCAAAAGAATTATTCGACGACATGGTAATAAACTACTTTCAGTTAACAAAAAAAAAATATCCTTGCATCATTAACGCTTGGCTGATTTATTCCCTGTCGCCTGCGCCTTGTTATCTCACACAAAAAGCAATCGGGGGAATAAAGTATTCCCCCGAAAACAAAAAGTGCAAAGACTTCGTAACATAATGTACGAGCTTTACTACTTATTCTCTATCGCCTCTTTCTCTGAAAGGACGATTATTTCCGCCACCCGTGCGAGCACCACGACCAGGAGCACCACCAGCACCAGCAGAACGACGATTATCATCGCGTGCAATATTGACTTTAAGCTTTCTACCACCCAAATCAACACCATTTGCAGCTAAGGCATTTTCACAATCTTGGTCTGAAGAAAAGGTAATGAAACCAAAACCCTTTGAACGACCCGTGTTGAAGTCGATGATTAGTTTAATGTCTTCAATATTTCCATATTGTGCAAAATAGTCGCGAAGTTCGTCCTCAGAAGTATTATAGGACAAATTTCCGACATAAATTTTAGATTGGCTCATGATTATCACTCTACATAGATTGTTAAAAAAAACCTGTACATGAAATACAAGGACGTTCCGGAAAGAAAGACCAATACACACGTTAGGCGATTGTGATCATACGGTCATTTTGTCCGGATGTCATCATCTTTTTCAGAAAAACAGCCTCTTATTTTGCAATACAAATGGTTTTAATGTTCATAAATTCACGAATACCTTCCGCACCCAACTCTCTACCATAACCGGATGATTTAATGCCGCCAAAAGGCAATCGCGGATCAGAACTGACTAATCCATTAACATAACACGTACCTACTTTTATTTTATCACGCGCTATTTTTTCACCTTTTTCAAGGTCTTTTGTAAAAACAGCGGCGGACAAACCAAATCGCGATTGATTTGCCAACCCAATTGCATCTACTTCATCTTTCGCTGATATCATCGCAATCACTGGGCCGAATAGCTCTTCATCAAAAGCAGGCATACCTGGTCTTACCTTTTCCAGCATGGTTGGTGGGTAAAAAAATCCTTTTGTATCAGGTAGTTCACCGCCACACAATAATTGCGCACCCAACGCAATGGATTGCTGCACTTGCTGATGTACTGTTTCACGTAAATCCGCTCGCGCAAGTGGGCCTAAATTTGTCTCCGTTAAAGAAGGATCTCCCATACGATAATCTTTTATTTTTTCTCTAATAAGCGCTTTTAATTGTTTTTCTATTTCAGGCACAACAATAATGCGTTTTGCTGCAATACACACTTGACCTGAGTTATTCAGACGTGACTTCACAATATGATCGGCTGCACGCTCACTATCGGCATCTGCTAAAATCACATAAGGATCCGAACCTCCTAGTTCCAAAACGACTTTTTTTAAAGCACCAGCCGTTTGCGCACCCACAATACGCCCTGCTCTTTCAGATCCAGTTAATGTCACTGCACTAATACAATCCTGCGCTATGATTTTTTTTGATGTATCGTGATCAACAATCGCAGAATAAAATAAATTTTCCGGGAATCCAGCCTCATGAAACAAATCAGTCAACAACAGCGCACATCCCGTTACATTTTGCGAATGACTTAATAATCCTGCATTACCCCCCATTAAATTTGGCGCTGCAAATCGAAATACCTGCCAAAATGGAAAATTCCACGGCATAATTGCAAAAATAATACCAAGTGGTTCATAAGTAACATAACTTTTTTGATAATGGGTTTCTATTGTTCGGGGAGATAACAGTGACTGTGCTTCCTGCGCGTAATAAGTGCAGACCCACTGACACTTTTCAATTTCTGCTCGTGCAGCAACAATGGGTTTTCCCATTTCCATGGTAATTTGTTTCGCATATATTTCTTTTTTTTGTTCGAGTAATGAGGCCACTTTTAACATTTTTTCAGCGCGTATTGAAAATGGCGTATCTTGCCAATGATATTGCGCAAGCTGCATACTTTGCAGTAGTAAATTGATTTTTTCAAACGACATTACTGTGTATTGTGCAATAACTTCACCTGTTGCAGGATTAATGGTTTCAATAGACATGGTTTCTCCAAACACAAATAAAAATTATTTTACACGATCAGCCGGTGAAGATCAGGCGTTATAAAAAACACGCTGTCTTAATCTCCAACTCAACATCAATCCAACAGCAGGATTACTTGGGTTTTTGAAAAAATGAAGGATATACTGTTATGGTCAACAAGCCGATCGCATTTTGCGAAACACCTCTGTTAAATTGGATTATTTATAATGGATCAACATAAATTATCAAATACACAAGGCAATATATTCTCATTGTCCCTGGCAGCGTTAGGGGTTGTTTATGGTGATATTGGAACGAGTCCATTATATGCCATTCGTGCTTCTTTAACTGATCTTCCCGTTAACGCAACGGATGTGTTAGGTGCATTATCACTTATTTTATGGGCGCTTATTTTAGTTGTCTCTATCAAATATCTTTGCGTCGTACTCAAAGCAGACAACGAAGGCGAAGGTGGTATTCTCGTTTTATTAACTTTGCTTTTAAAAAATTCCAATAATAAAACGCGTAAAATTTATTTTATATTAGCCATCTTTGGTGCTGGATTAATGCTGGGTGATGGCATGCTCACACCAGCCATTTCAGTTTTGAGTTCAGCTGAAGGGCTGAAAGTGATTTCACCTTTTTTTTCTCCCTGGGTTGTTCCGCTGTCTTGTATTATTTTGCTCTTACTGTTTTTTTTCCAATTTGTTGGTACCGAAAAAATTGGTTTCACCTTTGGTCCTGTTATTTTTATATGGTTTGGTGTGCTAGGTGTATTAGGGTTGTTACAAATTATCCAAAATCCTATTGTATTAGAAGCACTGGATCCTTATTTTGCATTTGAGTTTTTTCGTGAAACTGGCTGGCAGGGTTATGCTATTCTCGGTGGCGTTTTTCTTGTTGTAACAGGAGGTGAAGCCTTATACACAGACTTAGGTCATTTTGGAAAAAATCCAATTCGCTTGGGTTGGTTTGCTGTTGCACTACCCGGACTCTTATTAAATTATTTTGGACAGGCTGCTTATTTGTTAATGCATCCTGATGGTATCAGCAATCCCTTTTTTTTAATGGCGCCTCCTTGGTTTCTAATCACTTTGTTTGTTATTGCTACTTGCGCAACCGTGATTGCCTCGCAAGCCGTTATCTCAGCGACTTTTTCTTTAACAAAACAAGCAGTTTTACTAGGTTTATATCCACGAATACCCATTATTCAAACTTCTGATAAAAAACGAGGACAAATTTATATCCCACAAGTGAACATGCTACTGGTATTTGGGACCTTGCTGTTAGTGTTAATATTTAAAACATCGAATAGCTTAGCACATGCTTATGGTATCGCTGTAAATTTAGACATGTTACTCACAACACTACTGGTTGCTATTTCAGCCTATCGTATTTGGCATTGGAATAAATTCTTTTTATTTGTTTTATTTTCAATTTTTATGCTGATCGATGGATTATTTTTTGGCGCTAATGTTGGAAAAATATTAACAGGTGGATGGATGCCCATTGGCTTTGCTTTATTATGTGCTTTTGTTATGTATACCTGGAAAAGTGGCATGGCGCATTTGCGACTGCATTTTTACAGCAAAAAAGAGAATTTGTCTGTCGCCATGCGAGCAATGAAAACCGATAGGGTCAATGCACTATCTGATTTTACTACTATTTTTATTACTGATGTCTATGACAAAAGCGTAGGTGGATTTGTAGATTTTATTAAACTAAACCATATCTTGCCAAAAAATATTTTAATTATCAGCTATGCTGTAGAAAATATTCCTTATGTTGTCTCTTCAAATCGGTTTGAATTATTTTGTCTTGATGAAAATACCTGTCAACTCACATTGCATTATGGATTTATGGATTTTATTTCTATCCCACAAGCATTGCGAATTGCAGTCGATCGTAATCTACTGCCCTTTTTAATTGATCTCAATGAAGTCACCTACTTAATTGAGAATCCAAATATTGTTGCATCACGCCAGAGAAAAACACTGCACTTTTTTTGGCAAGAAAAATTATTTGAATTTTTAATCCGAAATTATTCCGCGGCGATGAATATTGAGTTTTATCAATTACCACATAATAGAACCATTTCAATTGGTACTTACTGTGTTATTTAATTATCTGATTTTCAGTTTCTTGCCAATGTTTTTTTAAATAATCCATAAACGGCGTACCGCCTGTACCCACAGAAGTTGAGTTCGCAATCGAAGTTTGCGCTTGTTTTTGAATATAATGTGCCGCATATTGCATATGAGTACGACGAAAACGCATAATCAAAGTAATGCACGCATTATAACAATCTCGTAATACTATATTGTTTTTGTTATTCAATACAAAATCTCGCACTGTACTTTCCTTTGCTATATGAGACAGAAAAGCACGATGTGTTGGTGGCATATATTGCTGCATTTCATCCAAATGTTTCTTTAATGGGCTATTAATATGCTGAACGCACAACAATGCATCAAAACAAGGAATAATAGTGCTTTGTGCACCTGTTTCTCCCTTATAAAAAAAAGGTTTCTCAGAAACCCCTTCATATATTAATCCATTCGGTAATGCGGGGTTATCTTTCCAGCCATGAATATAAGGACGCACACGATTATAGTAAATATAAGGATCACAGTGTTCCGGCATGCGATCTAATGTATTGCACATATCTTTTAGTGCCGTGGCAATAGTCGATAAATGTGTTATCAATGCATCCATATTATTATTTTTTGCGGCAACAATTGAGGCTAGCAATACATTCAAGGCAGGTCTAGCATGTGCTTCAATCTCAACATGAATTAAAATAAACCATTCTTCATCAGCACCACCCAAAAAATTTTGCAGTAATGCAATATTACCTAAAGCAATTGGTTTTTGCTTATCAAAGCGATACCAATTGTAAAGTGCATAAGTGGCATATGACAATACAGCAGGTCGACCAATATGATGCGCGACTGTAACCCAAGGCTTTGCCAATATAGCCGGCAACCGATCAGCTGCTTGATCATGCCATACATAAGCATGCGCTAAATAGGATAAAATTAACATCGCTCTTTCAAATTCTGCTTCTGTTTTTAAATGTGCTACATCAAAATCTGGAAGCGATAAAATCGTTTCACGCAATTGATTTGTCATGGATAACTTCGGTAATTCATGCACCATTGTTTCCCATTCTGAAAAAAATAAGGGTAAACATGAAATAGGATCTTGTTTGGGTAAAAAACCATTCGATAAATCAAATGTATTATTTTCTTGAATAGAAAATGGGGACGCTATTTGCATTCATATTCCTTATGAGCAGCATAATGCTTCGGTTAAGCTCTATTTAGCAGATCAATTAATATTGATAATTTTTCTGCTGAATCCACTTCTAATAACAGCTTGGCTTTACCTTCAGCATTGATGTTAATTTTAATATGCGCTTGATATTTTTCATGTAATTGCTTTTTCCAAGATTGAATTGTATCTTGTAATTCTTCAGACAGAAAAAATTTTTTTTCTGGAGGTTCCTCTCCCTTGCTTTCATTTATTTTTTTAACCCAATTTTCAGTTTCACGCACCGACCACCCATCAGCAATCAAACGTTTTACCACATCCATTTGTTGTTCAGTGGGCAATGCGAGAATCGCTCTCGCATGTCCCATGCTGATATCACCCGACATTAAGTGATTTTTGATTGTCACATCTAATTTATTTAAACGTAATAAATTAGTAATATGTGATCGTGATTTTCCTATTTTTTCAGCTAATAAATCATGTGATAATTTAAATTCATGTAATAATTTTTCAAGCGCTTCGGCTTCTTCAATCACATTTAAATCTTGTCTTTGAATATTTTCTATCAAACCAAATGCCATGGCTGTTTTATCATCAACCACACATTCAATCACTGGGACTTCAGGTAAAGCGATTAATTTTGCAGCACGCCAACGTCGCTCGCCTGCTAATAATTCATAGTGACCCTGATTATTTTTACGCACCAATAAAGGTTGTAACACACCATGTTGTTGAATACTTGATGCCAACTCTGACAAAGCCGATTCAGAAAAATATTTTCTAGCTTGAAATGGAGATACCTGAATTTCAGAAATAGGTAAAGTCTGAATGGATAAGATAGATTTTGAATCTGCTATATTTTTCCTATCTTTATTTGAAGCTGAAAAAATAGCATCTAATCCCATAGAAATGGAAGTGTGTTGGTTATCTCTACTCATGCGTCACCTGTTTGTATAATTCTTTTTTTCGAGACACCAACAAAAAATAATGCTCATCAATAAAAACATCCGGTGTTAAAAATCCGATTTTAATTAATTCCAACAAAGCTGAACGTAAATTGGCTTTAAAATGCTTGATATGTTTTGTGCGTGAACCACACAATGCCATCAAACGATACAAATGAACAGGCTCTGGTTCAGCATGTGATGAATAAAAAGCATGTAACCATCTTGCCAATGGTTTTAGTTGTATGCGTTGACCCCAATGAATTTTGGTATACATTCTTCCCAACTCACCAAACAACTTAAGCACCTCAGGTTCCAGCCATACGCGCCAATGACTCAGCTGTTTTTCATCACTATACCATTCAAATTTTCTGACTAAAGAAAAAGCAATGCCTTTTTCAAAATGGGCATTGTAAATTTCCAAAGTAGTGGCTGACATGCGCGTTAAGGATGCTTTGAGACGATCGCGGTATTGTGTACGCTGCGGCCAACCCACGTCAGATAAAAAAGTGTAGGGCTTAAAAAATATTTCATTGGTTTGTGCTGCAGCTGCTAGAAAAATTAATTGCAACCAAACGTCTTGATCATCTTGCCTTAATTCTTCACCCGTGTAATGCATTTCAGTAGAACGAAAAGAAGCGATACTTTTGTTTTTTAGATAATCTCGCGGGCAATGATGATTTGCAACTGTAAATAATGAAGAGCGAATTAATTCATTCGGAACAATTCTTTTATCTCGCGGAATAGGCGGCAACGCAAATGCAATTGTCGTATCTCCTGCCAGTTGCGTCAGTTCCATTTTTTATCTCCCTAACACCATTTCATCACTGTTTTTTTAAACCATGGATTTTTTAAAGCTGTTTAAAAAATCAGTGAATTTTGCATGCAATAAATCCATTTTACTTGCATCAATTGCTTGTTTGGCAATTTGTAATACGACATCACCATTGTTTTGCAACGTGGTTTTAAATATCAATCGGCCTGACACATCTTTTTCTTCCAGTGCGTGTTGCAATAATTTATTTTTTTTCACACCCGGAGATAAGAAACTCTGTATGTGTTTATCCAACGTGGTTGTTGTGATGGATTGATCACTGATTTTAGGTGCCAATATCACTAACACATCCAATACTTCACGATTTTTTGATAACGCTGCTAATTTTGTTACCATCTTTTTTGACAGGCTTTTATAATTACTGATCGCTTCACGTAATATTTCAGGTACGCGTAGATAAGCCATTAAATCATTTAATGCTTGTTTACTAATACCCAATATTTTACTCAACTCTGATTCGTTTTTAAAAACACCACCTTCAATTTGCGAACGATAACTCATGGCTCTAGCATAATCACTGAGTTCTTTTCTGTTTTCATTTTCTGCTTTTTGAAAAAGCGCTGCTTGTTGATCTGAGATGTTTTTACAAATGGCCGTGAGTTTTATTTTAGCAACTTGTGCTGCACGCCAACGACGATTACCAAAAATAATTTCATAACTGTGTTTTGAATCTTGTCTATTTTTACGCACTAAAATAGGTTCTTGTTGTCCATGCTCTTTCATGGATTGTGCAAGCGAATCAATATCACCCAACTCATCAGACGGTCTATCTGAAAATCGCCATAAAATGCATGTTTCTGGCTCTATCATAATCAATTGATTTGATGCAGCAATCAGAGCGCTCTGATTGCCCTGCTCCACAAACGCATTTTTATAGTCCGATGTTACTGCTAACTTTTCTGCATCATGCCATTCAGTATCATGTGATGATAAGCGAACATTTTCAAAATCATCTGTTTTAGTGATTACGGCATTCTCCGTAAAATCTAATAAAGCAGCCATCGCTGACTGGGGTTTCTTCCGTGACATTAGATAACCTCACTGTATTGTGTTGCCGTATCCGTCATTTTTTCTGTTGCATTCCAAACCATTTTTAACAATAACTCTAATTCATCTGAAACTTGATTGGCATGATCTGTTGCTCGCTTAAATGTTTTACTGTCATTAGGGTGTGGCTCTACCTCATAAATGGTTTTCATATCGGCCGATGCTTTTGAGACCGCTTCTGTTTCAATCATGTAATTGGTCATAACAGATGAACCAAATACTTGTCGTATTGCGCCTTCCATTGTTTTTGCTTGCATAGAGGATGGTTTATGTCGGCTAATTAATAATCGTACAAATTGATAATCTAATTTGGGCAAGCGATTCAGTGATTCTTGCGCCATATTTAAAAATTGTACCGTGCTACAGTAGTCTACTTCAGACGGTAAAAGTGGGATCATTAATCCATTAACCGCAAATAATACATTTAGTGTAATAAAACCCAGTGATGGAGGTGTATCGATAATAATCACATCATATTTTGATGCCACTTTATCTAAACTATTTTTTAATCTGGAGTAAAATCCCAAAATTTCACCGGTTTTTTCACGATGTTGATAGATTTGGTTTGGGATAATCATTTCTGCGTTGTAGAGTGTCAGATTAGCGGGAATTAAATCTAAACCATCCCAGTGTGTGTTAAGAATGCAATTAGATAAATCATCTGTATTGCCAATTAACACATTTAACAAAGTTTGCTCTGATTTGACATGTAAGTCAGGAATCAAACCACCACCTTGATGTGTTGATGTCCCTTGACTGTCTCCATCGATTAATAAAACTTTATATCCTTTCAAAGCCAATGATTGTGATAGCGTAAGTGAGGTAAATGATTTGCCAACCCCGCCTTTGAAATTCACAATACCCATTGTGACGGGTTTTGCACCCAGTGGTTTTGATGGGCGTAATTTAAAAAGTTCTCTAATTTCATTAATTTCTTTTAAGCTATAAATACGCTCAATGCGTTTTCCATTTTGTTTTTTTCTAGGAACTTTGATTTTTCCTGATTCTTCAAGATTGCGTAATGTTTGCGGAGTTCTGCCAATCATATTGGCGGCATCAGAAATTCCCCATTCTTTAAGCACTTTGACATTATGGGGGGTTACCGCACTTTTTCTCAGTATCTCAAGCGATCGAGAGCCTTTAGCATATAATTCTTGTAACAATGAGCTGGCTGACATGTGATTTCCCTTTTGCCAAATTCCTAACAATGCTTTAAAAATAACAAAATTTAAAAATTTATGCAAATTTCATCCTGTGTATATGTGGGTGAATAGTCATCCACATATACACAGGATAGTTATTAAGAGTTATTTTTAGTTATATAGTTATAAATGGTCGGTCAGTATGTAGGGTTTTGCCGCTCACTATGTAATGATTGGTCGGTCAGTATGTAATTAAGTCGTCGGTCACTATGTAATGAAAGTTAAAAAGTTATACACATATCCACACCTTTCTTTTATTCTGTCTTACATTCTGAGCGGTTGATTTTTATTGAAATAAAAAATGATCTCAATAGATTAAGATTACGGTAAGTTTAATATCTGGATTTTTTTTAGTTAAAATACAGTGTAAACAGCTATCTTGATTTGCCGTTTTTTATTTTAAATGGGTTATTAGAATATTAAAATTATTTTTGCGCGTGTTGTCCGGACTGCCGGACGATTATTTCTTTTTTGCTTTGACTAGGTTAAGCGGGTGTTCCAGGTCAAATTAGGCTGATTGGGTTGTTGTCCGGCGCTCCGGATAAAACAGTTCGAAATCAATTGTGCATTCATACTCAGATCTTAAAGCAATGCCATATAAGCTAACATAACTTGCTATTAACTACTTTTATTAAGCTCCATTGGTAATAAAAACTCAGCGAGTAAGCGGGGGTTAAACACTCAGGTTTAAGTGCACAGCTAATGAGATTGTCCGGCGCGCCGGACAACGGCAAGCGGTGTGGCAATTGAGGCTGGTTATTTTAGAAAATTAAATAATACTTAAAAGGGTTGATGTAAATTGTTTGTTTGGGTTAAAGGGTATTGGCATTCAAAATGACAATCGTTTTTTTTAAAATTCCTAAATTAAGATATAAGTAGAAAAGATGTATTGATTTTTATCATTACATTCTGAGCGACTAAAAAATAAGATATCTGTTTGTCCGGAGTGCCGGACAAGTGTTTGCTTTATTATTGTTGAGCAGTGTATTGCCTCATAATTTGTAATCTAAAAGTAGGGGGTGATAGTTGATCTGGTTATATACCAAAGGTTTTTTGAATGCTGATTGTAGATCGTCCGGCGCGCCGGACAAATAATAACATACTGACCGACCAAAAATAAAAATATCATACAACCAGTTGAAAAATATATTGTTATTGAATAGAGCAGTCGATGCTATTACATAGCGATTTTCTATTAAAGCAGCAGCGATGACATTTATAGCTAAAATAGGTTTTCAAGGCAAGGCTGAGATTTTTAATGAAGATCAGTTTAAGCAATCTGGATTGATACCTGCAAGAGGTGATAAATCTGTTGGTAATGAGCCACTAACTAGGCTATGTATGTAAGGTATAAAAAATGGGCGATGTTCCACATGGAACATTTCTGTGGAGCGTTCATCCGTTTATTAAGTCAAACTTAGATCATTTTTATTTATGCACGATTTAATACGCGATGGTATTTATTTGCCAAAACGTTTGTCACTCGATAATCTCATCACGCAGAAAATGGTACCCGTCATCAGTATTTTCATATTGTCCCAAGTTGGCGTGACATGTAAATAAAAACCATTCTCGATTATTGGATCTGAATGATGCCAGTAAAATGAATTTAGGCAAAGCTAAGTGAGAATTAATTTGATGAAAAAACGGCTAAAGTCGCTTATCGCTCCTGCGTATTATATTATTGGTGCACCAAACACACTGCTGAAAAAATTATGATTATTTTATTATCGCCTACAAAAACACAATCCAATCTTAAGGTAAAAAATAATTTACCAAAAATAAAACCGATGGAAATTGAAAAAGCAAATGATTTAATGTCGTTATTGCGTAAATTAAGCGTTGATGAATTAGCAAGGTTAATGAAAATTAGCAACACGTTAGCCATTAGAACAAAAAATTCGATTGATATATGGGAAAAAAATAAAGCGAATACAACACAAGCAATCCATTTATTTCAAGGTGATGCCTTTCAAAAACTGGATGCCGATTCACTCAATGAAGATGAACTATTATTTTCACAAGATCACTTGATTATTTTATCCGCCTTATACGGTTATTTAAGACCATTTGATTCTGTTGCAGCTTATAGATTAGATATGAAAGACCCGCTCGTAATACCGGGTTATCGTAACTTATATGAATATTGGAAAGAAACAGTCAACTTGGGTTTGAATAATCTGTTATTAAAACAAAAAAATAATATTATTTTAAATTTGGCTTCAAGCGAATATATTGACATTCTGAACAAGAAAAAATTTACTGGGAATATTGTGAACGTTGAATTTAAAGTGCATAAAGATAATAGTTATAAAACAGTCGGTATATATGCGAAAAGGGGCAGGGGATTACTTGCGCGTTATATTATAAAAAATAGAATTGATTCTCCAGAAAAAATAGTGCGTTTTAATTTTGAAGGATTCCATTTTTCAGAAAAATTGTCAACACCCCATCATTACGTTTTTATCTGCGTTTTACAGTCCGAACGGCTTTTTAACTGATCCCCGTTGTGCTATCGTTTTGAGAGAGACTATTTTTAATAAAGTACGGTTGGGCTAAATTGCTCATCAACAAGAGGGTGTTATGATAAAGCAAATATTATTTACTTTAGGTTCATTGTTAATTTCAGGTAGTGTGTTTGCTGCTAGTCTTAATCAAGTGATTTGCCCAAAAGGCGTTACTATAAAAAAAGCGTCTCATAGCGTTTATCTAGACCCCAAAACTAACTATACGTGGTCTGTAACCAATTCGTTGGGAAGATCATATAAGTTGGTATCGCCTGTCGCATCGTTTTCAATCTCTACAAAGCCAGTAAAACACCCCGTTTTGTGTTGCTTTTATGCGCCGCATGGCGCTTATAGTGCAGTTTTATTAGCTTTAACTCACCCAAAAAATCCTTGTCTTCCTGGTCAAAAAGCAAAAATTAATAGCGCCCATGATGGATTTATTTGTAAGTAAGTTTTTTTACATTAAAACTGGTGTGCACGATATTTTTGTATCGTGTGGATATTATTGATGTAAAGACAGCGGCTGAATTTGATGCGCTCTGTTTACCACTAGTAAAAAATATCAATTCAAGCAGTGAGATAAACTCTTTTTAAAAAAACGGGACGTTTTCTGAAAACAAACAAAGCTCACTTATTTCTTTTTGTATATGCTTAGCGCGACTATAAAATAAGTTTACCGGTTCTTTTTTCTCTAGTTGATTTGTTTGCTGTGTTTTAGGTTTTATGTGTTTGCTTAGATCACTTAGAGTTTCAATATCGCTTAAAATGCTTTGGAAAAAAGCCTTTATTTCAGTACGTGAAGTATTTTGATGTAATGCCAGTGTTCTTCTGTAAGATTCTAGAACCAACATTTTTAAAAAAATGATCTTTTGCTTATAACCATTACATTCCATTTTTGCCATAATTACGCTATGATTTTTTTCTTTTCTAGTATTTTTGATGAGAGCGTGATGTTGGGCAATCATCTCGCGTTGTTTGTTCATGTTAATATCAGATCTTGGCGTTAGCGCCATTGAATTTCTCATCCCAGTAACAAGCATACGCGTATTAGTAACTGTAAATTTCTTTGCGCTTGAATCATTCAAAGAAAGCATTCTGTTGAGGTAACTTTTATGGGATTCAAGCAATGCTTTATCGTTAGCTAATATGACTTTTAGGATACGGACACTCTGATTTTGCGTACCATCTCTTGTTTCGATTTCAGAGAGCCTGTTTTCATTTTGAGAAATAATGGATTCATAATGGGCAATTATTTTTTTAACATATTCAATTTCTTTTCTTAATGCAGTTATATCATCACTGCTATTTAAGGCAAAGCTACCCTTAACATCGCGCAAGCGTCTACTCATAATCTATAACCTCTTAAAATGGAGCAATATATTGCACCCAGTATATCTGCGCTAAATTAAAAAAAAGTTAAATCTTATTATTTTATGTAACTATTCACGCCCCTAAGGACTCTGATGAACCGGTTGAGCTATAAATGGTTTGTCGGAAAAGGCGCTTTGCAACGTTTCGAGGATATTTTGTCCTTGTTTTCTTGCTGTTGAGATGTAGCTCCTAATCTGAGAAAACCACTTTGCTCCATCATCACTGCGAAAACAACCTGAGATTTTTTGCTTTACCTTAACTCGAGTTTGGCCATTTTCATTATGAATAATCAATGCTAAATAGATTGATAGAATAAGCTCTAATTCAATAGGCTATCGGAGGATATGCAGAGCACCTTCTTCTCATAAAAAGATTCAAACTCTACCCCATTGATTTCATTGGTATTTACACCCTCGCTCGAGGCCGGTAATTTTTTATACAAATTAAGTTCTCATTTCATACTTATTTAAGGTTTATTTCCTATAATTACAGCAAGCAGCACAATAAAAGGCTCTGTCGCAAATTTTAATTTTTTCCAAAAAAATCACGAACGGATTTCTCCTGGATGCAACTAGGCTGCCAACGCATAAAACTGTTCAAATACATGTGAATTTTCAGACTTAATGTGTTGACCTTTTTTCAGCATTCGGCATAATTCAATTCCAGATAAAGTTGCCTCTGCAGAATGAAACGCTTTAAAATCCATCATCGGTTTTGTAATTTTTTTAATTCCACGATGATCTTGTTCAACAATATTATTTAAATATTTAATTTGACGAACGTGCACATTTATAAATGTGCATCCAAATAAAAATAGCATCATATGCTCTGGACTTTGGCCATTTTTCCTGATCAAAATTAATCTTTCTTAAGGCCATTTTTAGAGCATTTTCTTGTACAATTGACGGCAAAATGAATGACTAAAGAGAGCCACATGAGCAGAGCAGCCGCAGGTACCGTAACAACAACTTCCAATAATCTTCACCTGGTTGTAGGACATGGACCACGCGGGCCTGTTTTAACTATAAGCAAAACGCCTGTTCCAGGTTGCATCACAATGTCTTGTCAGGACTATCACGAATTCCTATTTTATATGCAGCAAATTTTTCGTGCGATGAGTCATGGATCAATTCAAACGAAACATGAAAATACAACAAATACACCCTATGAAAAAATTGCTCAAAACGCCGATGTATTTAAAGAGATAGCCTTTTGCTTTTATGCTCATATAACGAGACTGGTCGCACCAGGACTGAGTGGGCATGATCACAGTTGGAACGTACCGCTTTAGCATTGTATGCTTCGAATGTCGCCATACCTGACGCTTATTATCAAAGACTCCAAAGACCATTAAGATGCAATCCTGTTTTTAATACCGCGTATTTTAGTCCGGCAACATGGCGCACACCCGGTCGTACTTTTTTTGATATGAGCGTGACTCAGAAAGTAGCAGCATCCACAGATCATCAACAATTGTTGGATAGGCACTCAATGCGGTAGAAGATTTAAATGAAATCAAGCGCATTGTAAATCGCACACGTCCTGAAGAACTGTCTATTTTACTGAGCACGCCGGGTACTGCAACCATCACTCATTTGGAAACTTTGAATCCTCCGCATTCTTTTAGGCGTACTGGTACAGCATTACAGATGGCGATCTATAGTGATGATGAAGGCGTTCAAGCACTTCTGAAAGAATACATGGATCCCGCCGAATATGAACGTCAAGCGATAGAAGCGTTTGAGTGTGTGTTGTCGCTTGAAGTGAAACAGAGATTAGCTGAAGAATGCGCATCTGCCGCGACATATCAACAAGCAGCGGATGCGCAACAAAAAGCAGATGCAAAAAATCTTTGCGTGGAGTTATTCGCTGCGATGCGTGCTGCTGATCCAGCTGAATTTATTTGTGCTGCACCTAGCTACATTGCTAGTACAACGTCAGCAGCAGTCACCGCAGCGGTTAATACATTCAAAAATGAGTTGTTACTTTATACCCAAAAAAATCCTATACACAATCGTTATATTTTGGAACAACTGCATCAGATGAATGCCTTACTGGAAGAAAAATCTTATTGCTTTGGACGCGATTGCTTTTTATCACAACAAGGAATTACCGAGGCTCAGTTGTTGATGTCTGAGCGTTGGGTGCAACATTATGCGCGCAGCCCTTTTTATATTGCTGAAAATAAAGATGAGTTGCCTCTGAGAACATCTATTTATCGTGATGCTAACCCCCCAGTTGATATTCACTCTGTGATGTCTCGTTTACGTTTAGCACGTCGTTGTTTAGATATATTTGGCGCGCCGTTCGGCGTGTGCGGCGCCGCCGATCCCCCGGGCGTCGCGTGTACGAGCGCTCCCGCGTTACAAATCTTGTGTCGAGCAAAAACAGCATGTAGTTGGAGCTTGTCACAAAGCGAGTGCGAGCAAGTGCCCGCAAGCCTGAGCGTCGGTGTGTAGTATCGTAGCTTCTTGTTGAAAAAATCCCATTGCCATATTTTGTGCGATGGGGTCCCAACAAGAATCAATGTATCGATTAGCAAGTTCATCATAGTTCCAAATGCGTGCTGTTTTTAGCCACCAAAACAACCATCGAGATAAATAATTTTTGATCTGGTAGAGAGAGGCTCCATCGGCGACCATCATCGCGACGAACTCACGAGCTTTACGCAGCGTTCGCGCATGTGGAATGATCAGATGTTGTTGTAATTTCCCCTTCTTTTTTCAGCTCCACAGGTGTTGTATTGGTATTATCCTCTATTCGCGTTGGAGGATATTCTATACTAGGACTTACGCATTGACAGAAGTCTGTTAAAATGACCAGCTTTTGCAAGGAAGCGGGTCATGCTGATCAAAACAAAGCCATCCACGGCACGTTGTGACGAAGATATTTACATTTCATATCTGCTTAGTGACCCGCAATACACAAGTTGCACACGCCTGGCGGAGATTATGAAAACTGTTTCACACGATAGCGTTAATCGATTTTTAGATCGCGAACGATTTGAACCAAAAGATTTGTATGACGAAGAAAAAGATAAAATTGAATTGTCAGGCGGTGTGTTGAGTGTTGATGATTCTGTGCTTGATAAACCATACAGTGATCCAAGCAAAGCTGCATTTATAGATTGGTTTTGGTCTGGAAAGCATAAACGCACAGTTAAAGGGATAAACTTAATAACGCTATTTTACACTGATATACGCGGTGTTTCCGTGCCAGTTAATTTCCGCCTTGTTAATAAAAAATCCGGAAAAACCAAAAATGATTATTTTAAAGAAATGTTGATAGAGGTGTTATCTTGGGGTTTACAGCCAGCATGGGTCACTGGCGATAGCTGGTATTCAAGCCTGGGTAATTTAAAGTTTATTCGTAAGCAAAATTTGAATTTTATGTTTGGGATTGAAAACAACCGTGTTGTTTCAGAAGTCCGTGGGCAGTACATTCAAATACAAAAATTTGAAGGTTGGTCATCCGATGATTCTGCAACGCTTTACTTAAAAGATTACGGCATGGTGAAGGTGTTTTAGACAGATATACAAAAAAGCATATCGCTATTACATCATGAGCACAGCTGAATTAGATAATCTGGAAAGTATCACGAAGGTTGATTTTAATAGAGTGCATGATGCGCATTGGTATATCGAGAGATTTCATCGTGCCATCAAACAGGTGTGCAATATTGAGCGCTTTCAAGTGCGCAATGAAAATCCAATCAAAAACCATGTGTTTTGCGCTATAAAAGCGTTTGTAAAGCTGGAGTTTATGCGGTTGAATGAAGAAATTTCACACTGGTATGAAGTAAAAAGGGATCTGTATGTCAAAGTTATCCGCGACTACATCAGCGGATCGACAAAAAATGACGTCGTTGTCAATGCGTAAGTCCTATATACCTAAAAAATGAAAACCGAATTGTTCAATTTCACCCATACAGGTTTTTCTTTTTGATAAACGTAAATGACGTTCATGCATGACTTCCATCATGCGACGTTTGCATCGGTTTAATTGTCGTTTTGTGTTACACAAAATCAAAACATCATCTTGAAATCTCAGATACGTCACATTCATTTTTGAAATTGCATCATCGAGCGGTTTTAAATAAATGGCCAAAGTCCAGATACATATATATTTTATAATTCAAGCACAAGTCTCTCTTGGTGCGTTGGACCTCTTTCTTTAGAGCGTTGATCTTGATTTAAAACTGGTGCTTGTGGCACTGTTACTGCACACAATGGATCCTGCAAGGTGGTAGCAGGAGATCCATAAAAGAAAGCTGACATATTTATGCTCTCCCCGGTTGTATCATCCATTGCTGTTTTCATCGCCCGATCTTGTGCAGCTTGCCATTTTTTTTTCGCTGCCATTACCTCTTCATAGCGTGGTGGGTTGATCTCAACAGGTTTTACCAGCACGCGCGCTGTTGTTACTTTTAATAATTCTTTCTCAGCTATACCAATGGCCTTTTGCACAAGGCCAGCAAGATTATCATTTTCTAGATAATGATAGGCCTCTGATGTTTTTCGCAATGCATTCAATACAGGGCGTAATTCATCATGTATAACTTCACTCTCCAAGACATCTACCAAACGAATAGTTGCAGTTATAACTGACTCTCTTGTTCTATCTGCTGTGATTGTGGGTTTTTGGGTTGTTGCTTCATATCTCTCTGCGGCAGAAGGACCTTCTTTAGGTAGCACATTTTCTTCTTCATCTAGCAAAAAATACTCTGGAGTAGAGTATGTACTTGCGGTCATTGCCCTACCATGAGTTGGTGGTAAAAGCATTCTGTCTTCCTCTGTCATTACAACCCTCTCATCACTAACCCCACTTTTTTTTCTTTCTTTTTGCGCTGCCAAATATTGGTTTACCAGCGATCGAGTACCTGTTACTCCAGCAGGTAAATATAAGCCAGTATGAGCATCAATTAACACACCTAACAAAGTGCTTGGATCACACATCGCAGCGAACTCTGGATCATCTTTTTTCTCTTCCAAAAACCTTTTAAGGAAAGCTTTTAAACTTTTTTTCACGATACCAACAGATGGTATGTCATCTCTGGATCCCTGTGTTTGACCTAGCTTGCACAACAAGTTGAACAATAAGTTACGTATGTCAGGGTCAGGATGCTCTGTTTTCGAGGCGATTTCTGCAAGGAGCGCCAAGGGTGATCGAGCGTTAAACCACCAATCGAGAAAGCCAGTTGCCGAAACCTCTACAAGCATCGTGGCAACGATCTGCGCAGTATCGCATTTTGAAAGCATCGTATTAGCTATGGCGGCAACGGCGCTCATATTCACAATATTCTTTCTGTTAACAGCCAAAGACAAGGCGCGTATTAAAAGATAACAAGGTGTAATAGCTGCAAGCGGAGCCGATTCTATTTTTTTAGACATCATGCCAGTAAGGTGTCTGGCATCGTGTTTTACAAATATCGTGTTAATCATAGCGACAATGCTACTCACGCTTTCAGAATTTTCTGCAATAGCAAAAGATAAGGCACCCATTAAGAAAAAACAGGGTGTCGCACCCATGACTCTACCTGTTTCTATTTTTTCAAACATCATGGCAACATTCATACTGTTAAGGCATGAGTTTAACAGCACTAACAGCGTGTCCACTAAAGTTGATTTTTTTAAGTGGACAGCTATGTCTAAAGATCTCGTTAAAAAAAGAAAGGTGGTTTTATTGTCACGAAGTTCTTTAGATAAAAATAGGACATTCAAGTCAATCTTAGATTCCAAAAGCGCATTAGAAACGACAAACCCATCCTGTTCCGAATCTAAACGCAACAGCTCAGCCAACGGATTGTCTGCGTTTTCCAAGCTGTGTTTTATAAGAAAAACATGCCAAGATAATAATGTCTTCTCTTCTGTACTTCCTCTCATATTACCCCGACTTAAAAAGGCTAAGCCCCTATAATGCTGTAAATTCTGGTTGGTAAAATTTAATCTATATAAATATTTTAGATTAAAGTGTCCACCAATACCCTCCAAAAAAATAGTTGTGACTAAAAAATCTTAACATAATGCTACGGCTATTTAGAAGCACCGGATACTGCAATTAAAGAGCAATTAATTGCAGTAAGTAATTTGCATAGCGATGAAAGTGGTATCAAAATCAATGTTAAATTACATTGGTGTCATGTTGCGTCAACACCCTAACCAGTTACAATATTCACAAAAAACGCGGAAAAGAACCCGATAAACGAATATCATTATTTCAGAAAGAAATTAAGAGGCTGAAATAGCCGTTAATAAAACCCAAAAATCAGGGTGAGTTGTTAAGATTTTTTTTCTGGCATGATCTGCAGTTTGTTGGTCAGAAAAAATAGCAAAGCAAGTGGGGCCACTGCCACTCATTCGCGCCAACTCACAGCCCGTTTGTTCTTGCAATGTTGCTAATATTGTTTTGATGGATGGCAAAAGCGTGGTTGCACTGAGTGCTAAATGGTTGCTATTTTCTAATAATATTTTTTTAAAAGCAGGCCAGTTTTGCTCATGTTGAATGAGTCTATCTCGAACGCTTGCATGAAAAGTAGGTTTATTTTTTTGATAAGCATGAAACACAGATTGTGTTGATAAAGGTTGATTGGGATTGACTAATAAAACAGGCAAAGATAAAAAAGATAGATTGATAGGTTGAATATGTTCTCCAATACCGCTAATAAAAGCAGGACACTGATAAATACAAGCGGGAATATCAGCACCCAATTTTAACCCTATTTTTGCTAGGGTTTCGTTAGACAGTTGTAAATCCCAAAGTTGATTCAATGCTTTTAATGTGCTTGCTGCATCAGATGAGCCGCCGCCTAAACCAGCTGCAACCGGGATTTTTTTTGTTAGATGAATGTGCGCACCGGTATTTACTTTATATTGATTTTTTAATAACAAGGCTGCGCGAAAAACTAAATTATTTTCTATGGGTTCATGATGTAATGCAGAATCCAGTGTATCCTCTACCGTGAGCGATAGCGTGTCTGCTTTGCTAATGGTAATTTCATCACCCCATTTTGTAAAAACAAAAAGGCTCTCTAATAAATGAAAGTGATCTTGACGACACCCAGTGATATGTAAAAATAAATTTAACTTGGCAGGCGCAATTACTTTCATCATACGGGAATTTTTATACTCACAATGGCTTGTGCGGCAATGCCCTCTGAACGGCCTAAAAATCCCAGTTTTTCAGTGGTTGTTGCTTTGACATTGATGCGATTTATGTCTAGCTGCAATAAGCTGACTAATTTTTCTCGCATTTTTTTTTTGAAAGGAGTGATTTTAGGTTGTTCGCAAATCAGCGTGATATCTGTATTTACAATCACGGCATTTTTTTCGCGACATAATTGCAACGCGTATTGAACAAATTGAATAGAGTCGGCATTTTTCCAACGTGGATCGGTTGGTGGAAAATGTTCACCAATATCACCCGCACCAATTGCGCCTAATAATGCGTCAACCAATGCATGCAGTGCAACATCACCATCTGAATGCGCTATGATTTCATAGCGCGCAGGTATTTTCACCCCACATAAAAAAAGAAAGTGGTCAGATGAAATGGGTTTGAGTGCATGCACATCAAAACCGATGCCCGATAAATAATCAAAATGTGTGCTATTCATAGAAGCGATAGGCTATCAGGTTTACATTGAGTTTGCATGTGAATATTATCTATTTTCAGAGTCAGTTATGAAAAAATAATAGCCAATTGACTGCTCAAAGCAATTTAATGATAACAGATCAAAGAGAAGCAATATGACAAATCAAAATAAAAGATTTAAATGGGCAGTGGTTGGAGCAGGGCCAGGCGGTATCACGGCAGTGGGGTTATTGTTAGATGCGGGTGTTTTTGGTGAAGATATTTTATGGATTGATCCCTATTTTCAAGTGGGTGATTTTGGTCGATTATGGACAGAAGTGAATAGTAATACACGGGTTTCGCTTTTTATAGATTATTTAAATGCAGTTAGACATTTTGATTATGCAAAAAAATCTGATGCATTTGCATTAGCTAAATTAGATCAAGCGGGATTTACACAGCTTCAGCATGTTGCCAAGCCTTTACAATGGATAACGGATCATTTGCGTGAAAAAGTGGTTTCAATAAAAGCAGTTGTTAAATCATTGTCGTTATCTACAGAGAAAAAAAGTTGGCAGTTGTCTACTGATGTTGGCAATCAATATGCGGAAAAAGTTATTTTAGCAATCGGTTCTGAAGCGCGATCGTTAGATTTCCCTTCCGTTGAAAAAATTGATTTAGTGACAGCATTAGCGCCGAGTCAATTAAAAAAATCATGCGATCAAAATGATAGTGTTGCTGTGTTTGGTAGTTCGCACTCTGCGATGATCGTTATTCGAAATTTAGTTGAATGTGGTGTGAAAAACATTGTTAATTTTTATACTTCACCGTTGCGCTATGCTGTTTTAATGGATGATTGGATTTTGTATGATGACACAGGATTAAAAGGTGAAACTGCTAAATGGGTGAGAGACAATATTGCAACGGGGAGCTTGCAGAAAATCTCACGCTATTTATCAACGCCAGAACATATTGATGAACAGCTTTCACAATGCAATAAAGTTGTTTATGCCGTTGGTTTTCAGCAACGACATCTTCCTATCACCGGGGTATCACTCACACAATATGATCAGTCAAATGGTATTATTGCGCCAGGATTGTTTGGTATTGGCATTGGATTTCCAATAGTTGTGTTAGATCCATTTGGAAGACAAGAATGGAATGTGGGTGTGTGGAAGTTTTTAAAAAATATGCAGCGTGCCTTGCCGCTATGGCAACGATATGATTTATAACGTTGCGTTGTCTTTTCTCCATTAAAATTGACTTCATGCCCCGTGTTCGCCAATTTTTGAGGGAAACAATAGGTATAGTGGCTAGCTAAACAGGCAGATAATCTGCAAATACAGCGGGATTAGCCGCTTTTAAATGATGGATTAAGCCATGATCAACCCAGTTTTGGTCAATTAAATTGCAATTGGCAATATTATGATGGCAGGGGAGCCAAGTTTTACTTGCTAAATAAATTAGTTGTGAGACAATGCGGCGCAACCGATATGGGGACTAAAAATTTTATTAGTGCTTTTAGCGCTAATGATGTTTTTATTTTCTTGCATTTGATGTTAGAATTTCCCAGGTATTTTTTAAACGGTGGAAACACCCCATTTTTTTACAGGATATTGTTGTATGGCGAGAGAAACAGGTGTCGTTAAATGGTTTAACGATCAAAAAGGCTTTGGGTTTATTACGCGTGATAATGGCGGCGAGGATGTATTTGTACATCACAAAGCAATTAACGCAACAGGACGTCGTACTTTGCATGAAGGCGATCGTGTTGAATTTACTGTTGTGAAAGGCGATAAAGGCTTTCAAGCAGAAGACGTAAGAGCTGTTTAGTTGATTCAAAAAAGCTGCTGCTGAAAGGTGGCAGCTTTTTAATTTTGTGTTGTTCATCCTTCTAGTCAAATTTCTATCGTAATACTCAATTTGTTTCCTTCAGAGTGTGATTTCGGGTATCGTTATTTTATTTTTATGCTTGATGTTATTTGAATTCAATATCTCATTAGATTGAAGTTGCATTTTAAATTTGGAATGGTCATGAAACGGATTTTCAGCCTCGTATTATCTATTTTTATCGCCATGACATTTTTTTTCTGCTCAGCGCAAGCTAAAGAAAATGAATTGGGTTTGACTTATGAGCAATATCAATTACCCAATGGCTTACTTCCGCTTGGCGTGCTGGGTATTCATTTTTTAATGCATTTTTCTGCTCATTTTTATGCTGGTTTGGTTGGATATGAAGCCGTTTCTGGTAATCGAGGTGGTTATTTTGGTTTGGGCGTGGATGCGGGTTTGCAATATCCGCTTTATCAATCGCTATGGACTGACGCAGGATTACGCGTAGGTGGCGCAGGCGGGCAAAATTCTCCAGTGGGTGGTGGATTATTTCTACAACCTTATATCGGATTAAAATATTGTTTCCCTCTGTTTGCTGCTGAAGTGACATACAGTTATATCGATTTTCCATCAGGACAAATTTCAAGTGATCAAATTGGATTGGGTTTTTCTTTTCCCTTGCAAACATTTTCTCAACATAAGCATGAAAAAAATTATATGGCTATTTTAGTGCGAAATAGTTTTCCGGAATCAACTACAAAAGACACGGCAGGAAAAAAAGATGCAGCACAGTTCCAGTCTTTAGGAATAGAAGTAGGACATTTTTTTACAAAGACGCTTTTTGCATTTGGCAATTTTGTTGGTGCCTTGCATGGCAGACTCAATGGATATGCGCAATCTATTTTAGGCATTGGTTATGCTTATCCATTTACCACATCAAAAAAATTCAGTCTCATTGGAAAAATGGGTGCAGGATCCGCTGGCGGTGGTGCTGTTGATACAGGCGGTGGTTTAATGATTGAGCCGAGCGTAGGGCTGGAGTATCGCTTTATTCGAACAATGGGTGTTGAATGCAATGTGAGTTATGTAAATGCAATAAATGGCTCTTTTTCTGCTAAAGAAGCGAATCTATTATTAAAATATTATTTCGATAAAAATCAAAGTACGGATCGTTTTCTAAAACAGTGGCGCATTCGAATATTAAATCAAACCTATTTAAATCCCCGTGTTAATTCAGGTGAAAATAATCCCAATATGCAATTATTGGGTATAGATATCGATTACCTTATTAAAAAACATTATTATGCAACAGGGCAAACTGCTTTTGCTTACAGCGGCAGAAAAACCGGCGGGTATTTTTCTGGCATGTTGGGCATTGGTGTTGAATCGTCAGTAGTGTCTTCGCATTTCCCCGTTTCCATTTTTTCTGAAATATTGGTTGGCACAGCAGGTGGCGCAGGATTAGATATTAGTAGTGGTGCATTATATGAGCCGGTTATTGGTCTCAATGAAGCTATTAATGCTGTTGTCGCTTTGCAAGTTTCTGCAGGACGTTTAATAGCTGTACGCGGGCATTTTAATTCAACCACGATTAATGTGGGATTGACATTTTTATGGGCGTAAAAAAATAACGGCTGGTTGTCGACCAGCTAATGCGCCCTGTTTTCTCACAGAACAATAGTGTGATGAACAAATTGTGCATTCATGATGGCTGGTATCCATGTTAGCTACGCTGATTTTATTTTCAAGTAGTTCATCTATTGCTGCTTTTTTTGAGTTAAAAAAATATCGCCCTTTTTTTTCATTAAAATAATTTTCTGAAAAATGATTCAAAAAATCGGATTTTACTTCATAACAACAGTGATCAGCAGCGGGACCTATGTAAGCTTTTATGTCCGCTGGATTAGCATGAAATTCACTCTGCATTTTTTTAATTGTAGCGGAAATAATATGAACTTTTAATCCTTTCCAGCCTGCGTGAATAACTGCAATGACATTATTTTTATAATCCACTAAAAAAAGAGGGATGCAATCTGCAGTGACAACGCCAATAGCAATATTTTTTTGATTGGTGATAATGGCATCACCTTCATGCGAAAACAAATCCAATTTTTTTTGCAGCTTGTTTTTTTCATTTAATACAAACACAGTATTACTGTGCGTTTGCTTTAAGAAAAAAATATTTTCTAAGGCAGTATGGGCATGTCTTTCAATTTTATTTTTTAGCGTTAGAAACTGTTTCTCATTATTATTTTCAGTCAGCAGCTTGTCATTGATGTCGCCAAAATAAGCTGAAATGTTATCGTTTTGAATCCACATGATTTGCTCTCAGGCTTTTAATTTTTTATGAAAATTTTGAATCTGATCAGGGAGGTATGTGATTATTTTATCTTTTTTTACCCTATTTCCTTTTATCTGCTCAAAAATAAGGGGATAATTCTATCATGAGTTAGAAAGTGGGTATATATGCGTAATAAACCTCAAGCTGTCTTGCTGAATGAGCAAAAAATAAAATCGGGTGTGCCTGATTTTTTAGGTGAAATTGTTGTGCTAGATCAAATTGAGTCAACTAACGACTACTTTAAAGACCCCAAAAAAAGACATGAAAAACCATCTGTTTGCATTGCTGAAATGCAAACAAAAGGGCGAGGACGTTTTGACCGTTTATGGCATTCACCCCATTTTGAGAATGTTTATTTTTCACTGTGCTACCGATTTAAAAAAACAGTGCAAGCCCTGTCTGGCTTGAGTTTGATTATTGGTTTGGCTGTTTGTAAAACGATTGAGACGATTATTCAATTACCGGATATTCTTTTTATAAAATGGCCCAATGATATCTTGATAGATGAAAAAAAAATTGCTGGCATTTTAGTTGAAATTGCTGCTACTTCATCAGCATTTTCTGATGTGATTATGGGTATAGGTATTAATGTGAATATGGCTGAAATCACTGAAAATAAAATATCACAGTCATGGTCATCATTATATAAAATAACGGGAAATCAAATTGATCGAAATTTATTATGTGCCAAATTAATTTTTAATTTGATGCATTACCTTGAGAATTTTTCAAAAAATGGATTTGAATATTTTGCCGAAGAATGGCAAAAAAGGGATTACTTATTTGAAAAACCAGTAGCAATGAGCTTGAATCAAAATCATATTGAGGGTGTTGGTGCGGGTATTGATGCTCAGGGTTGTTTGGTATTGAAAATGCCTGATGGAAAAAAACATACTTTTTCAGCTGCGGAAGCAACACTGATTAAAAAGTAACATACTGAGTTGAGGTCATAATGAGTTTAATAGATCGAGATAAACAATTTCTTGCAAGAGACGCCTTGGTTGAAGCAATTGAAGTGATCAAAACAGAAGGCTCATTTCTTTTTGATCATTTGGGAAATCAGTACATTGATTTTATGGCCGGTTGGTGTGTTGGCAATATTGGTTGGGGAAATCCAGCAATTCGTCAACGACTACACAATTTCACGGGGCCTGAGTATGTTAATCCCAGTTTATTATATCGACCTTGGGTTGAATTAGCTGAGTTGCTTGCTGAGATTACACCTGGACAATTACAAGTATCTTTTCGAGCAACTGGTGGAACAGAGGCTATTGAAATTGCATTGCAAGCTGCAATGTCTCATACAAAACGATCAGCTTTTATTTCTATTGAAGGTGCTTATCACGGACATTCTATTGGAGCAATGAGTATTGGCTCATCGCAATTTAAAAAAAGGTATCCTAATTTATTACCCCATTGTTATAAATTAAAAGCGCCATTGGATGAAAGTGCCGTTATTCAATTGGAGACAATGTTAAAAAATCATGAGATTGCTGCATTGATTATGGAGCCAGTTATTTGCAATTTGGGTGTTGTGATTCCAACACAACAGTTTATGAAAGAGGCAAATGCCTTATGTAAACAATATGGTGCTTTGTTAGTGATGGATGAAGTAGCAACAGGATTTGGCAGAACAGGAAAATTATTCGCATCTGATTATTTTGAAATTGAACCCGATATATTGTGTATGGCAAAGGGAATAACAGGTGGCTATGGTGCATTGGGTGCAACGATTACAACAGAAGCAGTTGCAAAATCAATGCAATTTGATTTTAGTTTTTATTCAACTTTTGGTTGGCATCCTTTTGCAACAGAAGCAGCCATTGCCAATATTCAATATATTTTGAAAAATCAAAAAATATTGGAAAAAAATACAGCGCAGATGAGCGATTATTTTGTCACACGATTACAGGCAATGGATTTCCCATGCACGTTTACTATTCGAGCAAAAGGATTGGCGATCGCGATTATTTTAGAAAGATCAGATCGAGCTAAAAAAATTATTGCTATGGCGCGAGAAAAAGGGGTTTTGATTTCTGGTTTGGGCAGTAACATCATTACATTATTTCCTGCATTAACTATCGATCATGCTACAGCAAAAAAAGGGCTTGATTTGATTGAAAACTTGTTGTGATTGCCCGTTTTTTAAATACGCATGTTTGCCTTTATATTGTTAGTATCGTTGGAACAGGCGAGTCAATAAATTGTCTACACCAAATTTCGATTGATAATATTGAAAATAGCGTATAGCTTGCGTCTATTTTCCCAGCGGCATCTAGCGCAATGGTTTGTTTTATATTTTCATAATCAAACAATCCTCTTTTTTCAATGGCACTTTTGGATAAACAATCTTCAAGCACATCCCGTAAATCATGATGTAACCATTGACGCAGTGGTCCACCAAATCCTGTCTTAGGTCGATAGATAATTTCTTTTTCTAAGAAAGGCGTCATTGCTTTTTTTAAAATGGCCTTACCTGTTTTGCCGCGTTGTTTGTATTGCGCAGGTATACGCATGGCAAAATCAATTAAATCTTTGTCGATTAGAGGAACTCGCACTTCAATGCCTGCAGCCATGGATATTTTATCTGTATAATTTAAATTGTGATCAGGAAGGAAATGCTTTAGCTCTAAATACAGCATGCGATCGATACGATTTTTTGGTTCGTACTTTTTTAATGTGTTTTGAAGCGGTGTCAACGGATCTGCCAATGCGATTTTTTTTCTAAAATCAGTTGAAAATAAGCGACGGCGAAAAGTTTGTGTATTCCAATAAAAAAAACTTGCGAGATAATCATCACCGCTTTGGTCTGCATAAGCAAATAATTTAGCGGCGCGTCGCATGATTGGGTAATGCATACCAAAGCCATTGCCAGATAATGCATGACGTGCCGTGCTTGCCATAATTTTTTTTATGGATTCAGGCAGCCATTGCCATTGTTTATCATAAAACAAAGCAGCATGACGACGATATCCTGTAAAAAGATCATCTCCACCCGCACCAGACATTAAAACTTTTAATCCCTGTGATTTTGCCAATTCAGAAATTAATAATGTATTTATTGGCGCCAAATCGGCTTGTGGTTCATCCAAATGAAATAATATTTTTGGTAATTGTCGAATCATGTCGGGTTTGGCATCGACGATATGTAAATTTACCTTAAGTTTTTCAGCTACTTTTTTTGCATAGGGTAAATCATCTGCAAATCCATCTGTTTTGTTGTCACTCAAACGAATGGTATAACAATCGATTTTTTTTTCAGGTTGGCATTTTCGCATCATGGCAACAATGCTGCTGGAATCCAAGCCACCCGATAAGAATGCACCAACCGGCACATCAGAAATTAATTGCCTTTCAACAGCTTTTTCAATTTGATGGGCTAATTCATTGGCTACCGTATTAAAACTGCCTTTTAAAGGTGATGCAGTATGCGGGACATCATAATATTGCCAGTGCCGGATTACTTTACCATCTTGGATTAACATGGCATGACCGGCTACTAATTTTGAAACTGAGCGCAACAGTGTTCTGGGTGATGGACACCATAAATAAGTGAGATAATGATCTACCGCAATTGGATCTAGTTCACGCGAAACGGTTTCGTCGGACAAGATGGATTTTATTTCAGAAGCAAATAAAAAGCCGTTTTCTGTGTTTGCATAATAAAATGGTTTAACACCTAAGTGATCTCTTGCAACAAAAAGGGTTTGTTTTTTTTCATCATATAATGCAAAAGCAAAAATCCCATTGAGTTTGCTTAGCATTTCAGTGCCATATTCATGATAAAGATGAATCAATACTTCTGAATCAGTATGTGAAAAAAAAGTATGGCCGCGTTTTTCAAGCGCTTTTTTTAATTCCGGAAAGTTATAAATTTCGCCATTATAAATTAACCAGGATCGTGTGCTGCAGTGTGGGCAAGTGACGGTCATGGGTTGATGGCCGCTTTTTGATAGGTCAATAATGGCCAATCGAGTGTGTGCCAAACCGACTTGTATGTTATGATTCGCCGAAAATTGTACTTCGCCGTGGCCATCAGGGCCGCGATGTGAAATGGCATTGGCCATTTTAGCGAGTAAATAGGGGTCAAAGTGACCATAAAAACCAGCAATGCCGCACATAAAGGTTCAACTGTACTTGTATGTTAAACAGAAAATGCAGTGTGCGTGATACCCATGGTAATTGCAAATAGTCGTGTGTTGGAGGAATAAATATGCAGCAGTTACTGCAGTCTTTGCAAAGCGGTGAGATTGCCATTGTTGATGTGCCATGTCCACAAAACAAAGATCAACATTTACTGGTAAAAACCACTTGCTCGCTCATTTCATCCGGTACCGAACGCATGCTGATGGATTTTGGTCGCGCAGGCTTGCTTGGAAAAATAAAACAACAGCCAGATAAAGTTGCGCAAGTATTATCAAAAATAAAAACAGATGGACTGGTCGCGACACTTGAAGCAGTTAAATCAAAATTAGATCAGCCGATTACTTTAGGCTATTGCCAAGTGGGTATGGTGCACAGTCTTGGTAACGACTGTCATGCATTGGCAGTGGGTGATCGCGTGGTGACCAATGGCCCTCATGCTGAATTTGTTCGTGTGCCAAAAAATTTAGCTGTTAAAATCCCTGACAATGTTACTGATGAATGTGCTGCTTTTTCAGTGTTAGGTGCAATTGCCTTGCAAGGAATTCGATTGGCGAACCCCACATTGGGTGAAACGGTTGTGGTGATTGGATTGGGATTAGTTGGGCAGCTGACCGTGCAGTTATTAATAGCACAAGGCTGTCAGGTATTGGGTATTGATTTTAATGGGGATCGTTGTGAAATTGCTAAAAAAGCGGGCGCAACCATTTTTCATTTACAACCCGAAAATGATCCTTGCTCATTTGCGGCGCAATTTTCACAAGGTCGTGGTGTTGATGCGGTTTTAATTACGGCATCAACAGAAAGTGATACGCCGATTAAACAAGCAGCAACCATGTGTCGTCAGCGCGGACGCATTGTGCTCGTTGGTGTGACTGGTTTAACGTTATCACGAGATGATTTTTATAAAAAAGAATTGTCTTTTCAAGTTTCGTGTTCGTATGGTCCTGGTCGTTATGATTCAAATTACGAAGAAAAAGGTCAAGATTATCCGATTGGTTTTGTGCGCTGGACTGAAAACCGCAATATAGCAGCTGTATTAGATATGTTATCTTCAAAAAGATTAAATGTAGCGCCATTGATCACGCACCGTTTTCTTTTTTCTGAAGTGGTTGATGCTTACGCGATTTTAGATGATAAAAATGCGCTGGGTATTTTATTAACCTATCCAGCAGGTGCGTGTCATCCCAAAAACACAGTTGCATTGGGTAATAAGAAAATGAATCATGCAGCACAGGGTGCGATGACATTGGCTTGTATCGGCGCTGGTAATTTTGCATCCCGTATTTTATTGCCGATTTTGAAAAAAAATGCAGTATGCTTGCACACGCTGATTACAGATCGTGGTGTCAGTGGCGTGATTCATGGTAAGAAAAATGGGTTTCAATTTTCAAGCTCCTCTATTTTAGATACATTGAATGAAAATGAAATTAATACCGTATTAATTGCAACGCCGCATCATTTGCATGCAGAACAAGTGATTGCAGCACTTCAAAAAGAAAAAAATGTGTTTGTTGAAAAACCATTGGCAATAACAGAATCACAATTGAATAACATAGTGCATGTTTATCAAGCGCTGCCAGAAAAAAAAATCATCATGGTTGGGTTCAATCGTCGTTTCTCACCATTTATTCAAAAAATGAAGCAGCTGTTATCGCCATTGCATGAGCCAAAAAATATAATAATGACTGTGAATGCAGGATTCATTCCAAAAACGCATTGGATACAAGATGCCAATATAGGTGGCGGACGATTAATTGGTGAAGTGTGTCACTTTGTTGATTTACTCCGATATATCGCAGATTCACCAATTGTGAATGCGCAGGTTTCGGAATTACAAAATAGTCATATGTTGAAAAATGAAAATGTAATAATTACATTACAATTTCAAGATGGTTCGCAAGGGGCGATCCATTATTTTGCAAATGGACAGGCGAGTTTTCCCAAAGAACGGCTTGAAGTATTTTGTGCAGGTAAAATCTTATCGCTGGATAATTTTAGAAAATTAAAGGGATTTGGTTTTAAGCAATTTAAAAAACAAAGCGCTTGGCGGCAACAAAAAGGACATCCTGAAATGATACAGGCTTTTGTGACTGCAGTTGAGAGTGGGGGTGTTGCACCTATTCCCATGGAAGAAATCATTGAGGTGTCATCAGTTTGTTTAGCATTAAATAAAAAAGTAGTATAAAAATTTCTGGAGAAACAAGGTGGATTTGCGAGTTTGCGTGATTGGTTTAGGATATATTGGGTTACCAACAGCTTCTTTGTTAGCAACAAAAGGATTTCGTGTGTTGGGTGTTGATATTAATCCAGACGTTGTTTCAAAAATTAATGCGGGTGGTATTCATATCGTTGAGCCCGGGCTGGATATTTTAGTGAAATCAGCGATTCACTCTGAAAATTTACGTGCGAGTTTAACTCCCGATTGTGCAGATGTCTTTATTATCGCTGTGCCAACTCCTTTTGATGAGCACAAGCAGCCGGATGTTGCCTATATAGCAGCAGCGGCAAATGCCATCGCGCCCCATTTAAAAAACGACGATTTAATTATTTTAGAATCAACTTCACCAGTTGGCACTACACAAAAAATTCAATCACAACTATTAAAATTAAGACCTGATTTAACAGCATTGTCTTTTGCTTATTGTCCAGAACGCGTAATTCCTGGAAAAGTGTTACAGGAATTAATTGAAAACGATCGCATCGTTGGTGGCCTTGATGCACAATCAACGCAACGTGCTGTTGATTTTTATAAGTCTTTTGTTGGTGGTAAAGTATTGGAAACAACAGCGCGTGTTGCTGAGATGTGCAAGCTCACAGAAAATGCTTTTCGTGATGTCAATATTGCTTTTGCCAATGAGTTATCCATGATTTGTGAAGCGTTAAAAATGGATGTTTGGGAATTAATTCGTTTAGCCAATCATCATCCGCGCGTGCATATTTTACAGCCAGGTCCCGGCGTTGGCGGGCATTGTATTGCAGTTGATCCATGGTTTATTGTTTCTCAAACACCAGAGCACGCAAAACTGATTAAAACAGCGCGTGAGGTAAATGATGCTAAGCCGGATTGGGTTATTCAAAAAATAAAACACGCTGCAAAGAAATTTGTAAAGCCTGTTATTGCTTGTTTGGGTTTGAGCTTTAAAGCAAACATTGGTGATTTGAGACAATCGCCAGCAAAATATATTGTTGAAAAATTAATACAAGATCAAGTGGGTGAAATTTTAGTATGCGAGCCCCATCTCGAAAAATCAGATTATTTTCAGCTCACCACTTTGTCAGATGCAATTGAACGTGCAGATATGGTGGTTATTTTAGTGGATCATCTCGATTTTAAAAAATTATCCATGGTTGATTTGAGTGAAAAAATCGTGATCGATACCAAAGGGATTTTATTAAGCCATAAAATGGCAGCAACAAACGTTGAATTTATTCATGCTTAAAAAATGGGCTTTATATTTTCATACCATCCGTTATTTAAAAATATCGCAATTGTTTTGGCAGTGTGTGCGTAAAATTTATTATCCAACAGTGTCAATGCAAACACCTTGTGTTCAATGGAACGCGGTTTGCAGTGAATGGAAAAAGCCTGTACTGCGCAAGGACCAATTTTTTGAAAACAATAACGTTCTTTTTTTGAATGAACCATGTCACTGTGATGCGATCTGGGCAGAAAGTCAGAAAAAATCAAAGTTATGGCAATATCATTTACATTATTTTTATGGGATGTTATCTGCGGATAGAGAAACACGATTGCGTATGCATGATTTATTGACATCATGGGTAATGCATATCAAACCTTTTCAAATGATTGCTTGGGATCCTTATCCTATTTCATTGCGTGTGAATAATTTAATTAAATACCAACTGACTTATGGTGATTTATCAGAATCTATGTTGCGTAGTATGTATTTGCAGGTCCGTTATTTGGCTGTTATGCCAGAATATCATTTATTGGGAAATCATTTATTAGAAAACGCGCGTACATTAGTTTTTGCAGGTGTTTTCTTTCAAGGTGTGGAAGCACAGAAATGGTTTAAATTAGGTATGCGGATTTTACATCGTGAAATTCCAGAGCAAATTTTATCAGATGGTGGTTATTTTGAGTTATCACCTATGTATCATGCGCTAATTTTAGAGTTGATGTTAGATTTATGTAACTTATTTCAAGCTTATCAAGTTTTTTTTCCTGAAGCATGGATGCAACGTTTGCAAAAAATGCGGATATGGTTGCAAGCAATGACACATCCGGATGGTGAAATCGCTTTTTTTAATGATGCTGCATTGGGCATGGCACCAACACAATCACAATTGGAAAATTACGCTGTTGAATTAGGGCTGCCCGTTTTACCTGAAATAAAAGACACAATAATTTATTTTAAAGACTCGGGTTATTTGCGTTTGCAGAAAAATAAAAAGGTATTGTTGCTTGATTGTGCAAAAGTGGGGCCGGATTATCAGCCCGGTCATGCACATGCGGATACATTATCATTTGAATTGTCGATTGATGGTCAGCGTTGTATTGTGAATTCTGGCACAAACACATATGAAATTGGAAAAAACAGAGCATGGCAGCGATCGACTGCCGCGCACAGCACAGTTGAGATCGATCAAAAAAATTCTTCCATGATTTGGAGTGCTTTTCGTGTTGCAAAGCGCGCTTATCCGGGTACGGTTCAGATTAAGAAAAACAAACAGGAATGGTGTGTGACTGGTAGTCACAATGGTTATCGTGCGTTGGGTGTGGTGCATACGCGACAGTGGGTCTTGACTGAAAGTGAATGTATTGTTTCTGATTACTGTTCTGAGCCCTGCCATGCGATTTCGCGATATTACTTGCATCCGGCTGTTTCTGTAGAAAGAGATAATAATAAAATAATATTAAAAGTAAAAAATCATCAAATGACGATTGTTTCTGACCATGTCATGAATGTAAATTGCAGTCAGTATTATCCTGAGTTTGGAAAAATGATTCCTTCACAGGTCATTGAATCGTCTTTTTCAGTGAATACTCAATTTCATTTGCGCGTTGACTGATCGCTATTATTTTTTTTGCGATGATATCCATTAATTTTTCACGATTAAATTTTTCATAAAAAGCATGCGTATCTCTTTTTTCCATTCTATTGTAATGGGTGATGAGATAGTGCAGTTTTTCTAAACCCATTTTAGCATCGCAAGGTGAAAATATTTCGCAAGCAGCAACCTGTTCTTTTAAAAATTGAGCAGCATAACCAGGCACACCAGCCAATATGGGTTTTCCAGTCATGCTGTATTCGAAAATCTTAGAAGGCAGTACGCGTAAAAATGCAGGATAATTATTTAAGTGTAAAAATAAAATATCAGCTTGAGCGTATTCATGAATTAATTGTGTACGTGACATCGGTTCAACAATTTCTACATTCCGGATAGATTCACACGCTGTTTTAAGTGCAGCTAATTTTCCACCGCTGCCAATGATTCGAAAAATACAATTTTGTTCAACAGACTGCGCTAATTGAGGAATGATTTTTTCAATACCTTGCCCTTCGCCAATATTGCCGGCATATAAAACGCGTGTTGGTTTTTGTAATGGGCGTATTTCTGTTGATGCCAACTCTTTAAAACAAGCATCAACGCCATTTGACACGTTTAGCAATGCACAGTTTTTTTTAATCTTAGGTAAAAAATAGGCAGTGAACCCAGGGGAAACCAGATTGATCACAGCGGCTTTTCTTATTGTATAGCGTTCTACTGCGTTAAATAAAGGTGAAAGCAATTGTCGCAGGGGTGTTTTTAAAACATCAGATATGGTTTCAGTGAAAATGTCTCGAATATCCAAAAATAGAGGACAGTGCAGCATAGCAGCCGATCTGGCTCCTAAAAATGCCGTAAACAAACGAGAAGTGGTTGCATAAACGCAGCAGTATTTTTTATGTTTATTTTTTTTTAAAAAGCGACGAACCATTAAAAAATATTGTACAAACGCTTTCGCTTGATCAATAAAGCCATTTTGGTGTTTTGGCAGGGTAATACGATAAATATTAATATTATCTTGTACTTCATGGGCATCGGCATTCGCTTTGAAATGATGGTAACGATTGGGCATCGTGGTTAATAAATCAAAATGAGTGTCAGTGAGCTGCATTTTTTTGAGTGATTCAATCAATGCAGCTGTACGAAACGATCCGGCTGATAAATCAGGCGTGTAATAAAAACTGAGAATAAGAATATGTTTCATGAAAAAGATCATAGGGGAAATAAAAATACCTTGCAATGTAAAAAAGGGTTTTCAAAAAGAATAGAGATAGTGTATCTTGTGCATAAATTTCCCATTTTCAGGGGTGTCAGGCAATCATGCCAGAGTCAGGACCATTATTATCGCGTACACATACTCCTATTGATTATGAAAAAATAGGTCAACTGATATCTGATGTAGTTGATGATTCAAAAATTGCAGCATCAGAAGACACTGAAACTAAAAACAAATGGTATCGCTACATATTGCCTGTTTCGGCTCTATTCTTAAGAGCCTGCTCGGTGAGTTTTCGTGGGCGCACCATTAATGATTTGGGCGATAATATGCTTCGCATCCCTTTTTTACATCAACTAGACTCGTCATCTGCTCAAATAGGGGTTGTATACATACCTACTGGTTTGTTTGCAACGACCGATGGCATCATGACGTTGATCAGTTCTAAAAGAAGCGTATTTCAATTGTGTTTACATCCGAATTACCGAAAAGGGATTCAAACACAATGGCACCGCTTTAAGTCAGGTGAATATCCACGCCCCTTGCTTTTTTTGGCACCATTTGGGATGGCTGCCACTGGATTGCGAGGATATGCTGGTGTGACGTGGGCTTTGAAATTATGTGATCCTCAGTCATCCTCTGTATATTTAAATGTATTTTTTAATACCTTTGCAGTGATTACAGGTGTCTTTTCAGCATTTTGCTTTTTAGCTTTTCAAATTAACCAACAGGCTTTTCGCAATATTCAAATAAAAAATAAATTTAATCTTGAAGAAAACAAAGAGATGGTTTGTTTATTTGAGAATGAACATAAATGGCGTTTTCGTCAAATAGGATTCAGTAGTTTATTACTCACTATCGCGGCTTCTATGATTTCAGGGTTGGCTGTTTTTTATTCCAAGGGTGATTTCGAGGTTACGTGGAAATCAGGGTTATTTGCCTCTTTGTTAGTTGTATCTAATGCGCTATTAAATATTTTTTACATCACCAATCCTACTTACCAATATTGGGCAACAAAAGATATATGTGAAAAAGCAGTAAAAAAAGACCGATCAAGACCACTTTCATTGAATATTAATGCAGATGATCAAGAAGTCGGTTTGGCTCAAAAAGAATCTGGATCAGTTCAAGCGCTTAAGTTATTGCTTAAAGTAGTTGGGGGTGTGAGTGCAATTGGTACGGGTTTGGCTTTAGGGCCTGGTATTATTCATGCGCTTTTACTGGCATCGAGCACTAAAAAAATAGAAGAAGCATCTCTACCTGTTTGTATTGCAGGTTTGGTGCTGACTTTTTTATTTTCTATTTTATCTGCGTCTCGTGATTTTGTAGTGTGGACTTTAAGTAGTTTGCCTAATTTATTTCAACAGAATAAAACAGCCTTAAGCTTAGAACAACATACAAATAAATATGAATCAACCACCAGTATTGGAGTAGCATAATCTCTTATATTTCCTGTTATAATGCAGGTTATGAACAGTGACCTGCGCAATCGCATTGAATTAATCATACGTCAAACGGCGCGTCAATATCCGCATGCAATTGCATTGACTGAATGGAGTGGTGCTATTTGGAAAGAGATGACTTATGAGTCACTCATTGACCAGGCAGAGCGCTTTTCAGAAAAATTATGTTCATATCAAATCAAACCGGGTAGTCGTGTGATTTTGTTATCACACAATCGCATACAAGCTATGATTGCATTATTGGGTATTTGGTTTGCACAAGCAACAGCCGTGTTGATTGATCCGGATTTACCCGAATCTGTTTTGTTACAGCAAATTGAAGTTGCTGATGCCTGTTTTCTGGTTTTTGAAAATGAAAAACAAAAATCATTTTTGGATAAAATAACTTCCCCTGCTTTTTCTTTAATAGAAGAAGATGATTTTTCTTTTTATGAAAAAAATACGGTGTTATCAAAAAGCGTTGATCAAGACTGTTCTTCTGATATTGCAACGCTTATTTTTACTTCTGGTACAACAGGATCCTATAAAGCAGTTGTGCTGACACATCATCATTATCTTTATTTAACGCAATTTTATAATCAATTATCAGATCAAGCAGGGTGTTCGTTAACAGTATTACCTTTTTTTCATGTGGCTGGATTATTTTGTGGTTTTTTACAGCCGCTTATTTTGGGTGTTCGTGTCATTTTTTTTCGTTTTTTTAGCGCAGCAGCATTGCAAGCTGCCTTTTCTTTTTATCATCCCAATGTATTAATCACCGTGCCGCGTTTGTTGGAAGTGTTTGATCAGAAAATAATGCAAACGATTGTAGAAAAAGGGTGGCTATCCAAAATAGTTTTTTATATGTTATTGCAGTTGGCTTATCTTTTTCATCGATATGCGCATTGGAATGTGGGAAAAATAATTTTTCGCAACATGCATCAAAAATTTGGCGGGAAATTAAAAAAAATATTATGTGGTTCAGCGCAACTATCTCCCATGTTACAAAAACGATTTTTATCTTTGGGATTTGATCTGTACTGTTCTTATGGTTTAACTGAAACTTGTGGGCCCATTACCTTCACACAATATGGCTATCGTTGGAAGCAGGGTAGTGTTGGACCGGCAGTTGAAAAGAAAGATTTGTCTATTTCATCTGAGGGTGAAATTTTATATGCCGGCCCCGCTGTGATGTCAGGTTATTTTCGAGATGAACAATCAACACGAAAAGCTATCTATGATGGATTTTTTCATACGCGAGATTTAGGAAAAACAGATCGATTTGGTAATTTATATATTATTGGCAGGATGAAAGAATTGATTGTTTTCTCAGATGGGAAAAAAATCATGCCAGAACAAATGGAAGCCGAATACAAAAATATTCCTGGTATTTCTGAACTGGCTATATTTGGCGTTCAGCATCAAAAGGCATTAATTGCCGTGTTGGCTTTTGTACCTAGCATTCCAACAGAAGCCAATGCGTTAACACAAAAAATTTTTCAGCAGGCTTCTCGGTTAAAATCACCCTATCGTATTAGTGATGTATTGGTCGTGGCAGATCTGCCACGATCTAGCACATTAAAAGTGAAGCGACATGAGTTAGTCGATCGTTTTCTGGCAGAAAAAAAAGGGTATCAAAAAAGAATGACGGATCATTCTCTTGATGCGCCAGAGTTAGAAGCAATCATTGCGTGTTTTCAATCGGTGCTTCCAGATAAAAAAGCGTGGATTTCAAAAGAGTCTACCTTTGCTGAATTGGGCATTGATTCATTATTAGCAGCGCAATTAGCCCAAGAAATTACTCAAAAAACAGGTATCGCCATTAACCCCACTGTTTTTTGGTTTGCGCAGTCAATAAAAAAATTACAGCAACAGTTACAAATGGAGCAAAAGTTAATGCCATCTTCTGTTTTAAGACGATCTACAAACATCCGAGAAAAAATTGCGATTGTGGCGATGGATGCTGCTTTTCCTGGTGCGCAAGATAACGAAACATTTTGGAAAAATTTGGTGGCAGGAAAAGATGCTATTATAGAAATACCGTCGTCTCGATTTAATATTGATGATTATTATGATCCTTATCCATTAGCGCCAGGCAAAACCCATTCACGTTTTGGTGGATTTATCGAATTACCAGAAAATTTTCCATGCGATGCATTTGGATTAAAGCCACGTGTTGCAAACGCAATGGATCCACAGCAAAAAATTGTATTGATGCAAACAAAACGGATGCTAGAAAAATTGTCTGGCGCGCAAGGATTGGAAAAATGGCGAGGCAGTAAAACCGGGGTCTTTTTAGGCGGTGGTTTTTCAGATTTTATGATTCAGCTTATTAAAGCATTGCCACTGGAAAAAATTAATCCTTATTCTGGTATTGGGATGGCTGATTTTTCATTGGTTGGTCGAGTGGCTTATCATTTTGGGTTAGAAGGTCCGGCCATGCTGATTAAGACGGCGTGTTCATCTTCATTGGTTGCTGTGCATCAAGCCATGCGTGCATTACAAACGCATGATTGTGATCAAGCGATTGCGGGTGGTATTAATTTTATTTTGGTGCCAGAAATTAATGTGTGTTTGACGAAAGGGGGTTTTTTATCCGCTGAAGGTCGATGTAAAACATTTGATGCAAGCGCCAATGGTTATGTTCGTAGTGAAGGGTGTGGATTGGTACTGTTAAAGCGTTATGAAGATGCATTAAATGAGGGTGATCCTATTCTAGCTGTGATTATGAGCTCCGCTATTAATCAAGATGGTGCGAGCAATGGATTGACGGCGCCGAATGGTCATTCTCAAATAAAATGTTATCAAGCCGCGCTTGAAAAAGCAGCCATACGCCCGCAGGATATTCATTTTTTAGAATCACATGGCAGCGGCACGCAATTGGGCGATGCCATTGAAATGCAATCCATTCAAGCTGTTTATGATCAACAGCGTCATGTCAGCAACAAACTCTATGTTGGCGCTGTGAAATCAGTGATTGGACATTGTGAAGCATCAGCTGGTATTGCTGGGTTAATCAAGACAGTAGGCGTGTTGAATCACCAAATTGTTCCACCTAATTTGCATTATCATCACCCCAATCCCAATATTTCATTTGAACAATCAAACGTGCATTTGCCAACAAAAGCCATTGACTTGAAAAATACGTGTGATTATGCAGCAGTAAGTTCATTTGGCGTAGCAGGAACAAATGTGCACATGATTTTAGAACGCTATAAGCAATAAGAAAAACCCAGTTATTTTTTTAAAATTAACTGTATTGCTGCTCATATAATTTTATATTTTCTATGGTGATTTCTATATTTTCTAATGGTTGATCTGGCCCGCACGGCAGCGTTAATCCCTCTTTTTCAAAAACATCTGAATGAGGAAATACATCATTTGTATTGAGATTAAGATAAGCGGCTCGATTTAAGTTTGGATAGAATGATTTGCATTGAATATTTTTTGATTCAAGAAAAGACATGAGTTTTTCTCTATCCTTGCAAAGCACTTCGATATAAAGAGGCACTTCTCCATTTTCAATATTGCTGGGTATGAGTTTTATTTTTTTGCAGTGGCGTAGGCCGCTCTCATACAGTTTGTATATTTCAATTAATGCAGCAATTTTTTCAGGACATTTTCTTAACTGTGATAATCCAAGCGACGTTTGTAGGTCGGTAATTCTGCAATTGAATCCAAATTCTGTGTACTGACAATCTAGCAGATTGCTTACGCCATGTGTTCGAATATGGACGCATTTTTGATATAGCTCGGCGTTGTGTGTTGCAATAAAGCCACCTTGTCCCGTTGGTATTAATTTTGCAACTGAGCATGAAAAACAAGCGATGTCGGATGTTGTGCCCATGTAGATACCATTTTCACAGCTAAAAACAGCTTGTGCAGCATCTTCAACAACAAAGCAGTGATCATATTTTTTTGCAATTGCTTTGATTTTGTCGATAGGAATAGCGTGACCATTTAAAGGTGTAGGTAAAATTATTTTTGTTTTAGCGGTTATTTTTTTTTCGAGTTGTGCAACATCCATGACAGGCACATCCGGCAATACATCTACTAAAATAATTTTTGCTTTTAACATCATGGCAGCATGTGCGGCGGCTATCCAAGTTCGATTTGGAATAATAATTTCATCTTCCGGACCAAGACCTAATGCAATAAAAGTCATTAGCAAAGCCATGCTTCCACTTGTGGTTGCAACCACATAAGGTATTTTTAGTTGATTGCTTAGCGCTGATTCAAATTGTTGAGTGACTGAGCCCATGCTAATGCATTCATTCTGCATGGCATCAGAAACACATTGTCTGTCTTTTTCGGAAAATAATACGCGCCACCAGTCAATTTTTTTTGATAATGTTTCCATGTCTACGCTTCCTGCCCATGTGAATTTTTTCAATTTACTTTATGCATTGACTAATGCTAAAAAAAACTGTAGAAACGGGATGGTATGTTACAATGATAGGGATAAAAATGACAAGGAATTATTACATAAAAACGGCTTGTAGATTATGTGATAGTAATCAACTCACACAAGTGTTATCACTTACGCCAACTGCATTATGCGATGAATATTTAAAAATACCTAAAAATCAGCCTGTTTATCCATTAGATTTATTTCAATGTGATGTCTGCCAGTTTGTTCAAACAGGATATGTTGTCAATCCAGAAACCATTTATAGTGATTATATTTATATTACAACCAGCTCCTCTGATTTGAGCATGCATTTTGCATCTTATTCAAACCAAGTCATGGACAACTTGAAATTAAAAGAAGGCAGCTTTGTAGTTGATGTGGGTAGTAATGATGGTACCCTACTTAGTTTTTTTCAGAAAAAAGGATGCAAAGTACTCGGTGTTGAACCTTGTAAAAAAATAGCTGAAGATGCAACTGCTCGGGGTATTGAAACAGCCGCTGCTTTTTTTGATTGGGATTTTTCAAAAAAAATAAAAGCGGCGCATGGCTCGGCAGATTTAATTACTTTAAATAACGTGTTTGCAAATATCGATGATTTGAAGGCTTTGACAAAAGGGTTGTCTTATTTGCTAGCAGATGAAGGTGTTTTGATTATTGAGTCATCTTATTTACTCGATATGGTAAGTAACATGGTTTTTGATTTTATCTATCATGAGCATTTATCTTATCTTTCAATTTTTCCGTTGGCGCGTTTTTTTGCTCAGTTTGAATTGAAATTAATTAGAATTGAGTCGGTTGTTACCAAGGGTGGGTCGTTGCGTTATTATTTCGCCAGAACGTTAAGCCACCATGTTGTTGATCCCAGTGTGTTTATTTTCTCTGAGCAAGAAAAGCAAAAAAATATCAGCCCCCATTTTTTTAATCAATGGACGCATGAAATTCAAGCGATTAAAAAAACACTGATTGCAGAATTGGAAAAACACAAAGGTAAGAAAATAGTTGCTTATGGTGCTTCAGCAACCTCTACAACGCTGATCTATCATTTCGAGCTACATAAATACATAGATTGTTTGATTGATGATAACGTGAGAAAAGTAGGTACTTATAGCCCAGGTTTACATATTCCAGTTCAAAGTTTAGCAGATACATCCTTAGATAAAGATGCCATTGTGCTTATTTTAGCTTGGCGCTTTCAGAAGGCCATTTGCAAAAAATTAGCGAACTTAGGCTGTACTGTTATTATTCCGCTTCCCTCTGTTCGAGTGGCTGTCTTGAATCCATCAGCAGAAGTGATTTAACTTTTTCAAGCACCTAAATGAGATGGTGTGAATCAGTATATAGAATTGCTTAAGGTGTGCATGAAGGCCATCAATATTATCACAGAATTAGCCATGCTGCCGCAGACAACATCAGAGTCTGTTGGGCTATTGCTAGCGTGCGCAGCGGATAGCCCCACGCTAAAGCCATATAAAAATATTTTTTTTATCCATGATTTATTAGGCGATGCGGATGAAACAAAAAAAATGGCTTGTGATTTGGCGAATCAAATTTTACAAAATGAACCCAAAATACTGGGCATTCCGCAGCTTGCTGTTTTTAAAGAAATCTTGATTTTAAGACTCACGCACATTTTTAAAGCAAGGCATCTCTATCATTTTTTGCTAAGCCAAGGATACAAATTGTGCCGTTTTTATGGTTATTCTGAGTGTGCAAAAATATTATCTGATTTAGCTGAAATGCATCAATCTTCATTAAAGATAGTTTTTCCAAAAATATCAATTGTAAACAATAAATACCTTGCAAGAGCAAAGATATTTTTTAGTTCTCTTTTTTTAGGGAATGCATTTTTAAAAAATATAGATTGGTTGGTCAATAAAATTGATTTTTTTCATCGCCGCCAAATTATTTTCTCTTTTTTTAAAAGCAAAAATCATCCCGTAAAAAATAAATTATGGTTTCTTTCTTATGGAAAAAACTATACAAATATTGGCTTGTTGTATGAACCACTTTTTCCTGAAAAATTTTATTTCCTAATTGAAGATCCATTAACCGGAGGTGAGCCATTAAAACAAAAAAATCGAGATTTTTTTAATTTATATGATTATGGATCAAATAAATTGATTCCAAAAAAATCTGATATTATATCGGCAAAAATAAAGTTACAAAATTATCTGGATTCGCTTCTTTTTCAAGACACGCAGTTTGTTGTTATGCAACTTTTTTTAAAAGATCCGTGGCTGCAGCAGTTTTTTGATGTGCATTTGCCCGCTGGCTTGTATTTCACACAATTACATAAAAAATGGATTGCCTTAACAGAGCCCAAAGCGATCATTTTAGGAAACAATGCGTTTGAAGCATATGCTTTTTTTCTGGCAAAAGAAAAAGGCGTGAATACCATTTTATTGCAGCATGGTATTTTAGGTGATTATTATCAGTTTGTAGATACACCTGTTGATTTCTATATTGTTCGAGGTGAATTTTGGCGTCGTTTTTTAACTGCTTCTGCTCAAAACAGAACAATTGTTCTCAACTTTAATACGCAAAAAAAATTAATCAATCAAGGTGTGTATCATCAAAGTGTGAATACGAAAAAATTCGTGGTTTATTTTTCATCGCTTTATCCTGGAGAATTAAAAAAAATGGAATGTATCGAAGATGGTGATGCTAGGCTATTAAGTATCGCGCATGCAGTTTCTAATTCAGATGCAAAATTAATTATTCGACTCCATCCCCGCGATCAAATTGCCATGCATAAAAAATATATTCTAAATTTATATAAAAAAAATAAAATCAAAGTGGATTTGCAGTTCTCTTTTAAAGAGCCTGTTCCTGAATTATTAAAAGGGGCTTCGGCAGCCATTATGTATTTTTCTACTGTTTTTATGGATTGTTTAATATTAGATATACCCATTATTGGTTATGATTGGTTGGATTTTCCGCTTAAGAAACATATTCAACTTTACCCTATTTTTCATTTTTCAAAAAATTTATTTGAGCTGCGTACATTGATAGAAAAAGCGTTAAAAAATGAATTACCCAAAAAAAAGATAGATCAAACATTATTTCTTTCAGATGAAACTGATTTTAAAGCAAGAAAAATCCTGCATGAGTTGGTGTGCTTGAAAGGTGAGGTATCGTCATGAATACGGTAAAAAACAAATCACAATCAAGAACGTTCTTAGCGACAACTGCCTTAGCTGCATTTTGGGATAAATCACAGCCGATATTATTCTTGGGTGAGTGGTGCAAACCTTATAAAAATAAAGACAGCTGGAAAAATTTAGATTATCAGACGTTAGATAGCCCGTTAATAAATCAAGATCCTAACGAAGTGCTTAATTATATTGTGCGTGTTTACGATATGTTATTACCTAAAATCGCACAATGGCTTAATAAAATACATCATTGCGCGCATTCAGTAGCTTACTGGGAAATAGTAATCGGGTCTTTCTTATTCACACATATTCAAATTGTTTATGATCGTTATGAAAGACTAAAAGTGGCTTATTCATTACACCCCACGTTAACAACCATCGGGCTTGCTAACACCGCATTTATGACACCGTTAAATGAAAATGAATATTATCTTTCATCTATGATGAATGATGCGTTTAATTTGCAAATCATAACCCAAATCATTTCACTGTCTTTTGACTCATCTATGCGTTATGAAAATTACTCGTGGGAAAATGAAAAAAAGAGCCGTGAAAAAAACTTAAATAACTGTCGTCCTAAGTTAATTACGCGACTTCAAATTTCTCTGCTGTGGTTTATTACAAAATTGCGAGGAAAAAAAGTAGTTGCAATAATAGCAAGTTATGGCTTTAGTAAAAAAGCACTGTATCGCCTCATGTTAGCTTCTCGATTTAGAATTTTACCACTTCCCGCAAAAACATTAGCAAAAAAATTATCTTTACAGTTGTTAAAAACAGATACTGATTTGAAGTTGCGTTCCTCTATTTCGAGTTTACTGACGCAAGATGACTTTGCTAATCTTGTTTTGAAACTACTTGTTTTTAATATGCCATTATCTTTTGTTGAAAATTATAAAAATGAATGTCGTATTAGTAAAAAACAGTATCCTTATTTTGCAAAGGTTGTGTTTGGTGCGCCAACAATTGGTCACGAAGCGCTAAAATTATGGGTTGCTAGCAATCGTTGCAAAGGCGTTAAGCAAATTGCTTGGCAGCATGGTGCGGGTTATGGCACTTTGCAATTTTATAGTATTGAATTTGTTGAGCATAAATTTTCTGATGCTTTTGTTACGTGGGGAATGGAAAACACGAAAAAAACAATTGCAGCACCGGCAGTTTCTATTTGCATGCAACTTGAAGAAAATAAACGTCGCAGAGATTTTCACTATGAAGATGCGCCTATTTTATGGGTAACAACCGAATTTATGCGATATCCTTTTGTGGAAATAAAATTTGCCATCAATGCAAATCAGGCTGAAAAATTATACTATCAAAGACAGTCTAAACTACTTCAGTTGCTTGATCCGGTTATTTTTTCACAAATAATCATGCGCCTTCGTTATACAAATTGGAGCGATAACTGGAAATATATACAGGATGCTTTTCCAGCGTTGCAATTACATAAGCCAACAGAACGATCTTCTTTTTATGAACAGATTGTATCTGCAAAGTTGCTTTTCTTTGATAATTTTAATACAACACATTACTATGGATTGGCTTTAAATATTCCGACAATTTTATGCTGGGATGAAAAAAATACAGGCATTAAAGATGAGTTTAAGCCTTATTTTGATGCCTTGCGTGATGTCGGTATTTATCACAATACGGTAGAATCCGCTGCTGACATGATCAACAAAATGGGCAATGCCCCACATCTTTGGTGGGATAGTGAAGTAGTGCAATCTGCGCGAAAAAAATATTGTGATTTTTTTACAAATGCCTCAACGGATTGGGAAAATCGTTGGAAAAATATGTTGTTGGGGTTAATAGATTGAGTGAGTTTTTTGTCAAAAAGCATTTTTTATCAATGTGCGCGATAAGCCAAGCGTAAGATAAAATAACCTAACAATCCAGAACAAAGAGATCCTGTTAACACGCCAACACGAACAAATTCAGCGTGCTGTAAATCAGAACCAAATGCCAATGTGCCAATGAATAAGCTCATCGTAAAGCCAACGCCGGCAATTAAACTAATACCATACAAGCCTAATCGGGTCATGTTTCTTGGTAACCGCGCCAATTTAAATTTAACTGCCATTATTGTGCTTAGCCATATCCCAACCTGTTTCCCAATAAATAACCCAAGTCCAATTCCGATGGGTATGGGCGAGATAAAGTGACTTACTTTCATTCCGAAAAAAGAGACCCCTGCATTGGCAAATGCAAATAGGGGTAAGATACCGAAGGCAACCCAAGGGTGTAGCGTATGTTCCAATATTTGTAGTGGTGATTTGGATACATTTTTTGAATTCTTAATTGGAATAAATAACGCCAGAATAACGCCCGCAATCGTAGGATGCACACCTGATTTTAAAATACAGAACCATAGTAATAATCCAACACATGCATAAATAGTCAGTTTTTTTACATTAAAATAATTTAGCAATGCTAAAATGAAAACCAAGCCAAGCGATAAAAATAAAAACAATAAAGCAATATGAGTAGTGTAAAAAAAAGCAATTACGATGATTGCCCCAATATCATCAAAAATAGCCAGCGCCATTAAAAATATTTTTAAGCTTGCTGGAATTCTATTACCAAGCAAGGATAATATGCCCAGTGAAAAGGCAATATCAGTTGCCGTTGGGATTGCCCAACCTCTCATAGCAAGCGTGTGATGCCAATTAAAGTATAAATAAATGGCTGCTGGAAAAATCATACCGCCAATCGCTGAAACGGCTGGTAACAATACTTTTGAAAAGGTATTGAGTTCGCCTTGCAATAATTCACGTTTGATTTCTAAGCCAACCAGCAAGAAAAAAAGCGACATACAGCCATCATTGATGAGCAGCATGGCTGCTGGCGCTGATTTAAAGGCGTTGTAGTAGTGAGAAAGTGGTGTGTTATCTAGAATCATTGCAGCAATAGCGGCAAAAAATAAAATTAATCCTGAGCTGGATTCTAGATTGATAAACTCACGAATAAATCGTAGCGCCATGACTTATTTTCCTATAAAAAAAATGGAGCAAGGTAATTAAAACAGCCGTCCATGCTAATGATCCTAGTAGGCTATTTTTTAAAAAAGGGATTGCCGCCACATAACACATTAACAGACCTTGTGTTGTGTGGGGGTAAATACTTGTTGCGCACCATGTTCCAAAATTGCTCCAAATCCAAAAGACGAGAGAGGCAAAAAAAGTCAACAAAAAAACACGACATAATGCGGTATTTTTTGCAAATAAAAATCCAAAAAAAGTTACACCAAGCCAACCGGAGTAAGTAAATAAAGTCCACAAACCAAAGATCGGATAACCAGATAAAAAATATAAACCGATATCAGATAAAATTAAAATTGAAAAAATAATGAAAAAAGACACGCTTTTGGAAAAAGCAGTCGGCACAAATACACAAAATGAAGCCAGTGGAGTAACGTCAGGAATATGTACAGTTAATCGACTGGCAACGCCTGCCAAAATCCAAAGCAAAGGTAACATGGTGAAGGTTTCTCTATCAAAAATAGTGATATTTAAAACAATAAGTAGATTATACGCAAAATAAGGTGAAAAATCCCTGGTATTTTATTACAGTGTTTGAATGCGATCATAAAATTAAAATCAGTGAACCTATCTTTGCATAAAAGGTTGTATGAAAAAGAAGTTAACCCACTTTATTTCAGCAGAAGAAAAACAATTGTTTCGTGATGCTGTTTTTGATGTTAAACCGTTAAAAACAACGAGTGACTTTGAAAAGCAGGATGCGCTTATTGAATCGAAACCAGTGTCTGAAAAGATAAGCATAAAGCAGGTTTCTCGTCAATCAGCGGCGCATTTTCCTGAAGAAAAAACTATTTTTTGTTTTGATCAGACACAGCCGGAAATGACAGGCAGCGATGTCATGTCATTCGCGCGACCTGGGCTGCAACACAAGCGATTCTCACAATTTAAACAGGGAAAAATACGTGCAGAAGCAACGCTTGATTTGCATGAGCACACCAGTGATGCTGCTATTCAAGCTGTCGATCATTTTTTAATGCGATGCCAATACCGTGGATTACGTGCTGTTTGCATTATCCATGGCAAGGGCCATTTTTCAGCAAATAATAAGCCTATTTTAAAAAATCTCTTAAATAACTATCTGCGCGTGCATCCTTGTGTGTTGGCTTTTCACTCAGCAAAAAATAAAGCAGGTGGAACAGGCGCGATGATGGTGCTGATAAAAACACTTCCAAAGTAAACAAACCATGCCATTGTGAGACCATAACATCAGAATAAGAAAGATTTTTAAGTATGCTTAAAATGGGTGGCATCGCAAAACATATTGTATATGCCATATTCCATATGTATAGTATGCCAGTTAAACTGATAGGGTGATGTATATGGCGCGAATCAATAAAACCCAGTTTGCCATACTGGGCTGTCTTAGTATAAAGCCCATGTCTGCTTATGATGTGAAAACATTTATGGCACGCAGCACAAATTATTTTTGGATGGAATATGAAGCGCAATTATACCCAACCTTGAAAAAAATGTATCAAGCTGGATATGTGGATTGCCAAGAAATTGATGCACAAAAGGGCGGTAAACGCGGACTCTATTCTATTACCGAAAAGGGATTACAGTTTCTGCAACAATGGATTCTTAAAAAAACGGAACAACTGCCGTATCGAAATGAATTTTTATTAAAAATATTTTTTGGGAATCAGGTTGATAAAAAAATTTCTATCAAGCATATAGAAAATTATCGGGAAGAAGCGAAGCAACAATTGATTTATTTTCAAACAATAGAAAGTGAAATCAATTCAAATAAGAAAATAAAAAGAAAATCATTTGTCTTGGCAACCATTCGTTATGGTATTTATATAACAAATGCTGAGATTGCATGGTGTGATGAAACAAAGAAATTACTTTAAAAATTAAGCGTACATTTATATTAAAATAAGTTTGAGCTGTGAGGTTATCATGAAAAGTAAAAATAATATTATCCTTTCTTTTGCCCCTTGGATTGTTTTTTCAGCAGGCTTAACCACATTTTTATATAGTGCCATTATCGCGCTCATTTTAAATATCGTTATTTCAAAAAAAGATTTATTGCGCGGTGTTGTTTTAGAAGTGGGTGGTGCTTTATTTTTTGCGCTGATGGTGATCGTTGGGCTATGGTTTCCTCATGGCAATGCATTTACGCAACACCCTAATTTATGGAGCAATATTGCCATGGCTGGGATTATGCTTGGATCTGTTGCAATTAACAAACCTTTTACGCAACAGTATACGGATGAAGGGACAGCAAAACTGCATCGACAGTTATCCGCTATTTGGGGATTTTTACTCTTAATTGCAGCAGTGGTTTCATTGGGGCACGCTTATTTTGGATTGAGCAACACCATGAGCACACTGGGAACCATTGTTGCTATTTTTGTTGGCATTAAAGCCAATACATATTATCCACAACTGTATATTGAGCATATTAAAAAGAAATTGATGGAGGAAAACAAAAGTAATCCTTATTTACAAGGAAATTTTGCGCCAGTGAAAGATGAGTTAGAGGTTGAAAATTTACAAGTGATTGGCAAAATCCCTGATGATTTATTGGGTGTTTATATGCGTAATGGCCCAAACCCCGAATTTCCACCGATTACTTATGTGTATCCATTTGATGGAGATGGCATGATTCATGCTGTTTATATTGCAGATGGAAAAGCGCGCTATAAAAATCGCTATGTTCAAACAGCCGCGTTATTAGCAGAGCGTCGTGCAGGCAAAGCGCTGTATGGTGGCTTTAAATTTCCTGTTCTGCCCGATTCAAAATACGTGGGTGAAAATGTAGACCCATTTAAAAATGGGGCATTCATTCATATTATTCGACATGCCAATCAATATCTTGCCATGCCTGAAGCGGATACCGTTTATGAGGTGAGCTCAGAATTAGAAACGCTGGGCTTATGGTGTCCAGAAACAAAAAATAATCCCATTAAGGCTGTGCCGCATACCCGTTTTTGCCCAAAAACAGGAGATTTATGGTTGATCAATTATGATATCAAGCCGCCCTTCTTAACAGTGTCTCGCATCGATAAAAATGGAAAATTGCAATTTAAAAAGGACATTGAAAAACAATACGCTACAATGGTGCATGATTTTGTGCTGACTGAAAATTATGTGATTCTCTTTGATTGCCCTGTTGTTTTTGATCTCAAAAAAGTAATGTCCGGAGAAGAAGTCTTAAACTGGCGACCAGAGTTGGGCGTGCGTATTGGCATCATGTCACGTGAAACGGGTGCTCTAAAATGGATTCAAACAGAAGCATTTTTTGTGTTTCATTTCGCAAATGCTTATGAAAATGCAGATGAAATCATAGTAGATTTTGTGCGACATGCTGATTTGAAACTCACGCGATCAAAAGAAAATCGTATGCCGCCACATCTTTATCGCACACGAATTAATTTATCAACACAAATGATTCAACATGAGCAGTTGGATGATCGCATTATTGAATTTCCAAGAATCAAAGAAGATCGAGATTCACTGCCGCATCGATTTATTTATTCGACAACGAAGTTGAGTGATCTGAATGCAATGAAGGATCAATTTACGGCATTAATAAAATATGATGTTGAAAAAAAGACAAGCCAGATCCATGATTTTGGAAATACATTTGAGATTGGTGAAGCTGTTTTTGTGCCAAAAGCAAATAGCACTTCAGAAGATGATGGCTATCTCATCTTGTTTGTCTATAACAAAATAGAGAACAGTGGTGAATGTGTATTGTTGGATGCAAAAAACATGAGAGATGAGCCGCTTGCACGTATTAAAATGCCGCGACGTGTTCCAAGTGGTTTGCATGGGTCATGGATGAGCGGTCCATGGCAATAACTTAAAAAATATTATTGAGGTTAAAATGATTGTTCGCGCGTATGCAGCTATGCAAGAAAAAGCAGCTTTAAAGCCATTTGAATATGAATCAGGCGCATTGTTACCTTGCGAGGTTGAGGTTGCCATTACACACTGCAGTATTTGTCATAGTGATGTGCACTTAGTTGATAATGATTGGGGTATTTCAACATTTCCATTGGTGCCCGGCCATGAAATTATCGGTACTGTTTGTGCGATCGGTTCAGCAGTGAGTCAATTTAAAATAGGGCAACGCGTTGGCATTGGTTGGCAGTGTAATAGTTGTTTGACCTGTGATACTTGTTCTCATGGTGATGAAAATTTATGTTCAGAAGCGAAGGGGGTTGCTGTTGCGCATCATGGTGGTTTTGCTGAACGTGTGCGATCTCATGCACATTTTGTTGTTCCCATTCCCGATGCATTAGCATCAGAGCATGCAGCGCCACTTTTATGCGCTGGTATTACTGTTTATTCTCCATTTCGACACTATCATGTTCGCCCGCATATGAAAGTGGGTGTGATTGGGATTGGTGGTTTGGGTCATTTGGCATTGCAATTTGCGAAGGCGTTTGGGTGTGAAGTGACTGCATTTTCAAGCGATAGTAGCAAAGAAAAGGAAGCGCGTGAATTTGGTGCGCATCATTTTGTGAATTCAATCCATGATGATGCGTTAGATCCGCATAAAAACACATTTGATTTTATGCTCTCCACTGTCAGCGCGAGTTTAAATTGGGAAAAATATATATCGCTTTTACGAGCACATGGCACATTGTGTTTTGTCGGTGTTGCTAATCGTATTGATATACCCGTTATGTCACTGATTGGCGGCAATAAAACTGTTTGTGGTAGTTTGATTGGTGGGCCACGTATGATTAAGGAAATGCTTGAATTTGCAGCGCGACATCATATTCACGCAAAAACACAACTCATGCCAATGGATCAAGCCAATGATGCACTAAATTTAGTGCGCAATAATAAAGCGCGTTATCGGATTGTGTTAAAAAATACCTAATGGCCTGTTTAAGATCTCTGTTTTGAGGTTAATATTTTTGATCTTGTAAGCAAATATCGATCATTTTTGAAAAAGCGATAATTTGGTTTTCAGAAAATGTGGGATTTTCAGTAGATCGGATATTTTCTGTCAGATGGGATTTGTTGAGCATTGAGCAAATAACAACGCCTTTTTGATTTGTTAGCAGCACATAGCTTAACATAAGCTCATGCAGCTGTTTTTCTTGTAGCGGCCCTATTTCAAAATGACTAAAAATAGCTTGGTTATCAGTGATCATTTTTTTCATCCGATCTAAATTGAAAAAAGCACTATGCATAATGCAAGGTTGATTAGCATGATGTAACTTCATATGATTTTTTTCCAAAATATTATTTGGAAATTGTGGTAATAAATCTGTGTAACCAGTTTCTTGTGCAACATTGATCGTTTCAATGTCTGTTGCTAAACCATAAGTACGCACTTTCCCATCCCTTTTTAATTTTTGAAGAAAAGTAATGACTTCTATCGATAAATGTTCTTTTTTGCAATCATGTAAAAAAAGGATATCAATATAATCTGTTTTTAAATCTTTTAAGCTTTTTTCAACACTTGCTTTTATCTTGTCGATAGTGAATTGATTGGGTTGTGCTGTTGCACCAGAAAAAGCAGCCCCCGTGGAGATTATTTTTCTCATGCTGGGAAAAGTTTGAATAACACGTTGTGCTATTGGCTTTAATTTCCTTATTAAAGTAGATGGATCATTACGTATAATACCCACTTTTGTTGCAATCACCACTTTATCTCTGTTTTTGTTTAAGGCCATTCCTAAGCAAGCTTCTGCATCTCCGTAGCCGTAGGAGGGTGCGACATCAAAGTGAGTTACGCCATAATCAAATGCAGCGTTAATTATTTCGATGGATTTTTTTTTATCTACTCTGCCGCCAATTCCAGAACAACCAAACGCCAAAATGGATGATTCTTGTAAATGAGATGATATTTTTCTATAATCCACGAGCCCACCTTTGTTTGGTTAAAATTCAAGTTTTAACGGAGTATTGATGAATTTTATCAACATTACCACCATGCTAGCACGTGGAAAAGTGCATTATGCTTTTGGACGTTTTTATTTTGTAAGACGATGCTATAGTTTTTTTAAGAGAAATTTTTTTAAAATAACGCAACCGCAACTTGTAACAAGCAAAAAAGGTACTATTTTTTCAAAAATAGCGATTGAAAATGCTGTTGATGATTTGAAAAAAAAGGCTGTTTCCTTTGGTTTTAATTTATCTGAAGGTGATGTGCGTGAAATTGATCAATTTGCAAATGAAAGAAAATGTTTTCGTAGTGGTGATCGAAAAGTGTTTTTACCTGATGAGGTTAAACTCGGAAAATTGTCAGATGGGCATTCAGTTGTTTTAGGGTTTGTACAAGAACCAGAGCAATGTAGTGTGATTGATCGTATAAAAAAAGATGAACGTTTGCTGGCTGTTTGTGCTAAGTATTTAGGATATGAACCAACAAAAATTGAAACCCGATTGTTTTGGAGTTTTGTTACGGATGAGTCAGATGCCACGCGAAGGGAAAAATGGCAAACAACGGGATATCATTTCGATGTGGATGGCTTTAATTTTGTTTATGCTAATTTTTATATTACACCAGTTAACAGATACACTGGTGCGCATGTGATGATGCAGCATTCACATAACCAAAAACCGCTTCGTATGTTGTTTCATTCTGCTGTTCAAACAGATGAAGCCGTTATAGCCTATTATGGAAAAGAAAATGAAATAACCATTGAAGGACCAGCGGGATTTGGATTTGTACAAGATTCATCTTGTTATCATAAAGCATTAGCCCCCATCTCTGATAATAGATTAATGTTACAGTTACGTATAAAGTGATTGAGCGATACTATTTTAAATAGAAAATTCCTGAGAAAAAATTAAAATGCATTGGAAATTAGATCATACGGATGAAGAATGGGATGCAGCATTAGCTGATCTTAACGGTCACCCATTGCAATCAGCATTATGGGGAAAAGCAAAAAAAGCAGTGTATGGCATTACAGATCAACGTATGGCACTTTATTGTAAAAATAACTTGGCCGCTTTGTTTCGTGTTGAAAATAGAGGTCCCAATAATTTTTTAAAATTGGCATGGATGCCACAAGGACCCACTTTGTCATCACATTTTCAGTGGGAAAACATAGAAAAAAATATGTTAGAGAAAATGGAGTTAAATGGCGCTTCTCTTTGCATTATTTTGCCATGGAAAACACCGGCTGATTTTGAAAATCAAAAGCAGCGTCAAACTATTTGGATTGATTTAGAATTAAAAAAAGAAAAATTGTGGTCTGCTTTAGACAAGCAATGGCGTTATGGTGTTCGCAGTGCGCATCGGTCTGGTGTGCAAATGCATATAGCCACAACGCATCAAGAAGTGAGCGATTTTTATAATTTATGTATTACAGTCAGTCAAAAAAAAACATTTGATTTCCAGCATAAACAGCAATTTTTACAATATTTGATTGATTATAGCGATCATAAGAATGTAGGAGCAAAGTTATTTTTAGCCAAGCATGAAAATACAATCGTAGCAGGCGCTTTTATTTTATGCTCTGGGAAAAATGTGCACTATATGTGGGGTGCGGTAGATAGAAAGTATGCTAAATTGCGCGCTGGTGAATTTATTCAATGGGCCGTCATTGAATGGGCGTGTGAGCATAATTATATGCTTTATGATTTAGAAGGAATCGATGAGGTAAAAAATCCAGGTGTTGCTGCCTTTAAAAAGAAGATGGGTGGAGAAATTATTAGTTTATCAAGCTCCAAAGTTTACGAATTTAATTTTAAAGGCAGATTATTTTCAAAATTGGCACGAAAAAAATTACAGTAAATTTGTGTTTGCGTGCTGCTAGGCAATGCCAAATTCATCAAAGGGAATAAAATGAATTGTAAATTAACCATTGTTATCTTGACATATAATGAAGAAGTTCATATCGAGCGTGCAATTAAAAATATATCAAATTATTGCGACAAAATTATTGTATTGGACTCTTACTCGCAAGACAAAACGGTTGAAATTGCGAAAAAGTTAGATGCGGAAGTGATTTTTAGAAAATTTGATGATTATAAAAATCAACGACAATACGCAATTGATTATTGCGCTAATAAAACAGAGTGGATGTTATTTTTAGATGCAGATGAATATTTGTTAGATGACCTGAAAAATGAAATTTTGATTGCCATCGAAAACAAAAATAGTGCAGGCTATTATTTATCAAGACGATTTATTTTTATGGGAAAATGGATAAAGTATGGCGGTTATTATCCCTGCTATCTGCTTAGGTTATTTAGACCAGAAATGGCTACCTTAGAAGGCATAGTGAATGAGCATGTTAATGTTAACGGTAAAGTGAAAAAATTAAATCATGATTTTGTGGATCATAATTTAAAAAATATCGCATCTTGGATCGAAAAACACAACAAATATACAAATCTAGAAGCAGAAAATTTGTGGTTTTTAAAACATACCGCCATGAACACTAAAAAATTTAAATTTCATATTCAAGCTGAAAGAAAGCAATGGATTAAACAAAAAATATGGAATCATCTTCCGTTATTATCACGCTCATTATTTTATTTTATTTATCGCTATTTTTTCTGCTTGGGTTTTCTAGATGGTAAGCCAGGTTTGATTTTTCATTTATTGCAAGGCGGGTGGAATTATTTTTTGGTGGATGTGAAATACATTGAAATGAAAAATCAAAAAAACAGTTGATGATTGTTGAATGCTAGCATTTTATAGCGTGCGCTGGGAAATGATCCCACAGATTCAAGTTTACAGCTGATTTTTTAATACATAAAAGAAACAGGGGCGATAAAATACATTGCATCGCCGCCTGTTATTTAAATCCAGTGTAAGTCCCTTTTGATTTCATGTGCCATTTTTTTAAATGAAAACCAGCGATGCCATATACTCAGTGATGCCGATTGCCCACTTAAATCGGGTGCGACATAAACAGGGTTGCTATTAATCTCACCTTGATTATTGTTAGGACAGAATGTCACTGTATAATCTTGTGTGTTTACAAGACCGGCAGGGTTTTGTGGCTGGCCATTTTTCACGCTATTTGAACTGCAAGTAAATGTGCTTGTTGGATCATCATAGGCAAAAGTATAAGTGGATGAACAACCTTGTTTCATCCAAACCAATGATTCATTTTGAACGTTTGATGTCCAATCGGTTGAGTTAGCTTGACAGTAATCGTCGTTGCCATTGGGTGATAACACAAAGCCATTTGGAAATACGGTTTTAAAATATTCAGAAGGTTGATTTTTTTGATCGGGTTTACTACCTGCAGACCAATAAGGGCAACCGCAGCATCCAGATCCTGCATTTTGAGTGTAGCATGAGCTTGCAGCAGAACCGGCGTTGCATCCAAGCCAAGCCGATAGTGTATTGCCACCGTGTTCTGCAGCACAATCAATTTTATATGAGTCGGGTGCCGTGTAGTTGAGCTGTGAATTAGCACCACACAGCTGATTGGTTGACCAAAAACCAATTAATTTTCCGCAAGTAAAAGTTGGAACGTAGGGACCTGATCCTGCTGGAACTTGTGGAATGGTTGAATTTGCTTGTGTTAAACCACATAGTTCTGGCGCAGTGCAGGAGTTAGCGCCGGGCGTGCAGGTTTGAGCGGCCGCAGTGGTGCTGACATATGTATGTAATGCTTGATAATAAGCACCATAGGGGGTTGCTGTTGAGCCGTTGAGTAAGTCATAACTGTTCATCGTGAAATGCCATGGACAGGTATTACTTGGTGTTCCCGATATTTGCTCGCCCGCTACATTACAAGTGTAGGGACTGCTCACAACAGGTGTGCTGCCTGTGTAAGTAGGCGCATCCGGTTTCATGGATACAGGTATTGAGAAACCGTTAATAATCTCAACGTCATAGTAATCTTGATTGCGATACAGTAATGTAAATTCTGCTTGTGTTGCTGGCGTTTGTGGTGCAGTACCAAGCAAGCAACTGTTATCAGTACCTGCGTCTTTTACTGCACAAGAACCAGTATCACATATAAATGTAGAATTTATTTTTTTGCAGCCTGTGCGTCCCACTAAACCGCCGCTCCAAGTTGCACTCCAGTTGCCAGCTTTGACTAAAGGTGAATTTGGAATTTGTACTACGGCTGTTGTATTGGGAGAAATTTTTAAATCGCTCTGCATACCAGAAACAATTTCTGGCAAATTCCAATAACATAATCCGTTATTGGGGTTGCAAGTTGAATGACTTGGGCAAACTACTAATGTGCCACCCGTTTTTGCTGTATTGCAGCCTGGTGAACATTGTATGCTGCCAGGATAAGTGTAAGTGCCTGGCGGACAACCACCGCTTTGAAGTGGGTCTATCGATGCGGGTACTTGGCATTGATGTCCTGGTTTATAACATTGTGTTCCAGCAGGGCAATCAGAGTTGTGAGCACAAAAATAATAAGCTGAACCACTTACAAATGCTGGCCAGACAGGTCCAGTACATGCATTTTTCAATGTGAATTTTCTATAAGATGGTGTGACAGGCACAATTCTAGTGGTTGTAGAAACAGATTGATCGTAAGAAAGTTGTGCCTCAAAAGTAAGATTGGTGTTTGGGGTAAGTGAATCACTATTATTTTTTGTAAAACAAGCATAACAATAACTGTTTGATGACAAAGTGTTTAAACCGGCGCAAGGGACAATGTCTGTATATTTGCTTGCAACACCGCTAGGACAGGCTGTGCTTTCTGAAAATCCAGCAGGCAAAAATGCGCGCACTGAACGTAAGTTTGTCAGCGAATTGGTTGTATTGTTTCCAAAAACAAACGCACCTTTGAGCGTTTTTCCAGATTCATTAGCAAATAGATGATTGGTAAAAACATCGGTAAAAATAGGTGCATCTCCGATTGTCGCATCCCAAGTTGCAATCGGTGAACCGTTAGCTGATGGCAACCAAGCAGTGAGTACCACATGATCACCAATTTTAAACCCATTAAAATTATCGGGTGTGAAATCAACCGTCAGAGTACATCCTGAGTTTTTGACCATGTCTCCAGCCAGGCAGGATGAGTTTACTGAACCTGTCTCAATCGCATTGGGTAATTGTTTAACTTGGCCATTCACTATCGCTACCACTTGCGGTGCATCAAAGTTAAATGTTGAGCTGCTGTTGTTCATGAACTGGAAGATCACTTTTAAAGTTGAGCCATACTCAACTTGATTTAAAGGCATCGCATCAGCAGAGTTGGGGATTACTGTTCCAGTGAACTCTAAATTTGCATTACTCAGTAGCAGTATTGATATGGAGTTTAAAAAAGCGGGATAGCTATTTTGATCATCTGAATAGGCTACTGAAATTTTATCTGAATTTTGATTGCTCGTAGCGCTGGGTGCTGTGTAAGTAAAGGTATTGGTACAGGTGTCGCCTGAGCTCATTTGGCCACTTGTTACACCGCTGCAGGTCGTTGTGCTTTCAGAAATGACGCCTTGAGCTGCGGTTGGTGTCATTGTGACGCCAGTAGCTACGGTAGTACCTAGATTTCTCACTAACACAGTGCATTGAGTAGCAGCACTGAGCGCTAATTGTGTGGCTTTGCATGTGATAGGGTTGGCTTGAATATGAGGCGCATTATTTGAAAATACAGTCAATGTATCGCTTTGTGTGTTGAATAAGTTACGATCTGGTTTGGCTGGTTTGACCTCTATTACTACTGAAGGAGTTGATGGAGTCGCTCCGGAAAAAGAAATAGTGCAAGGTTCATTGGGTTTTAGCGCAGTAAGACAAGATGAATTGGATAGGTTAGCTGTTTCTCCTGCGATGGTGATAGTTGGTGTTGCAATACTGAGTTTACTTGATCCGGTATTAGTTAACACAATATTGCAATTCAGATTATTTCCAGGAATGCCAGGGTTTGGGTAGCATCGAATGCCACTGACAGTCACAGGCGATGTAAGTGCGATCACAACTGGTGTTGCAATAATATTGTTATCACCAACATCATCTGAATAACTCACCGTAACAGAACTTGAATCTTCAGAGATGCTTTGTGGCGCAGTATATGTAAAGTTAAATGTATTAATGCCAGTTGCAATTAATTTTGGATTTCCCTGAGTGGCTACCAGTTCCCCTGCTGTTGCTGTTGGTGACAATGTGATTGAGCTGATTGTATTGGCATTCACGCTATTGAGTTCCAGTGTGCAATTTGATACATCTCCCGCCGTTATTTGCATTGGTTCGCAGGAAAATGAGGTGACAGAAACAGCAGGCGTAAATTTAAGCGGTACAGAAAAAGGCAGCTGAGTTTTGCTACTGCCATAGGTCATTGTGGTGTTGAAGGAAGCGGGTGGTAAAAACCCTGGAGCATAAGTTGGTTTAAATGTGTAATTCACCATGCAGCTATTACCAGCTTGGTTTGAAGGTGATAATTGTGCGCAGCTAGCTGTCGTTGGTGAAGTCACTGTGCCACCGTTTGGGTTTGTTGCTGTATATTTTTTGATTTTAATTACTTTTAAACTGTTATTGGTGTAAGTCACGCCGCACTCAACACTTGTAGCACCAGCAACGATGGAGCAAGTAGTGCTTGTTGCTATGACGTCGCCAGGAGGTGCTGCCGTTACCGTTAACACAGCAGGTGACGCGCTGGTTATGCTATCTGCTGTTGCCGTGATATTGCTGGATCCAGCTGCAACACCTGTTGCAACACCCGAAGTAGCATTGATAGTAGCTACTTGAGTATCAGAAGAAGACCAAGTCAATGAAGAGGGACAAGCTGCTTCGCCAGTGGAATAAGTACAATCCGCTGTGAATGCAGATGTTGTGTTTCCTACGGCAACACTTGCGGTGGATGGAGAAACAGTGATGGATTGTAAGACAGGTGTTGGCGTTGCGCCGACCGTTACTTTTAATGGAGATCCGTTTGTTACAGAAAAATGAGGTCCTGCGCCAAAATAAATTGTGTCGGCAACAACACTGTAAACGCCGGCAACTTTTCCAGTTACTGTAATTGTATAAGGGTTTGATGAAAATGATGGAGGTCGATCAACCTTTAAATCAGCGTTAGAAGAGGCGTAGTTAAATCTCAATGTATATCTGTCCGCAGCAGAGCAGTTATATTGCACTTTTGCAGATTTTCCAACAGACAAATGAATTGAAGTGGGGCTGGGTGTGCACACAGACTTTGCTATTACTGGAGAAATAGTACAAATACCCACTAGCAGAATGAGTACGTTAAGCGTTTTTCTGTTGATCATGATCAGCCTCGGTCTCCACGAAAGAGATATGTTAGCGTCGCAAATACTTGTTGCGAACGCAGTGTGTGCGTTAAATGAATGGGTGAGGGAAGTGCAGAACCACCTGTTACAGTATCTACACTGCCACTTTTCATATCACCCCACCAACCAAAGCGATAACCTAAACTGATTAACACGTGTCGTGTTACTTTCCAGTCTAAACCAGCACCTACGAGATAACTGAAATCATATTGAGATGCATTGGGAAACGTGGGCATGGTAAATACGTTCGCATCATAAAAATTTGAAAATGTGTTTTTGGAAAAGCCAATGCCGCCTTGTACAAATGGCATCAACGAGCGCCATTTCAATAAATCGAATTGCCCCAATAGTAACAATGCTTGATGATCTATTTGATAGGTATCAGTAGAAGCAGACGCTGAAAAACCCAGTGGAATACGTTGTTCGTTTACATCTGTTTGATTGAAATGCTCATAATCGAGTTTTAATGAAAAATAACGAGAATTTGATAAATGCCAACGATAGCCTAAGAATACTTCTTGTAATCCAGCTGATTGTGTTCCGCTTGTTACAGTAAATACATCGGCAGGATTTCCACCAATATTGTTGATGAGCGTGTTTGTTTTGTTCCCCAGTGTTAACCATTCTATTCCGCCGCCAGCGCCGACTAACCAACGACCTGAAGAAGCAGGTGTGTTAAAAAAAGCAGGGGAAGCATATGCATTTATTGATGTTGTTATCGTGATGAAAAAAAATAATATAAAACTTAATAAGCGTTGTTGAGTGGCGGTCATGACAAATCCTCCGTCAAATTGCTTTCAAGTTTTTTTATTGTTGACGAGGCAATGACCATATTTTCGGTTATTTGGTTTGACGTGGTGAAAAACATATTCTTGCCTCCAGCGGTGAGTTTTTCTGAGCTTAAGCCTTTCGTTTGCAATCATCCCTTATATCGTAAAGTATAAGCCTAATTACGCTAGTTTGGATTTTATTTTGAAAATAGATATACCGTAATGTATTTAATGTACATCAATTTTTAGTTTTTATACAACTGTGCAGCCTAAAATTGCTGAGCGGCGGGCATCAGTTTGCTTGGCTTATTTAAGCCATGTTGTTACGCAGCTTGTAATACCACAAACTACACATCCCCAAATAACATCAATTATGCTAATTCCAATGGGCCAATTTTTAATAACAGCTAAATTAGTAAAGTCATATATGGCATAAGTTACAAAACCAAATAACGCGCCCCACATTAGTGCTAACAATGGATTGCCATGTGCTTTTGGTATAACAAAGACTAAAATACCAGTAATTAATGCGATGTAGACTATGGCTGCTGCGTAAAAATTAGGTGTGATAGCGTTATTGTGAATGCTTAGAAAATCACTCATCTGTGTCATATATAGTTGCTTTGCAATAACGCCAATCCACAGACCATCCATCAGTAAAAAAACCAGCGTTGCAATAATAATTGACTTAATGATTTGCATTTTTTGACTCCTTTTTTGGAAACCATGGGATAAAGCAAGCAGTTCTTTCTGCGTATAATCTAAAATCAGAATTATTCTGATACCTTTTTTCCAACAATGGAACACCTGAAATATATCTGACTAAAATAGTGATAATCATTGGGCTTATTAACCATAAAAAATAGGTTGATAATGGATAGACGATACAAGCAATACCCCACCAAAACAATGACTCTCCGAAATAATTGGGATGTCTTGAGTATCGCCACAATCCATGTTGAATGATTTTTTCTTTATTTGAGTCGTTTTTTTTAAATCGGCTCATTTGAAAGTCGCTAATCACTTCTATGCTAAAACCAATAGCTGAAATAACTGTTCCTGAAAGTGTATAAATTAAAAAAACACCATGGTTTTGATAAACAATAAACAAGGGTGTTGCAATTAACAATAGCAGAATCATTTGCAATAAAAATACTTGAAAGTAACTGCCAACCAGATAATGATTACCCCATTTTTTTCTCAATTCTTGATATCTGAAATCTTCGGGTTTTTTTCGTTTTTTAAGATAGACATACCCACTTAAACGCAATCCCCATATCAAAATTAAAAGTGAGATGATGAATTGTGAAAAATGAATATGTTGGGTTTGTAAAATTAAGGCAATATCAATCACAACAAACCCAAGCCCCCAGGCAATGTCAATCACGCTATTGTCTTTTGTTTTTATCGCTATAAAAAAAACAATATGAAAAAATAATATTAAAAATATAATGGTAACAATCATTTTTTAAACTCAAAATTATTGTTTATTTAGCAGGTAGGTTTTATCTGTCAAATAGAAGTAAAATGATTACAATAAGCAAAATAAGGCCAACACCACCCGATGTATAGTACCCCATTTTTTACTGTGCATGGTTTTATAAAAAAATACAAACTATTTTTGGTTCTGTCGTAAAAACGCGCATCATTCAGGAATTAATTTTGATCATTACGCGCTATTGTCTAAAGAAGAATTTAGAAAAAAACAAACGAAAAATTGGAAGTGGTTGGCGCAAGGGTGAAACTGATCTTCTCGTGATTGAGTGGACACCAATTTGTACGAAATTATTACCGCGCATTTTTTAAAAGATAGTCGAGGAATAAAATAGTTATTTTAATTTTTTTAAATCGCTGATGTCTTTTGAACAAAATTGGCAATATAAAAATAGGGTCATTTTAAATCGACTGATGAAGTCATTTACACACTCGTTTTATTGGCTACGAAAAATTTCTTCAATCTCTTTTGCTGTTTTGGGATGATAAAAATAAAACCCCTGTATTTCATTGCAATGGTTTCTCTTTAAAAATTCGAATTGTTCTTTCGTTTCTACACCTTCTGCTAATGAGCAAACCTTTAAGCTTTTTGCCATGATCAAGTCCTTTTTTTGCTGTAAATTCCCATCTCCAAAATTCCTATTTTTAATTTAACGCTACCACTTTTTGTTTTATTCTCAACTCAGCTTGATCTTTTTTCCAATCCCAATATTCAGTCATGTCAAAATATTTATGACCACTCATCCATTCCTCGCGCACATCAGCAAGAATGGATCCAATTAACCGAAGTGCTGAATCTTCATTGGGAAAAATTCGAATGACGCGTTGTCGTCTGCGAATTTCTTCATTCATGCGTTCCGCTAAATTACTGGTACGTAAACGTTTGCGATATGTTTCTGGTATATTTAAAACAGCAAGCGCATCTTCAAGACCATTTTCAAAACAATCCATCGCTTGTTTTGCCTTGCTTTCACACGAAGAAATTAATTCATTTGACAGCTTTTTTGCAGTGTTTTTATCACTTGCTTGAAAAATTAATTTTAATTGGTTGGCGATTTCTTTTTTCATATGACGTGGAGCGTGACCTAAAACATTTCTGATAAAATGTGTTTGGCAGCGTTGCCATATTGCTCCTTGAAATTGTTTCTTTAATGCATTAACTAAACCTTGATGATCATCTGATACAACAAGATCAACATCTTTTAAGCCACGTTTTTTTAAACGTTGAAATAACATATCCCAGCTTGCTTCATTTTCACTGTCAGCAATTAAAATATCTAAGGGCTCTCTCTGACCTGCTTCTGTCACGCCATATACAATTAAAACGCCTGTGGATCGAATTGCTTCGTCACGTCTTACATCAACAACCAATGCGTCAACGATTAAAAATGGATAACGTTTTTCATTTAATGGCCTATTTCGCCATGCATTTAATTTTGCGTCCAGTTCAATGCACAATTGACTGACGGTGGATTTTGAAAAGCTAACCCCGCACAATTCTTCAGTTATTTTTGTGACTTTGCGCGTGGATACACCTTGCACATACATTTCCATTAACGCCAATACAAAAGCCTGTTCACTGCGCTGATATCGTTTGAATATTTCCGTTGAAAAACTTCCGTCTCGCGTCTGTGGAACGCGTAACGTTAACGTGCCAATGCGAGTATATAATTTTCTTTCGCGGTAACCGTTTCGATATCCGTGCCTGTCATCATTATGCTCATAACGATCAGCACCAAGATGATTGGTCATTTGTTTTTCGAGAACTTGGTTTAATACAGAGGTCAATAATTGACTCATTGCATCATTTTCCGTTAAAAGCCCTACTAAATCTTCCGGTTTCAATTTAATATCATATCCGTCCATCTGCATTACTCCGTATTAAATAATTTTTGCTAAAAAACTATTTTGGAGAATGTTGATGGACACTTCAATCAATCATTTTATGACAGATTAAATTTTTACCATTGGGAATTTACAGCAGTATACGGACATAACCTTTGCCATAGCGATAATAGCTTGTATTACAACAACGTCATTGGGGTTTTGGCTGATATAAGTTATAAATGAACGATCAATTTTAATTTTATCAATTGGCAGACGATTCAGATATGCTAGGCTGGAATAGCCGGTTCCAAAATCATCAATAAGGAGTTTTACGCCAATCTTCTTAAGTTCCTGCATAATGATCCTAACGCTATCATAACCTTCAATAATGGTACTTTCCGTCAGCTCTATCTCCAGGCAACTCGGATCAAGATTATTTTTTTTCAAAACTGCTGCCACTTTTTCCACGACATTGGATTGAGCAATTTGTTCCGCTGTAAAATTAACAGCTATAGGAAGGGCAGTAACACTCTGGTCACGCCAAGTTTTGTTTTGTGCGCAAGCAGTATTGAGCACCCAATCTCCAATCATTAACATCAAACCAATTTCTTCAGCAACAGGGACAAATTCTTCTGGTGAAACCAATCCTAATTTTGGATGATTCCAGCGTAGCAACGCTTCTAAAGAAATGATTTTTTTTGTTGTTGTATTAATGATTGGTTGATAAAGGAGTAAAAATTCATTATTTTTTAACGCTAGACGCAAATTATTTTCTAACATTAAGCGTCTGGTCGCGTTAATATTTAATTCTTCCGTAAAGAATTTAAAAGTATTACGTCCTGATTCTTTAGCAAGCTGATTAGCAGAATCGGCATTTTTGATAAGCACATTAACTTCTTTTCCGTCTTTCGGATAAAAACTAATGCCGATACTGGCCGTGAGCGTAATGGTTTGTTTTTTGATTTCAAATGCTTCAGAGATACTAGTTAATATTTTTTGACATATAGGAATAATATCGTCAATTTTGCTGGTTAGTGGCAATACAATAATAAATTCATCATCACTAATACGCGCCAACGTATCCATTTCACGAATACAATGTTGCAAACGAAATGAAATAATTTTTAAAATTTCATCTCCGGCATCATGTCCTAACGTATCATTGATGAGCTTAAATCGATCAAGATCAACAAATAAAATAGCAGCGATAGTGCCATTACGATTAGCAGCTGCAATTTCTCGTTGTAAACGATCAAGTAATACGAGACGATTAGGAAGATTGGTTAAACTATCATGTGTTGCCTGATAAATTAACTGTTCCTCCATTTTTTTATTTTCAGTAATATCACGAAAACTAAATACGCGCCCGATTACTTTTTGATTGAGCCAACAGGCTTCAGAAAAATACTCAATAATTCTTCCATCTTTGAAGGTAAGCGTATCAGAAAGCTTAAGTTCGGGATGTTCATAGGCTTCATTGGCCTTATTAATAAAATCTTTAGGGTTTTTTAATTGAGCTGTAATAAAATCTCTTGCTTTAGCATCATCAAGTTCAGCCATAATAACTTGAGGGATTTTTAAAATGGCTAAGAATTTTTGATTAAAGTTTATTATTTTTTGATTTAAATTAACAAATAAAACACCATCCGAAGTTGATTCCAAGGTGGCTGTCATTAAAGACAATGCGTGTTCTAATTCGCTCGTACGTTCATCGACTATTTCCTTTAAATGTTTCATCTGCTCTTGTAATAATTTACTTATCTGCCATTTCTTGGTCATTGCATTTGCTATTTGTTGTACTTCGATATTTTCAAAGGGTTTCTTTAATATCAACAAACGATCCGATCCACCAATGAGTTTCGTGATTGTTTCCCATGAATAATCACTATAAGCGGTACAAATTACAATTTGAATTTCTGGATCTATTTCCCATATGCGTTTCGTTGTTTGCACGCCATCTATGCCGGGTGGCATTCTGATATCAATAAAAGCCAATGAATATGGCCGATTATTCCTTTTACTTTTATTAATCAGTTCCAGCGCTTCCTCACTTTGATAGGCTGAGTCAATGATGAAGTTAAATTCGTCATTTTCAATTGCTTTGCCAAGCATGCTTGCTTCAACTGCTTTTAGGCTGTTTTTTTGTTTGTCTCCAGTCTCAAGGATTTTTCTAAAGTCGATATGAATAGCGGGATTGTCATCAACAACCAATATATAAATATCATTCATTAATGCTTTCCTTTTTTAAAGGTAGTTCAAGAATAAAAGTCGCGCCCTTACCTTGACCCTCGCTTATTGCTTTGATCGATCCCCCCATTTCCTTTGCTAACAATGCGCTAGTATGTAAACCAAAACCATGGCCTTTTTTCTTTGTGGTAAAACCAAAGGAGAAAATGCGAGACATATTTTCAGGTTGTATGCCAACTCCATTATCAGTAATGTTCACTTGTATTGTATTGCTGTCTTTTTGTTTGATCTCGAATGTTAATTTTTTTATCTCTTGCGTGCTTTCCATTAGCGCATCTTTAGCATTGCGTACTAAGTTAACCAGAATTTGCATTGTTTTTACTTTATTTAATGATACGTTCTCTTGGTATGTATAGAGATACGCAATGGCATAATTTATATTAAATCCAACAATCTTTATAGCATCTTCAATTAGTGTAGCTATCGAAACAGATTCAACATATCCAACGGTAGTGACCAACAATTGTTGTGTAGAAATTACTTCTTTTATGTGCTCAACATTTTTGCTGAGTGATTTAATTTCCTCGGCCACATTAACACGCTCTTCTGTTAATGCCTCTTCAAGTAAATTAAGATATTTTGGTAATTGTTGTCCTTGGGGATTTTCCATAATATATTGATTAAAATCCATTACATGTTCTTTTAATTGGCGATTGATTTTAACAAAGCCTGCTAGTAAGGTTGAATTTTCTAATTTCTCTTGTAATAGATTAACTGAAACATTGACGCTATTGAGGATATTGCCAACATTATGCAACACACTGGTTGCAACTTCCGCCATGCCGGCGCGTCGTGCTGTCAAAATTAATTCTTGGTTAAGTCGCTCTTCATGTTCTTGCGCACGTTTTTTTTCTAAAAATAATCCCAATTGCTTGCTAATCAAGCTGATGCTTTCTATTGTCAAATCAGTAATCTTTTTATCACTGACGCTATAAAAATCCAGCATTTCAAGTACTGATATAGGTTTCTCATGGGTTATAACAGGAAATCCATACACAGTGTGTATACCTAATTTTTTGGCGAGCTCCTTATACTCAGCAACCTTTTCTTTGGTAATGCCTAACCAGTGTGGATGACTTGTCTCCCACACTTTACGGATTAGAAAGTGAGAATGAGGCGAGATAGTTGTCTCAGGAATAGATTCTAGATAAGTGTTAATTATTTCCGTATTTTCTCCCCAAATCTCCTGTCGGATTAATAATTGCTTTTCTTCATCCCAAAGCCAGAATACACCCAATTTCCAATTGAATGTTTCACAAATAGTTTGTAATACATTTCTGATCACCGTTACTAAAGATTCTGTTCCTGCTAATACACGTAAAACACGCTCTTCCATACTTTTTCTTTTTATTTCTAATCTGTTTTCTGTAATGTCGATGATCGTTCCTTGCAGCTTTTCAATATGATGATCTTTTTCATTAAAAACGGGTCTTCCTTGCATGCGTACCCAACGTATTGTGTCTGCTACTTTAACTCTGATTTCTTGTTCCAGATTGATTCCTTGTTCTATAGAATTTTGTATGCTTTTCTGGCAAAAATCTTGATCGGCAGGATAAACGATTTCCAGAAACTCTTCGAAAGTCGATGGACTTGCTTCTCTATCCTTACCTATTATACGATCTGCTTCAGCTGAACCTCGCGCAACATTAGTTTTTAGATCTATTATCCAGCTACCAATGTGCGCAATACTTTCTGCATCCTCCAAATTTCTATATAACTCTTGATATTCACGTGAAGCAATTTCTTGAGAGCGATTATTCATAAGGCGATTTTGGTCAAAATCTAAATAAGCGCGATGAATATGATTAAGAAATGATTGCCAATCCTCTATTGTTTTTGGAGGTTTTGATTCGCTCAAATTCAAGCGTTTTAGTTGTCGAAAAAGTATATTATGTATTTTTTCCACGATTATTGCTCTTCTGAAAAAGTAGTCATCGTCATTGTTTGATTATGTAAGTCACAATGACCAGTGGTATAAGGTGAAATTTCACCATAGGAATAAAAACCGATTTGCTGCGTTCCAAGGGGAAACGATTGGAGTGTGGCTTCAGTTTCTTCTTCGGTATATTCTTTTAACAATAGACGTCTGCCTACACAACTGATAGCCACAGCTAAAATGGGTGATTCTGTTTGATTTTTTTTGGAATCCAGCGCTGCAATATTAGCGCCTTCTATGAGATTCTCGAAATTAGCGCGCATTAATTTAGCCAGATAACCTGTTGGCACATCGCCCGCAAATATCATGGATTGTGTTTTTTCATCCACGCCTAAAATGGTTCGAACAATTTCTCTCTTGTCTTCGGTATTTTCACGAATCGCTAAAGGAAAAAGTAATCCACTTGCTGGCAATTGCTTGGTGCCTTCTTCCCCTAAATATTCTTTATACAGCGCTAATGCTGGTTTATGATCTAATTCATAAAGCACATTGTCTTTTGAGTTGGTAATAACCCTTTCCGGCCCAAAGCTATCCCAGCCACCACGTGATCCATGACCAATGCGTATCTTATCGCCATAAAATCCGACAGCAGTCACGTAATTTGATTTTAATTGTTTATCGGAGATGACCCAAGTTTGCTTAAAACGATCACCATCACCGGCTAGCCCACCTGTTACGACAACATGATTTGGCAAGGCAGCATTCAGTCCTTTTATTAATTGACTGGCATTGATATTAAGCCCCTCAGAAAGTATGAAAATTCCGCGTAAATTATCTTTATTTAAGTGCTCAGCAAGCTGTGTTCCCGTAGAAAATGAATCATCCATCGATTTTATTTCAGTGCTAAACGATTTAAGAATAGTCTGTTTGAATTTCATGACTGCAACAGAGATAGTCGCATCTTGAATAACAGATCCTAGAATTTCTCCGGCTGTTGAGCAGCCAACAAAAATCGATTGCGGAAATGCCTTGATTAATTTTGCTATTGGTTTTTGATTATCAACATATTCTTTCGCGCCAAACAATATAACAAGTGTTTGAGGGGAGTCTAATGCAGGAAATGCATTAACCGACCAGCCTTTTTCTTGAGTGTAATTAAAGGTCTGAAGCTCCATTATTTAATTCCTTTTAAAACATTTGGCGTTTTTATGATGTTAAAAAATGATATCACTTCCCACCCATCTTTTTAGCATAGTGAATCGCAAAACGGTTTTATATTTTCACGGCACATTTCACTCGTTTTTCCTCGATCTGGCATTCACAACCGTATTATAGACCAGAAGAGACTGGGGTGCTGGTGATATTCCTTCCGCTAGAGGCATAATCCCCTAAAAGCTTTGCCAGCCAATGAATACAAAGGGGAGTGTTAAAATCAGCACCTTAATTATTCTTCATAATTTGACTCATAATTTTATCCAGGATGGGTAATTTATTTTCAAAGTTAAAGTCTCTCGGTAAGTAATTTGCCAAAAACGCTATTTTTGACTTGGAGAATGGACGGGGTGTTACCGGTGAAGGTCAATGTAAGGGGTGAGTCCAGATGGGTACAGAGTGAATAATCAATTTTTTTCGTATTCTAAGAAAACATTAAGCTAACGGCTTTAAACTAGCTTCAATCAAAATAGTTGCCTACAACCAAGGATCCTAATGAGAATTGTTATTTCATTCAATCTTAATAAGCACATCTGTACAGATCACGTACTCTGGAGAGCCAACCTATCTTCAGAAATTCTTAAGGAAGTGAAGACAAACCTTGTTGGTTGCAGTAAAGGGCAATACTTACACTGTGCTGCTGGAATAGTTTTTGATCAAATGCTCAACGAATTTTTAATGAACGCCTTCGACGCGAAAGCCAGCAATCTTACGGTCACTATTGAAGAAGATGTTGAGAATAATACGCTTTCTATCGCTATGATTGATGACGGAAACATTGTTATCCCGGAATCGAAGTTAGGACAGTATTGCTGGTACTCTGCTATACAAAAAGATTCAGAGAAAAAAGATGAGAAGCAACAGCTGGGCGGGAAGCATTTGGCTCTTGCTATATGCGCACATTTTTTAGAGATGATGGGGGAAGGTAAAGTAGTTTTAGAGCAAAAGTATGATGAAAAAAAAGTGTCCAACGGTGCAATTGTAAGACTGTTTAGCAGCACAACTCTTTTAGATGACATGGATGTTTCGCCTGAAAATCTAAACTATGCGCGCATGATGATCAACGATGCCCGTCGTTTAGGTCATATCACCCAAGAGCAATTTGAAGCGCTAAAAAATAAATACTCTCTTAAACCTGGAGAAAGAGAAGCTAGAGACTTATTCTCTCCAAGCCTATCTGTGTCATCACCTCATGGCCTATCCTCTTCACCAAGTCAAAACAATACCTCTTTCTCATTGACCAGTCCGATGTTGCAACAAAATGCTTCTTTTGCACTTCCGCCTGCTATAGAAGAACCCAGTTCAATAGTGGATCTCAACAAAAAAGCAAAGAAAAAAAAACCACCCTCTCTTTTTGCTTCTATTGGACAATCTACCGTTATTGATCCTGGCGCTATTGCGCAATTCCCGTCGTCATCATCATCCTAAATTGAAGTTGAATTACATAATATGTTCTGTATGAGTGGGTTTGTTTTTATCTTCATTTGAAGTTAAATTTTCGTTACTCGCTGAAAAGAATTTTTTAGCGTGTAGTTTCAGTAAATGATTTAGATTTCCATTTTTTGAATTATCTAGCATCATTTTCAAGTCAGGGAAAAACAATACAAACACTTGGCTTAAACATTACAACAACGAAAGAGCAGCAGACAGAGTTATTTGATTGTTCTACCAAACTTGGAACGCTAACAAGCTTTTATTTATTGAAAAGTAAGATAAATAATATGCCTATCAAGCCGGCGAGCACAGAACTGATCAAAATGGCAGCTTTCGCTATTAACACAGTGTTTGAATCTGAAAAACTAAGATTTAATATAAAAAGTGACATGGTAAACCCTATGCCAGTTAATACTGCTGCTCCGATTAGCTGTTTGAAGGTTGTTTCTTCCAGCATTATGCCGAGCTTGAACCATAAAGCTATTCGACTGAATAACAATACGCCTGATGGTTTTCCAATAACCAAAGCCAAGATAATGCCTAAAGAGACACGATGCGTAAAAACATTATCTATTAGGTGTAAGTCTATGGGTATTCCTGCATTCACAAGGGCAAACAAGGGCAAAACAAAAAGTGTAATTGGAAGTGCTAATTTGCTTTCCCAGCGTTGTAATGGCGTTGTAGCTTGCTGAGCTACCTCTTGAACTTCTTCTAGGGCAGCATGTTGTTTTTGATCTTCTAGGATCAGTGCTGTTTCTTCTTTTCTTATTTCAAACCTATTTAATAGTTCTCTTGCATGTTTAATAAACTGTCTAGGGCCTCGCCCCGGTCTGGCGGGGATGGTAAATGCAACCAAAATTCCAGAAATTGAACCATGAACACCTGCCTCTTCAATAGCTGCCCATATTAATAGACCAATGATGATATAGAGCCATGGTTTACGAAAACCTGCGTAATTACATAAAATAAGCAATACTGCTAAAAAGAAAGCGATAAGCAGCATCCAAATATTTAGATGTGCTGTATAGCATATTGCAATGACAATAATTGCTCCGATGTCATCAATAATGGCTAGGGCCGCTAGAAACGTAAAAACGCCTTTAGGAATCCTGTTTTTAAAACAGGATAAAATTCCCAATGCAAACGCTGTATCCGTTGCCATTGGAATTGCCCACCCCGATTGATTTTGTGATCCAACATGAAAGACAAAGTAGATAGTCGCTGGAGTAAGCATGCCACCAATTGCAGCAAATAATATGAATACTGCTCTTTTATGATCAGTCAACTCACCAACTAAAAGTTCCCATTTGATTTCCAAGCCAATAAAAAAGAAGAACAGTGTTATCAGACCGTCATTTACCCAAAAACGTAATGGTTTGGATATCATCAAATCAGATATATGAAAGCCAATTGATGTTGTTACAAAATTTGTATACCAAGTTGCTATAACAGGTATGCTTGCCCAGATTAAAGCCGCAAGCGTGCAAAGCAATAAAAAAACACTTGCGGTTGCTTGACTGTTTATAAACTCCTGAAATGGAGCTATCAACCCTTTGACCTTATGCTCTAAGGGGGTGTGATACGCGTGTTCATCGTCTTCACCCTTGCCGGAGTGAAATATTTTTGAGTTGCTCAATTCGTTTTCTCTCCTTTTGGGTTTGCGTCAAAATTTACTTGCTCTTATCGAACTAATCCTTGTTGAATTTAAATGATAAGGCTAGTTACTATCGGTTTTGCTCTGGTTTTAAAATGTCAGTTATTAATTCTTTAGCTTCATTTTTGTCTTCACTTGAAGTTAAATTTTCGTTACCCGCTGAAAAGAATTTTTTAGCGTGTAATTTCAGTAAATGATTTAGCTTTGCATTTTTTGAATTCTCTAACATCATTTTAATAGTATTAAGCATATACAATAGTGCATTACGATCTCGACTTACGTAAGATCGCACTCCACCAAAAACGCTGTCGATAAAATAGGTTAGCGTTATATTATCAGCAATGATTCGAAGCTGATGATTTTCGTCGTAAAGACGAGTATCAATGATCTCTCGCTTGGATAAAGACCCGATCATAATTTGTAACCAATCAATAGCTGCTATGGCAATGAATGGCGAATTGATGCCAGGTGAAAGGGCGCGAGCAATGATTTCAACGATTTCATCCGACAAAAATAAAATATCATGGGATTGATCTTTTTCATGTCCTATAGCGAAGCAGTTCAAACAATCATGTTGTTGATTTTTATCCAAACTTTTATTCACGTAGATTAAAGGCGTTTCTTGGCTTACAAAAACGCCTGGTCGATATTTTATTGCTATCATGCAATCCATTTCTATGGCCAATTTAAGTAAGGCATCTTTATCTATATAACGAATATAGCCATTTTTTTTAGAAAAAATAGGCTGTGCAGCTTTGCAAAAATCAGGCAGCGCTGTTTGCTCATCATTTTTTTTATTGGGTAGCTTGGTTTCGTCTGGAAATAGTAAATTTAGTTGGATGTGATATTCATTTGAAATTTTTGAAAGCAAATTGAAAATATTAATACTTTCGGGAACGTGATGAATAAAAAAAATAAAAAAACCGATACAAATAATTGCCATTATTATAGCAATCAGAATTGCAAAATGTGGCACAAACGCATGAGTTCCTGGTTTGTTAGTGCCGATCACTGCAAGCAAAACTAACATTGAATATAAAAATGTCGCAATAAATACGCCCAATGTGAATTGATTAGCCCTGTCTCGCATAAAATTTTGTATTAAGCGTGGACTGATTTGTCCCATAGAAAATGATACAGCCAAAACAGTCATTGAAAATGTGACACCCGCTACTGTAATCATGGATCCAGCAATGGTAGTCAGAATTGCTCTTGCCCCATCAGGACGAATAATAAATAACCATTCGTTAGCTGTATTGCTGTGTTCTATTACCCATTTATCTAGCAGAATAACGCCAATGGATAGTAATATTGCTGCTACAGCCATCATAAATGGGATAAACCAATAACTTGAACGAAGCAGAGACCATAGATTGATGAACCATGTTTTCATATTTTTCTTCCAATCTGGAGAGCGTTAAAAGCAGCGGGCATTTAAGCTGCATCGTTATACTCTATAATATTTTTGATACGGTTGCAGAAATTTTTTTAAATAAGTTTTCTAAAGACGGAGTGCGTATTATAAATTTAGGGGTGGTTGAGAATAGCTCGTATCAAAGAATCTCATGAACATCAAATCAATTAATCTGAGAGTGCTGATGCAGTAAGCGGACGAACTTTTTAAGACAAAATATATAGAAAATAAGACATAAAATCTCAACTCTATTTCTGTTAATGACACAACTTTGTATCTATCATTTACGGTGTTAAGTCACTTTCAACGATTGATGTGGTCGTTTAAAATGATAGAAATATTTTTGTAAAGCTAAGCGTATTGCTGCAACATTTTTGCACTCTCAGAAATAGATGCATTCATATTTTATAGCACGCCATAATCGTCCAATAAAAATATTATCCAATGTGCGATATTCGCTATTCACTATTCGCTATTCGCTATTCGCTATTCGCTATTCGCTATTCACTATTCACGCTGATTTTTATTTCATGATCTAATCACCATTTTTTAAAATGGTTAGTCGTAAATTATGCGTCTTAATTAGTACTAAAGGTATTGCATTTTCCAGATTGTAATTCACGCTGTAATGTTTCGACGCAAAATTCAGGTTCTAGCGCGTTGCTAATTTTCTAGCAGCAGCTGCATCAAGACACCATGTTGTTTTTCCGTTAATAGCGTGAATGAATTGTGCGGGATAATGCAGCGGATCCATTTTGCCTTCGAGCACGTTATGTGCGGCAGTTGCTTTACTTTCACCCGTTACTAAAAAAATAATATCATGTGCGTTGTTAATGATAATGGGTGTCAGCGTAATTCTTGACTGATTATATTCCTGAACAAAAAGTGATGTAACAAGCGTATTATTTTTTTTAATTAACGCGTTTTTTGCAACATCACAAAATGGCATGATTGAGGCGGTATGGGCATTATCACCTAATCCAAGATAGATTAAATCAAACGACGGAATAATAGCAGGATCCGTAATTTGAAAAGCATCCCTGATTTTTTTTTCATAACTACTTGCAGCTTCTTTTGGATTTGAAAAATGAGTTGGAATGCGATAAATATTTTTTGGATTAATAGATACTTTTGAAAATAAATATTGATAGGCGGTATGATAATTACTCTCAATATTATCAGCAGGCACATAACGCTCATCGCCAAAAAAAAATTTAATTTTTTGCCAAGGGATATTTTTTAAATAACATTCCGTCTCGGTTAGCTGCTTAAAAAATAATTTTGGCGTGTTCCCGCCAGACAGTACAACAGAAAAAATTCCTTTTTCTTTTACAGCATGAATAGCTCGATGATAAAAATCCTTTGCGGCAAACTGAAATAAGTCATTGCTACTTGAGAAAAGGAAAATTTCATTGCCTCTTTTTACAGTATCCATTTTCGACCATCTTTTTCTATTAAGGTATCAGCCTCACTTGGACCTGCAGTGCCTGATATATAATTAGGAAAATAATGAGGACTGAGTGCGCTCCAAACTTCCAAGATGGGTTGTACTATCGCCCATTGCGTTTCTACCATATCAGCATGATTAAACAGTAAATGATCACCATTCATGCAATCATACAAAATGGTTTCATAACCTGTTTGTGGTTTAGTACCGAAATAATCACTGTATTTAAATTTCATATTCACTTGGCCTAAGTCAATAATAGGCCCGGGAATTTTTGCATTAAAACGCAGTGAAATACCTTCTTCGGGTTGAATGAATATGCGCAATAAGTTTGGTAGTATTTTATTCGTTGATTCAGTAAATAAAGTGGAAGGACCTGATTTAAATTGTATGACAATTTCAGATTGATGTGTTTCCATCCGTTTTCCCGTGCGTATATAAAATGGCACATGCAACCATCGCCAATTGTCTATAAATAATTTTAATGCAGCATAGGTTTCAGTTTTAGAATCACTTGATACGTTTTTTTCAGAACGATAACCAATCACTTTAGTGGAATTTATTTTGCCGGGCCCATATTGACCGCGAACTGCTTGAGATAAAACCTGTTCTGGTTTCATGATCTGAATTGCACGCAAGACATTGGCTTTTTCTTGGCGAATATTTTCAGAAGAAAATGAAGAAGGCGGTTCCATCGTAATTAAACTTAACATTTGCAAAAGATGATTGGGTATCATGTCACGCAGAGCACCGGCGCGTTCGTAATAGGATCCACGCATCTCAACACCCAATGTTTCTGAAACCGTAATTTGCACGTGATCAATATACAATCGGCTCCACATGGGTTCAAAAAAACCATTTGAAAAACGAAATGCCAATAAATTTTGTACGGTTTCTTTACCTAAAAAATGATCGATGCGAAATATTTGTTTTTCATCCGCAACAGATAGTAATAATTGATTTAATTTTTTGGCGGAAGCAAGATCATGCCCAAAAGGTTTTTCAACGACCATTCGTCTAAAATGATTACCGCTTTCAGTAAGCATCGATGCTTTGTGTAGTTTGCTTGTGATCGTTTCCATGCATTCAGGAGGAGCCGCAAAATAAAATAAAACATTTTGACTGGCTTTTTTCTTGCCCAGTGTTGCTAATTTCTTTTTTAAAGTGGCATAGACTTTTGAATTTGAAAAATCTCCTGAGATATAATAAACACGTTTTGTTAAAAGACGACCGTATTTTTTAGCTGCAGGGTCAGTCACAAACTCGTCGATATGCTTGAGTAATTGCGCGCGAAAAGATTGATCTGTAAATGATTCAAGGGCTACGCCGACTATGCAAAAATTTTCATCGAGTAAATCATTACTACCCAAATTACACAATGCGGGGAAAAGCAGTCGTTTTGTTAAATCACCTGCAATGCCAAAAATCACTAAAATACAGGGATTCGCTGGATTATGAATAGTTTGTGATGCGTCTTGATCCATCAATTACTCTCCACGAGGTATTTAATCATGTTAGCATAAATTGGTTGATTGATTGGGTGAAAAGATTATGTCAAGGAAAGTAAGCCAATTTGCAGGAAAGCGCGCACCTCATGCCATGCTGGTTGATGTGCCAAAACTGATAAGGGCTTATTATGAGAAAATCCCTGATCCGGCGATGACCAGTCAACGCGTTTTATTTGGGACATCAGGGCATCGTGGTTCTGCGTTTGAATATACTTTCAATGAATGGCATATTTTGGCTATCACGCAAGCAATTTGTCTTTATCGGCAGCTTCAAAAAATTGATGGCCCACTCTTCATTGGCTTTGATACGCATGCGCTATCAAAACCTGCTTTTGCAAGTGCGCTGGAAGTATTGTCTGAAAATAACGTAGCAATCATGATTGCTGAAAATGATGAATACACCCCAACACCTGTTATTTCTCATGCGATTATTAACTATAATCAGGGTCGAACTGAAGGTCTTGCGGATGGCATTGTGATTACGCCTTCTCATAATCCACCAAAATATGGCGGTTTTAAATATAATCCACCCAGCGGTGGTCCTGCTGATATTGATGTGACAAGTTGGATTGAAAAAACAGCCAATGCATTGCTGGGTAATAAACTCAGAGGTGTTAAAAGAAGTGCTTTTGAAAAAGCGCTGAAGGCTTCCACAACGCATCGCTATGATTATCTTAATCGATACGTTAACGATCTTAAGAATGTCATTGATATGGATCTTATTCGAAGTGCTGATATGCATTTGGGTGTTGATCCGTTGGGTGGTGCAGGCGTGCATTATTGGAAACCGATTGCGCAACGCTACCAATTAAATTTGAGCGTGGTGAATGACGTTGTTGATCCTACTTTTCGTTTTATGACTGTAGATTGGGATGGTCAAATACGCATGGATCCTTCTTCACCGTATGCCATGGTGAAATTAGTTGAAATGAAAGATTGTTTTGATATCGCTTTTGCGTGCGATACGGATCATGATCGGCATGGGATTGTCACCAAAAAAGCAGGTTTGCTGCCAACTAACCACTATCTTTGTGCGGCACTTTCTTATTTATTTCAACACAGACCTTGCTGGCCAAGATCAAAATCAGTCGGAAAAACGCTTGTGAGTAGTCAAATGATTAATTGGGTAAGTGAAAAATGGGGTCGTGCCGTTTATGAAGTGCCAGTCGGTTTTAAGTGGTTTGTGAATGGATTGCTGGATGGCTCACTTGGATTTTGTGGCGAAGAAAGTGCGGGTGCAACCTTGAGCCGTATTAATGGTAATGTATGGACAACTGATAAAGATGGTATTGCGTTGGCATTACTTTCCGCTGAAATCACTGCAAAGTTAGGTCGTGATCTGAGTGATGTTTATAGTGATTTTGAAAATGAATTTGGAAAAACATTTTATGAGTTAGATGAAGCAGCAGCGAGCTTAGAACAAAAAATAATTTTGAAAAAATTATCTGCTGCGCAAGTCAAAACAACGCAATTAGCTGGTGAAAAAATAGAATCCATATTAACAAACGCGCCAGGAAATGACGCTGCAATTGGTGGAATTAAAGTGATTAGTAAAAAAGGATGGTTTGCAGCGAGGCCTTCAGGCACAGAAGAAATTTATAAAATTTATGCGGAAAGTTATCAAGATGATAATCATTTGAAACAGATTTTAATCGACGCGCAAACAATGATTAACACTGCTTTATACGGAGAACAGGATGACAAATAAAAATTGTGATATCGGCCTGATTGGTCTTGGCGTGATGGGACAAAATTTATTGTTAAATATGGCTGATCATGGTTTTGTTGTTGCCGGTTATGAGCATAAAACAAAAGCCGAGCGTTTACGAAAAGCCGCTAAAAAGCAATCTATTTATCTTGCAAGCGATATCGCTGTATTTCTAAATTTACTTAAAAAACCGCGTACGATTATGCTGCTTGTACCTGCTGGAAAAATTGTAGATTCTGTTATTGATGAATTATTACCGCATTTGGAATCGGGTGATTTGATTATTGATGCAGGTAATTCTCATTTCACAGATACGGATCGTCGCACGCTTACATTGCAAAAAAGTAACATACTCTTTTTGGGAGTGGGGATTTCTGGCGGTGAAGCAGGTGCGCGTCGTGGTCCGAGTATTATGCCGGGTGGTTCTAAAAAAGCTTATGAGCAAGTGCGCACACTTTTGGAAGCAATTGCGGCCAAGGTGAATAATGATCCGTGTGTCACTTATTTGGGTGAAGGTTCTGTTGGGCACTATGTCAAAATGGTTCATAACGGCATTGAATATGGCATGATGCAACTCATCGCTGAGACTTACGATTTAATGAAACGCGGGTTGGGTTTTAACAATCAACAATTACAAGTTGTTTATGATTCATGGAACCATTCTGAACTAAGCAGTTATTTATTAGAAATCACGAGTCATATTTTTAGTAAGGTTGATGAAAAAACACATCAATCCTTAATCGATGAGATCAAAGGAATTGCCGCACAAAATGGCACGGGTATGTGGACTTCACAAAGCGCAATGGAATTACAAGTGCCAACACCCATAATTGATTTGGCTGTGATGATGCGTGATTTATCTGTCTTGAAAAATGAACGAGAATCGGCCAATGCATTGTATCAACAACCAGCAAAGCTTTTAGATGTTAATCACAATGCATTTTTAATGCACCTTAAAAATGCATTTTATACTGCAATGACAGTGGTTTATGCGCAAGGAATGGCGCTTTTAAAAGTGGCCTCAGAGAAATATCATTATCAATTAAATCTGGAATCTGTTGCGCGCATTTGGCGAGGAGGTTGTATTATTCGCGCAACATTATTAGAAGATATTTGCAGCATATATCAACTCAATAATAAGTTGCCGAATTTATTACTCGATCCAAATTTGTCAAAAAAAATAATAGCGCATCAAGATGGTTTGCGACACATTGTATCCCAAGCAAGTGCTTCAGGCATTCCTGTTCCAACGATGATGGCAACACTCAGTTATTTTGATGCCTATCGTAGCAGTTGGCAGCCTGCTAATTTAATTCAAGCGCAACGTGATTATTTTGGTTCACATAGATACGAACGAATGGATTCGCCAGGTACTTTTCACACGGAATGGGAATAATATGAAACAAAAAAATTGCTCGATGCCTTATACATAAGTACGATTTGAATCCTCCAATATCCATTGCGTAGCTTCGATTAGGGAATGCGCTGTATAGTCAGCAGGTAGAGCAGGTTTTTTTTCTGCATAGCCGTAATCAATCCATACTGTGCTACAGCCTGCATTTTGTCCTGCTTCTATGTCACGCCAACGATCGCCAATCATATAACTCGTTGCTAAAACAATGTCATATTTTTTTGCAGCATCTAAAATCAATCCTGGTTTTGGTTTGTAGCAATCACTATTTTCTGAATAACAAATGAAAACATCATCGAGTGGTAAGTCACAGCGCATTTTTTTATAAATTGCATCTACTGCTGCTTGTGTCATTAAACCACGTTCAATATCGGGTTTGTTCGTTACGCAAATTAATAAATAACCTGCAGATTTTAATTTTTCTAATGATGGTTTGACTTCCTGTGGAATGACTAATTCTGATAGCGTTGTTGGCGCCGCCGGTTTATTATTTACCATGATTGCCTTATTTAAAACACCATCTGAGTCGAGAAAGATCGCTTTTTTTTGCATATTTATTACCTATAATCAATCTGTTAAGTATTTTATTTTGTGTAAGTTAAAATGGCGCTTAATTTATACAGGTTCATAGTGTTCGTAACAGTGCGATGCTACAGTGGTATTATACCCATTTTTAACTACACCGACTGGAGAAATTTTATGGTAGATAAAAAATCATGACAAACACAGTCATGGTGACCATGAAAATCAGCCTGTCATGAAAAGAAAGCTTAATGTCACTTAGGTTTGCTTGCTTACACCAAATAGCGTCATTTGCAGCTTGTCGATACTTTAAGGACAGGACTTAATTTGTGGTTAATTTAAAAAATGCGGTAAGGATTGGGTGATGTATGCGTTGCCCAGATATTTTAATATCAGAGCCACGCTGTATTAATTGATAAATCGGATGGCATTTATGTAGGAAGTGATTTAATGACAACAAATTCTTTGATACAACTAGAAATACTCGGTCAATCCATTTGGCTTGATTATATCAAACGAGATCTATTTAAAAATGGAAAATTTAAACAATTAATTTCTGACTATGGTCTGCGTGGCATGACTTCTAATCCGAGTATTTTTGAAAAAGCGATTTCAGAAAGCGATGATTATAATCAAGACATTAAAAAAATGTCAGATGAAAAAAAAGAACTTAACACAATTTATGAGGCGCTCACTCAAAAAGACGTGCAAGATGCCGCGGATGCATTCCGTGCTTTATACGATGAAACAGACGGTCAAGATGGTTACGTGAGCTTAGAAGTAAATCCACACCTTGCGCATGATACGAATGGAACGATTATCGAAGCGCGACATTTATGGCATGCGTTGAATCGACCTAACGTTTTCATTAAAGTCCCAGCAACAAAAGCAGGATTACCTGCTATTACACAATTAATCAGCGAAGGCATTAACGTGAATGTGACATTGCTCTTTGGATTGCCACGTTATAAAGAAGTAGCGCAGGCCTATATGGCTGGAATAGAGGCGCGTATTTCATTAGGAAAGCCCGTAAAAAAAATCGCATCTGTTGCGAGTTTTTTCTTAAGTCGAATTGATGTGTTACTTGATCCAATATTTACAAAATATGCAGTAAAACAGGCAGAAAAATTAACACTTGCAAAAGAATTACAAGGCCAAATTGCGATTGCTTCTGCAAAAATGGCGTATCAGATTTATGACACACTATTTAAGAGCGATCGCTTTAAAAAACTTGAAGCAAAAGGCGCTCACGTGCAGCGATTATTATGGGCGAGCACCAGCACTAAAAATCCAGACTATAGTGATATTAAATATGTGGAAGCATTAATTGGACCTGAAACTGTGAATACATTGCCCTTAGAAACGATTAAAGCTTATCGTGATCATGGTAATCCAGAATTACGTTTAACATTGAATCTAGATAAAGCAAAAAAATATTTTCAACAATTGTCTGAATTTGACATTGATATTGATGCACTGACACAGCAGCTTGAGAATGAAGGTGTTGATAAATTTGCAAAATCGTATGATCAATTAATGGAAACATTGAAAAATAAGATAACTGAATAATTGGCGGTACTATGGTTCAAACTCATATACAGTTTTCGGCAGGTAATTTGACTGATCAGATTGAATCTGAATTAGCTGCTTGGCAAACAGAAAATAAAATACAGCGATTGTGGGCACATGATGCAACATTGTGGACTGACACTGATGAAAATAAATGGATGGGTTGGTTAAATGTGGAGTCGGAAAATTGTTGCGTGCCTCTCATTGAAAAATTAGCTGATGATATCAAAACACGAGGTATCACGGATATTGTTTTGCTAGGAATGGGTGGCTCTAGTCTTTGCCCTGCTATGATGGCAAAAACATTTGGGAAAATATCAGATTATCCGCAACTACATATATTGGATTCAACTGATCCCTTGCAAATTAAGCATCTAGAAGAAAAAATTAATTTAAAAAAAACTTTTTTTATTGTGTCGAGTAAATCAGGTAGTACATTAGAACCCAATATTTTCAAAGATTACTTTTATATGCGCTTGCAATGCATATTAAATAAATCAGAAGTAGGAGATCAATTTATTGCGATTACTGATCCTGGATCTACGTTGGAAGCGATGGCGAAAAAAGAGCATTTTAAAGCTATTTTTTACGGCATTCCATCAATTGGTGGGCGCTATTCTGCGTTATCAAATTTTGGTATTGTTCCTTCTGCATTAATGGGTGTGGATGTAAAAACATTTTTATACCATGCTGATTTCATGCGGCAAGCTTGTTTGCCTAATATTTTGGTAAAAGATAATCCCGGTGTTGTGTTAGGTGTGATACTCGCTGTGTGTGCCAATCACGGCAAAAACAAAGTGACATTAATCGCCTCTACGCAGATTAATGCATTGGAAGATTGGTTAGAGCAATTATTGGCTGAATCTACGGGTAAAAATGAAAAAGGTTTTATACCTATTAGTCAGGAACCACTTGGTAAACCCGCAGCATATAGCGATGATCGTGTGTTTGTTTATATTCGTTTAACCACAGCACCCGACGCTATACAAGACATGGCAATTAATAAATTAGAGCAAGCCGGTTTTGTTGTCGTTCGACTTAATTTATTGGATAAAATGCATCTTGGTGCTGAATTATTTTTATGGGAAATTGCAACATCCATTGCAAGCAGTATTATCGGCATCAATCCTTTTAATCAACCCGATGTAGAAGAAAGTAAGTTATTGACGCGGCAATTAACCGATCAATATGAAAAAACAGGACAATTATCACAACCGATACCATTTTATTCTGAAAATGGTTTATCCCTTTTTACAGATGAAAAAAATGATGCTGAAATCACAAAAGTGCTAATTGGTGAGCCCAGTATAGTAGGATATTTGAAAGCGCATTTCGATCGCGTTAAAAAAGACGATTATGTCAATTTATCGGCGTTTATTGAGATGTCGCCAGTAAATAGGGTTTTGCTGCAAAAAAGTAGAACGCTTATTCGCGACCATAAAAAAGTGGCAACTTGTCTTGGTTTTGGACCTCGTTTTTTACACTCTACAGGGCAAGCCTATAAAGGTGGCTCTAATACAGGCGTGTTTTTACAAATTACGGCTGATTATAGTCACGATCAAGACATCTCAGTTCCAAATCATCATTATTCATTTGGTTTTGTGATTTCAGCACAGGCGCAAGGTGATTTTACGGTTCTTACAAAACGATCACGTCGTGTATTGAGAATTCACCTAGAAAAAGAAAGTGAACGGAGTCTGCAACAATTACACGATCTCATACAACAGGCATTGGAAAAATAAGTTCATGAAAACAGAAACACTATCTCCAGAATTGCTGCACAAAATAAATGCCTACTGGCGCGCTGCTAATTATTTATCGGTGGGTCAAATTTATCTCTATGATAATCCACTGTTGAAAGAGCCGCTCACCTTATCGCACGTGAAACCAATCGTGGTTGGACATTGGGGTACAACACCTGGTCAGAATTTTATTTATGTGCATTTAAATCGGGTTATCAATAAATATGATTTGAATATGTTTTATATCGCAGGTCCTGGCCATGGAGGGCCTGCCATTGTGGGTAATGTTTATCTTGAAGGCACTTGGACTGAGGTTTATCCAAACGTCACGCAGGATGAATCGGGCTTGAAAAAATTATTTAAGCAATTTTCATTTCCTGGCGGCATTTCAAGTCATGTTGCACCAACAACACCGGGTTCGATTCACGAAGGTGGTGAGCTTGGATATTCATTGAGTCATGCTTTCGGTGCGGTATTTGATAATCCGACTTTAATTGTTGCTTGTGTGATTGGAGATGGTGAAGCAGAGACTGGTCCGCTAGCCACTGCCTGGCAATCTAACAAATTTCTAGATCCCGTCACTGACGGCGCTGTGCTGCCGATACTGCATTTGAATGGATATAAGATTAGTAATCCCACTGTTTTGGCGCGCATTGAACATGAAGAGCTGGAACAATTTTTACGCGGCTGTGGTTGGATACCGTATTTTGTGGAAGGTGATGATCCAGAAATGATGCATCAACTGATGGCTGGCACGATGGAAAAAGTGATCGAAATGATTCAGAACACTCAACACAATGCGCGCAATAACAAAGATGCTGCACGTCCTCGCTGGCCCATGATCGTATTAAAATCACCTAAGGGTTGGACGGGTCCAAAAGTAGTAGGTGGTTTTCCAATCGAAGGTACTTTCAGAGCGCATCAAGTGCCACTTTTGGTAGATACAGACCACCCTGAAAATGTTGTGCAACTTGAAAAGTGGATGAAAAGTTATAAACCGCACGAATTATTTGATGAAAATGGTCGGCTGATGCCGGAATTATTAGCGCTCGCGCCTAAGGGCGATCGACGAATGGGTGCGAATCCACATGCCAATGGTGGATTATTGTTGCACGATTTGAGCATGCCAGATTTTCGTGTTCATGCCGTGACAGTACCGTCACCTGGCGCTGTTAAAGCACAAGATACCTTAGTATTGGGACAATTTTTACGGGATGTCACTGCATTGAATCAAGAACAACGTAATTTCCGAATTTTTGGCCCAGATGAGACACTATCGAATTTATTGGGCGCTGTTTTTGAAGTTACGAATCGTCAGTGGGATGCGTGTGAAGTGGTGGATGATGAATTTTTAGCGCCAACGGGACGTGTGTTGGATTCAATGCTCAGTGAACATCAGTGCGAGGGTTGGTTGGAAGGTTATTTGTTGACGGGTCGACACGGATTGTTTAACAGTTATGAAGCGTTTATTCGTATCGTTGATTCTATGTTTAGCCAGCATGCCAAATGGCTGAAAGTGTGTTTGGAATTACCTTGGCGTCGCAAAATTTCGTCGTTAAATTATTTGCTGGCGTCGCACGTTTGGCAGCAAGATCACAATGGCTTCACGCATCAAGACCCCGGTTTTCTCGATCATGTTGTGAATAAAAAAGCGGATATTGTACGTATTTATCTGCCACCTGATGCGAATTGTTTATTATCGGTTTTTGATCATTGCTTGCGTAGTCGGAATTATGTCAACGTGGTTGTGGCTGGAAAACACGCATTACCGCAATGGCTAAATATTGATGAGGCTGCTGTGCATTGTGCAGAAGGCATTGGTATTTGGAAATGGGCGAGCAATGATCAGGATGCTGATCCTGATGTGGTGATGGCTTGTTGTGGTGATACACCAACACTGGAAATTCTGGCTGCTGTTTCTATTTTACGTGCACACTTGCCGAGCTTAAAAATTCGGGTGATTAATGTGGTTGATCTGATGAAGTTACAACCACAGAGTGAGCATCCGCATGGATTAAGTGAAATAGACTATGATTCACTGTTTACAAAAGATAAACCAATTATTTTTGGGTTTCATGGATATCCATGGCTAATCCATCGGCTCACTTATCGCAGAACGAATCGCCATCTTCATGTGCGTGGTTACAAGGAAGAAGGCACCATCACAACACCATTTGATTTACGCGTGCAAAATGACTTGGATCGTTTTCATTTGGTGCAAGATGTGGTTGATCGCTTGCCGCAGTTGGGCACTAGCGGTGCTTATCTAAAACAGTTGATGCAGGATAAGCTCATTGAACATAAGCGTTACATTGATCAACATGGCCAAGATTTACCGGAGATTCTCAGCTGGAAATGGGGTGCTTAGTAGTGAATCCCAAGGATGATTTAAAATCTATTTCACTATCTGACGTTGAGAAAAAATTAGGATCATCGCTAGCTGGTTTGACACAAGCAGAAGCAGAAAAACGCTTAACACAATATGGACCTAATGAAATTAAAAAAAGAAAAACCAATATATTTTTGAAATTGCTTACGTATTTTTGGGGTCCGATTCCTTGGATGATTGAAATCGCTGTTATTTTGTCTGGCGTTGTTCAGCATTGGGCCGATTTTTTTATCATTCTTGTATTGCTTTTTTCTAATGCTATTGTTGGATTTTGGGAAGAATATGCGGCAGGTAATGCGATTGCTGCATTGAAAGCAAAGCTGGCGATTAAAGCGCAAGTGAAGCGTGATGGAAAATGGTTGACAAAGCCAGCACGTGAATTAGTGCCAGGTGATGTGATTAAGATGCGTTTGGGGGAGATTGTGCCGGCAGATGCGCGACTCTTCGAAGGTAATCCAATAGAGGTTGATCAATCCGCTTTGACGGGTGAATCTTTGCCTGCTGAATGCAAATCAGGTAATCCTGTTTTTTCTGGTTCCATTATTCGTCAAGGTGAAGCGAATGCGCTTGTTTATGCAACAGGTGAGGATACTTATTTTGGTAAGACGGCAGAACTGGTAGAAAAAGCGCATACCGTGAGTCATTTTCAACGTGCTGTTCTAAAGATTGGTAATTATTTAATTCTGCTTGCAATCGGGTTGGTTTCAATCATTATCACCTATGCTATTTTTTATGGCGATGCCATTCTCACCACACTGCAATTTGCTTTAGTGCTAACTGTTGCGGCAATTCCGGTGGCAATGCCAACGGTGTTATCAGTTACGATGGCAGTCGGTGCACGTTTGCTCGCTATGAAGCAAGCGATAGTCACTAAGCTTGTGGCTATCGAAGAATTGGCGGGCGTTGATATTTTATGCGCAGATAAAACCGGTACGTTAACGCAAAATAAATTAACTTTAGGTAATCCATTCAGTGTTAATAAAATCACGGCTGATCAAGTGATTTTAAATGCGGCACTTGCATCACGCACGGATAATGAAGACACGATAGACTTGGCAGTATTGGGTGGCTTGAAAAATAAAGATGCGTTACAACATTATCAAATATCGCATTTTTTGCCGTTTGATCCTGTGCATAAACGCACTGAGGCAACCGTTAAAGATAAAGAGGGAAAGGAATTCAAGGTTACTAAAGGTGCACCGCAAGTTATTTTGGCTTTATCAATTAATGCTGCAGAAATAAAAGACGTAGTCGATAAAGCCGTCAATGAATTCGCAGCGCGTGGGTTTCGGTCATTGGGTGTTGCGCGAACAGAGGGTGACGGAAAGTGGCAATTTCTCGGTATTTTACCTTTGTTTGATCCTCCGCGTGTTGATGCGGCACAAACCATTTCAATCGCAAAAAAAATGGGTGTTGCAATCAAAATGGTGACGGGTGATGCGATTGCTATTGCCAAAGAGACCGCAAAAAAATTTGGGATGGGTTTAAATATTTTAGATGCCAGTAGCTTACACAATGATGAAAAACGAAAATCAACTGCATTAATAGAAAGTATAGAAAAAGCAGATGGTTTTGCGCAAGTTTTTCCAGAAGATAAATTTAATATTGTGAAAGCATTACAGAAGCACGCTCATATTGTCGGCATGACAGGCGATGGCGTCAATGATGCACCCGCATTAAAACAAGCCGACTGTGGTATTGCTGTGTCCAGTGCAACTGATGCAGCGCGTGCAGCAGCTGATATTGTGCTTTTAACACCTGGACTGTCAGTCATTATTGATGCCATCAAAGAAAGTCGTCGGATTTTTCAACGGATGAACAGTTATGCAATCTATCGTATCGCTGAGACATTGCGCGTGCTATTTTTCATGACACTGGCCATTTTAGTTTTTAATTTTTATCCCTTAACAGCTGTTATGATTGTGATGTTGGCATTATTGAATGATGGCGCAATTTTATCTATTGCCTATGATAATGTGCATTATAAAAACCAACCTGAAGCATGGAATATGCGCGTTGTGCTGGGAATTGCTACTGTGCTTGGTGTTATTGGTGTTGTTTCCGCATTTTTATTATTTTATTTGAGCGAGCGTGTTTTTCATCTGGATCGTGCGCATATTCAAACGCTTATGTATTTAAAACTCTCTGTTGCAGGTCATATGACCATATTTTTAACGCGAACGCGTGGCCCATTTTGGTCGATCAAACCCGCACGAATTTTATGGATCGCAGTATTAGGTACACAAATTGTAGCAACATTAATTGCAGTCTACGGATTTTTAATGACACCCATTAGCTGGGGTTGGGCAGGTTTCGTTTGGGGATATGCTCTCGTATGGGTGTTGCTTAATGATCGTTTGAAATTACTTGCCTATCATTTTCTTGATCCCAAAAAATCAGGAGTAAATGTATGAGTGACGTTATATTGGTGATTAATTCAGGTTCATCCAGTATCAAATTTTCCATTTTCTCCAATGAAGAAAAATTAAATTTATTGTATAATGGCAAGATTGATAATATTTCTGATTTACCGTCTTTTACAGTATATAATTCAACGCATCAGCAAATCATAAAAAAAACTATTGCGCAAAAGGGTTATGAAGCTGGGTTGCAAACCTTTTTTCAGTGGGTTGAAAAATTAGCGGATGGCATTAAAATAAAAGCGGTAGGGCATCGTGTGGTTCATGGCGGGCAATATTTTTTTCATCCTACTATTGTGACTGATGAGGTTGTTGAAAAAATAAAAAGCTTGATTCCATTGGCACCTTTACATCAGCCGCATAATTTGAGAGCCATAAATATTATTAAAACAATCTACCCTGCTTTATTGCAAGTTGCTTGTTTTGATACGACGTTTCATCATTCACAAGAAAAATTAGCAAAAGCGTTTGCTATTCCAAAAAAATTAACCGATGAGGGTGTTATTCGTTATGGATTTCATGGAATTTCCTATGAATATATTGCATCAGTTATGACTAAAAAAATTGGGCAGTGTGCAAATAATCGCGTTATCGTAGCGCATTTGGGAAATGGAGCAAGCATGTGTGCAATACATCACGGTAAAAGTGTTGCAACAACGATGGGATTAACGGTATTGGATGGATTGATGATGGGAACGCGTTGTGGAAGCATTGATCCTGGTGTGCTTTTATATTTGATGAAAGAAAAAAAATATTCTGAAAAACAAATTGAACACTTACTTTATCATGAATCTGGTTTGCTGGGTGTGTCACAACTCAGTAGCGACGCTCAAAAATTATTATCAAGTACCAATGCAAATGCAATGTATGCCATCGAATTATTTTGTTATCACGCAGCACTGGCGTTTGGTTCTCTTGCTGTTGCGTTAGGCGGATGTGATGCATTGATATTTACAGCGGGCATTGGGGAAAATGCTGCATTCATTCGAAAAAAAATAGCTGATCGATTGGGTTGGATGGGAATGACATTAAATCATCAATCCAACCAAAATAACGAAACGATTATCAGTGATCATGATTCCAAAATAATAGTTGGTGTTATCCCAACTCATGAAGAATATATGATTGCAAAGCATACTTGGAGCGCCATCGAATATGGATAGTAAGACACTCATTAATCGCATTCAGGAATGGTTGCATTTAAAAAATAAAGCTATGGATGAAGGCTTAAATAAACCACCCATTCCCGCTGAATTATTTAACACGGATCAGATGGAGCGTTATGGTATTACCTTGGCTTTGTCGCATACATTGCGAAAGAAAACATCACCCACGATTTTATTGTCACGTTTATCTAAAAGCGAAAGCATATTAATCGAATCGTGTGACTGTTTAAATACAAAATGCGTAGACAGTTTTTCGCCAGCAAGAGAATGGTTGCTCGACAATTTTTATTTGATTCAAGAAGAAATTCAAGCGATTCGACGTAATCTTCCTAAAGGTTATGGGAATGGATTACCGCAATTGGCCGCAGGTTTGCGAGGTGTTCCGCGTGTTTATGATATTACATTGGGGATTGTTGAACATGGCGATGGTCGATGGGATTTAGATAATTTAAGTCGCTGCATTACTGCTTATCAAAGTGTTGCGCCGTTAACACTCGGTGAATTATGGGCAATTCCAATTACCTTGGGTGTGGCATTAATTGAAAATTTGGCGAAGGTCAGTCAACGTGTAGTTTCTGATGTAAAAGATCGCAATCTTGCAGCGCTTTGGGCGGATCGTATGATTGAAGTTGCGCTCACAGAGCCAAAAAAAATGGTGATGCTGATTGCAGATATGGCACGTTCTAATCCACCGATGAGCACTGCATTTGTGGCGGAATTTACACGACGTTTACAAGGCGCCGCTTTGGCCTTGCCATTGAATTGGATCGAACAACAACTGTCAGAAGAAGGGTTGTCGATTTCAGAATTAATTCAATTAGAAAATAAATATCAAGCAGCGAATCAACTCAGCATCAGCAACAGCATTACTGGCTTGCGACGTTTAGCGGAAGTCGACTGGTGTGTTTTCGTTGAAGCAATGAGTTTGGTTGAAAAAACACTACGAACCGATCCTGCCGCTGTTTATGACAAGATGGATTTTGGCACGCGTGATGCTTATCGGCATGTTGTGTAAAAGTTATCACGAAGTTGTGGTCGATCCGAAATATTCGTTGCAAGTATTGCCATTCAGTTAGCGAAAAAAAAATTCGACGGTGTATCTAAAAATGATCAAAAAAATCCTGATGTTATTCGACATTGCCATGTTGGGTATTATCTTATTGGTGGTGGTTTATTGTCACTCAAAAAAGCAATTCAGGTGCGCCATTTTTATTGGGAAAAATTTTGCAGTGAAATCAGTCGTGCTAAATTATTGAGTTATATGGGCTGTATTCTTCTTATTACTGCTGGATTAATCGTTGGGTTATTAATTAAAGAAAATCACACAGGTCATCTTAATCAAGTATGGCTTTGGTTGCTGGGTACGGTGGTTGCAATTTATGGCAGTCAAATAGCCACTGAGCTTGTTAACTTGCAAGCGACATTGATGGTAAAACCGCAGCGTTTGCCGAGAATGGATTTTACAAAAGGGATTCCATCTGATTGTCGCACATTGGTGGTAATTCCAACGATGCTAGGCAGTCTTGCTCAAGTTAAATCATTAGTTGAAGCATTAGAAGTGCGCTATCTCGGCAATCGCGATGATCATTTGCATTTTATGTTGCTCACCGATTTCAATGATGCAAAAACGGAAACGACTGCGGAAGATGAAGTACTCCTTGCGCAAGCTTCAAAACAAATTTCTGCACTCAATGCACGCTATCCTCGAGAAAATAGTGATATTTTTTTCCTCTGTCATCGTGCACGTGAATGGAATGCTTGTGAAAATATATGGATGGGATGGGAGCGAAAACGCGGTAAACTAACCGATTTAAATAATCTGCTGCGTGACAATAATCAATCTCATTTTTCATTAATTATCGGACGCTCTGATATTTTTTCTAGTATCAAATATGTCATTACATTAGATGCCGATACATTGTTGCCCAGAGAATCAGCGCAACAATTGGTTGCTGCAATGAATCATCCTGAAAATCGACCGCGTTTTGATGCGTCTGTGCAACGGGTTGTTGAAGGGTATGCCATTTTACAACCGCGTGTCGCTGAAGCGTTACCCATTTCTGGACCCACCCGTTATGCGCGTTTGTGTGGCGCTGAATTTGGTATTGATCCCTACACGCGTAGTGTATCCAATGTGTATCAAGATGTATTTCATGAAGGGTCGTTCGTCGGCAAAGGTATCTATGATGTGGATTTATTTCAGAAAGTATTGGGACATTCTCTTCCTGATAATCGTATCCTGAGCCATGATTTATTAGAAGGGTGTTATTTGCGATCTGGTTTTTTAGGCGATGTTCCTTTATATGAAAAATCACCCAGCAGTTATTTATCAGATGCAAAACGTCGTGCGCGTTGGATCCGCGGAGATTGGCAACTGTTGGGGTGGTTATTGCCTTGGGTTTCACTTGGAGATGGAAAACGTGTCATGAATCCACTGACCGTGTTATCTCGTTTAAAATTACTCGATAATTTACGGCGTAGTGTGGTGCCTATTGCATTGTTTATCTTACTTGAATTAAGTTGGACGGTATTACGTGAAACCTGTTTTTGGTTTTTTATCATTCTCGCCATGATATCGTTGCCAGTTGTTACAAAAACAGTGCTTGAACTTATTCGAAAACCGAATGATACGCTGCTCAGCCAGCATTTTTTTGCTATTTTTCAATCTGTGCGTCGAATTATCGGACAAATAATTTTATATTTAGCCTGTTTACCGCATGAAGTGTGGTATAGCCTTGATGCCATTTTGCGAACAGGTTGGCGCACAATGATTTCAAAGAAAAACTTATTGAAATGGACGCCTTCTGATCAAGTTGATTATCGTCTTCGCAATACACCTGAAGCATGGATTTATAGCATGTGGATGGGACCTGTTATTGCCTTATTAACAGCGGCTTTTTTGATAATCGCTGGTCGATTTGAGCCTTTATTTTATGCCACCCCGTTATTGTTACTGTGGTTTTTTTCTCCATTAATCGCGCGAAATTTAAGTCAACCTGTCTATCGACCACCCCATAAACTCAATACGGCACAAACACTTTTTTTAAATGACATTGCACGGAAAACATGGGGGTTTTTTGAAACGTTTGTGACAGCAGAAGATAATTGGTTGCCGCCAGACAATTATCAAGAAACACCGGTTGCTGTATTAGCACGACGAACATCGCCTACCAATATAGGTTTGTCACTGTTGGCTAATTTAACAGCTTACGATTTTGGTTATATTGACGTGCATCAATTATTGGAACGAACAACCAATACCTTCCACACCATGGATCGCCTCGAGCGATATTGCGGTCATTTTTATAATTGGTATAGCACCAAAACATTAGAACCCTTATTGCCGCGCTATGTATCGACTGTTGATAGCGGAAATTTAGCAGGTCATTTATTAATTTTACGACAAGGATTATTGGCCCTGTCCGATGATCCACTCTTGCGCCCTACGATTGAAGTATTAGCAGAGAAAGCGTTGTCCTTTTCTCAAATGGATATGCGTTTTCTTTATGACGAAGCCGATCATTTAATGACGATTGGATACAACGTTGATAAAAAAGAACGTGATCTTAGCAGTTATGATTTACTGTCTTCAGAAGCACGCTTGTGTTGTTTTGTTGCGATTGCGCAGGGTCAACTACGACAGGCAAGTTGGTTTGCATTGGGTCGATTATTAATTTCAAATGGCGGCGAGCCAACACTGGTTTCTTGGAGTGGCTCAATGTTTGAATATTTAATGCCTCTGTTGGTGATGCCAACTTATCCAGGCACACTGCTTGATCAAACCTATCACGGCGCAGTCAATCGACAAATTGTTTACGGTAGACAACGTGGTGTGCCGTGGGGTATTTCGGAATCAGGTTACAATGCGATTGATACACAATTTAATTATTTATACCGTGCATTTGGTGTGCCGGGATTGGGTTTGAAGCGCGGGCTAGAAGAAGATTTGGTTATCGCACCTTACGCAACCGTGATGGCGTTAATGGTGAAGCCCATTGCTGCTTGCGCAAATTTGCAACGCTTAGAAAAAGAAGAACAAGCCGTTGGACAATATGGTTTTTATGAAGCCATTGATTTTACACCAAGCCGTTTGCCACCTGAGAGTAAAAAAATATTGATACGTTCATTTATGGCGCATCATCAAGGCATGAGTTTTTTAGCATTGTCCTATTTATTAAATAATCGACCCATGCAAAAACGTTTTATTGCTGATCCTTTATTTCAAGCAACACTGTTGTTATTGCAGGAACGTATTCCAAGACCCACTGCATCCTATTTAAAAATACCCAAATCACTTATTACTGTTCCTGTTGTTAATCGTCCTGAAACATTAATGCGGGCATTTAATACACCCAACACGCGTATGCCGCAAATCCAACTGCTATCAAATGGTTGTTATCATGTGATGCTAACGCAAGCGGGTGGTGGTTACAGTCACTGGAAAAACATAGCGATTACTCGGTGGCGTGAAGACAGTACTTGTGATAACTGGGGATTATTTTCCTATGTGCGTGATGTGGCAACAGGTACGTTTTGGTCGACACAGTATCAACCAACAGCCAATGTTATCGAGAATTTTAAAGCGGTATTTTCAGAAGCTCATGCTGAATTTATTCGCACGGACCACTTATTAGATTTACATACTGAAATTGTGGTATCACCTGAAGATGATATTGAGGTGCGTCGCTTACGTATTCACAATCGCGCTAAAATACGTCGTACCATCGAATTTACCAGTTACGGTGAAATTGTGTTGGCGACACAAACATCCGATCTTGCACAGCCAGCTTTCAGTAATTTATTTGTTGAAACAGAATTGTTACCTGAAAAACAGGCTATTTTGGCAACCCGTCGATCGCAAGATGAACATCAAAATACACCATGGTTGTGTCATCTATTAAATATTTATCATGATGAACAACCTGTGCAGTTTTCTTTTGAAACAGATCGCGTACGCTTTGTTGGCAGATCTCGTACCTTGGCTAATCCAATCGCCTTGATCTCAAAAGGAGATCTTTCTAATACCAGCGGCGCGGTACTTGATCCTATTATTTCCATTCGTTGCCGACTTACTCTTGAACCCGACGCGTTGGCAACACTCGATCTTTTAACGGGGGTTGCCGATACACGTGAAAATTGTATTGCGTTAATTGAAAAATATCATGACCGCCATTTGGCCAACCGTATTTTCGGATTAGCGTGGACGCATGGACAAGTTTTATTGCATCAACTCAATATTAGTGAAGCAGATGCCCAACTTTATGGGAAATTAGCCAGCGCTATTATTTATAGCAGTAGCGCGCGTCGTGCAAATTCCAATGCATTAGCAGGTAATCGCCGTGGGCAATCTGGTTTGTGGGGCTATTCTATTTCTGGCGATTTGCCTATTTTATTATTGCGTATTGAAGATGTTGCTAATATTAAACTTGTCGTGCAATTAATCCAAGCACAAGCCTATTGGCGGCACAAAGGTTTATTTGTTGATTTGGTTATTTTAAATGATGAGCATTTTAGTTATCGGCAAAATTTAACTGATCAAATTATGAATTTAATAGCAGGAAACAGCAAAGAAAATGAAGGCGCAATTGTGGTTCGTTTATCAGAGCAAGTGCCACAAGAAGATCGTACACTGTTGGAATCGGTTGCCAGAGTTATTATTTCAGATAAACGCGGGACTTTGAAAGAACAGCTGGGACGTCGACATGTTCCACCACCGTTGATGCCAACATTGTCAGTCAGTAAATCATCACGTGCTGTGGTGAATAATAAACTGCCTGAATTACCAGGCGATTTGCAATTCTTTAATGGTTTGGGTGGATTTAATAAATCAGGTGATGAATATATTATTCGATTAATGGAAGGTGCTGCCACGCCTGCGCCATGGGCGAATATATTAGCCAATCCAAATTTTGGCACCTTGGTTTCTGAAAGCGGGCAAGGTTATTCTTGGGTTGAAAACGCGCATGAATTTCGTTTGACTCCTTGGGAAAATGATCCGATACAAGATTCGAGCGGTGAAGCATTTTATTTGCGGGATGAAGAAAGTGGAACAGTGTGGTCGCCGAGTCCATTACCGTGTCGCGGTCGTGGTGATTATCAAACACGACATGGCTTTGGTTACAGTGTTTTTGAACATATTGAAAACGGTATTTATTCCGAATTATGGATTTATGTTGCGTTAAACGCACCTGTTAAGTTTGCGGTATTAAAAATTCGAAATGATTCCAATCGCCGGCGTCAATTATCTGCGACAGGTTATGTTACGTGGGTGTTGGGTGATTTACGTTCTAAAAATGCCATGCATGTTGTTACTCAATTATCACAGAGCGGTGGCTTATTGGCGCAAAATTATTACAACAGTGCTTTTGGTGAACGCACTGGATTTTTCGAAGCAGCGACAAATCATTTAGGATTAATCGAACGCTCTATCACAGGAGATCGCACTGAATTTCTTGGCAGAAATGGCGCATTGAGTTTACCTGCAGCATTAAAACGCAAACGTTTATCAGGACGCGTTGGGGCAGAATTAGATCCCTGTGCTGCAATTCAAGTTATATTTGAGTTGAGCGAAGGTCAAACGCGCGAAATTGTATTTACCCTAGGTGTAGGTAAAGATAAAAATGATGCTGAAAATATAATACAAAGCTATCGCGATAAAACAGCAGCACAAGCGCAATTAGCATTAATACAACAACAATGGAAAAAAATATTAAGCACGGTTGTCATCACAACACCCGATGCATCAGTGAATTTATTGGCAAACGGATGGTTATTGTATCAAACTTTATCGAGTCGATTATGGGGACGTACTGGTTACTATCAATCTGGTGGTGCCTTTGGTTTTCGTGATCAATTACAAGATGTCATGGCGCTATCACACGTAGCCCCCGATCTATTTCGAGCGCAACTATTATTATGTGCTGCACATCAATTTGAAGAAGGTGATGTGCAACATTGGTGGCATCCGCCTTCCAGTCACGGTGTGCGAACACGTTGCTCTGATGATTATTTGTGGTTGCCATTTGCGCTTTGTCATTACATTGAAACGACGGGAGATAAGGCAATACTCGATGAGAAAATTGCTTTATTAAGTGGGCGACCATTGAAACCGGATGAAGAATCTTATTATGAATTACCCTCTGTCAGCAGTGAATCCATTAGTCTTTACCAGCATGCAGTCCGTGCGATTAATAACGGTTTAAAATTAGGTACGCATGGGTTGCCACTAATGGGTTCTGGTGATTGGAATGACGGAATGAATTTAGTTGGCAGCAAAGGATTTGGTGAAAGCGTTTGGCTTGCCTTTTTCTTATATAGTGTGTTGAAACGTTTCGCTGTGATTGCAGCACACTATGGTGATAATGCGTTTTCAACGCTTTGTGAAACGGAAAGCAAAAAGCTACAGCAAAATTGTGAAGCGCACGCGTGGGATGGTGAATGGTATCTCAGGGCTTATTTTGATGATGGCACGCCATTGGGGTCAAAAAATAACAAAGAATGTCGCATTGATTCCATCGCGCAAAGCTGGTCGGTATTATCGGGTGCTGCAGGATCTGCGCGTGCAATGGATGCGATGAACTCACTTCGTCGTTATCTCGTCAGTGAATCAGACCAATTAATTAAATTGTTAGCCCCACCTTTTAATCAATCAACACCTAATCCGGGTTATATTCAAGGATATCTTCCTGGTATACGCGAAAACGGTGGACAATACACGCATGCCGCTGTTTGGGTAGCCATGGCATTTGCACAATTAGGTGAGAAACAAACAGCATGGGAATTATTTCATATGCTCAATCCGATTCATCACAGCGTTACTGCCGAAGCAATGGAACGCTATAAGATAGAGCCTTATGTTACTGCAGGTGATATTTACAGTGTAGTGCCGCATGTTGGACGTGGCGGTTGGAGTTGGTATACGGGATCGGCAGGGTGGTTGTATCGTTTAATAACTGAAACATTTTTGGGAATAACATTAAAAAATGGTAATCAACTGCATTTAAAACCAATGTTGCCTGATGAGTGGAATGGTTTTGCTATTGACTACCGTTTTGGCAAAACAGTTTACAAAATTACGGTCAATCGTGTTGAAAATAAAGACCGTATTTTACTGGATGAAGTGCTGCTATCAGAAAGCATTGTTCCATTGCTGGATGATGGGCAGATCCATCAGGTTACCTTATCGGTTGGGATATAGAGATCAGCAGCATGAATCAAGCAAATGATTTAAGTCTTTTGCCAGCGGATATTGAACTGTAAAATTATGGAGTACGCACAACTCAAGCGTGACCGACAGATTAAATGAGTTTAAGGGGGTCATGCAAAATCAATAATATTGTGGAGGGTGTATGAGAAAATTTGCATTATCTGAATTTCTTGATTCAATGAGCGAACCTTATTACTTTATGACAGCACAAAGTATACGGACATTGTACAAGAGGCATGCTGGGTTTTTTAATAATTCAAAAGCAATGTGGAGTGATGATATAATAATAGTTCTAAAAACCCTTGTGAAATGGGCAAATAATAACTCAGCAGTATCAAGATTAACGCTAGAAGGTCTGCTTACTCAGATTGATATTCATTTTCATCATGTAAGGCATAGAATTGTGGTGAAAGCAGTAGTAGCGCGGACTCAATCAGTTCAGAACGCCAGATTTTTAGCTGGCACTAACAAAAAAGACGTTTATCAAGTTTATTTAAAAATGCTTTCTGGTAAAGAACTCTCGATATCGATCGAGAGAACAGATACCCTTCTTGATTTGAAAAAAGCAATATTAGCTAGCGAGAAATTGCCTATTGAAAATCAAAGCATTCTTTATAATGGAAAGGAGTTGACCGATGATAATGCGAGTGTGTTTTGTGAACCTTTGGGCCAAGTTTTGGCGCTAAAGTGTGCTTGAGTATTGAGACAAAAAAGCGGTTGATAGGGCTCGAAAAATGGCAACTTTACGTAATCATTTGAAGCTGGTTACCGTAGCATCAAAAATAAAGAAATGCATATGCTGCAGAATAAAAATGAATCTTGTTAGTTTTGTTATTCATAGGGTGCTATTTTGTATCCTTTGATTACCATGCTAAACTGTAAAATTAAAATCGATTGTTAGGCTGGTTTTAGGGTTTCTCAACATATAAATTAAAAGGAGTTAATTATGTTAGGTTGGGTTGTTACATTTTTGATTATTGCGCTTATTGCTGGATTTTTTGGATTTGGTGGTGTTGCAGTGCAAGCTGCAGGTATCGCAAAAATTATTTTTGTTATTTTTCTAGTGTTATTTTTAGTTTCTCTGATTATGAAAATGATAAGAAAAAAATAATAAAGTGATTCAGTCATCTTATCATAAAAACACTCAAGGATGATTTATGAAATTTAATTTTATCAATAATATCGGTTTTTTTCTTCTTGCTATTTTTTTAATTTTATATGGTTTAAGGTTAATCATTCCTGTTATTGCCATTCCAATGATTGTATTTGGTATTCTTGCAATTGTATCAGGCATTCTTATTCTTATCGGAAAATAAATGTTTTTAAAGCAAGTTGTTTAACATGAGATGGATAATCGGCGTATTCAACAAGCGCTATTATCGGAATCGGCTGTGTAATAGCAGAAAGTGGTTTGTTTTCTGAGACAGCAGAATAAGTGTCAAAGTTGATAATTTTTATAGTATGATTTTAATGTCGCGATATCAATTTGAATATTGTCTGTTAAATAATAAGTACCCAATACACCACTTGCTCTGTTTTTATAATCAATGAAAGCACATACAATAGGCACATTAGCTGATTTTGCAATATAATAAAAACCTGTCTTCCATTCGGCATTTAATTTACGCGTTCCTTTAGGCGCCAATGCAAGCGCACACTCATCGCTATTTTTAATGTAACTGGCGCATTGCAGAACTGTACTGCCATTTTGTAATTCTCCTGATGATAATCCGCCCATCCATCGAAAGAAAAACGAAAAAGGTGAATCAAAAAGTGATTTTTTTCCAATCCAGAAAATGGGTTGTTTGTAAAAAAATACCGTTAATACCATACAAACAAAATCCCAGTTTGACGTGTGCGTCCCGAGTAATACAACATATTTTTTAAGCTTGGGCTTTTCGCCAATAATTTTCCATCGTGAAATAAAAAAAATAAATTTGGCAAAGTAATAAAAAAATGATACGAAAAATGGTGAATTAAATACTGTTTTTTGATTAAAATCATTTATCATGAATCTTTGTCCCACTTTATATTTTTTTAACAGTACAAAAAACATACACAACAAAATCAGAACGCATGATATTAATGATATGTTTTTTCATATTATGACTCAGTGAATTGCAAGATTTCGAGGTCATATTATCCATGTTATTCAAGCGAAAGGAATTTGTTTAAGAATTTGTCGAAGATTACCATAGTTTGGTTCATAGATTCGCCAACAATCTAACATATCATTAATACTGAGATAATACTTGTGTTTTTAAATTGAGAAGTCAGCGTCTGTGAATTGGTAGCGTGGATGAGTTCTTTTGCATTTGTGTTCGCAATTATCTGATATAATGCCTTTTTAACAAAACTATTATTATATTATACTTGGCAAAAATGAAGATGCGTAATCATTTTAATCATTATTGTGGAAATTAATTTTATGAAAGTCGCACTGTTTAGTGTTAATAATTTTGAAAAACCATTTTTATTACGCGCCAATGAAAAAGATCACCATGAACTTAATTTTTTTGAGGGAAGATTAACAACAGAAACGGCAAAATTAGCGGCCGAATTTCCAGCCGTAAGTTGTTTTATCACTGATGATTTAAATAAAGCTGTATTGACGATTCTTGCGCAAGGTAATACACGAACTATCGCGCTTCGTTCAGCGGGATTTAACCATGTCGATATTGAGACTGCAAAAAAATTGGGGCTAGTCGTAACACGTGTGCCCGCTTATTCTCCTTATGCGGTTGCAGAATTTGCAACAGGATTGATATTGGCATTAAATCGAAAAATACATCGTGCTTATGCACGCGTGCGTGAACAAAACTTTTCGCTGGATGGGTTAATCGGTTTTGATTTGCATAATCGCACAATCGGTATTGTTGGGACAGGAAAAATTGGCACTCTATTTGCGAAAATCATGCATGGATTTGGTTGCAAATTACTCGCAGTTGACTTGATTCAGAATGATACCTGCAAAAATCTGGGTGTTACTTACGTAAATTATGAAGAACTATATCAACAATCCGATATTATTAGCTTACATTGCCCTTTGACAGCTGATACACACCATTTAATTAATGAATCAGTATTAATGAAAATGAAAACGGGTGTTATGTTAATTAATACAGGAAGAGGCGCTTTAATCGATACCAAAGCTATTGTTCAAGGTTTGAAAAATGGAAAAGTAGGTTATTTAGGAATTGATGTTTACGAAGAAGAAGAAAATTTACTTTTCCATAATTTATCAGAAACGATTATTCAAGATGATGTGTTTGCAAGACTGCTCACATTTCCTAATGTTATCGTGACAGGTCATCAAGCGTTTTTTACAGAAGAAGCGTTAATTAATATTGCTACAACAACATTGAATAACATTACCGCGTTCGAACGAGGAAGTGCTGATATTTTCAAAGTGTAGAATAAATCACTACTATAAATTATCTCGAAAGGAATAACGAATAATGAAAATAAAATTTCTCGGTGCAACCAAAACAGTCACCGGTTCCAAATATTTGTTAGAGATAAAAAATAAAAAAATTCTGATTGATTGCGGTCTTTTTCAAGGTTACAAAGCACTACGATTACGAAATTGGGAAAAATTCCCACTTGATCCGGCAACGATTGACGCTGTTGTGATTACTCACGCACACATTGATCATACCGGATATTTACCTCTGCTCGTTAAAAATGGTTTTCAAGGACCTATTTATTCAACAGCAGCGACTTATGATTTATGCAAAATTTTATTGCCCGATAGTGGATATCTTCATGAAGAAGAGGCAAAACGCGCTAATAAATATGGTTACAGCAAACATCATCCGGCTTTGCCTTTATATACAAAAGAAGATGCAGAAATTGCATTAAAACAATTTAATACGATAGCTTTTGATAAGCCATTTTCAATTACTGATCAAGGTACGGTTTCCTTTCATCGGGCAGGACATATTTTGGGTGCCGCCTTTGTGCAATTTGATATTGAAGGGATCCGTGTTTTATTTACAGGTGATATGGGACGTTTGCAAGATTCCATTATGAAACCACCAGCAATTATTCATTCAACTGATTATTTAATTATTGAATCTACTTATGGTAATCGCTTACACGAAAAAGAAGATATCCAAGCACGCATAGCAAAAATTGTGAATGAGACAGCAAAGCGTGGCGGTACGGTATTGATCCCTTCGTTTGCCGTCGGACGTGCGCAAAGCATATTGTATTATTTATTTAAACTCAAGGAAGCGGGACGTATCCCGAATATACCTATTTATCTTGATAGTCCGATGGCGATTAACGCAACAGAATTACTTTGTAAATATAATAGTGAACATCAACTCTCTAAATCAGAATGTCATTTGATTTGCAATGTTGCTACCTATGTACATACACCTGACGAATCAAAAGCAATTGCGCAGCAGCCCATGCCAAAAATTATTATTTCAGCAAGTGGTATGATGACGGGTGGACGCATTTTGCATCATCTCAAAGTATTTGCACCTGATTCTAGGAACACCATTTTAATGACAGGATATCAAGCAGGGGGTACGCGTGGCGCACGAATGTTAGCAGGCGAGAAAGAAACTAAAATTCATGGACAAATGATTCCTGTTAAAGCGCAATTGGAATATCTCACTAATACATCAGCGCATGCGGATTATGAAGAAATGATTACTTGGTTAAAACAATTTCAACATCCGCCAAAAAAAGTATTTATTACGCATGGCGAACAAGCAGGTTCATTGGGGTTAAAAGATCAGATTGAAGCACAGTTGGGATGGCTATGTAACATACCAGATTATTTGGATGAGGCAGTATTATCTTGAATAATGAAATAGGTTTTGTCAAAACTGAGTTTGTATTATACCTAAATAGCAGTGTTTAATTGTATTAGAGCTGAGTTTTGACAAAAGGGATATTAGAAATAGGGATGATATAAATGGCAAAAAACTGTCATTTTCTAAAAAAGAAAAAAATAATTTTAGTGGTTAGCTTATGGTTCTTTTTGGGTATTGCTACTTATGCCAATGACGCTCAACGTGTTAATTTTTCAGAAGCGGTTCAACTGGCGCTGTCATCAAATCCAAAGATTGTTGCAAGTAAAGCTGACATTGCTGCAGCGTCCGCAGAGGTCACTGAAACCCGTGGTAATGGACTGCCGAATTTAAATATTGAGATGAATGCAGCGCGCAGTGACAATCCGCTCAATGTGTTTTCTTATAAATTATCTCAAGGACAAGCATCATTTGCTGATTTTGGTTTCGCTCAATATACAGGGCCTGGTTCTATTAACACAAAACCGACAGCGCTTGATTCTCCTGGATATTATAATAATGTTGATACGGGTATCGTTGTTAATATTCCTTTGTTTTCTGGCGGCGAAACAATTGAAAAAGTTAAAAAGACAAAGTATTTATTGAAAGCAGCAAGGGAAGGCAATCAAGCGGCAAAATCCGCGCTTATTTATGCTGTTTTACAATCCTATGAAGGTGTTCACGCAACAACGCAGATTATTAGAGCGGCCAAGCAATCCTGTATGGCTGCAAAAGCTTATTTAAAATTAACCAATGACTTGTATGCACAATCTGCTGTGATTAAAGGTGATGTATTATTTGCAAAATCCAATTTGCGTATTGCAAAAACAGCCTTAAAAACAGCCATTGAACAAAGAAAAAATGCATTGGATGCATTTCGAATTATCATAGGAAAACCAGAGAGTCATTTGTTGCCAGGAAAAACGGCACGATTATTATCAACCAATGAGAAGACAAATAATCTTTTGAAGCAAGCGTTCCTATCAAATCCAGCGTTATTATCACTTGAGTTCAAGGTAAGTGCTGATAAAGCTGATATTGGCGCTGCAAAAGCCAATAACCTGCCGAAAATTAATCTTCAATTGCGACACGATTGGAATGCAGACTCATTCTCAATATCAAACCCGTCAAACACAGCAATGCTTGCTTTAAATTGGAAATTATTTAGCTCTGGTGCGCAATCGGGTGCAGACAAAAAAGCGGTTGCACAATATGATCAATCTTCAGCAGCGCTTTCTGATGCGTTTAATAATATTCGTTTATCAGTGATACAAGCTGTTCGAGCAGTGAAAGTGACTCAGATGCAATTAGAGAGCAGTAAGCGTACCGTAATAGCATCTCGTGAAATTGTAAAAAGTTATCAGCGAAGATATGGGCAAGGGTTTTTTACATTAGGTCAATTGCTTGATGCACAGTCTCGGTTAGATAATGCGCGTGTTCAAACAATCATGAATCGGTATCATTTGATGCTTGATCAAGCGCGGTTATTGATCTTGATTCATGCAGCAAATCATTGGAATGGTTAATGAAAAATACACTTGATGAAACATTAAAATTAAATATGGCGGGTCAATTAGCACGTATTTTTTTACGTTCAAAATTGACATTGCTCATTATTATTATTGCCATTGTATTTGGAATTGCAGCCATATTGTTTACGCCGCGCACCTATAATCCTGAGATTGTTGTTCCTGTTGTTAACATTACTATCAGTCGACCTGGTAGTAATGCAGAAGAAATGCTGCATCAGGTGGTAAGACCATTGGAAGGATTAATGAGTACAATCCCCGGTGTTGATCATACTTACGGCATGGCTGTTGATGATCGTGCATTAGTCACTGTGCGTTTTAAGGTGAACCAGAACGAAGAAAATAGTTTGGTTAAAGTCTATAACCAGATAAACAGTAACATGAATCATATTCCGCCGGGTACATTGCCGCCCTTCATACAATCCGTGAGTCTTTATGATGTCCCCATTTTGACAGTTACGGTAAGCTCATCAAAGGATACGTCATTACAATTGCAAAAAACGGCAACGCAGTTACTTGAGCAGTTACGTTCGGTTCCAGGCGTTGGCAAAAGTTGGGTTGTCGGTTCATCACCCGCTGCCGTTCGTGTATGGCTGGATCCTAAAAAAATGACCGCAAAATTTATTTCATTGGAGAATATTACCCATGCATTTTCCATCGATAATGTAGGTCAAAACACGGGGAAACTAAAATCAGAAAAACGCGATATTCCCTTGCGTGTGCACGCGCAATTAATCAATGCTGCTGATGTGGGTAATATTATCGTTGGTATTTATAATGGCAAGCCTGTTTTATTGAAAGATATTGCATATATTGAAACAGGGCCTGCTAATGAGCATATTCAATCATATTTTTCTTTTGGGAAGGCAGCAAAAACAAATCACACAGTCGGTGCGCTTGTGCCTGCCGTTACAATTGCATTAGCCAGACAAAAGGGAACGAATGGCGTTGAAGTGGCAGATGATGTATTGAAAAAATTGGCAATGATTGAAAAAACTGAACTTTCAAAAAATATCACTGTGACAGTCACTCGAAATTATGGTGAAGATGCCAATGATGCAGTAAACACGCTGATTCAACATTTGGGAATCGCCATTCTTTCTGTCGTGATTATTCTGTTATTATTTTTGGGATGGCGTGAAGCATCTATCGTTATGTTATCGATCCCGCTTATTTTATTCTTAGTATTGGGTGTTGGTTGGATTGCAGGACAAACCATTAATCGAATTACCTTGTTTGCATTGATACTGTCACTCGGTTTATTGGTAGACGATAGTATTGTCGTCATTGAAAATATCCATCGTCACATGCACTATCAATCATGGCGTGATTTTGGGCACATGATTTTAAGCGCAGCCAATGAAATTGGAAAACCTACCATTATTGCAACTTTTACGGTTATTCTTGCCTTAATTCCAATGGCATTTGTCAGTGGAATGATGGGGCCATTTATGGGACCGATTCCGTTTAATGCGCCGCTTGCCATGTTAATTTCTTTAATTATTGCTTACACTGTTGTGCCTTATTTGTCATATCTTTGGTTAAAAGCAAAAGCAGTAAAAATAGCTGAAAGTAATTTGATTGCTTCACCAATAGTAAAGCCAGTGACGCATATCAGCATATTGCATCGTGCCTATATTTACTTATTTAAACCACTTATTCATTCAGCGCGTAAACGACGGTTATTTTATGCGATAATTTTTTTATTGGTGATGGTTGTGATGTTACAACCTTTATGGCAATTCATTAGACCAAGTGGTACGAATGGGCCTCTAAGTGCATTAGGCGTTGGTCTTAAAATGTTACCTGATGATAATGTGAATACCTTGTTATTAGAAATTAATACCATAACGGGTAGTACAGAGCAAGAAACGAATCAAGTCACAAAAGCCATCGCGGCTGTATTGAATCAAAATGCATATGTAACCAATTATCAGTTATTTTTAGGTGAATCAGCCCCTGTTGATTTTGCTGCGATGGTGAGAGGTGATGCACTGCAGCATGGCGGTGATTATGCACAAATACGTATTAATTTGATTAACAAACATCAGCGTAGTATGGGTTCGCATGAAATTGCGCAACAACTTTATGCATCCCTTGCAAAAGTGCAAGCCGCATTTCCAACGTCGCGGATTAAATTATTTGAAACGCCGCCGGGCCCTCCTGTCAGGTCTCAAATGGAAGCGGGGATTTATGGCCCAAATTATTCTCTGCTGCAATCGCTGGCTAACGATATTACAAAAAATATTTATCCGAAAATAGATGGCATGATTAATATTGATAATTCTGTTACGCAAAGCTTGCCCAGTTATAAAATTGTTATTAATAAGCAAAAAGCAGTGTTTTCCGGATTATCGCCAGAAACATTAACCCGTGAAATTAACACCTATTTTTCTGGATTGTCATTGGGTATCATTCATTCATCGGAGAGTCGTGATCCTGAAAATATTATTTTGCGTTTACCTGATGCAACACGAAATAATATTTCTACACTTGAAAAATTATATTTTTTAAATCGTCAAAATGAATTCGTGCCGCTTGATAAGGTAGCACATTTTAATTTTGTGAATCAGAACAAACCTATTTATACGCGGGATCAACATAAGGTGGTTTATGTCTACGGAGAAATGTTGCATTCCAGTCCTGTTTACTCCGTGGCGACAATCACAAAGCAACTGCATCAATTGATACTACCTAATGGATCTCATTTAGGTGTTAATAACTTGGGTTTTAGCGAAGCGCAACCTAATGACATCACGCACTATCAATTTTCATGGTTAGGTGAAATGCGATTAACTCTGGATGTGTTTCGAGATCTAGGAACCGCATTTATTGTTGCGCTGATATTAATTTATTTATTACTGACGGGTGCTTATCAATCATTTGTTATTCCATTAATTATTATGGGTGCAATACCATTAACAATGGTGGGTGTTTTTCCAGGCCACTGGATAATGCATCAACCATTTACTGCTACATCCATGATTGGTGTGATTGCGCTTGCAGGCATTGTTGTCCGAAATTCGCTTTTATTAATTGATTTTATTTTAGAAAAACAACGACAGGGAATGCCTATGGAGTCTGCTGTTATGGATGCAGCAGTTGTTCGTTTAACGCCTATTTTATTGACAGCGCTCGCTATTATTTTTGGGTCATCTGTGATGATTGGTGATCCTGTGTTTGGTGGATTGGCCATTTCATTAATTTTTGGATCAATCGCCTCAACTACACTTACGCTTTTTGTAATACCGCTGATTTATTTGAGTTGGATGAAATGGATTAAAAAATAAAAGGAGTTTGTTATGAATGCAGATAGAATTGTACACATTTTCGCAGGCGCTGTTATTTTAATTACATTAGCATTGGGTGTTCCAAAAAGCCCATTTTACTATAGCACTTATATACTTTGGATAACGGTTTTTGTAGGTGTTAATTTATTTCAAAGTGGGATTACTCGATTTTGTCTGCTTGAAATTATTTTGAAAAAAATAGGCGTTTGTAACAGTTAAATGCTTGAGAAATCAAAATACGAAGTCAATGCAATAAACAAGGATGGAGTGGTTCATATACATAACCCTAAAATACCCCTCTCCTAAAGGAGAGAGGCTGAGTCATTTTTATCACTTGCATCACAGAGACGGACTTGCTTACGAAGCTTTTATCGTTGCGCTGCAGGGATTAGTGGCATAGCATAAAAATGAAGCGCCGCCACTAAATTTCCATGATTTCCCTAAGATAAGGCCATTTGGTAATGATGCTGGGGAGCTGGTTAACTCAAGCTTTACAGGAAATCCATCATTGCCTGTTCCTGTATAAAGGTAGTTTACTGTAACCGCATTGTTGCGATGATGTGCGAATGGAGAAAAGCCAAATACCTTGTTTCTTTTTAATGTGAAGTTGCCCATTTCTGCTCCTTTTGAATTGAGCATATTAATAGAAAGCTTGCTTTTTCCAGGGAATGCGTTTTTGATTTGACACGCGCCATTCACGCAGTAAACATTTAATTGTTTGGGTGGGGTAATAGTGCTTGCTAGTGCTAATGTAGGCAAGCCAGCTAGTAATATTGTAGAGAGAATGCTTTTTTTAGAGAAACATACCATAACTTTGCTCCGTTTATGAGTGGTTTATCTAATAATCATAGCAGTATTTTCTTAATAAAATATGATATTCTCAAAAAAATTGTGCGATCAAAGCGTACGGTTTGATCGCTTTCTTTAAATATCAGGTAATGAACGCTGCTTTAAGGTGTTTCAACTTAATATCATTTTTAGATAATTTTATAGCTTACGAGGTTGTTATGCATTTTGCTCACGTCATGATTCGAGTTAATGATCTTCAAGAGTCAATCGATTTTTATACCAATACATTCGGCATGAAGTTACAAAAGAAAACAGAAAACGCAGAATATAAATATACGCTCGCGTTTTTGGGATATAGCGATGATCCTACATCAGAAACATTAATTGAGCTGACTCACAATTGGGGCAGAGCCGAGTATCAGCATGGCGATGCCTTTGGTCACTTGTGTTTTAAAGTGGATGATGTGTATCAAGCGTGCGAGCGCATTGAAGCGATGGGTGGTACGGTGACTAGAAAACCAGGTCCTGTGAAAGGAGGAGCAACCGTAATCGCATTTATAAAAGACCCAAATGGATATCAAATTGAGTTAATTTGATGATGCATTTGCAGAAAAATAAAAGCCGCGTGCTTGATAATGATTCATGCGGTCTTTCCTCCTTGTAATGCTTAAGCCAAGTGTTTGTTGTGTTTTGTACTTTCTGAATGTTTTGAAATAAATACATATCTAAAACAGATGCTATTTATTTGCGAAGACGGGAAATCGAAATGCTTTTTGCTGCTTAAAAAAACGCGCTTTTTTCTTCGAAGATACACATTTAATAAAATTAGATCGCATGAAAAAATGGTGGGCGTATTGGCTATTGTGTTTTTATGGGTGCATTGTGTTGGTGAGTGGCGTACTGAAAAAATCCCATTCGTCTTTTCAGGCATTATGACAGGACTCGCCTAAAAATAGTTTGTTTCGTCATGGATTGAATTTTATTCGCGAAATAATCATTAATCCACTTAAAAAAGCATCAGATCTTAAGGAATGCCTCAAGGTTTTTCAGCCATTTACAGCGCTAAAAATCGCTACTGAAGCCGTTTTATGAGATTTTGTCCTGAGAAAAGTGGTACCACAAAAATTGTAGCAAATTTAATATTAGCTTAATTTATTATTTATATACTCAACTTAGCATGCTAACTATATAGATATATTGGTAAAATATATTATGAAAAGTTTATTACATTTTTGTTGGGTTGGGAAAATTCCTAGCCAAAAATCGCTAAAAAACTTATTTCGTTGGCAAAAATATTTATTAGCCCAAGGAACTGAATTTCAAGTAAGGCTCTCTGTCGATAGAAAATTATTTGAGCAATTTTCTCAGCCATCTTTTTGTGATGCAGAAAAAGCTGATAATTGCTTGGTATTGCATGATCGACATGATGCTTCAATTAGTATTCAAATTCAAAATATTGATCTGTTAATCGGCGAGGTTCAGCACTTAATTTCTACGCAGATAATATTTTATAATTTCATGACAGAACAAGAATTGTATGTTTTTTCTTCTGATTTTTTAAAGTTAATTATCTTAAATGCCCAGCCAGGTTTTTATCTTGATTTTGATATAACGCCAAATGATCAGGCTAAATTCCCAAAATCTTTGGATGCTATTAAAATTGATGCCCAGCATCAGTTTTATTGCTATTGGAATGGGGGAATAATAGAAAACCAAGTAATTCTATCGTTCAACACGGGTTTATTTATAGAGCTGCTGCAAGAATTTTTTAAAAAGGGGTCTCGCTATGACATCGGCATGTTAAAAAGAATGGAAGAAACAGTATCAACTTATAAAGCTGCGATATTGCACTTAAAAGAAATTATTCATAATGACCCTGCGCTTATGATGCATGCGGAATTCATGACACATTTTCGAGATGTTCACATAAAAAAAATAAAAAAAAATGGATTGTTTTATGAGCTTCAACAGTATTGTAAAGAAAAATATATTAAATATGAAACAATAAAAAATTTTTTATCTGATATTCAAGTTTTTTATTATATATTGCGACATGAATATCTTGAAGAATTTACTCCAAGTAAAAGCATGTATCAATCTAACTTCTTAGATTGTATTGCATCTGTAATTCAAGACTGTTTTTTAAACCCAATGCAGGATAATACATGTGAATATTCTTGGTCTAGTCCTGTATATTTTCATTTAAAAAAAATGCAATGGTTTGCAAATACATTGGGCGAAATGTATTTAAATAGATGTGAGAAAAGAAAAACAAAGTTGCTTGTTGCGGCCAAATTTGGAAATATTTCGTATATTGATGAGCATATGGATTATATAAAAAGAGCTTTTAACAAATTAGAAAAGCGACCCAGCATAAGTAGAAGTCAAAGTATAATGGTTGCTATGTTGCATACAGCAGCCGAAGCACTCCAGTGGGAAACCATATTATATTTTTACTATTATCCAGATATTCAACTTCCATCATATTTTTCTCATTACATTGCGTGGAAAACTGCTATTGATGCAAATAGATTTGATATATTTAAATTATTTGTTAAGTATGATTGTGATCATCGACCTGAAAATATATCCCCCTTGCTTAATTTTGTCGCTTCATTGCCTTCAGTAGAAAAAAGATTTATTGAATACATATTTCATATGTCAAGTGAAAAAAAAATAATTCTTGATAAGTTAACCATTAGAAAAGTATTTGAACAATTCATCGATCAAGGTTATTTATATCTAGTTAACACTTTAATTCAATTAAATGAATCCTATAAAGAATACATATTATGTGAACAAATCGCAGAAAAATGTATGCATAGGTGCATACCAAAAAAAGATGTAAAAATGATTAAATGGCTTCTTTCTTTTTATTTAGAAAACAATATTACGCCTGAAAAATGCATTTTTGCAAACGCATTATTTATTCTGTTGAATCACAATCAACAAGACTGTGAAACATACTTAAAAAGAGCTGATAAAAATACTTTTTGTGAGCTAATGAAAATATTGATTATTAAAGAGCAAAAAGAAAAAATACCTAAGTTTTGTATTGTTTATCATGGAGAATTTAATAGAGCTATATTTTTAGAATATTGGGAGTTTATATTAAAACAAAGAAATTTTAACTTATTGGAATTCTTCATGACATGGGAAGGTGGCGATTTGATAGATCAAGAGACGGTTAATCAACTTGCTAAAAACATTGTTTTCCATGGCGAGCTTTTAGAAATTTTATTTAAATCAACATGTAAATATCAACCTGATACAAATGGAATATTGAATGCATTAGATGAAGTGATTAGCTATTATTCCTGTGTGAAAAATTCTAACGAAGTCATTTTTTCTTTACTGAAACTGATTGTAAATTTTGAGCAGTCTGATTTTTTGTTAAAAACTTTAGAAAATCTTTTCTTAAAACTGCTAACTGTCATAAGTGATCTTGAAAATTGGTTATTAGAAGATAGATATCAAGAAGATTTTGATAACTTTGAAGAAGCCTGTATGTATAAAGGCGATGATGAATGTACGAAATCTGATACAGAAAAATTTTTACAATCTATTTGCAATAGCCCGGCGATACAAGAATTAGCAAGAGAAATAAAAAACCAGGCGTTATTAAATCAGCTGAAGAGATATATGCAACCCCAAGAAAATAACAGGTCAATGGTAGTTTTTTTTAAAGTTGCTGTACCCCCGTTTTCTAGTGGTGACTCAGCAGAATCTATTACTCCACACAGCATACACTAATTTTTATAAATCTTTACGCAAAAAATAGAATATTGAGTCGTTGTCAGGATTGCGTGGTTCAAATTCCAGATAAAAACCCAATTCCTTGTAAAAATCGAGGGCTTCAAAAGCATATGTATTAACAGTAATAAAGCGAGACAAGCCACAGAATACTATCACGTTTAAAACGTTTCCAGTTGAACAGTTTTTCAGCATCTTTTTGTATTTTTACCGAGATTAACAAAACCCCATGCTTTAAATATGTTTTAAACGTAGCGCATACTCACTTTTCGTAACAGTGCCTTTAGGATTATTTAAAAAAGCGAGGCTTGTGTTATAACTGAATGAATGATAGAAATATTTTTATAGAAAAATTATTTTTCTATAAAGAAATAAAAAATTATCGTTCTATCTGCCTATAAAGAGTAATATTATGAAACTGACCAGCACCGCTTTTGAACATGAGGGAATGATTCCTCAAAAATACACCTGTGATGGTGCGAGTATTAGCCCACCATTAAAAATTAGCGCAATACCTGCGAAAACAGTCAGTTTTGTTTTAATTATGGATGACCCTGATGTACCAAAATCTATTCGTCAGGACGGTATTTGGGATCATTGGATTGTATTTAATATTCCTGCTAACACTACTTATATCGCTGAAAGTGAAGAGCCGCGGGGTATTCATGGTGTGGGAACAAGTGGTGATACTAAATACTACGCTCCTTGCCCCCCCGATAGTCGCCATCATTATTTTTTTAATTGCTATGCGTTGGATGCAATGCTTGATCTGCCAGTAGGCGCTACTAAGCAACAAATAATGAAAGCCATGGAAGGGCATGTTTTGGAAAAAGCAATTTTGATTGGTCTTTATGAAAGAAAATCTATTGTTAAAAAATAAAAAATGGGTTGTTCACTTGAGCTTCCCCGCAAATATTTTTTATAGCATTGAAAATGGCAAACAAGTTTTTTAGACACAGCTCTATGCTGCTAACGAATTAAACTGCTCAAAAATATAAGCATTTTTATGCTGACTTTTACGCAGTATGTGGTGTAATTCAATTCCAATTAATATTGCGTTTGCGTAATGAAAAGATTTAAAGCCCATCATTATTTCATTATTTCGAATGTAACTTAATTAAGGGGGTGTATTCCAATGGATTGTCATGAAAGTTCAAAAATTTCAGCTAATAAAGTGGTTGTTATGGGTGCAGGAATTGCCGGATTAACTGCGGCGCATGAATTATCGCATCGTGGTTTTGAGGTGTATGTTTTTGAAAAAAACACGATTATTGGAGGTATGGCAAGAAGTGCAAAAATCAGTGCTTCTCATCAAAACAGTTTAACTGGTCTTCCCGCTGAATATTCATGGAGAGGTTATGGTGCAAAATATTTTAATTTATTGGATCTGTTAAAAACCATACCTTGCGATGAAAAAGGTAAAACAGTTTTGGATTGTTTGGTGCCAATAGAATCCCTACTATTTTCAAGAAAATCTGGCAATGTTCGTTTCTTCATGAAAGAAAAAAAATATTCTGTTTTGCTAAGCAATATTTACAATGTCATAAAGGGTTGGAAATTAGCAGAATTTATTTATTTTTTAGATATATTGTTACTACCAATGATAGTTTGTAATGAGAGAATTTGCAGCTGGGACTCGATAAGATGGATAGATTTTATTGACTTAAAAAAACTATCTCAAAACTCACGTCCTTATTTAGTTGAAATGTTGGCTCCTTTTTATGGTATTGCTTATGATAAAGCAAGCACGATGACAGTTATTAACGCATTGAAAAGTTTTCTTTTTTATGTGGCGACTGAGTCTACTGTGTCTTTAATGAATGCGCCAACTAATGATGCTTGGTTTTCTCCTTGGAAAATTTTTTTAGAAAAAAAGGGGGTTAAATTTTATTTAAGTCATGAAATTTTATCCATTGAAACGAATGATAGTGATTATATACAATCCATTTTGGTCAAAGATCTTAATGTTGCAACAGAGAAGCAAATTTTAGCAGATCACTTTGTTTGTGCATTACCTGTTGAAGCGGTATCAAAGTTAATTTCAAAAAATCCTTATTTTTATAAGAAGCAAGCATCACTCAAAAATATTGAGTTACTAGCATCTCTAGCAGAGCAGATCATGTTATCAATACAGTTTTACTTTGATTGTGATATTAAATTACCTTATGAAAAATGTCCTATCTATTTAATAGATACGCCTTGGCAATTATTTATAGAGCCTCAGGCAGATTTTTGGAAAATTAATTGGTCACAGTTTGGTGCTGGTGATATTAAGCAGATCTGGTCTGTTGCTATTGATAGTGAGGTTAATGAAGGGAGTTTGATTAAAAAAACAGTGGGGCATTGTACCCCAGAAGAAATAATTCAAGAAGTCTGGTCGCAAATTATAAACAGTACGCATTTCGTTCATCAGCTACTTAAAAATAATAAGATTGTTTTATCTGAATTTAAATATAAGGTGGCTTATGTTTGGGATACTTTTTTATATGATAATGGAAAGCTAATCACATCTGAGCCTAAATTTAGCAATAATGCAGATACATTCAGGCTGAGACCGACAACCAAAACTGCCTGGAAAAATTTTTATTTCGCTACTGCGTACACAAAAGTGCCTGAAACTCTCTTTTCAATGGAGTCAGCAGTGCAAGCAGGGCGCATGGCGACAAATGCAATATTAAAAATTTCAAAAAATAAAAGTCCAGTTTGTGATACATTTGATAATCTTAATAAAGCTGTTTACAATTTTACCTCTTTTTTTGTTATATTTAGGATATTAGATAAGTTTTTATTTAAGCTTAAGATGCCTGGATTAAATCATGTGACACAAAGAACTTCTCTTTTAATGCTTATTTATTTTGCCTGTTTTATTGCGCTTGTAATTTACGGATTCAAAATTTTTTTTTAGACATCATGGATGATAATAATGAGATTGTTAGTTAAATTTATAATTTTTATTGCATGCTTGGCTTTGGCGTTTGTTGTGCTGATATTATCTTTTTATTTTTATGAAGTTCATAAAGATAGAAAAACTGATGTAGTAACAACGGGCAAAAAAATATTTTCTCACACCACTTTTCCCATGTGTAAAAATAAGTTAATGACAATACTTAGTATTGATGGTGGTGGTTCCAGAGGAATTGTCCCATTGTATTTTTTATCTAAAATCGAATCACACACTCATCAATCCATTCGTGAAAATTTTGATATAATGTCTGGTGTTTCGGTTGGTGGATTGCTGGTTGCTGCTTTGTCAATAAAGAATAAAAATGGCTCTTTTTTATATTCTGCAAAGCAGTTAATTCAAATGTATCAACACTTTTCTGATTCATTGCTCAAAGTCAGTTTTCATCGAAATATACTGAGTGTAAATGGATTTGTAAGTCCAAAATTCAGCTCGTATGATAAGTTCGAATTTTTAAAAAAATATATTCCAATGAATCTTTATCTGGATGATTTATCAGGAAATACTATTTTTTTTGGTACGAACGCCGTTAATAATGCATTATTAACTTTTTGTAGCTGGAAAAATTGTTTTAAACCACTTCAAAAATATCCTTTATACACATTAATTTCTGGCATTACTTCTCCTTTTGGATATTTTTCTCCTCAGTTTTTTTTAAAAAATGATCATAAAATTTCTTATATTTTAGGAGATGCAACATACATAATTAAAGATCCTACTTTGCAAACCTACATCATTTCAAAAAATTTGTGCCCGAATGAAAAGCACTATTTATTGCTATCACTTGGCACAGGAGAAACTCCTGAGCATGATCTTAAGACCAATGCAATTTTTCATTGGGGAACAATAAAATGGATATTTCATGTTTTTGCCAATATGTATTATGGCGGCCAGGATGTAACTAAACAGGAGTTAGATATGGTATCACGAAGTGAAAAAAACGCTGTGATTTATATTAGAATTAATCCAAAAATACCCAAAAAAGCGTATAGCCCCTTTGTATCTACGCCTTCTGATATGCGGGTTTTATTATCTGCCTCCAATCAGTATTACCTTCATCATCAAGCTATGTTCAAATGCTTGTTTGAAACGCTTAAAACACATAGGTTGAAAAAAAATTGTGAGCATATATTGGTATCCAATCCTAACACTGTTTAAGCAGCTACGAATCTGATAATGGCGCCAATGTCAAACAATGTTAAATCTCAAGCTGAATTTTTCATATTATTGGGCTGATAAATTTAAATTTTTGATTTTTAAAGATGTCCATTTTTTGATAAAATAATAATCAACTCATGAAATTTATGCGTCAGAAGGGAGTCAAGAATGATTATAAGAAATGTATTTTCTGCGGTAATAGGGATAAGTTTGATTTTTTTGTCAGGCTGCTCTTCCTCCCACTTTGCGGCTCAAGACCAAAGCAGTGATTCAGCCACATTTCATGGTAGTAGGCGGGTATTTCCTGAAAAAATTCCGCCAACAGGGAAACGATTTTTTATTTTTAGCCCAAAAGATCTGGGCTGGGGTGCTTATTCTGCAGACGGAATATTAGTGGGATATGGTCGTGCATCCGGCGGATCAGATTGGTGCAAACAGTTAGGGCGCCAATGCCACACACCAATAGGCGTTTTTTCAATACGTAGCAAAGGATCATATGATTGTGTTTCTGGGAAATACCCGCTTCCAACTGGTGGTGCGCACATGCCATATTGTATGTTTTTCTTAAACAATTATGCGATACATGGTGCACCACCTGAATATGTACCTAGTCATAATGCGAGTCATGGTTGCATACGTATAACAACGAGAGCAGCTAAGTGGTTGCGAGATCATTTTATTAGAATTGGCACTCGAGTTAAGGTAACCTCGTATTAAAAATGGATGACTTGTTTTTAACTGCTACAGTCTTGACGCTTGTTTTAAGTAACATCAGCGTTAGTTTAATAGCTTATAATTTTGCACAATCTAAAATGAGTAATGAAGCTAGACAGACTGATTCAGTTGAATCAATTAAAAAATAAGGGTGCTTTTTTCATGCTTCAACTCATGAAGGCTTTCTGGGATTATCTCGGAAATTTGCAAAGTAAAATGGTCAGGTTCATTCATATATCAATTGCGTTTTTAATCATTAGTCAAATTATTGTCAGTAATTTTATGATAATAGATTATCGCACAAATCGGTTAAATATTGGGACATGGATTCATGTAAGCACTGGATTTTTAATTTTTATATTATTTTTTATATTTTTTATTTTAAGTATTCAGAAACGAGGTGTCTCATATTTTTATCCGTATCTCTTTAATCATTTTTTTCAACTTAAAGAAGATGTTTTGTCTCTTTTTAAATTAAAATTACCTGCGGTAAAACCAGGCGGTTTTGCACCAATTGTTCAAGGGCTCGGTTTTGGTGCATTAGTTTTAGTGCTTGTGTCAGGATTATTGTGGTTTGTTGGGTGGAACTTGAATTGGACAGATGCAAAGTACATCCAATCATGGCATAAAACATTAACTGGTCTTGTTGAGGTTTACATCATTGCGCACGGAGTGATGGGTATTTTCCATTTCTTGCTAGAAAAATATTTTCCTCATAGGGTCGGATAAGATCTTTTGCTCAAGAAAGCAAATTCTCGAAAATTCAATTTTTAAAATATCACTTTATTTTTTGATGATTTTTGACTGGGATAGCACTGCGGATGTCATGCAGTTTTTTAAAATCAATGTTAGCATAAGCGATGCCTGGTTTTTGCTCGGTGATTTCAGATGAAATACTTCCCCATGGCTCAACAATCAAAGTGTGTCCGTAGGTTTGTCTTCCATTGGCATGCATACCCACCTGCGCGCTGCCAATCACATAACAAAAAGTATCAACAGCGCGTGCACGTGTTAATAAATGCCAATGTGCTTTGCCTGTTTTGACAGTGAATGCAGAGGGCACAGCAATAATTTCAGCGCCGCGATTCATTAACTCAGTGAATAAGATAGGGAAGCGAACATCATAACAAACGGCTAATCCCAATTTACCAATCGGTGTGTCGACAACAACAATAGCATCACCTGGTTCTGTCGTGTCTGATTCACGATAACTTTCGATTTTTGAGACTGTGGCATCAAACAAATGTATTTTATCGTATCGTGCCACTGCATCGCCGATGTTGTTATAAACAATACAGGCAGCGCGGATTTTATTTTTGTCATCGCATGTGATGGGAATAGTGCCGCCAACAATCCATACGTTATATTGTTTTGCGCATTGAGATAAAAATGATTGAATTTTACCGTTACCATATTTTTCAGCGACCAATACTTTATCTGTTGCTTTTTCTCCCATGATTGCAAACATTTCGGGTAGTGCAACTAGTTGAGCGCCGTTGGCCGCTGCCTCAGAAATTAATTTTTGTGTTGTTGCTAAATTTTCATCAACGTCGTTGGTTGATGAAAGCTGAATAGCGGCAATAATAACTTTAGCCACGCATCTTTTCCTTATTTCTCACATACACTAATGCCATTGCGCATGATGCTTTGCGAGAAAGATCATCGCTTCCGCGACTGGTTAAAATAATGGGAACCGTTGCGCCTATTACAATACCGGCGGCTTCCATGCCGGACAAATAGGTCATTTGTTTATAGAGCATATTTCCAGATTCAATATCGGGAACAACAATGATGTCAGCATGACCTGCTACTTTAGAATGAATATTTTTCTCCTGTGCCGATTCAACAGAGATCGCATTATCGAGCGCTAAAGGACCGTCTAAAATACCACCTGTGATTTGGTCGCGATCTGCCATTTTGCACAGCGCAGCTGCATCAAGTGTTGAAGGCATTTTTTCATTAATTCTTTCTTCAGCAGAAAGGATGGCAACAAAAGGCGTTCCAAAACCTAATGCATGAAATAAATCTATCGCATTTTGCACAATATCTTTTTTTTCTGATAAATTGGGTCGAATATTAATTGCCGCATCAGTAAGAAATAATGGCTTAGCATAATTAGGGGTTTCTATAAAAAAGACATGACTCATTCTTCGACCTGTGCGCAATCCATTTATTTTATCAAGAATAGGTTCCATCAATTCATCCGTGTGCATTTTTCCTTTCATTAATGCTTCAACTTTTCCTTCTCTTGCTAATTTTACTGAAATTTCAGCAGATTCATTACTGTGACGTGTTGAAATTAATTCATAAGCAGAAATGTCCACGCCGGCTTTTTTAGCCGCAGCATGAATTTTTTCTTTTGGTCCAACGAGAATAGGAATAATAAGATTTTCTTTTGCAGCATCAATAGCACCTTTTAAAGCAAGCGCATCGGTTGGATGGACAATAGCTGTTTTTAGCGGTAAAAAATCATTTTTTAATCCAATTAGTTTTTTGTACCATAAGGCTTTTATTTTATTTTTATTGTTAGTCATATTTTTAACCTGTGTTTATTTCTCATCTGCTAATTTAATAAATGCCAAAATAATTTTTGATCGTTTCAAAGATGTTAAATAAGACACCCTTTATGCTGGATGGCATTATTCCATATATTTATTGCGCTTATGTTAAATGCGACGCGCCATTTTTTAGTTGGGTTAAAAAATAAACTTTTTTAGGTAATTTTATTACATCCCGGAAATTAGGGAAGCACATTTTTTAAAAAAATAATGGCGTCACCAAGAAAAGTGACGCGGGCTAATTTTTTAAAACTGCATTGTTTTTACTTCTGATGGAAGAAGTAAGTTTGTGCGATCCGTCTGAGCTAAAAAGGCAGCGTTATTGGTCGTAATTTGTGGTGCCGCATCAACTGCATTTTCTCTTTGCGGACACATTTTAGCTAGGGCATAAAAGAAAAGCATTGCGCTAAGTCCGGAGAGCATTGAAAAACCAACGACTTGACCAATTGTGTCGGATTTAGAAAGTTCAATTCCGCTTGATGTGGTTAAGCAAAGACCAATAACCGCAAGAGCAGAATTAAAAAATGGAGAATTGCGCATATGAATCTCAATTGAAAAATTAAAGAAAGTTTAGATTATAAGCCTGAATAAAATTAAAACAAGTATATTTTCTGTATATATTAGAATTTATCAACAGCTCGATACAAATAATGCCAGGTTGTTTTTTACTTTCTTATCCCCGTACTTTAAATCGTATAGGAAGAAATGAGGGGGTTTGACTGCACAATTCATTTTGCTTTTTTAGTGCGCGTGTAATACGTGGCGCACCATAGCGTTTGTGATGCGCAGCAAACACGGATTTTATTTTCACATCCAGTAATTGATTAGCTTGATCTCGCTTACCTGGTTTTCGCATTATCCATGCATAAAAACCGCTGCGTGAAATGCGCAGCAATCCACACATTAATGCAACTGAAAATTCATATCGATGATCTTTGATGAACCCATACTTCACTTTTGGTGTTGAGCGAAGTATGTTGCTGCCTTTTTTAATATTTCTCGCTCCAAAGTTAATCTCACCGCCTCTTCTCTGAATTCTCTCGTGTGCTTTATTGACGATTTGCCCATTTCTAAAAAATCAGTGTCTACAAAATCGGGGTTAGATCAATTGCTTAAAACATTAATCTGATACTAAAATCAATAAGGATTAAAAATTTACCTATTTCAAAAATGCCATATATATTATGAATACATGAACCCTGAGGTTCTTCTCCTGCTAAAATAGCATTGACCTGTTGATTTAAAATGGGAAACAACCATGTTAACTGAAGAATAATAATGATTGCTAGTATTCCTACAATTAACCAATTAGTTAATGTCAATTGTGTAAAAATCCCAACAAGTACAGTCATCATTAATAAAATACATTGTACTTTATGAAAAGAATTAAAAACTGTGCGCCCAACATCTAAACCAATTGCTTTAGTAAGTGTAAATGTGCGGAATTTTATCCAGCTTTCTAGAAATGAAATACCCAATATCATTCCAGCCCACAAGAGAATAATTATTATTAATGATCGCGGTAGCATGACTTGCTCCCATAATGAGCTTCAATTTTATCTGTTTTAATAGGCGTATAATTTAATTATTAATTTATAACATGTATTTTAAATGCATGTTATGATTAGCCTATCGTATTGTCAAGTAATATATAAACGGAGAAGAATAGAAAATGCAATTAACCCTTTATTCAGATTATTCTTTACGTGTTTTGTTTTATTTAAATCAGACACCAAAAGATACCGCTACCATTATAGAAATTTCTGATTTCTATGAAATTTCTAAAAACCACCTTGTAAAAGTCGTTCATGGTCTTGTGCAGTTAGGGTTTATTATTAGCACAAGAGGAAAAGGTGGTGGGATTAAGCTAGCCAGAAGTTCAGAAAAAATCTCAATTGGAGAAGTGGTTCGTAAAACCGAACCCCATTTTAATTTAGTTGAATGCTTTAATAAGAAAACAAATCGTTGTTCTATTACCGATGCTTGTCGTTTAAAAAAGATATTGCATCAAGGCATGGAAGCATTTTTTAGTATTTTGGATCAATACACTTTGGCAGAAGGCAGCAAAATTATTTTGAAAAAACAAATAGGCAATCATCTTGATTTGCACAATTCTTAAGAGAAACTCATGACTCAGCTTACTAAAAATCATATAAAAAAATTAGTCAGTTATTTTTATCAAAAAGTACAAAATGATGAAATGTTAGGCCCAATATTTAATAAGGTTGCAAAAGTGGATTGGGATCATCATATTTTATTAATTTGTCAGTTTTGGAATAGTATTATGTTAAAAACAAACGAGTATGATGGAAATGCCTATCGAAAACACGTGATTCTTGGAGAAAAAGTAAATCTAACAGAGGAACACTTTACGCGTTGGCTTATGCTTTTTCAAGAAGAAGCATTTAAACATTTACCTGAAACAGAAGCTCAATTGATAACAGATAAAGCGACAATGATTGCAGCCTCATTAAAAATGGGCGCCATTAGAAAATGCCGCGCCAATAACTTGCCTCTAACCTAAGTAATTCTTTGTCTTTTTATGATTAGTTGTTTTTGGATAATAAATTTGAATAGGTCTTTTTTTCCTATTAATTACAGCAAAGTCAGTCAACAATCTATCTTATCCACAGCGATCTGTTGATCTTCAGTAATTTTCGAACTGATTAATCTTGAAAAAAATGGTCCCAGCTTTTTGATAAAATCAAATGCCATTATTAATGCGCCGATAGAGAGTATGCTTTATCATATTAGAATCCCATTTTTCACTACATAATTAATAGTGATTGCGTAGAAGATTTGTGCGGCTTGCCTTTTTCTTCGCTTCAGCAATCTTGATAGCTACGTGATCCATGATTTTTTTACTTTCTAGATTTTCTAATAACCCCTTTGCTTCAGTTGTGCTGAGACCAGTTTGTCGAAAGCGATAGTTTTCATGTGTACCAAACCCAACAAGCGCCATGATTCGCTTTTCATAACAGAGAACAGCCCACTCGACGACGTATGTTGTTCCATTTGAATTGTTAGCATGTCCATGGAAAATATGACCTTTCGCTTTCCCGGTATTATGTCGGAAGTTAGGAAGCTGATCAGATGTAGGGCCATATGTCTGTAGCGCTGCTTTAAGCGCATTCACCCTAGAGATAAGATGATCATCACCATTAGCATCGCGTAGTAAAGAACTATTGAGCACGGTCCAATAACGACTTTCAGACATTGCTGATAATTGATCAACTTTTGATGGGCCTCCTGATTCAACAATTTTTGACGATTTCTTTTTTTTAAAAAAGTCAGATCTCATTTCCCATTTCCTTAACTTAGAATTAATGGCGTTGTCGCGAAAAGTTAGTATGCACTGCGTTTAAAGTGTATTTAAATCAATATCACGCTGTCGTTAAAATCAGTATTTTCTCAGAATATTTTTCTTTGAAACTGATCGCTTCCTATTTCCGATATTCGGTTAATTTGAAAATTATATCAAATTAACCGCGAATTGCGACACAACTGCATGATCTCCTGAAAAAATTCGTTATAAAAATAGAAGTACAATTCGCACATATGCGGGATATTGTCTCTAAGTTGTTTTAAAAAATCTGATTTTTTCAAATTTTTAATTATGATATATTCTAGGAGTGCGTATTTTTATGATCGCGGTAAGCGCGCTAATTGAAAAGCTCAGGAAGCAGATCATCGTGAATATGAAATAGTTTTTATAAAAAAGCAGCGATAGAATGATTGAAACAGTATTGAGCCTTAATAAAAAAATTATTATTTTTGCTAAAAACAAGTACTCACAATATTTATTTTGCAATGAATATGCAGCAGAAGCAGCTGGATTAGATTCGCCAAAACAAATTATTGGAAAAACAGATGACGATTTATTTTGGCAACCTTACGCTGAATATTACCGCAGATGCGATAGGCATGTTTTAAGAGGCAATCCTTTTATCAATGAGATAATCCCATTTACACAACCTTCTAAAATAGTTTCTAGCATTCTATCTTGTGAAACTATTCTAACTAGTGAAAAGGGAGGCAAAATGGGTGTTGCTGGACATGCTATTGATGTCACTGGGTACAGTGTGACAAAAAATTGTGGTTATGTTGATCCGCAAAAGCATACTTTTTGTCTTGGGCCATATTTTTGTAATGAATATCTAACAAAACGTGAATTTGAAGTATTTAAATATTTATTGCTCGGAAAAAGTGTTGATGAGATCGCCTTTCAATTTTCGCGCTCGATTAAAACCATTCAGTCGCAAATCAAAAGTATTGCTAATAAACTGCAGTGCTCACATAAATCTGAAATTATCCCTACTGCTGTAAAGTATGGTTTGACTTATGTTTTGAGCGAAATATCTTTTGGAAAAAATAATTTAAAATGAGAAAAAGTGTCAAGGTGGATTTTTATGAACGTCTTAGAAAAATTAACTCATTTAGAAAAAGAAGCCGAACAATTTGGTTTTAAATGGGACAACACGCATCAAATCATGACGCAGATTAAAAGTGAATGTGATGAAGTCGATGAGCATCTTTTACATACAACAGATGACAATAAACTCAAATTGCAAGAAGAAATCGGCGATTTAATGCATGCTGTATTCTCGCTTTGTATTTTTTGTGAATTTAACCCAAAAGAAACACTTGAGAAAAGTATCAATAAATTTGAGCGTCGATTAAATGCGGTAAAAAATATTGCGCAAGAAAATAAAATTGCAACACTCAATGGCTATGCATTTGATGACCTGATGCAATTTTGGGATCAAGCGAAGAAAAGGGTGGGGTGATAATAATGAAAAAATATTTTCGTATGGTGCATTGCAATATGAATCCGTCCAGCTTTCTACATTTGGACGTAAACTGATCGGCAAGAAAGATCAATTGATTGGATATCAATTATCAGAAATTATAATATCCGATCCACATGTGATTGCCATCAGTGGTGAGTCCATTCGTAAAAATTTATTTTATACTGGCAATAAAAATGATGCAGTGGATGGCATGGTATTTGATATCACAGCAGAGGAACTTGAAAATGCAGATCGTTATGAAGTATCTGATTACAAGCGCATATTGGCCGCATTGAATTCTGGTGAGCAAGCGTGGGTCTATGTGATGGATGTTAATCTCACAAAAGAATAAATGATGAAAAATGAAAAAATTATTGTGATAGCAGTGTTGAATCTGTTACAACATGATAATCAGGGTCTTCAAGCACATTAATCTCAATCAGATCACCAGCTCTTCCTAGTAATATTTTGCATTCAACGCTTAGATGACGTAAATGCAGATTTTTATTCAGCGCAATGTATCGTTCAGTAATAAATTGAATAGCATCAATGGCTGAGTGATCTGTCACGCGTGAATACATAAAATCTATAATTACTTCTTTAGGATCATTTTCTATGTCGAAGAGTGATTTAAAATGTGAAGCTGACCCAAAAAATAATGGGCCATGCAATTGATATTCCTTTGCGCCATTCGCATTTATTTTTTTCTCTGTATAAATATTTTTTGCAGTTTGCCAAGCAAATACTAATGCGGCGATAATTACGCCTGTAATGACAGAAACAGCTAAATTTGTAAATATGGTTACCACCGTTACCACAATAATTACAAAAGCATCATGCATTGGAATTTTTCTGATAAATTTAAATGTCATCCACTCAAAGGTTTCAATGACCACCATGAACATAACACCGACCAGTGCTGCTAATGGAATCCATTTAATGATTGGCCACAACACAATAATAAATAAAATAAGACCAATACCTGCAACAATCCCGGATAATCTGCCTCGACCTCCAGAATTGATGTTAATCATGCTTTGACCGAGCATCGTGCAACCGCCCATCCCCTTGAAAAATCCACTGACAATATTGGCAACACCTTGAGCGACGCATTCTTTATTTACTTGACCCCGTGTGCTAGTCATTTCATCGATTAATGATAAGGTCATGAGTGATTCGGATAATCCGATAATGGATAGAACCAGCGCATAAGGTAAAATAATTTTTAGTGTAGAAAAATTAAAAGGGATATGTAACCAAGAAAAAGCGGGTAATCCTGCTGATACATGTTTACCGTTCATCATATCGTTAACAACGCGCGTATTTAGATGAAAAAAGTGCACTGAAATACTAATCAGAATAATCGCAACTAAAGCGCCCGGTAATTTTTTAGTAAATCGTGGTAGAAAATGCGTGATAGCCATAGCAGCAATGGGGCTTTACATAGTGAGCTTCACAGAATTGATTGACAAATAATCAATAGAAAGAGAAATTTAATCTTGTTTTAAGATGCTTAGTTGTGTTTTATTAGAAACGAATTTAGCGGCTAATTTGTCTGAGATTGTACGGTTTGAAATCTTGTCTATTCTACATGCGACCGCGCAGCAATAGCGCGATCCCTATTTTCTTCTTTAAGTACTATAACTGGTCTAAAAAACAGTGTTGCATATCTTGCAGATTTTTCTCCAGCAAAATTCCCTATCTGACTTCCTATCCCATTTGAAATAACACCAAGTAAGATATTCATTAGCATGAGTTGTGGATCCAAGTTTATAACGCAAGACAAGAGCATAAGAGAATAAGATAAATAATTCGCGTATTTATTTGGTAGCCCAGCGCTTCGAAAAAGAAATTGAAAACCAATGAATACGGCAATATTCAATGGTGAGTAATCCAGCGCATACATGCTTATTGTAGTTGCCGCGATACCAACTCTTTCCCCTTTTGCTCTACCATATATTTTTGAGAAGAAAGTGTTTGTCCAACCAGCAGCCAATCCTATTAAAAACGAAGGGGCTCCATCTTTAATAAATTGCGGGCCCATAGCGCTCGGAGCTCTGTGATGTTTGCATTCGTCTGAGTCTAATAACCCCATTTTACTTTCTATCATACATACGTAATATTTTTTGTGAGAACCCAATGCATAAGATACTTCTTTTGGCACCGACTTCGCAGTTTTTAGAAGTGAATATGCTTCTTCTATCTGATGTAGATTTTTGTTTAAAGTAGTCAATGTATCGTTATTTGCTGGTATTAAATATCTGGGTGTTATATTTGCGCCTTGTTTATCTCCAGATGAAATTATCCAAGATTGCGTTTCCTTGCTAGTGATATAATCGGTAAAAAGCTGCGCCATGCGATTACATGTCGTATTGTTACATTGATTGCTTTTTACCCATGCATCAACGAATAAAATAGGAGAAGATTGTCGCCTAGATAAATGGAGTGTATCTAGGCTGTAATTTTGTCTTAACTCTCCACTTTTTCCTAATGAATGTAATATTGATTCCAAATATCCAATTAAAATAGGTGTCTGAGAAGTCATGCTTGAAAAATGTTTGGCAGAAAACATTGGATTAGAAAAGTTACCTTTTAAACATAAACCTTTACTGCAAGCCAAAAGCATATATGTCATATTTTCTATCGTATATCTATTAAATGCATTTACATTAGTGAGGGTGATAGCATTATGTTCATCTAAAATTCCATCAAGATACAAGCCTAATTTGCTCCAGCTTCCACTAAAATCATAAATAGTTGTAGCATTGTGTTTAATTATATTATCGACCAAGCTTTTTTCTGGCGTAATTGTACCAGTTTTAGAAATGACAAAATGACTACAAAGCCAACTAGGTACACCATAAAAATCTTCATTTACGCGAATACTCTCTAGAGCGGCAGAATGCCAACTACGGTTTGGTAAGACATGAAATGGGCTAATGAGACTTTCATTAATTAACCATTCCTGCATTATAGTTACATCAAGTTCAATTAAATCATATTCTGTGAATAATATTCGTAGCTGTTCTATATTATAGAGATCATATTCATATGAAATAGGACGAACTTCAAGATCAATGAAAGGATGAAGTTTTTCAAATTCTGCTTCAATACGAGCAATTAATGTTTGTTGCTCATCATCTGCACCTAGTGGAATGTAATTAAATAAGAGGACACGTAGTTTCATTTGACACATTCCACATAGGATTTTTGCAACAGCGCCATATTACGCCAGTGATTATGATTAAAAAATAGCAGGGAATGATACAATATAAAGATGCAGTGTGACTAGGTAGTCATGCCATTGATAACGTGAATTATCTGAACAAAAACAACCAAACGTTCATGACGTTCACATCTTCACAGACAACCAACTTCCGTTGTGAGCGTCCACACTAAAGGTGTATTTCTTCCCAGTAAGTATGGTGCTATCTTGTTAGATAAGATGAATTACTGGGTATTGGCGCAGGGATATAAAATAAAATGTTTGACTTAAAAACAAAGCAAGATATTGAAGATTTTACCAACGGATGTTGTTTTTTTGGAACTGGTGGGGTTCCGTCGCAAATTTTTCTTTCAAACATTAAAAAGTGCAGACGAATTTCTTTAGACGTAACTATGGTGCTAACGAATTAAACTGCTCAAAAATATTTATGTTTTCAGCATTTTTATACTGACCTTTGCGCAGCATGTGATGTAATTCAATTCCAATTAATGTTGCATTCGCAGAATGAAACGATTTGAAACCCATCATTGGCCTTGTCATTTTTTTAATAAATCGATGATCTTGCTCGACAACATTATTGAGATATTTTATTTGCCGAATTTCAATTTTATTTTTTTTATTTAAGTTTTTATTAATTGATTTTAATGCTGCATAATTTGATCCGCTCTTATCAATGGTCACCTTATCTGGTTTTTCAGCATAGCCAATGGCTTTCAAAAAGAAGCGTTTTGCTGCCGTTTCATTACAATTTTTTGAAAGCATGAAATCAATAGCATCACCTGATTTATCAACAGCACGATAAAGATAATGCCACACACCTTTAATTAAAATATAAGTCTCATCCATTCTCCAACTGCTGCCCACTTTCTTTTTATGATGATTGCAAAATTGTGATTCCAATTTCGGAGTGTATTTTATAACCCAACGATTAACAGTTGAATGATCAACTTCAACCTCACGCTCCAACATTAATTCTTCAATATCACGATAACTCAATGCGTAAGCCAAATACCAGCGAATGGACATTAAAATAAGCGTTTTCTCAAAATGCCGTCCTTTGAAACTGATCATTTTCTATCTCCAGCATCCATTTAATCGGAGAATAATATCAAATTAACTGCGAATTGCGACACAACCAGCAAAATTGCAAAGCCTAAAAGAGACACATTATTCTGTGTTTTCGTTTTTTTTAAAAAATGATTTCATCTGATGATAACGTAAATACTTCACCAAGCTCTTTTGATGTAAAAAATGGTTTGGATCTTGGGTATGCTGTTTAGTGTATTGCAGCCATGAAAGTTCCATTTAAAATAATTAATTATTGAATTGCTGCCTCGTAATAAGTAATTGGAACATTTCTGTGACGTAAATATTTATAGAGTGTGCTTTTTGAAATAGCTAATTTTTTGCAAATATCAATCACTGATAATTTTTTTTCTTTATATAATGTTTCTGCAGCACAGGCAGTGGCTTCTGATGCTTTTGATAATCCTTTAGGTCTACCGCCGCGACGACCACGTGCGCGAGCAGCACTCAATCCTGCTTGTGTGCGTTCACGAATAACATCGCGCTCAAATTCAGCAAGCGATGCAAAAATATTAAAAATTAATCGTCCTTGTGGATTGGTTGTGTCTATTGGATCATTCAAACTGCATAAACCAATATTTTTCTCCAGCAATTTTTGCACCAATTCAACGAGGTTTTTTAATGATCGACCCAGACGATCCAGTTTCCGCACAACCAACACATCATTGGGTCGCAACTGATTAATCAAATTATTCAAAATGGGGCGATCGGCTTTAACGCCACTGACTTTTTCTTCATAAATTTTTTGGCAACCCGCTTCTTCCAACGCAATAACTTGCAAATCCAAATTTTGTTCGCGTGTGCTAACGCGCGCGTAGCCAATTTTCATGTGTAAAATCCCTGCTCGAAATGTACAAGTTCGCAATACTTAAAAAATACTTATTAAGTAGACTTTGATTTCAAAAACCAGTATCTTGTACCGCAATTATGCCGACAAAGCAACATTAAAATAAAATTATGGTGGTTCATTAAAACGAACGTTTTTTTGAACTGTAATTTGCATATCGCAATCTCTCTAATTTGAAATTTACGAATATGAGGAAAAAGTGATGAATAACGTTATTAATGAGAGAAAAAAGAAACTACCTATTATCATATCTGCTTGGCTAACTATTTTAATGGGTATCAATCTACTATTTTTATACAATCTGCCTGCTTACAAAGCAATGATCAATCTGCAACGGTTTGCGATGCATGATGTTCTGAACGTTTTGTCTGATCAATTTTTTATTATCCAAGTTGGATTCCTTATCTGTTTGTGCGCTCTTTGTTTTTTAAAAAAATGGGGATTTTACGGCCTTTTAATTGTTTATGCTTTCGCGGTTTGGGCTGCCTTGCATGCCATAGGCTCTCCTATTGCAGGTAACGCCTTATTTTTGCCACCAGCGTGGATTTTGATTACATATATTTTATTGCGAGTTGTAAAGATAGAAAATCTATCTGTGTGGCATTTAATGAATCAAAAGAAAGCGAAAAGAGAATCTGGTGGAAGACTGATAGACAGTTTTCATCCGATGACACGTTTTATATTGAAAACCACAATGTTCGTTTCTATTGGAATTATGTTTTTTGTAATATTTTTTCCAATACCAAACATTCCTATTATTTTAGAAATAAAGACTCATTCTCCGTAAGCCCCCACAAATCCCACCCCGCCACATAGCCTTATCAGCTTAAAATTTCAGAATTAATGAACTGAGGCAACAGTGTTGTTGGG
>PFPT01000052.1 GCA_002793195.1 Gammaproteobacteria bacterium CG_4_10_14_0_2_um_filter_38_22
GAGGTTAACAGGGGTTGAAGTGTTCGGGTAGGTGGGATTTGTGGGGGCTTACCATTCTCCATATATCATATCCATGTTAATATTTTTTATGTTGATATTAACTATAATCGGATTACTAAAAAAACAAGCTATATTTTATATTCTATATTGTCTAATGCTTTTTTCAGTAATCGTGACAATTGTCTGTGTGATTGATGGCAATTTCATGCAGTTATTGATGGCGGTAGGTATTTGTTTTGCTTTTGTTAGCACGCTATCAAAACGTCATGTTATTAAGATTAACGGGGATTAAGGATTGATGAAAATAATGATTTGATCCTTTTTTGGTGAGATTCCACAAGGGACTTCAGCGTGAAGAGTTTTTTGGATTTGGATAGATAATTTTGAAATGATGTAGGCAAAAAACCAAAAAACAAGATTTGGTCCTTTTTGACCAGGATTCCGGCCGGACCTCATATAACCGTGAACTGGAAATCAGGGAGATAATATTCGGTTCATCAGCGCTGAAAAAGCCCGAGCAAATCGGGCTTTTTTTAATTGTGATATGAAATAATTTATTCCATTACAATATGTACAGGACATGCAACACGGTTACCTTTTGCATAACAAAAGTTTTGTGATGGATTTTTAGATTGCCATTGGTTACCTTTTACATTGACATCAGCTTTTGTAAAACCACTGTCGCTAAAGGTAAGCGTTGGGTTGTATTTACCACCAGTATAATTGCAAATCATATTGCCAGCTGTGTTACCTTCAGGATAAACAGCAACACTTTGAAACATGCTTGATTTGCTCATTGCATGTTCATTTTTTGTATAATTTCCAGCTAACTGCGTGAATTCTTTACCATCAGAAATTGCCTTGTAACCCCATCCGTGACCAGGGTAAAAGTGAGCATGAATTGTGGATGGTTGGGCGCAATAAAAATCAGGTGTTGTTAATGCCATAGCTGATGTCGCTGCGATCAAACTACCCGCTACAACAACAGTTGCTAAAATAAATTTACTCATGCTAAATACCTTCAGATTCGTTTTTTACGCAATCAGCATCCTGCAGAGATAAAGCCAAGTCATTTTGAATTTCAATATGGGAACTATACCTGCCCCCCCCTTTAATTGTCTAGTTTTTTATCACTTATTTGTTAGATTTTTTTAAATAACTGGTAGCCAGATAATGAAAAAGCATCGCTAATCAGCTCAAGCCAGGATACGTGTCTATAATTGCACCCCTGATCAATTTCTACCATTAAGCCGATTGAATCGCCAACTTTTTACCCTTACGTTT
>PFPT01000031.1:0-958 GCA_002793195.1 Gammaproteobacteria bacterium CG_4_10_14_0_2_um_filter_38_22
AGGGTGGCAAATGCAATAAAGATATATTTTTAGGGATTTTCAAATCTTTTGCACAATGCCAGCCCGCTCTATCCATTATCAGTAAAGCATGTCTGCCGCCTGGGACATGTGAGGAGATTTCTTTCAAGTGTTCTTCCAGAATTTTATGGCTAACGTAAGGCGCCACAATAGCACCGCAAGTTTTCTGTGCTGGACAAACAGCGCCAAATATATACATGTATAAAAATTGTTGCTGCTTCACAATACGTAGGCGCGTTCCTGTTTCAGCCCAGATTCGGGTTTGGCTTCCTTGCTGCCCAATACGTGTCTCATCTTGAAACCATATATCAACATTTTCTAAAGATATGCAACCTGGGACAGCTTCTCTTGCTAAGGATTTAAAGTTTTTTTAAAGGCTTCAATTGCTTCTAGGTCTTGCTTTGGATGTTTTGAACGAGACGTGATCCACGAAAACCCAAGGCGATGTAAAACATGGTACATACCAGATAAGCTGTACGTGATCTGTTTTTCTTGTGCAAAATAATCAACAAGATCTTGGGCTCGTAAGCGCCCTCCTTTCCGTTGCCGGCTTAAACGTTCAACAGCATCTTCTATAAGAGCTTTATGATCAATACGTGCTTTTCTGCCCCGCCCCATCTTGATAGATAAAAGAGAATCAATGCCGCCTGCTTCATATAACTTGCGCCATAAGCGAATCGTTTTATGCGTCTTTCCAATGAGTGTGCAAAGTTGCGTTTCACTCATGCCACCTTGAAGCTTCCAAAGAGCGAGCAATCGAATTCCGTGCTTGTGTTGCCCCCGTTGTTTGTATAAACGCTCAAAGTTATCCGACCAATTTACTTGCAATAAAACCTCCTATATACACATATATAGCTTATCATATTACAAAATAATAGTGTTACTTATTTTTAATGATTGGTATTATAGGTATTAACGGCCTTTGTGAGCTCAGCTTGAA
>PFPT01000031.1:1040-1182 GCA_002793195.1 Gammaproteobacteria bacterium CG_4_10_14_0_2_um_filter_38_22
GTACTTAGGGCTGGCTGGTGGCAGCACAATCAACGGGATGTTTAATTCTTGGCAAGCATCCTCAAACTCAGCCATGAATTCAGAGCCGCCATCCACTTGAATTGACTTAATCTTAAAGGGCACTTTTTGAACATATTCAAGC
>PFPT01000031.1:1206-1588 GCA_002793195.1 Gammaproteobacteria bacterium CG_4_10_14_0_2_um_filter_38_22
TTGGCGTTACTATATACTGCGGCGTGGATGTATTTTGATCGACGTTCCCAGGCCTGAACCGAAGGTCAGCGCAGCTAAAGTGCTTAACATTAATCCCATTTTTAGACACACTCATATGGTCAATTTGGATGCGCTCACCAAGCTCCATATTTTTGTATAGCTTAAATTCCCAAGCTTTTGCATGTTTATTAAAACGTCTCTTTTTCATGAGATCTTAAAGCTGTGGGTGCACGCATGATCAACTTTTTTTCTTTTCAGAAGGTTAAGATTCGTCCAACCGTACTCTCACTCATCGTTTGGCCATGATCTCGCTTTAAAACAACAGCTATCTTTTCTTTACCGTAATCTGGATGAACACGCCTAATTTTAAGAACAAGTTGCT
>PFPT01000016.1 GCA_002793195.1 Gammaproteobacteria bacterium CG_4_10_14_0_2_um_filter_38_22
TTCATGGACAGAACGATATCACATCAAATGCAAAATCAACAAGTTAGAAATTGGGTGTTGCCCCGGGTTATTGAGAAGTTACCTGAAATCGCTCTAACCACTTGATTTAATTGGTGGGCCCACTAGGACTTGAACCTAGGACCAAGGGATTATGAGGATGGGTTGCGGGCTTGTCAAATTTTTCTGTTTTGTTCTATTTGATTGATTTTTCAACTATTTTTGTGCTACTCATTGTTCGTTGATTTCTATTAAAATCCCTCACAACCGCCATTTTTCTTGGCACGATTACACAGGAATTACACAGACATTTTTGATGTCCTTGATTAATTAAGATATAAATATATCACTTGATATTGCATAAATAGAATACATATATATATTTAAACTATAATCAATCAAGTGATATAAATATACTATGAAAAATCAATGGATGACATTAAAGCAGCTAGATCAGCAATTATCTTTGGTAAAAGCACTCAATGTTCCGTCTGAGGGATGGGTACGGACTATTCGAAAAGTACTGGGTATGACGGTGAAGCAATTGGCAAGTCGATTGGGTGTTAATCCTTCGCGCGTTGTAAAAATTGAAACATCGGAGTTAGAAGGTGCGATCACGCTACGGACGATGCAGCAAGCGGCAGAACAATTGCATTGCCATTTTGCGTATCAATTTATTCCACAAACAAGCTTAGATGAATGTGTGAGAAATCGCGCTAAAGAATTGGCAGAAGCGGCAATCAAACGAACAGCACATATGATGGATTTAGAAAGTCAGTCTGTTGAAAAAAAATGGCTTGAAGAACAAATTACTGAGATGACGCAATCATTGTTGCAAAAATCATGGCGGCATTTATGGGAAAAATGATTTTTGAGTATTTGCCTGGTGCCACACCATTAAATCCAGATGAAATTGCTGGACTTATTCCACGTCATATTACAACACAAGCACAATTGAATGAGTGGGAACAAAATAATATTTTGGATGCAGAAAAATGGATGATTGGAAGAAAATTTTCACTCAATCAAATCGCAACGCGTAATTTTATTTGTAACTTACATCGGCGCATGTTTGGCAATACATGGAAGTGGCGGGTGATTTTCGGCAATCGAACAAAAATATTGGTGTTGATTGGTTGATGGTGTCAATAGAATTAAAAAAATTGCTTGATGATTTGATTTTTCAAATTGAGAAAATTCTTTTGATGCAGATGAAGCAGCGATGCGTTTTCATCATCGATTGGTTTTGATTCATCCATTTCCAAATGGTAATGGCAGGCATGCGCGGTTGATGACAGATATTTTTTTATTGTCGCAAAATTGCGAACGTTTCTTATGGGGTGATCATCAGGCGATGACGTCGGCAACAGTGATTCGGAGAAATTATATTGATGCGTTACGTGCGGCGGATCGTGGAGATTATGGGTTGTTGAAAATATTTTTGAGAAGATGACTAAAGGCTTGTGGATTATGTATCATTTTGAAGACTTACAGAAAAAGCACATCAAAAAATTAGATGACACGATTTCAGTCGCTATGAAACAAACCCGGCATGGACAAAAAATATCTGGTGATGAAAGTTATAAAAAAATGAAGGCAAAAATAAAGAAAATCGCACAAGGAAAATAATATTCCTGGATAACAATTTTGCCGCCTAGTATTTGGCGGTTGCGTAGCTGCATTCGCTAGGTAACGCAACTGCGCAACTTACAGAGCTTATTGCCAGCAATCGACCTTGCAAATCATTATGTATACAGATAAACTATATATTAATAGTGTTTTTGTACACATAAGTGAACGTGATATGAAAAAAATAGATGCCATTCGTGTATTAAGAGTGTGGGATAAAAAAGGACGATATGTCTTTAGCCATCACATGCTTGCTAAGCTTTTTCCGCAAGAAAATTCAAAAGCATTTTCTGAAAGCCTTAATCGATTAGTGAAAGCAGGTATTTTGCAAAGAGCGGCGCGTGGAATTTATGTGAACAAGGATGCAGTAAGTTTTGATCCTTATGTCATTGAGAGAATCGCAAAAGCATTGCGACCTGGCGAATACAGCTATGTGAGTCTGGAGTCGATGTTATCCGAGTACGGCGTCATTTCACAAATTCCTGTTGATCGATTAACGCTGATGACAACGGGACGTGAAGGCATTTATAAAACCCCGTATGGCACTATCGAAATGACGCACACGAAGCGTTCCCCGGATGATATTTTAAAAAGCACACAGATTATTGAAAAACGACCCTTGCGCGTAGCAACAAAAAAAACGGCGTTGCGAGATCTCAAGCGTGTTGGGCGGAATATGAATTTAATTGATGAGCAGGAATTACAGGATGAGCGATAAGGTTATTTTTCAAAACATGGTTGAACGTGCAATGTTAATGAACGGACGAACCAAAATGAGACCGGTCATTGAAAAAGAATTGTTTCATTACGACATTCTTTTTGCGTTGGATCGAGACAATTTATTAGACCAACTCACTTTTCAAGGTGGGACAGCACTGCGATTATGTTACGGTGGATTAAGATTCAGTGAAGATTTGGATTTTACAGGCGGAAAAGATTTTACTAATTCGCAATTGATCGATATGAAAAATTGTTTGGAAAAATATTTGGGCGAACGGTATGGATTGGATGTTTTTGTTAAAGAACCCAAAGAATTTTCAGAAAACGAAATTGATGGTGTGCATGTCGATAAGTGGCAATTGAATATTGTGACTTCGCCTGAGAGAAAAGATATTCCCAAGCAGAAAATAAAAATCGAAGTGATTAATGTGCCTTCGTATTCAAAAGAGCCACGTTCATTGCAGCATAATTATGATTTTTTGCCGGATGGTTACGATGATTTATTAATCATAACTGAAACTGTAGACGAAATAATGGCGGACAAATTAATTTCATTTGTGAATTGCACTAAGACCATTCGCTATCGTGATATTTGGGATTTACGTTGGTTAAAACAACAAGGCGGATTGGTTAATAAAACGTATATTCAGAATAAAATACAGGATTACCATATTCAGGATTATAGTGAAAAGCTCAATAATCGTCTTGAAGATTTAGAAAATATCATCAAAGGAAAATCATTCTTGACTGAAATGACGCGTTTTATTCCAACTGATGTGTTGGATAGGACGTTAAATAAAGCAAAATTCCTGGATTTTTTAGTGAATGAAATAAATGCATTGTTTGTTGAGGTAAAAAACAAATTGGTTTGAGATCACTTAACGCCTGTTTTAATGAAAAACTATTTGCGTATTTCTGAATGTTCAAAGTAATTCTGGCAAATAATTTTTATAACTGCGTATTATTTCTTTTGAGATACAAAAATTATCAGTTAAAAGCTTCTTGTTATTTATTTGTGATAACGGTTGAATGCCAATTAAGGAATTTGTTTGAAATGCTTCATCTGCATTTAAAGCGTCAGCAATAGAAATTTCTTTTTCAAAAATCGGAATATTGTTTTTTCTGCATATATCAATGACGTAACTTCTTATAATGCCGGGTAAAATGCCGCTTTCAATAGATGGCGTCATTACAGTATTATTTTTAATGAAGAAAATATTCGCAACACTGCATTCAGTAATAAATCCATCCGTATTTAGCATAATACCTTCATCAAAACCATTTAATAGTGCTTCATTGCGCGCAAGTATTGGTTCTAAATAATTTAACGTTTTTAATTTTATAATAGGTGAATGTTGATTTCGTTTTATACTGGTAATAAATGCTCGAGGGTATTGATTAAAGGCTGGTGAATGAAAAGGTGTTACAGTCACTAACAAAGTTGGAATTTGGTTTTCAGGAAAATTAATGCCACGAAGTCCTATGCCGCGAGTCAATGTAATTCGCATGGACGCTGAACCAGTTTCTAACCCATTTTCTTTTATAAGCGTTAAGCACATTTTTTTAAGTGTGCTGAGTTCGTATTGAAAAGGTATAAACAAAGCAGTAGAAGAGTTCTGAAGTCTTTTGTAGTGAGCCTCAAAAAACTCAATATGTCCGTCTTGTACTTTCAGTGTTTCAAAAATACCATCACCCAACAAAAAACCGCGATCCTTAGTGTGGATATAAGCCTTCTCTTCTGTGATAATGTTGTCGTTTATTAATACGTGCATAGAATATGGCCAAGATAGACGGTATTTTAAATAGATTTGTAAATTGTATATCAGGGTTTTGGTATATTGCTACTACAAAAAACAGCTCATACGAATATGTAATTGAAGATATCCAATTACAGGAAAAAAATAATAGAGTCTCTTCACTAATTTATTACCGTGCGATTGGGGCTAGAGCTATCATGTACGATTCAGCATCAGAATTAAATTCATCGGATATATTTTCGAAATTTTCACATGCACAGTCTCAGGCAATTGTTACTTTAGCAACGCTTGAAAAAATGATCACCCTAGATAGGGAAACACTTGTTAATGACTATAAGGGGTATGCAGAGAAATGCGCAAAAACATTTCGATTACAGAGAAAGAAGTAATTGTATTAATTTTTCTATCAATGCTATTTGCAGTTTGCGAATCGCTATCTATTGAGCTAAATAATTTTTTCCATAATTATATAATATTTGGCTATCATTTTTCCTTTAATGTCAGCGTTATATTTTTTTGTATCGGTTTTTTTATTATTGATTTAATTACTGAGTTATATAACGATAAATTCGCGGACTATTTTATTTATTCTAAAATTATATCGCAATTTATGTTTATTTGTTTTGGTGTTTTTGGTGTTAAGTTGGCGAATATAGAGCATGGCCAAATCGCAGAGACATTTTTTTTGGCACCTCATATTTTATTTAACTCAATGTTCGCATCATTTATTGGATATAAAATGACTGGAAAAATAATGCAGGCATTGAAAATAAAATTTAATGGACGTTTTTTATTTACAAGATATTTATCATCCACACTTCCAGGTGAAATCACATTTTCCTTAATATTCACCGTGCTATCATTTTCTCACGGAAGAACTTTTTTGGATGTCATGAATATTCTTGTTGGTTTGATCATCGTAAAATTTTTCTTGTCTACAGTATTCAGTGTGTTAGTTGTTCCGGTAACAAATATTATGAGACACTACTTGAAGCTTAAAAATTTAAATCCGACTATTGCTAGCATCCCATTTTAATGAACTTAAAATTTAACTCTTGTTTCAATTAAGGTCCCAAGAATATCGCAATGGTTGCATTTTATAATATCAAATGCGTTATCGGCCGGCTTCAAAATAATTATTTTATTTTCAATAAAAAATTGCCGGATAACAATGCCAACATTAACAACATTTGCTAAAACATATGAAGTATTCTGTGGAGATATGCTCTCGTCAAAAATTAATATTGAATTTTCTTCAAATCGGGATGACATTGATGGATAATTTTTAAAAAGAATTGCAAAATATTTATGTTGATAATCTGGTTTTAATAATAGCTTCTCAATAGGAAAAGCATTTTTTACATCGCATGAAGCAACAACTGCAGATAACTCATATAGAGGAACTGTGATCAAAAAATTATCCGCGGTCTGTTGCGGACTTCCTTCGCCGTTTTCCAACCATTTTGGACTTACATTAAAGACAAGCGCAATCTCTGAAACAAATTTTGGTTTTTTTCCATGCTTCAATAAATGATTAAGAGCCTGCCTAGTGATGCCTAATTCGTTAGCAAGCCACGATTTAGCGCACCCACGCGAATCAAGAAGCATCTCAACCCTATTAGAAAAGCTATTTTCTTCAATGCGCTCAATACCAGTAGCGTATAGGCTAATAACGGTCATTTTTTAGCACCCCCCAATACTTTACATATGTAAATAATATTGATATTCTTTACGAATGTAAAGAATTAATACGTTCTACGCTATTCTAACTGAGTAGACGAATCGCTCAAAGCAGAATAAGCGGCCATTAAGTAACCCAGATTAGGTTAGTCAAGCTAACTGATTTAAATATGCACACAAGGAGAAGAGTAGTGTCAATTTATCGCGGAAATCAGTGTATTGTTTTTTTAGCGGGGCACGTAAGTGCAATGCCTGTCATGATGCCTAATTATTCAACAAACTTTGCAATGACAGTCACTAGAAAATTTTTCTCATCACATTCTAATCAAGTAATTGAAAATCAATTTTATCGCGTAATTCTGACGCAACAAGATGCTGTAAAAATCTTGCAATATGGATACCTAGGAATTTCATTGCTTGTTCGTGGCGATTTGCGTATTCACGAGACCACTGAAATTATAGCAGAGCAAATCGACTTTATTGATTTCTCAAGTTCAAGTTCACTTTCAAATACAGTTTATTCTCAGAAATTTGCAATAAAAACACATGAAAAAATAGATAACGAAAAAATCTTAATGCATTAAAAATTTCAAGAAAATAAAAGCAGTATGGTTAGAAAATATTTTATTTATATGGTCAGGGTACTCTTACCGCGTTTTCACAGACACCAACTTCTCAATTTCAACAAGCATATTCAAATTCAAATGGCGCTTTATAATCAATAGAAGAATGTAATCTGTATTGATTATAATAAGCTTCAATGTACTGAAATATACTTTGTTTTGCCTGTTCACGTGTTGCATATTTTTGTGTATGAACAAGCTCAATTTTTAGTGTATGAACAAGCTCAATTTTTAGTGTATGAAAAAAACTTTCAGCAATTGCGTTATCCCAACAATTACCTTTGCGGCTCATACTGCCAATTA
>PFPT01000021.1 GCA_002793195.1 Gammaproteobacteria bacterium CG_4_10_14_0_2_um_filter_38_22
CATGGCTTCCAGATTTGATCGTTCAAGCGGCTTCAGCTGCTACGTAAGCGCCCCGGGTTTTTGAGAAGTTACAAATGAATTACATAACGCGATCAAAAATAATGAACTTTCACTGCACTATCAACCCATTTTTAATATACAAAAAAATAAATTTGAAAAAGTGGAAGCACTGATACGCTGGAAAAATAAGAAATTAGGTCAAGTCTCGCCTGTTGAATTTATTCCTGTTGCAGAAGACATTGGCATGATGCAAAGCATTGGACAGTGGGTTATTGAAACAGCCATCCAACAGCAACACAATTGGAAAAACTCAAAACTTGAAAATATCATTATCAGTATCAACGTATCTGCAAAGCAACTGCTTGATGAAAATTTTGTTCAAAAAATAGAGAATGCTATTAATAAAAATAAAACGCCGCCTGAAAAATTGATTATTGAGATAACTGAAAGTTTTTTTCTGCTGCAAGAAAAAGTACCCGAAAAATTAAATAAATTAAATCACTTGGGTGTAAAACTTGCCATTGATGATTTTGGAACCGGTTATTCTAACTTGAATTATCTTAATAAACTGCATGTTTCTTATTTAAAAATCGACAAATCATTTGTCGATCAAATTGACCAAGATCATTTTAATGATTCTATTTTGCTAACGATCATCGCCATTGGCAAAAGAATGAAATTTAAAATTATTGCTGAAGGCGTTGAAACAAAAAATCAATATGATTTTTTATCTGAACAAAATTGCGATGAAATTCAAGGATATTATTTTTCAAAACCACTGCCTGCAACAGAGCTGGAAAAATTTTTACAGCAAAAAAATACGTAACATGCAAAAGGATTTGCAAAATGGAAATGAAGCTTGCCAAAATTATAGCCTTATCCAGTTTAACTTGTATTACCACCGCTTTCGCTACAAACGGCGCTTTTGATTATGGCTTTAGTGAAATCACGCGCGGTATGGGTGGTGCTGGCTCAGCATTACCACAAGATACTTTAATTGCTGCTATTAATCCGGCTGGGATGGTTGATGTTGGCAAACGTCTTGATTTCGGCGCATTTTTTTATGTTCCAACAGTCAGTTACGTAGCAACCGACGTTACGCCAGCACAAGTTGGCGGCATTGCTGTTGCGCCAGGATATCACGCCAGCACTGATAAATTATTTTTCTTACCTGATTTTGGCTATAACCATCCGATTAATAACAAAAGCGCATGGGGTATTTCGATGTATAGCTTAGCTGGTTTTGGGGGGCAATTTATCACAAATGATAATGCTTATGTTGCCGGCGGCACGCCAGCTCCTGGTGCGTTGGGTAATAACAAATTAGAAACAGATCTGAAACAATCTATTACTAGCGTTACTTATTCACACAAATTCTTATCGCATTCTGCTTGGGGCGTCAGTTTATTATTTGGACTTCAAGCACTGCATGTCGATGGCGTTAGCAATCTCAGCAATTTTACTGTTGATCCTAATAATCTTTCAAATAAAGGTACCGATTATTCTGTTGGCGGCGGCGCACGATTCGGTGTCTTATTTGGTGTACTACCGAAGTTAGATTTGGGTATTTCATATCAACCCAAAATGCCGATGACTAAATTTCATCAATATGCCGGCTTACTGCCTAATGGTGGCGAATTTGATATTCCTGCATTTGGTAATATTGGATTGGCATGGCATATTATTTCAAATGTGGTGCTCGTAGCAGACATGGAAAAGATCTGGTACAAAGATGTGCCCGCTTATGGCACTTCGCATGATGCATTGTTAAATGGCCCTTGCACAACTGCTTCAACTTGTATGGGCGGCGCTAATGGCGCAGGATTTGGCTGGAACAATGCAGTGATTTATAAACTGGGAGCGCAATGGAAAATAACAAAAAAAACCACCTTGCGAGCAGGATTAAGTCATACCAATGAACTGTTATCGAATACTTATGCAACAGAGAACATGATCACACCCGGCGCAATTATTAAAAATCTTTATAGCCTTGGTGCTACTCAAGATTTTTCAAAAAAAGATGCTATCACTGCTGTTGTCACCTATATTCCACGACAATCACTACGTTCACAAAATTTATTTGCAAGACCCGCTATTCAATATGTCACGCTCAATGCAACAGGGATTGGATTTGGTATCAGTTGGAGCAGAGTGCTATCCGCTTGATGGCAAAGGCAGTGATAAACCCATTATATGTTTATTCTGCTTGCTTGCAGCATAAACATATCGCTGATATTTCGCAATCACTGCAGATGAACTATGGGTCAACGCCACTTTTTTGAAATCAGCAAAATATTTTTTTGCAGCAACATCATTGCCAGCAAGATGACTCAATCGAGCCATACTTAATAATGAAAAATATTCTCCCGGATTATTTTCCAATGCCAGTTTAAAATAGTGCATTGCTAATTTGTTGTCTGGAATTAACATCGCACATGCACCCGCATTTTCATAGGCACCCGCATCATCTAAATAAGAAGGTTCTTTTGCAGCAGCAAGAAAATACTGTATCGCTGCTTGATATTTTCCTGCTCGACATAAAAAAGTGCCGTAATTATTTTTTGCATCACCTGAATGTGGCTCAACCGAGATGGCTTTTTTATAATAGGTGTTCGCTGTATTTGCATCACCCGTTTTCTCTAAATAAAAAGCCATACTGTACCAACTCACTGCAACATGAGGATCATCACGCAAGGCACTCAGAATACGCTCCTTACTTGCTGAATAATATCCTTTTGATAAGTAAGCCAATCCCAATTTTGCATTCAGTATGGCTGCTTGCTTTGCATCATGAGAATCAGCCAAAGTGCTTATTGAGCAAAAAGACAAAATACCAAAACAAAAAAACAATCCGATTTTTTTTCGCATATTGATTACCCTAGTAAGAAGATGAAGCGTCTCCTGGTTTTTGAATAATATGCGGAGTTAAGAAAATTAACAACTCGTCATTGTTAGTATATTTATCTGTGCTTCTAAACAAATGACCCAACAACGGAATTTTACTGATAAATGGAATTCGTGTCACCACATCATTTTTTTGACGCTTATAAACCCCGCCCAATACAACGGTTTGATTGTCATTGAGTAAAATACGAGATTGCTCTTGCTCCGTATTAATTCCTATCGCTTGACCACCACCAGACAAATTAACTGTTGTACCAGGACTGTTATTGCTCACCGTCAAATCCAAAATAACACGATTATCTGGTGTAATTTGCGGCGTTACTTCTAATTTTAACAGCGCATCTGCAAATGAAACAGAAGTTGCCCCACTCGAAGAAGCATTTTGATAAGGAATTTGCTCACCTGTTTCAATATAAGCTTTGTGTTGATTTGATGTAATTAATCGCGGGGAAGAAATAATATCCAAATCATTCTGTGCTTCTAATGCTGATAATTCCATATCCACAAAAAAAGGACCCAGTTTTGATAATGCCAATCCGATACTGCCGGGAGTAGCGCCGCTAAAAATAGTACCCGCCCCAACAGGTTCATCAAAATTTAAACGTTGCGCAAGCGGGACAGAATTCAAATCAGTGCCTGTTGCTAATGCGTTTGCACCATCCAATGTACCCGTTACAGAACCTCGCCCAACCGCACGCGTTAATCCAAAACGCGCACCCAATGCCCTTTCAAATTGACGATTAATATCCACAACCCGCGCTTCAATTAAAATTTGCTTAACAGGATAGTCCAACTTTTTAATTAATTTTGTCACTGTTTTTATGTGTGCAGGCGTATCACGAATCCAAAGAGAATTGGTACGCTTATCAATACTGGTTGTACCACGCGCTGATAATAATGAAAAATTCTTTGCAACTAAAATATTTTGTATGTCTTCTGCACTTGCATAGTTTAACCGAATCACACGATCTTCTAGCGGCGCCAAATCCCGGACACGCTGTTTCGCCTCAAGTTCTGCTATTTGCTGTTTCAATAAATCATCTACGGGTGCAATATAAATAATATTATCGACTTGCCTTTCGCCTAAATTTTGTGATTTTAAAATGACATCTAATGCTTGTGTCCAGGGCACTTGTCTTAAATGAATGGACATTTCACCTTTCACATTATCTGTAATCACAAAATTCAACTTTGTGAATTGCGCTATAATTTGCAGTAATTCACGCACACGGATACTCGTAAAATTCAATGAGATTAATTCTGGAGAAACCGTATAACGATTTTTCTCCGTAGCGCTAAATTGCGGCAAACGTATATCACTTAATGCTGATTTATTCAGAGCGGGTTTATGTGAAACAGACACCCCTTGATTTGCCACTTTCTGAATAGGTGTTTCCTCTGTTGTTGCTTTATCCATATTCACAGATACAGGCGTTACTGCTGCCAAAGATACATGATTAGGTGACACACTTTGATATTCTGCAGCCCACACCACAGTGGTCATTGATGTTGCTAATAGCACAACCCCAAAAAAGTAGTGAATTATTTTTCTCATTGCCCCGGCTCCTGCAAAGTCATCACAATTTCATGTGACTCCATTAATTCTTTATTAGTCGCATCAGCCTCAAGCTCAATACGAAAAACAACTTGATTTTGATCAACATGCACAACTAAAGCTTGCTGTAATCCAACACGCATGCCTTCATCTATTCTATATAATTTCCCATCATTCGCACGCAACACTGCCCAACGTCGGTTATCATGCAAAATAATGCCTGTTAACTTTAAATTATCCAAGGCCATATTCGTCAAAATGGCATTAGGATACAGTTTCGTATTTTTCACTAATGCCGGCACTTCAAACGGATTTCGTAAACCGACACCCTCATACACGACCGGTTTTACTTCAACCTCTTCTTTCTTATTTTCATCTTTAATCTCAGATGCCGCTTCTAGTTGTTTTACAAACCGTTGCGCATTTTTCTGAGCATTTTGAGATTGATTGTTATGACAAGAAACCAACATCAAACTAACCAGACTGAACAATAAAATCAAACTCGATCGAATCCATTTCATACTTTCACTTCCGTAGAATTCGGCAATGTATGATACAGTGTTGCCACAAAATTTAATGTCAACAATTCACCGGTTGAATGCTCAAACGTTAATTGATTCACAACGACAACTGACGCTGGCAAATTAGCAATACCGCTTAAAAACTGGGCCAATTCATGAAACTTGCCCACAACAGAGATATCAACAGGGATTGATGCGTAATATTTTCCCATGATTTCATTTTGAGGACGAAATGATATAAATTTCAAACCAGACTCTGTGCCCAACTTGGTAATGCTGGATAATAAATCTCCTGTTTTTGATGCGGGCGGAAACTGTTTCAACAACACCTCATATTCTTGCCGGGCTATTTTAGTGTTTTTTGAGTAATACATTACTTCGCCATATGTTCTGGCCTGCACTGTAATTTCTTTTTCTAGAAACGCTTCTCTGCTTTTATTTTTTAGCATTGCCTGAGTAGATTGATTTTTTAAAATGATAATGCCAATAGTGCATATTACGATAAAAACCAACAGCGCCAACATCAATTTTAAAATAGGCGGCAATAAGTACAACTGAGTGAAAGATGATTTTTTTCTAGCAATCACATTGCGCATTATCATTGACTCTTGGGTTTTACAGAATTGATTGATCCTGTTTTTAATATATTCTCAATTTTGCGATCTTTTTCATCTCTAAGCTCTTTAATAGATTGAACTGGATTGGCTATTTCAATCTTTTTCTTTTGTTTTTCAGCATTCAACTCATTATCAGACATAGTCAATATCACTTTCAAATCAAATCGCGTCACGATAGTATTAGCACCTTCTGTTTTTTCTACTTTTTGCAAAGAAATGACATCTAATTCAGGTGACGCATCAACCAACTTCATAAATTGTGCGATTAATAAATTTGAATTGGCATTGCCAGATAAATCAACCACATTGCCATTACGCGTCAGTTTTGTAAAAAAAACACCGTGGGGCGTGATTTTAGTAAATACATTTAGCAAACGCACTGTATAGAAACGACTGGCTCGTAACTGCCTTAACGTAACAACACGAGCCGCAAGCTCTTGATGAATTTTTTTATCATTCAAATATCCAGAAATATTGCGCACAAGTGTTATCTTTGCCTGTTCTAATGTTTCTATATAACTTTTTGAATACGCATTAGCAGCGAAAAAAAATCGTGACGCGACAAATAAAAAAAGAGCGGCTAAAACAACTACTATCATCATTAGCTGCATAAATAATTTTTTATTGATCGCAATTATTTCATTACGCCACGGCAATAAATTTATTTCCATAACGGCATTCCTCGCATTGCTATACCACAACATAATGTGAATGCAGGGCCCAATTTTACAATGGATTCTCTATTTTTTGATTCCAAATTTTTTAATGCTAACAAGGGATTTGGGATAGTTAGCGAAATATCTAACATTTTTTCGACATATTGCGTCACTTCTGGAATTAATGCACAGCGCCCTGTCATTGCAACACACTCAATAATATGACCAGGATTTTCTGTATAAAATGATTGAAACAAGCGACGAATTGTCATTACAATGTGCGATTTTTGATCCTCTGTTAACAAGCCAACTTGTGATTGCGCAACTGTTTGTGTTTCTACTGCAAGCGGCGATGGAAACGGCAATGTTTTTTCTGTTTCCATTTTTAATGGCGCTGATGGGTTTGCTTGCGCTGAGGTTTCTACAGGTGAAGCTGCGGTTTTCTCTGTTTGCGTTGCCCGAACTTCAACTCCCATAATACGACGAACAATAGGCACCAATGCATCGCCCGCATAAGATTGACGACTATAATACCGCATTGATTTTTGATGCATCACCACAAATAAAATACTATGCGGATTGAAATCAATTAGCGCGAGATATTTTTCTTCATGTTTTTCAGGTAATTGCGATGCAAATAAAGTATAGGCGCGCTCCAGAGAAAAATAATCCACATCTGCAATTTTAGTGGTTAATCCTGCTTGTTTTAAAATATCCACGCGCGGCAACACATCTTCTTTGCGCGCAACAATTAACACCAAAGTCCAATTTTTAATGTTATCTGATGATAATGTTTCAATTTGCACAAAATCTAACAACAAGCTTTTAACCAATTCAGGGAAGGTTTTTTGTGCTTCTTGCCACGCTCGCGCCTCCGCCGCTTCTTCTGATAACTTTGCTTCTAACTTTATTTTTTTAATTGCTACTTTTGAGCCAGGCAAAGCAATGACTGCATTTTTTGTCTGTATTTTTGCTTCTTCTAGCATTTTTTTTACAGCTTTTACAAATACCGGCACATCCGTTATTGTGTCGTCTGCAATAACACCATGTGATAACCCGACGATACCGGCTTGCACAAATCGCAGTGTGCCCAACAAACCTTTTAATTGAAAAGACAGTAAAACAGAATCATCAAAATCAACACCCAATAAATCACCATACACGTCTTTTGCTGTGCTCAGCATGTCACGTAATGGTTTGAAATAACTTAGCCAAGGAAGTATGCGTGTCTTCCAGGTCTCCGATATATCCTCTAACATAGATTCCTTCTATTTGATTTTTGGAGAAAAATCCCAACTTTGACTATAATTGACTTATAATCTGATAACAACCGTCACAACGGTGTATCGCGCGCAGGAGGTGCCAATGTTGAGTGTCATACGAAAACAACAAGGATTAACGCTCACCGAAATAATTGTTGTTATTGGTATGTTAGCTATTGTTACCCTGCTACTAGTACCCAACTATCAATCCTACCTAGCACAAAATAGAGTAAAAGGCGCGGCTGAAAGCTTATATAGTCATTTTATTTTAGCACGCACTACTGCTATTTCGAGCTCACAAAATGTCACTGTTACTTTTAACACAGCTGATCCTTGGTGCTACGGCATTTCCAGTGGCGCAACCAGCTGCGCTTGTACGAGCGCACCCTCTATAAGTAATTGCAATTTAGGCATCATCAGTCGAACCGATTTTCCAAACACCACGTTATCTAGCTCAGGATTTACTAGCAACATGGTGACATTTGATGCTGCACGAGGCACTTTATCTAATACAGCGGGTTATGTTGATTTTGCACTGACCAGCGGTCAAAGCGTTCGCGTGTATATTAATAAATTTGGTGTACCAAAAACTTGCTCAAGCACAGTTGGGGGTTACAAATCATGCTGATATCACAAAATCAAAAAGGCATGTCCATTGTTGAAGTCATTGTGGCATTGCTTATTGCATCAGTAGTTATCGTTGCTGCATTAACCCTTTTTTCAAATTCAATGACTACCAGCCAGCGCGTTCTAGATCAGGGAAAATTAGATCGTGATTTAAATGCTGCGATGGATGCCATGGTCTTAGATTTAAAACGTGCTGGATACTGGGGAACAGCTACCAATAGCAACACCAATCCATTTATGGCAACCGGGTTAGACATCACAACCAACTCAGATGGCACCTGCGTTACGTTTACTTATGACAAAAATAATGATGGCACGGTTGCAACTGTCAGTGCTGCTGCTGATGATGAGCATTACGGTTTTAGAAAAAATGGCGCTGCTTTGCAATATAGACCACCAGGCGCTACCACTGACTGTTCAGCTGCATCGACTAACTGGGATAATTTGACCGACACAAATATACTAACGATCACGGCATTCAACGTGACAACAACCAACACAGCACTTGCAATTAATGGCACAACCAATACAACACAGATGCGCAAAGTTACCATCAGCGTTACAGGTTATCTGAATAACGATGTCAGCAATGCGAAAACAATTACACGCACAATCAGGGTGAATAACAACAAATACATTCCATAGAGAAACACATGAAAAAACAAAAGCAAAACGGCAGCACCATCATTGAAGTACTCATCGCCGCATTTATTTTTGCGTCAGCACTACTTGCATTAGTGGCTTTTCAAACCAATCTGTTACGTGATCGCTCATTGCTCAGTCAAAAAACATATGCGCTTTCATTAGCACAAAATCAAATGCAATTATTTCGAAGCTACACATCACTCACATCAAGCACCGGTCAATTTGCCTACAGTGATATCACCAATGGGTCTAGTACAAGCACTAATTCTGGCGCTGTTTACAGTATGACGTGGACTGTTACTGACGCAACTAATCCAACACGCAAAAATGTGAATATCACCGTAACATGGACATCCGCAACGGGCGTCACACAATCAGCAACTGATGGCGGCGTGAGACTCAACAGCATTATTGCGAGAATTGACCCGATACAAACAGGCGAAGTATCGCAATCTCTTTAAAAAAAGGATTTTCATATGAACAAAAAAATAACGCGTTTTTTTATTTTCTGCATCCTTTTTTTTACCGTCACGGCATTTGCAGAAATATATCAATCTATCGATACAGATGGCGTCGTCACTTATTCTGATCAACCAACCACCCAATCAAAACCTGTTACATTACCCGCCGTAAACATTTCAACTCAAGCAAAAAAAACCGATATCACTGATGTAACTGACTCAACCGATCCATTAATAAAAAAAATGCCTGCTAAAAATAAACCCTATACATCATTCACAATTACTTCTCCAAAAAATCAAGAGACTTTTCAAAATGCACCAACAATTTTAGTGAACGTTTCACTAACGCCCGCTTTACAATCAGGCGATAAAATTGAATTTATGCTGGACGGCAGACCCGTTTCAGAAGCCACCTCAGATACTACTTTTTCTATTCCTAAAGCTGTAGGCAGTAAAACAGTGATTGACCGCGGCAGCCATATCGTTGAAGCGAGAATCATTAATGCGAGCGGAGATATCATTATCACAACACCCCCTGTTACTATTTTTACGCACTACGCTACTGTTACACAACAACAAACACGGTGATTTTATGAGCGATATTATTGAAATGATGAAATACGTTGTCAATCAAAAATGTTCTGATTTGCATTTATCAGCTGGTGAAAAACCCATTGTGCGCAAAAGTGGCGAACTACACCGACTCGATCATCCTGTATTGTCTTCAGATGATTTAAAAAGTATTGTCAAAGAAATTACAACTGAAACACAATTTCACACATTAGAAGAAGAATTAGAATTAGACTTTAGTTACGCAATCGAAGGATTTTCTCGATATCGTATTAATGCATTTTATCAATCACGCGGACTCAGTTTGTCGCTTCGTACATTGTCATATACCGTTCCAACATTAGAAGAAATCCATATTGTTAACCCTATCTTTAAAAAAATGACTAACTACCCGAATGGCTTGGTTTTAATTACTGGCGCAACAGGTTCTGGTAAAAGTACAACGCTGGCTGCTTTAATCAATGAAATCAACAGCAATCCTGAATCACGCAAACATATTTTAACTATTGAAGATCCGATCGAATATGTTTTCAAAAGCAAATCATGCTTAATTCAACAGCGTGAAGTAGGAAAAGATACCAAGGTATTTCAACACGCATTACGTGCAGCATTGCGTGAAGATCCCGATATTATTATGGTCGGTGAAATGCGTGATTTAGAAACCATTCGTTTAGCATTAACTGCCTCAGAAACAGGGCATTTGGTATTTGCTACTTTACACACCAGTTCTGCTGCGCATGCGATTGACCGCATCATCGATGTTTTTCCTGGCGGTGAAAAAGACATGATTCGTGCGATGCTCGCTGAATCATTGCGCGCCGTCATTGCACAACGATTATTTAAAACACCGGATGGTGGTGTTCATCCCGCACACGAAATTTTAATGTGCACTGGGGCTGTCAGAAATCTCATTCGCGAACATAAAATTGCACAGATGTATTCAGCCATGCAAACTGGTCGTCAATATGGCATGAACACAATGGAACAAAATATCGCTGAACTATTAGAAAATAATATTATTTTACGAACAGCAGATATGGAGCCCGGCAAAGAATCAGACAATCTTGAATGATCATGCTTAAAACAATATGGCAACCCACTCAATAACGACACCATGGTTTTAAATTTTTTCTTAATGAACCATTAAATCAACCAATTCACTTTAACCAACTTGCTTAATAATCAGAAATCCCTAATTATTCACCAAAAATATTTTCTTACGCGCAAAAAAAGGTAATCAAGAAATGGCTCCAAAAAGATGGGTATGTATAGCAGAAAAAATTGAGCTGATGACTGAAAAGGAATTATTCACACTGGTTGATACTTTATTTCAAAAAAACCCAGCAGTATTGATCCAACTATCGGCCTTTCTTAAAGAATCAGAAGGGCATGCTGAGATAATACCTAAATCAACATTGCGCTCATCAGAAAATCGAAACATCACATTAAATGAAATAATCACAGAAATGACGCTGTGTATTCATCACAATGTCATTGGCTTTGTTTTTGGAAAATGCTCACAAAACACGCTTGAACAAATAAGAAGATACATGCCCCCTAACCTAAGCATTCAAGAAAGACTCACTACCCCAACCAATCAACACAGCGCAACAGGGACTCACTCTTTTTTCATCTTCCCCCCAACAGAGCAGCTTACTACCACGCCACCTCAAGCTCAAAACGGGGTTTCTTGAGTAGTCATTAAAATCTACGAAGTCATGCCACCTGAAATTTGTTGCAAACGAATGCTAGCCAATTGTGCTGCCGTTGAACTTGGGTAATCTTTTCGAATTTGCACAAATTCTTTTTTTGCTAAATCTGTTTGACCTTTTGCAGCATGAATCATCGCGATTTTCAACTTTGCATCAGACACTTTATTTGAATGCGGATATTTTTTTACCACGGTGTCAAATTGATTAAGCGCAACATTATAATGCTGATTCATTAATGAAATTTCACCCAACCAAAAATATGCATTCACTGCAAAACGACCTTGCGGATAATCTTTAAGATAATTTGAAAATGAGGTTTTCGCTTGATTAAAATGTTTTTGCGATAATAAACGAAAAGCTTTTCCATAGGCGTTTGTCTCGCCTAAAGAAGGCGCTGCACTAGATGCGTCGCCAAGTACACTTTCTTTTTTTATTTTAGCGCTCGCAGGCATATCAGCTGAATTGTCAGCGGTCGTTGCTTTTACAGCTGACATCGCATTTGTTGTTGTATCATCAGCGACTGTATCTGTATCTGCAGCATTCCCTGTCTTCGTGGACTGCTTATTTTGTAATTGTGTTATTTGTTGTTCTATATCTTGATAATATGTTTTTTGTTGCGTAGTCAATATTTTTAATTCACGCTGATCTAATTCTACTTGACCTTGCAACTGTGAAATCCTTTGTTGCATATCACTCACTTGTTGCGGCAAATTCATTTGATTATAATTCGCCATTTGTTGCTCCAAACGCGATACACGCTGATCAACTGAGCCACTAGGCGGCGGTGCTTCCGTATTTTCTACCGATTGGGCTGCAGGTTGCTGTGAGGCCGCAGAAGCCCATTGCTGCTCTGGCGCTGTGTTTTGAGCGCTAGTAGCAGGCTGTGGAGCGTTGTCATCATTCGAAACGGTTTGCCAACCACTGCTTGAAACATCTTCAGGTTGCGTACTCACTGCATTTTGCTGCACATCAACAACAGGCGCTTCATGCGCAAAAATAATTGATGAAAAACTCAAAGCCAAACCCAATGCAGTCATACGCAATCTAACTTTCATATTTTCTAACCTTTGTTTTTATAAATAAAATCAACGCGGCGATTTAAAGCCCAAGCATGTTCGTTGTTACCAGAAACCGCTGGGTTTTCTTTTCCATAACTCACCATTTTAATTTGATTCGGATGAACACCTTGTTGCTCCAAAATGCGGGCAACACCTTGATCACGACGCCATCCCAAACCAATATTATATTCGCGACTACCTCGGTTATCTGTATTACCTTCCAAACGAACCACTGCATTAGGATGCGCAGCAATATAATTTGCTTGAATTAAGAGTGCTTTCATATCAGATGAACGCACATCATCACTTGCAAATGCAAAGTAATAAGTTTGATTAGAAGGCGCTTTTAATGAATTTACCTTAAAGCCATTTTCAGCATTATATCCACTTGCATTATTCATGCCATAAGTTTCACTACCCGAACCATACCCTGCTGAATTGTCAGCGGCAGGTTTTTTCGAACAAGCTGATAGCATCAATACACTGCTTGCAGCAACAGCAACCAACATCAATTTTCTCATGCTTTTTGATTTCATAAAAATTCCTTATTACTTTTTAACCATTATTTAACACACTATCCATTATTTAAAAATGGGGACCATGATGGATCTTGCACATCACCTTCTTGTGACGGCAAGCGCAACTTCACGCGACCATCTATAGAAACCAATCCTAAAACCTCACGACCAGCAAAACGGGTTCCATATAATATCATTTTTCCATTTGGCGCCAAACTGGGTGAATCATCAGAACCTGAATTACTCAGTTGCGTCATTCGACCTGATGACAAGTCTTGTTTTGCAATACTAAAGGATGAGCCATCTCGATGCATGACAACCAACGTACCTCCATGCGGCGATATACAAGAACGCGCATTATAACTACCATCGAATGTCACTCGAGCAACTTGATGGCTAGCAAAATCATAGCGATAAATTTGCGGGCCGCCTGAACGATCAGACGTGAAATACAAGTGATTTCCACTTGACGACCAAGTGGGCTCTGTATTAATTGCATAATCATTCGTAATTTGTGTTAGTTTTTTAGTCGCTAAATTCATCACATAAATATTTAAATTGCCATTTAATGTTAACACCAATGCCAAGCGACGCGCATTGGGTGAAAAAGCAGGCGCACTATTTACACCTGGAAAAGCAGATATTTTTTCACGTCCACCGGTTGTGAGATTTTGTAAATAAATAGATTGATGATGCCCTTCAAAAGACACATAAGCTAAACCACGACCATTCGGCGTCCATGTTGGCGACATAATAGGCTGACTCGATGTCAACAATACCTGCGGATTAAATCCATCCTGATCAGCAACAATGAGCTGATAACGCGCACGCGGATCAACACCTTGCTTTAACACATAGGCAATTTTTGTTGTAAAAATACCGCGAACACCGGTAATTTTTAAATAAATCATGTCGGCGATATGATGCGCCAGTTGCCGCAAACCCGGCTGAAAAACAGTAAATGTTTGACTCAACAAAATGGCATTTTTTGAAAAACCAGATTGCGCTTTATCATTTGCAGCGACAGGCGCATATAAATTGATAAGCTGAAAAGAAACTTGATAACGATTTGATCCGATTTGCTGTACTTGACCGATAACCATGTCATTCACATTTTGTTTTTGCCAATATTTTTGATCCACTTGAGATAACTGCGTTGGCTGCGGTGATAATACGCCTGGATTCAATACACGAAACTCACCACTGTTTTGTAAATCATTGGATATGACCTGCGATAAAGTTGTATTACCCGAAACAGAACTAGATTCATTTGCAAACGGTACAATAGCAATGGGTGTCGCTGCATTCACACCGTGGGTTAACTCCAAATGCAGTGCGGCTTGCGCTTGCGCAATCAACAAAAACCCTGCGAAAAATAAGCTTATTTTTCTTAACACACTCATCGCACACCTCATCATTTGCGTTCAATAATGGTACTCGCTTTATCGATAAAAACAAGTTGATGCTACAACTAAAAATTCGAGTTAGGCTGTTCCTACGGATTGCAAAATACCCTGCGGACTCAGCGTTAACACCAATTGTCTGAAGTGATTAAATAGCGCTGGCGTTTGCGGTACAGGCAGTGGTGATGATGCCATAATTGCTTGATGCGCTGACTCATCAAGATTGCTGTTACCACTGCTTTGTTTGAGCGTAGCAGATATAACGGTGCCATCTGGCGCAACAAATACGTCATACACGCATTTTAACTTATCATTTACCTGATCAATACGCCAATTGGATTGAATCAATGCTAAAATTTCCGCCTTGTATTTATCAATTTTACCCTGTTGTTGTGCCTGCGCTTGAATTTGCGAAATATTTTTTGCTTCGCTATTAATTTGCCGCTGAATCATTTCTTTTTGTAGTTTTTTCTGTTGAGCTAATAATTTTTTTGCTTTCGCTGCTTTAAGCGCCTTTGCTGTTGCGATTTTTTTTTGTTTTGCTGCTTGCGCTAATTTTTCTTGTCTTGCTTTTTGGGCTTTAGCAATGGCTAATTTTTTCTCAGCCGCTTTTTGTGCTGCTATTTTCGCTTGCTGTATTTTTAAAATTGCTATTTTTTCTCTTTGCAATGCTTGTTTTTGTTCAACTATTTTTTGTTGCCGCATCTTTGCTTCATGCTCCATGAGCGCATGCTGTTCATTTATTTTTTGAACCGTTGCTTGCACAGCAGATGCCGAGATCGCCTTTGCTTGAATCGTTTTTATTAATGCACTGGATGGCGGAGCACGAAACACGCTTGGCGCAAAATTAAAAATCAATACACTCAATAATACCACATGCAAAACAGCAGCAATGATCAATGGCTTCTGATAATTTTTTGCGATCTTCATAGCGCTTGCACGACTCTCTATTTTTTATTGCCGCATGATTTTTTTCATAAAAGTATTCATACTTATATTTTCTGCTGCATCACTCATACGATGCTTGTACTCTATTGTATCTGCATCTATACCACGTTCAGAAATAACAACACGATGCGGAATACCAATTAAATCCATATCCGCAAACATCACACCAGGACGTTCACGACGATCATCAAGCAATACCTCATATCCCGCTGCTGTTAATTTATCATATAATTTCATCGCGGCATCACGCACGCGATAGGCTTTGTGCATTTGCATAGGAATAATTACAATTTGGAATGGCGCCATCGGCTCTGGCCAGCAAATACCTTTCTCATCATGATTTTGCTCAATACAAGCCGCAACAATACGAGAAACACCAACACCATAACAACCCATTTGCGGATGCAATGCTTTTCCATCTTCACCCAATACAGTTAAATTCATTGATTTGCTGTATTTATCACCCAACTGAAATACATGGCCCACTTCAATACCACGTGCAAATTTCAATTTGCCTTTTCCATCAGGACTCGCATCACCTTCTTTTACGGGTTGTGTTTTTTCTAAATTTTCTGCACGCTCTATGTTTGCTGCATAATCACTGCCATCGCTATAAACCACGACATCCTCACCTGATTCTGCGAGCACTTGAAATTCGTGCGAAAATGCACCCCCAATTTGTCCGGTATCTGCCAACACTGCGCGAAAATGCAAACCCAATCGTGTAAATATAGCCGTGTAAGCTTGATACATCACCTCATAAGTTTTTTGTAATGACGCCATATCCACATGAAACGAGTAAGCATCTTTCATTAAGAACTCTCGCGCACGCATTACACCAAAACGGGGACGAATCTCATCGCGAAACTTAGTTTGAATTTGATAAACATTAATCGGTAATTGTTTATAACTACTCAATTCGTTACGCATTAAATAAGTCACCACTTCTTCATGCGTTGGGCCAAAGCAAAAATCACGCTCATGACGGTCTTTTATTTTTAATAATTCATTACCATATTTTTCCCAGCGATCTGTTTCCATCCATAATTCAGCGGGCTGAATAGCAGGCATTAAAATTTCCAAGGCTCCCGCATGATTCATTTCTTCACGCACCACTTTTTCTACTTTTTTTAATATACGCAAACCCAATGGCAACCACGTATACAACCCACTGGCTAATCGACGAATTAATCCTGCGCGTAACATCAATTTGTGACTAATTAATTCCGCATCTGCGGGCGTTTCTTTTACAGTGGCTAATAAAAATTGGCTAACAAGCACAACCATCTCCTGATTATAAATCGATAACTCAGCGCCTAGCGTCAAACGGCTCATCATCTAAAAGCCGTATTAACTAACAACAGGCACTAAAGGGTAGGAACTATTGTCATCAAGATCATTCTTTCACGCAAGTAATTTCAAAACGGAATATGCAAACATCTTAACACCCACATTGCAAAGATAAAAAATAAACAACCCACTTTACACTGAAAAAAAAGCTAAAAAATGCAAAATACAAAATGTACGTGGGTTTGAAAAACAATATTTTGACTAAAATTTGGTTGACAGGATTCTTTCATAGAGAGTAGGATTGAAAGACATCAACCGACATTGATATCACTGAAACGTTAAGCTTTCGAAATGACGTAAGCATTTTCCGCTTAACTCCCAATGAAAAACCCCGCTTCTGCGGGGTTTTTTTTGGCCTGAGCTTTTTCTGAGCCCCGAGAATGGCAATGCCATTCTCGGAATAAGCATAATGACAAACAATTGCACAATAATTATTGCGCCGCATTGCTTACATCATACCACCCATACCGCCCATACCGCCCATACCGCCCATACCGCCAGCATCACCGCCATGACTGTTTTCTTCTTTTTTAGGCAATTCAGTCACCATGCATTCTGTCGTGATCATCAAACCTGAGATCGATGCTGCGTTTTGCAGTGCAGTACGCGTTACCTTGGTTGGATCCAAGATTCCCATTTCAATCATATCGCCGTATTCACCAGTTGATGCGTTATAACCAAAATTATCAGATTTATTTTCTAATACTTTAGATAAAATAACCGCTGCTTCTTCACCTGCGTTTCGAACGATTTGACGTAATGGCGCTTGCAATGCACGACGCAAAATTTCAACACCAACGCGCTGATCATCATTATCAACTTTTACTTTTGAAATCGCACGTGACGCACGAATCAAAGCAACACCACCGCCAGGAACAACGCCTTCTTGAACCGCAGCACGAGTGGCATGCAATGCATCTTCAACACGCGCTTTCTTTTCTTTCATTTCAATTTCAGTTGTTGCACCTACTTTGATCACAGCAACACCGCCTGCCAATTTTGCCAAACGTTCTTGCAATTTTTCGCGATCATAGTCTGATGTGGTTGCTTCTATTTCTGTTCGGATTTGTGCAACACGACCTTTGATTTCCTTGCTATCACCAGAACCATCAATAATGGTTGTGTTGTCTTTTGTTACAATAATGCGTTTTGCAGAACCCAAATCTTCCAGAGTTGCATTTTCTAATGTCAAACCCACTTCTTCAGAAATGACTTTTGCACCAGTTAAAATAGCAATATCTTGCAACATCGCTTTACGACGATCACCAAATCCAGGTGCTTTGACTGCTGCTACTTTTACAATGCCGCGAATGGTATTTACAACCAACGTTGCCAATGCCTCACCTTCAACATCTTCTGCCACAATCAATAATGGCTTGCTTGATTTCGCAACCACTTCTAATGTTGGCAACAGTTCACGAATGTTAGAAATCTTTTTATCGACCAATAAAACATAAGGTGATTCTAATTCCGCATTCATTTTTTGTTGGTTGTTAATGAAATAAGGTGACAAATAACCACGATCAAATTGCATACCTTCTACAACAGACAATTCATTTTCAAAACCAGAACCTTCCTCAATGGTAATAACGCCATCTACTTTCACTTTATCCATTGCTTCTGCGAAAATTTTTCCAACTGCTTCATCAGAATTGGCAGAGATCGTACCCACTTGCGCAATTGATTTATTATCTTTGCATGGCTTAGAAATATTTTTTAATTCTTCAACGACAGCAATCACTGCTTTATCAATGCCGCGTTTTAAATCCATTGGATTCATACCGCTTGCTACTGAACGAATGCCTTCCAATAGAATCGACTCCGCTAACACAGTTGCTGTTGTTGTACCATCACCAGCTAAGTCAGAAGTTTGTGATGCTACTTCTTTCACCATTTGCGCGCCCATATTTTCGAATCTGTCAGATAATTCGATTTCTTTCGCAACACTCACGCCATCTTTTGTAATAGTGGGTGCACCAAATGATTTATCCAACACCACATTACGACCACGTGGTCCCAAAGTTACTTTCACAGCGCCTGCTAATTTGCTTACGCCACTTGCCATTAAATGCAATGCATCAGCTCCAAATTTCAAATCTTTAGCACTCATTTTGTATTCCTCATTTTCTATAAAAAAATTCAAACGATTTACGCTAGGTAAATCTCTCTTGCTTATACTGACGATTTTTTATTTTTCAATGACACCCATGATGTCTTCTTCACGCATCACGATTAACTCTTGACCATCAATCTTAATTTCAGTACCAGCATATTTACCGAAAACAACGGTATCATCTTTCTTCACCGCCAATGGAATCACTTTCCCATCTGTCAACATTTTGCCAGAACCAATTGCAACAACAACGCCACGAACGGGCTTTTCAGTTGCTGAGTCTGGAATGACAATTCCGCCTGCAGATGTACGTTCTTCATCTAAACGCTTGATCACAACACGATCATGTAATGGTCGAATATTCACCTTAATCTCCTCAAAATACTTTTTACATTTCCACCGGGGTCACAATCATACTGCCTAATCGCCCCGATGCCTAACACAATATGGGCAAATATCTAGAATTCAAGGGGGGGGTGTGTGAATCAATGCTGACGAAAAATATCTGATACTGCTGCACGATCAAATGCATACTGATGATTGCAATATTCACAGCTCACAACAATCTCTGCTTTTTCTTTTAAAATTAAATTTGCTTCTGCCTCACCTAACATACGAATGGCATTTTCCATTTTTTCAATCGAACAACCACATTGAAACTGTAATTCACGCGCATCAAACAAACGTATTAAATCGTTCGGAAAATAATGCGCTAAAAATGAAGCGTTGTTATCATAAAATATTTCTGAGGTATTAATCTTGGCAACTTGCTGTGAAATTGATTCCCACGCAGTCTCATTCTCTTTATTTTCTTCCTGCGGCATTAATTGCAACAACATACCTACTGCATATTTATCAGAAACAGCCAAAGAAAAAGTTGTCGGTAATTGCTCAGATTGTAAAAAATAAAATGTGAGCGCTTCGGAAATGGTTCTGTTTTCTAAAGATACAATGCCTTGCATTGGCCTTTCAAATCCTTTTTGAAAAATAGTAATAACCAACTCACCTTTTCCAAAACCACCAGCCAACGCTTCATCTGTCGCACTCGAATCCCATTGCGCCAATCCACGCAAATGTCCTTCATTGTTAATTTGTGCAACCAGTAACTGAACAGCTCCTTCGCTTTGAAACTGGATTGTCATGCGACCATTTAACTTAATGGTCTCCATTAACAAAGCACTTGCTACTAACACCTCACCTAAATATCGCTGAATCACAGGTGGGTATTGGTGCTGACTTATAATTTGATGATAGCTTTCAGTTAAATGTACAATAACACCGCGCACCGCTTTTTCTTCGAGCAAAAATTTTTGTACCGAATCCGTATTGAGCATTTTTACTTTTTTTTCCGACACAATGAGATCTCTTTTTTATTTCGCATTTTTTCAATACAGGATATACAATACCCCCATCAAAAGTCATTTTCAGTGAGGTTTTTATGAAAGACACCTATCATACACGTCAAACACTCAATATCAACGGCAAAACTTACCATTATTTCAGCTTAAACGAACTCGCAAAAACACTGCCAAAAGTTCACCAATTACCATTTTCATTAAAAATATTATTAGAAAATCAATTGCGAAATGAAGATGGCGTGTCAACCAGCAAAATAGACATTGAAGCTTTTTCTGAGTGGCTTGATAAAAAACATTCTAATCATGAAATTGCTTTTCGTCCTGCGCGCGTTTTAATGCAGGATTTTACAGGTGTTCCTGCTGTTGTCGATTTAGCAGCTATGCGTGATGCAATGAAAACATTGCGTGGCGACCCTGAAAAAATTAACCCGCTCTGCCCAGTTGATTTGGTGATCGATCACTCTGTACAGGTTGATAAATACGGCACTGATCAATCATTCATTCAAAATGTACAAATTGAAATGGACCGCAACCATGAACGCTATACTTTTTTAAAATGGGGGCAAGAAACCTTTAATAACTTTCAAGCTGTGCCACCAGGCACCGGCATTTGTCACCAGGTCAATTTAGAATATTTAGCAAAAGGAATTTGGTCGAATCAAAAAAATGGCGAGTATTACGCATTTCCAGATACCTTAGTTGGCACTGACAGTCACACCACCATGATTAATGGTATCGGCGTATTAGGCTGGGGGGTCGGCGGTATTGAAGCAGAAGCAGCGATGCTTGGGCAACCCGTTTCCATGTTAATTCCTGATGTCATTGGATTTAAACTGGAAGGCAAATTACGTGAAGGCATTACCGCAACTGATTTGGTATTAACAATAACGCATATGTTGCGACAAAAAGGCGTTGTTGGAAAATTTGTTGAATTTTATGGCCCAGGATTAAAATACTTACCGCTTGCTGATCGCGCAACGATTGCAAATATGGCGCCAGAGTATGGCGCAACCTGTGGTTTATTCCCAATTGATGCCGAAACCATTAAATACATGCAACTCACTAATCGCGATCAAGATACGATTGAACTCGTAAAACAGTACACAAAAGCACAAGGCATGTGGCACGATGATAATGCTGTTGAAGCTGTATTTTCTGATACATTAACACTCAACTTATCCGATGTTGTGCCCAATGTTGCTGGACCAAAACGTCCGCAAGATAGCGTTCCCATTTCAAATTTATCAAAAGCCGTTCAAGATTTCTTGGATCTCAACAAAATAACCGATCAAGCAAAATCTTTTCCAACTGATGATGGTTTTGATATGCATCATGCAGATGTCGTGATCGCCGCCATCACCAGCTGCACAAACACATCCAATCCATCTGTGATGATTGCAGCGGGATTGCTTGCAAAAAAAGCCTTAGAAAAAGGATTAAAAGCAAAACCCTGGGTAAAATCATCACTTGCGCCAGGATCAAAAGTCGTCACTGATTATTTGAAAAAAACTGACTTACAAAAATATTTAGATGAATTGGGTTTTTATTTGGTCGGTTATGGCTGCACCACCTGCATTGGTAATTCCGGTCCGCTAAACGATGCGATCGCAAAAACGATCACCGATAATCAACTCGTCGCATGTGCTGTATTATCAGGCAATCGCAATTTTGAAGGACGCATTCATCCACAGGTACGCGCAAACTGGTTGGCATCTCCACCGCTCGTTGTTGCTTATGCATTAGCGGGCACGATGAAAATTAATTTAGATAAAGATCCCATCGGTGAAAATCAATCGGGTGAAAAAATTTATCTCAAAGATATTTGGCCATCGACAGCTGAGATCGCAACTGAATTAACGAAAGTCACGCGTGATATGTTTACAAAAGAATACAGTGAAATTTTTGAGGGTGATGATACGTGGCAATCCATTAAAATTGCATCAACCGAAACTTATGCATGGGATCCGAAATCCACTTACGTCAAATTACCTCCCTACTTTGACAACATGAAAAAAACACCGGATGCACCAAAAAATGTGGAAAACGCACGTATTTTAGCGATTTTAGGTGACAGTGTAACAACGGATCACATTTCTCCTGCTGGCTCGATTAAATCAGATAGCCCCGCTGGAAAATATTTAAAAGAAAATGGCGTAACCACATTACACTTTAATTCATACGGCGCACGACGCGGTAATCACGAAGTCATGATGCGCGGCACATTTGCTAATATTCGCATTCGCAATGAAATGGTGCCAGATATCGAGGGCGGCTTCACAAAACATTTTCCTGATGGAAAACAGCTGGCTATTTATGATGCAGCTATGGAGTACCAAAAAGAAAAAATACCCCTCGTGATTTTTGCAGGATCTGAATACGGCACAGGTTCATCACGTGACTGGGCGGCAAAAGGCACCTTATTATTAGGCGTCAAAGCAGTCATCGCAGAAAGCTTTGAACGTATTCATCGTTCAAATCTCATTGGCATGGGCGTGTTACCATTAGAATTTACAAATGGCACAACACGAAAAACATTGCATCTAAATGGATCGGAAATGATTCATATTTCTGGTATCGACAATGGCTTAAAATCTGGCGCAAAATTAAAATTAACCATCACGCGCGCAGATGGTCAGGCTGAAACAATCGAGGTACTCTGCCGCATCGATACGCAAAACGAATTAAACTACTATTTAAATGGCGGTATTTTGCAATACGTACTCAGAAGTTTGAATGCCTAATTCAAATTCCTCCGCGGTTTTCCGCGGAGGAACTGGGTATTTATACTTGATAAGTCGCTTAGCACATGCTTGCTATCGTCGACTCCTATATAGAAATCCAACATAATAGCCTTAATAAAATATTATGTCGGGTCTAATAACATGAAATACATTCTTTTTTGCTTTTTGCTTTTTTTAAGCTGCTTTTCAAATAGTTATGCAGTTGAAACACCCATCTCTGCGAATCAAGCTTTTTCTTTTTCAGCAACCGCAAAAAACAATCAAACTATTTTGTTAAACTGGGAAATTGCGCCCGGCTATTACTTGTATCTCAAGGATTTTAAATTCATAGCAGTAAAACCGACGACTGCCGTTTTAGGCGATCCCATTTACCCCAGCAATACAATATTACTCAACACCATTGAAGGTAAGCTAAAAGTCTACTCGGGCCGGTTAATTTTACCGATACCCATTATTCACATCGATCAAAAAACACTGGTTTTACAGGCACATTATCAAGGTTGCTCGAAAGCGGGTTATTGCTATCCGCCCATAACCAAAATGATTGAGATTAATTTAGCAGGTCATTATTTAAAACCGACTTTACCACTCAACATCGATATTGCCCCCATCACACTTCACACAGCATCAGAAAAAAGTCACTTTGCTCAGTTATTTGAAGCGCATTCTGTTCCACTTTTAATAATCGGCTTTTTGGGATTTGGTATTTTACTGTCACTCACGCCTTGTGTCTTGCCCATGATCCCCATTTTATCCAGTATGATTGTTGGCCGTGAACACAAACATGCTTTTTTATTATCTTTATTTTATGTATTCGGCATGTCAATTACGTATGCGGCTGCTGGTGTTTTTTTTGGTTATGTTGGCGGTAATGTGCAAATTATTTTTCAACAGCCTTGGATTATTATTTGCTTTAGCATCTTATTCATTATCATGGCATTGTCCTTATTTGGATTATTCCAATTACAATTGCCTGAAAAATTACGCAGCAAAATTGCCACTGCCAGCTATCACCAAAAAGGCGGAACCTATTTTGGCGCCATCATGATGGGTATCTTATCCACACTAATTTTATCACCCTGCGTAACACCTCCTTTAGTTGCCGCATTTGGATTTATCAGCCAAACCGGTAACGCCATACTCGGCGGTACAGCCTTGTTTGCAATGGGCGTTGGCATGGGCGCGCCGTTATTACTTATTGGCGCATTGGGCACACGCGTTTTACCTAAATCAGGCGCGTGGATGAACGCCATCAAAATTGCAATGGGGTTTATATTATTAGCCATTGCTATTAATATGCTGCAGCGCATTTTATCTGAGTTTGCTGTATTAATTTTATGGGCAACACTACCTTTGGGCGCAGCCATTTATCTTGGCGCGTTTGCAACAGCAAAAACACCCTGGATGATAATCAAAAAAGTCATCGGTATCATTTTATTTATCGCAAGCATTACACTGATTGTTAAAGCAGTGTTACCAACAACACAAAAAAAATCCGCCTTGGTTTTTCAACCCGTTCATTCTGTATCACAAATTAATACTGCATTAATAAAGGCCGAAAAAAATAATCAGCCTGTTTTATTGGATTTTTATGCAAACTGGTGCATTGACTGCAAAGAATTAGATGCGCTCACGTTTCACAACCCAGCTGTTCAAGCAAAATTAAGCCATTTTGTTTTGCTGCGTGTTGATCTCACCAATAATTCCGCCAATGATCAAGCGCTCATGAAAAAATATAATGTGATTGCACCGCCAACGATCTTATTCTTTAAAAATGGGCGCGAGCTAACCGCTCAACGCCTAATTGGTTTTTTGCCTGCGAAGCCATTTTTGAAAAAAATATCACAAATTCAAGTCAGCGATTAAGCTATCAGGGAAGCATTTTTTAGGAATATTAAAAAAGCTTAGGCTCTGCCCCTACAGAGTATCGACAAAAGTGAAAATGAAGATATTTATTTACACCAACTAGCGCCACTTGCGGCTTATCGATACTGTAGAGACAAGACCTAACTGTCTGTTTTCATAAGAGGCTGGTATTTTTGTACATCTCTTGTTTGAGCTAAAACCCAATCATCTCAAAAATAACATTATTTCAATAAGTGCGCATGCCTAAAAATAGCGCTAACTTCTTGGTATTGCTGACATCATGCAAACATTTGCATTGAACTAGACATTATCGTGCGGCTAAGGCAGAATACGGCATGGCAAAAATTTTAGTATTACACGGCCCCAATTTGAACTTGCTCGGCATTCGCGAGCCGAACCACTATGGACGCGTGCGACTGGAGGATATCAATAATCTACTGATCCAGCAAGCCAACCAATTAGGCCACACTTTGCTCTGCTTTCAAAGCAATGCAGAACATCAATTAATCGACCGCATTCAAAACGCATTACATGAAAAAATTGATTTTATTTTAATTAATCCCGCTGCTTTCACACACACCAGCATCGCAATTCGCGATGCCCTATTAAGCATCAAAGTTCCTTTTGTTGAAGTTCATTTAAGCAACCCATTTGCACGCGAACCGTTTCGACAAAAATCTTTCTTTAGCGATATTGCCATTGGCAGCATTAACGGATTTGGCGCCAACAGTTACCAATTAGGGCTGCTTGCAGCACATGATTTTTTAGCATCGACAACAACAAGAGAAGTGAATTATGGACACGCGTAAGATTAGAAAGTTAATTGAGCTGGTAAAAGAAACTGGTATTGGTGAGTTAGAAGTAAAATCAGGCGATGATTCAGTTCGCATCAATTGCCAACTCACAGCAGCACCCAGCAATTATGCAGCGCAAATTCCAACACCACCTATGTCACACACACCAACCTTGCCACACACAGAAACCAAACCAGAAGCGCCTGTCGCTAAAAAACATGAACACCCCGAAGGCCACAAAGTAAAATCACCTATGGTAGGAACTGTTTATTTATCTGCAGCACCAGGATCACCTGCATTTGTTAGCATCGGACAAAAAGTCAAAGTCGGTGATACGCTCTGCATTATTGAAGCAATGAAAATGTTTAATAAAATTGAGGCGGACAAAACAGGAACATTGAGCGCACGCTTAATTGAAAACGAGCAACCTGTCGAATTTGATCAACCGCTCTTTATTATCGACGCAGAATAAAAATTTTCAGAAGGCACTGAATCATGTTTAAAAAATTATTAATCGCCAATCGTGGTGAAATTGCGTTGCGTATTCATCGCGCTTGCAAAGAACTGGGCATCAAAACCGTTGCCATCTATTCCACCGCCGATCAAAATCTCATGCACGTTAAATTAGCCGATGAATCTGTCTGTATTGGTCCGCCAAGCTCTGCGCAAAGCTACCTAAGTATTCCCGCTGTCATTAGCGCTGCTGAAATTGCACATGTTGACGCCATTCATCCAGGCTATGGTTTTTTAGCAGAAAATGCGGATTTTGCGGAACGCGTTGAACAAAGTGGTTTTGCTTTTATTGGCCCGCGTCACGAAACAATCCAATTAATGGGAAATAAAGTATCAGCAATTAATGCGATGCGAAAAGCAGGCATTCCCTGTATTCCTGGATCAAACGGCGCATTGTCTGAGGACGCTGAAAAAAATCTGGAGTTTGCAAAAAAAATTGGGTTTCCCGTCATCATTAAAGCGGCCGGCGGCGGTGGTGGTCGCGGCATGCGCGTTGTGCGTTCTGAATCAGAATTGATCCATGCCATCGCCATGACAAAAACAGAAGCGGGCGCTGCGTTCGGCAACAGCGAAGTTTACATGGAGAAATTTTTAGAAAATCCACGTCATATTGAAATTCAAGTATTGGGCGATGGACACGGTAATGCAATCCATCTAGGCGAACGCGACTGCTCTATGCAGCGCCGTCATCAAAAAATTATCGAAGAAGCTCCAGCGCCAGGCATCACACCTGCGCAACGCAAAAAAATTGGCGACCAATGTGTAACCGCTTGTGAAAAAATCAAATATCGCGGCGCTGGAACATTTGAATTTTTATATCAAGATGGTGAGTTTTATTTCATCGAAATGAATACGCGCGTACAGGTCGAACATCCTGTTACAGAAATGGTCACTGATGTTGATATTGTAAAAGCACAAATTCGCATCGCGGCCGGTGAAAAATTACCGTACAAACAAGAAGACATTCACTGGAACGGACACGCGATTGAATGCCGCATTAATGCAGAAGATCCTTATACTTTCTTGCCTTGCCCGGGAACGATCAGCGTTTATCATGCGCCAGGCGGAATGGGTGTGCGACTGGATTCACATATTTACACTGGATATAAAGTGCCGCCTTACTATGATTCATTAATCGCTAAACTCATTGTACATGCAACAACACGTGAAAATGCAATCGCTCGCATGCACAATGCATTAGAGGAAACTGTTATTGAAGGCATTAAAACCAATATTCCTTTGCACGAAGAATTAATGAGTGATGCGCATTTTCAAAAGGGCGGACAAAATATCCACTATCTTGAAAAAAAACTCAAATTAAAATCCTAAAAACCAAGGCAGTGCATTTAATCATGTCTAGTCATTTTCAAATTTCTGTTACCGTTGCAGAAAACCAAGTTGAATTATTGTCTGATCTTTTCTCTGAGCTCGGCGCGCAAGCAGTGACGATGACTGATGCAAAAGATGAACCCCTGTTTCAAACAGCGCCAGAAGAAAATCCATTATGGCAACACACCACACTCCACGCCTTATTTAATACCGATATTTCAGCGGATCATATTGTACAAAGCATTAAACATGATCATCGTGAATTTGACGACATACATTTTTATGTTGAAAAAATTGCTGATGCCAATTGGGTTGAAACAACGCAAAAACAATTTCATCCGCAACAATTTGGTGACTTATGGATTTGTCCGCAATGGGAAAAACAATCATGGGAAAAAAAACAAGGACGAAATAAAAATTCAGTGGTATTTATTGAACCTGGATTGGCATTCGGCACTGGAACACATCCCACCACACAACTGTGTCTCCATTGGCTAGCTACCCATACTTTAAAAAACAAAACCATCATAGATTATGGTTGCGGATCAGGTATTTTAGCATTGGCTGCATTAGCATTGAACGCCCAAAAGGTTTGGGCAACAGATCATGATCATCAAGCACTTATTTCAACTGCAAATAACGAAAATTATAATACGTTCAAAAATAGATTATCCATTGTCACAACCGAAGAAATTAAAAACGCACGCGCAGAAATTATTGTTGCCAATATTTTAGCAAACACTCTCATTAATTTATCAGAATGTTTAAGAGAATTATTACTACCCAACGGAAAACTTATTTTATCAGGTGTTTTAATAGAAGATGCTGACCGTGTTGCCAAAGAATATGAAAAACATTTCACACATACACTGACACTAGAAAAAGAAGAATGGGTGCTCATGGCATTTCAGTTAAAATAGAATTATTTATGAGAAAATACAACGCATCTCAATTCAAATCATAATCAACTGATTTCACCAAATAAATTTTTAGGGTTATCTAACTCTGGAATTAAATTCATTTCGGTGCCAAGATTGTTTTCTACAGCAAGCGCATAAACAAATTTTAATATGGCGAAATCTTCAATCGCAAAACCAACGGAATCAAACAACGTAATCTCAGCATCAGACTCACGTCCCTTTTTTATACCCACAATCAATTCCCATAATTCAGCATAAATAGTTGCATTGAGCTGCTGAATCTCACCCTCTACTTTTGATTGCGGCAAATATTCCACAACAATTTTTGTCTGTGATAATATTTTTTTATCCAGCTCTGTTTTGCCAGGACAATCACCCCCAATACTATTGATATGCAAACCAGGATGAATCCATTCTGAATTTAAAATTTGCGCCTGTGATTTAGCAGCCGTTGCTGTTGTAATAATATCAACGCCCTCTAAAACAGCACGCGCATCGCTACATGCTATTAGATTCAACCCATATTTTTTTAAATTACAGGCAAACTTATCCATTGCCTTATTATCAATATCAAAATATTTTACAGTTTGAATATCAAACAATGCTTTTTGAGCCATCACTTGAAATTCCGATTGCGCACCGACACCAATAATACCCACTGATTTTATATTTTTTTTTGCAAGGTATTTTGCAGCCAATGCAGAGGTAGCCGCTGTTCGAAATGCGGTTAATAAGGTCATTTCTGAAATCATCAAGGGGTAACCACTTTTAATTTCCGCCAACAGTCCCAACGCAGCAACCGTTAATTTTTTTTTGCCTGTATTATAGGGATGACCGTTTACGAATTTAAAAGCATAAAGGGCATCATCACAAATTGGCATGACTTCCATAACACCCTGATCAACCTGAATTGCATGACGTGGTGATTTATGAAATAAATCCCAACGCGCATATTCTTTTTCAAGCGCCGCAATAAATTGTGCGAAAAATGGATTAACACCCACTTTTGAAATTAATGTTTGAATATCAGATACAGTGACAACACGAACCACGACGAGCACTCCTTTTGCTACACATTCACCCACTCTTTGGGTTTTAAAAAATACGCTGTTAATTTTGCTTCAGGCGAATCTTTCTCAGGAAAATAATTATAGCGCCATGCAACCTGTGGCGGCAATGACATTAAAATAGACTCGGTACGCCCACCAAACTGCAAACCAAACAAGGTGCCGCGATCATATACCAAGTTAAATTCCACATAGCGGCCACGACGATAACACTGAAACGCGCGATGCTGTTCTTCATAGGGATGCGATTTTCGTCTATGCACAATAGGAAGATAAGCCTCAATAAAACTATTTCCTACATTTTGTAAAAATGAAAAACAATTTTCAAATGAGCGCTCATTCAAATCATCAAAAAATAATCCGCCGATGCCACGCTGTTCTTTTCGATGTTTTAAATAAAAATAAGTATCTGCATTTTTTTTAAATCGTGAGTAAAAACCAGCATCAATCGCATCGCAGGCTTTTTTTGCTGTGTTATGAAAATGAATACAATCTTCATCAAAACCATAGTAGGGCGTTAAATCATATCCGCCACCAAACCACCATACTATTTCACCATTTGGTTTTGTTGCCTGAAAATAACGCACATTCAGATGCGCGGTTGGCACAAAAGGGTTTTTTGGATGTGCAACAGAAGAAACACCCAGCGCTTCAAATTGCGCGCCAATCAAATCAGGACGCTTTACCGTTGCAGCCTGCGGTAAGTTTTCCCCAATGACATGAGAAAAATTAACACCCACTTGCTCAAAAACAGTGCCTTGCAAAACACGCGTACAACCATTTCCTACTTTGTCATGCACCCAAGCATCTTCTTGAAATTGATGCTGACCCGTTTCTTCATGCTCCAATGCAACACACAAACGATTCTGTAAATCGAGCAAAAAGTTTTTGATATTAAGAATAGGGTTCACTCAAATCACCTGTTTACATTACAATAAACCCAACTCTTTTAATCGCTCATTTAAATAACTGGCCGCCGTATATTTTTCTGATAAAACCACATCAGAACGCGGATGCAAAAACAACGGCAATGATAAGCGCGATTTTTTTGCTGCCTCGCCTGTTGGGTTTAATACACGATGCGATGTGGATTTATAATAATGTCCACTACATTCCTGCAACATGTCACCCGCATTGATAATAATCCAACCTGGATTAATGGGAACATCCAACCAATTACCGGATGCATCTTGCACTTGCAATCCTTCCGCTGTTGCAGCTGGTAGCATCGTTAATAAATTAATATCCTCATGTGCAGCAGCGCGGATTGCACCCACTGGCTCATTACCTGTTAAAGGTGGATAATGAATTAAACGAAATAAAATACGATCACTGTTTTTAATCATATCTGGCAAAGGCATGGAAAACTTTGATTGTACATCAGACGGCGCATGATCATTTACCCAGCTTAATAAAATACCCGCTAAGGATGTTAACGCATCCGATAGTTTTGATGTGACATCAAAACAAGAGGCAGGGCAACGTTGCCCTTTGTAATAATGGTAAAATTCTTTTAGATCTTTTTGATCATATCCTTTTGCAGTTTCAGATAATTCTTTAGAAATATACCCATCTTGCGTTTCGGGATTGAATGTAAATTGTTTTTTTTCATCCGATTTAAAAAAGGCATACCATTGCTCATAAGCCTGATTAATCAATGCTTGGGAAACAGGGTGATTTGAAATAACAGCGAAACCAATTTCTTTTAAACCCGCCGCAAATTCAGCTGCCGCAGTTGGTGATCGAAAATCAATGACTCTGATACTCATTCGCTTTTCCCCCATCGGTTTAGAATGGGGGCATGGTAGCGGAAAAAATCAATTTCGTCTATGTACAAGCAACTGATGTACAGACTGGATTTAATCTTGCCTGACGCGCAGCAATAAAGTCATGGAAGTCTGTAGTTGGCACTACCTCTATTATTCCATCCCCTATTTGCAGAAAATTAAAAAGAAGCTCAGCACTACTCCCAATAACAAATAAATCCCCTGTTTGCGGGGCTCTCTTAGCGACCAAATCACGCAGCCACTTTATACTGTCTCCATAAGTATGATCCACTTTACCCGCACCTTGAATTTTAGCAATCATCGCCTGTTTCGAACCTCCCGTTCTTAGAGATGGATCCATTGCATAACAATGAAGATACAATTTAAGATTACTCGGTATTAACTCTGGGCTATTTTGATAAGCATATTGCAATACATTTAAAATATCAGGCCTATCATCATAAAAATGGAAATCCATATTTGCATCAACATGCGTCAGCGCCATTTTATGCATTTGCGCATACAACAATGAGAATTTTGTTTTATCTGTAAATAATCTTTCTAATCTCTTTTCTTTAATATCATTTGCAACCCTATGATAATTTTCTGTACGCACTGGACCCACTTCTTTTTTGTCATGCTCAATAGCCCATAAAAACGCTTCTCCATACGACATACACTCAAGAAAGGTTTCACCTGGTTTTTTGTTATGATAACTATCTGCTGTTAAAAATAAATCGAGCGAAACAATCGTGCGACTACCCTGTAATTCTGCCTTAATTTTCTCAACAAACTGCTGCATTTCATAAAAACAAGAACCCGTTACAGAAGCAAGAGAACCCCGAGCATTCATTTGCATACACGCATTTAAATCAGTCATGGGATCCTGACGACTTGAGCCAACCATAAAACAAATTGTATCACTGGGATTGTTTTGATTTTCTTCCCGCATCGCTGTAACAAACGAAGTATTATAATCATACAACGATTGATACTGACCTTTTTTCTTAAGCAGAAAAAAATCTGGGCCAAAACAACCATCAAAATCACATGAGTGCACAGCCACTTTCTTTATAGCTGCTACTCGAGTTAATGCAATTACTTTTTGAGTTAATGGGTGATGCGAGAAAAAACCTACATCTTGAAGCGACTCAAGCATAGGTATACGTTTATTTTTAAAAGGCATCAATCAAATCTCGCATATTAATATGCAACTGATCTTAACAAGATTAACTTAAGGAGTACTTAAATGGTGACTTTAATTGCCTTAATAAAAGGGATAGTGAGTTTACGTTTCGCCGCTAACGACGCTTTATCCAACTTCTCCAAGATAAAAAACAAATCCCGCATGTTTCTGGAGTAATGATGAATCAAATAACTGGCGACCTCATTTGACAAATAAAAACCACGTAAATGCGCGCGCATTTGCAAAGCTTCCATTTTTTCAGCGTCATTCAAATTTTTTATTCCCAACGTCAAACCCCAACTTAAACGTGATTGTAAATCTTTTAATACACAGCTTAATTGTTTTGGGGGAACTTGTGCGCTAACTAACAAGGATACTTTTTTTTCTTGCGCTCGATTATAGAAATGAAACAATGCTTCTTCCCACTGCATATTACCCACAATCGCATCTACATCATCAATGCACACGTACTCTTGACTTTCTAATGCATCAAAAATAGTGGGTGAAAATTCTGCATAATTGGCCAGCGATAAATAAAAAATACTTTTGTTTTTTTTATCTGCCTCATGGCAACATGCTTGCAATAAATGCGTGCGGCCTGAACCGGGTTCACCATAACAATAAATAAACTGTTCTTGCGCTACTGATATAAAGTTTTTGAGCACATCAACGAGCTGCGCATTATCACCAATAAAATAATTATCAAAAATAGCATCATCACGTAAATTTAAATGTAACGGCAATTGCAGTGTTTGCATCAGGCTTGATTCCCAATCCAAGAATATTGTTTTTCTACAACAGCATTAACAGGCTGCAAATCATTTACACTCACACGAAAACGATGATCAGCTGCTAAATCACTTTCAAAATGATTTTTATTTTCAATTAAACGAACATGAAATGCCACGCGATTATTGGATAATTCATCAGCAAATACTTTTTCAACACCCGTTTTTTCACGCAATGCATGCAACACATTTTCATAATCAGTCATATTTTGAATGCCAGAAACAGTCAATTGTAGGGATGATGCTGTCACTGCATTTTGTACAACTGGCACTGCTTTTTGTTGTGATGCCAACACAGATTGATTTAATAACTGCTGCAATGCAACACGATCAAAAACCACTTCTAATAAAGTTACTGTTTGCGCAGATGCAGCTGTATTTGGTTGTTGAACGTATCCATAACTTTGCACCCACTGCATGATATTTTTTATTGCATTTTGAAACACTGGTTTTGTGCTAATCAACGGATCATTACTGAGTTGCAACATGACTTGTGTAAATGCAGCTTGCAAACCTTGCTGAAATGAAGATGAAGACTGATCTGGCACAACCACATTCACCTGCACAAATGCATTCGATGTATCGGCAAAAATGGAGCGTGGCAAAATAATGCCCAACACAATCAATAAAATAATGGCACATCGACGCATAATTTTACCTTTCTCACTATAACCTTAAAGCAAGCAATAAACTGAGCATCATTGTAACAATAGCACCCTATCAAATCAGCATTATTTTCGCGCACAAGTTATCCACAGGTATTTCTTGCTTTAAGGGCATATTGTGGATAACTTTGTTCGCTTTATTGATTATTTTGTAATCAAGGCTTGTAATTGTTTGAATTCTGAAGAAAATCTGTTGTATAATCGAAGCGTAACCTAACCTGTCTCGAACAAAACCGCGTGAGGGATTATGGTCAAGTCAGAACTAATCATGCAAATTGCTGCAAAGCAAAGTCACTTATCAATTAAAGATATTGAACTGAGCATCAATCACATTGTTGATCGCATGAGCGATAGCTTGGGCGATGGACATCGAATTGAAATTCGTGGATTTGGTAGTTTCAGCCTACATTATCGTCCATCACGCAAAGCACACAATCCAAAAACGGGTGCGCGTGTTTACACAGCGGCGAAATACACGCCGCACTTTAAGCCCGGGAAAGATTTGCGCGATCGCGTAAATAGCAACCGCGCATTGCATCCCATCAAACACGATGCACATGAAGATTCAGATGATTAGTGCGTTTGCACAGTAAACCCTGGCACCGCACTATCACCAAATAATTTTTTTGCCTCTAACACAACCGGCTCTGATTGATATGCTGCCACCAGTTCTTGAATTTTCTTTTCATTTTTATCAACAGCACGCGCAACAATTAAATTGACATAAGGTGAATCTGTTTTTTCTGCAAACAAGGCATTTTTCGCGGGTGATAATCCTGCAGGAACAGCATAGTTTGTATTGATTGCCGCCACGGTCACGTCCTGCAACACACGCGGTAATTGCGCCGCATCTAATGAAACAACTTTATAATGATTTGGATTGCTTGCAATATCCTGAATCGTCGCATTAATTGTCGCTTTGGGTTGGAGTGTAATTAATCCTGCTTTTTGCAATAACAATAACGCACGCGCTTCATTACTGGGATCATTGGGAATGGCAATTTCACTGCCTGGCTTTAATTCAGATAATGATTTAATTTTTTTAGAATACAATCCCATCGGATATAAAAATGTATTTCCTACTGGCGCAAAAGCATAGTGATGCGCTTTCATTTGCGATAATAAAAAAGGATAGTGCTGAAAAGCATTAGCATCAATATCGCCTTCCTCTAATGCTTGATTTGGCAATGCATAATCAGTGAAGGTAATAATTTTTACATGCAAACCAAATTTTTTCAGTGCAACTTTTTTTGCAACACTCATTAATTTTGTTTCTGGTCCTGCAATGGTACCAACACGCACCTCATTTGCTTTTTCTTTATGTGAGCAAGCACTCAACAAAAAAGCACAGGCCATTAACAAAATCAGTGTTGTTTTTTTCATGATCCCTCCAAAAATAAATTATCCTGCTAGGATGATACATTATGCGCTAGCTTTTTCGAAACCCAATCACCACACCACTGAAACAATTGCACCATAACAATTAAAATTACTACCGTCATCACCATAATATGAATTTCAAATCGTTCATAACCATACATAATAGCCAAATTTCCCAAACCACCACCACCAATAGCGCCTGCCATTGCAGAATAACCCACAAGTGTAATTAAAGTTAATGTTATTCCGCGCACAATGGTTGAACGCGCCTCCGGAATTAATACCTTTTTTACAATTTGCGTTGTTGTAGCACCCATCGCCAAAGCTGCCTCAACTAAACCAATTGGCACTTCACTAATTGCACTTTCAACTAAGCGTGCAAAAAAAGGAATGGCGCTAATCGCTAACGGTACCATTGCAGCAGTTGTGCCAATTGATGTGCCCACAATCAGTCGCGTGATCGGCGTAATGGCAACCAACAAAATAATAAAAGGGATTGAGCGCAATATATTCACAACAAATCCCAACGATACATGCAATAACGGCTTTTTAAATAAATTTGGATTACGCGTTACAAATAAAATGACACCCAACGGCAAACCAATAAGCACAGCAAACAAAACAGAAATAAAAACCATTTCAAGGGTTTGAGAAGTCGCTTTTTCAAGCAACCCAAGTTTGTGCGTCCACATAACCCATTACCTCAACTATCACATCTTTTTCTTCTAAATACTTTTTCACCACACTCAGCTCTGTCTTTTCTAATTGCATGGCCACAATCATTCGTCCAATTTTTTCTTTTTGTAACTGCTCTATATTAGCCTGCAAAATATTGACGCGCGCTTTTGTTTTGCGCATAAAATCATTAATGACAGGCTCTAATGTTGCATGACCTACAAATGTTAGGCGCAACACCACTTGATCATCCATCATATGCTCAACATGCATTTCTGATTGCAAATCATCGGGTAGCTCTGATTTTAAAACAGACTGAATAAGTCGCTTCGTAATTGCTTTTTTTGGGTTTTTAAAAACGTTGATCACTTTATCACACTCGACAATCTGCCCTTGATCAATCACAGCAACGCGATCAGCAATGGATTTAATCACACCCATTTCATGCGTAATGCACAAAATAGATAAATTAAATTCTCGATTGATTGAGCGCATCAGTTTTAAAATATCTTCCGTTGTTTCCGGATCCAACGCGGACGTCATTTCATCACACAACAATACCGTTGGATTGGTTGCCAATGCGCGTGCGATAGCAACCCGCTGTTTTTGCCCTCCGCTCAATTGAGCCGGATACGCATTACTTTGCTCACTTAAACCGACTTTTTCAAGCAGTCTGGAAACAGTACGCTCAATTTCATTGAATGGTTTTTTCAATAACTGCAGCGGGAAAGCAATATTATCAAATACCGTACGTGTTGATAACAAATTAAAATGCTGAAAGATCATGCCAATGTGATGGCGTGCTTCACGCAATTTTTCTGCATTTAAAGTTGTTAAATCAACATCATTAACTTTAACCGAACCACTTGTTGGTTTTTCTAATAAATTCACACAACGAATTAAAGTACTTTTTCCTGCACCACTTTTTCCAATCACGCCCACAATTTCACCTTGTGCGACAGACAAATTAATATTTTTTAATGCGTGATGCGAGCCCAGCTTCGAAGTATAAATTTTATTGAGATTATGCAGTTCGATCATTTCGGAATCCTGTTTTAGCCGAATTTATAATGCGCTCGCAATCAAGTCAAATCAGCGCTTTATGAAGTATAAATGAAATAAACATGAAAGCAAGTTTGGATCTGAATTCGTATCATGCATCCATCTCAGGTTAGGTGACTGGTAATGTCACACCACGCTGACCTTGATATTTACCACCGCGATCTTTGTAAGATGTTTCACACACCTCATCTGATTCTAAAAATAACATTTGCGCAACACCTTCGTTTGCATAGATTTTTGCAGGTAAATTAGTGGTGTTTGAAAACTCCAATGTCACATGGCCCTCCCACTCTGGCTCAAGCGGCGTGACATTCACAATAATACCACAACGCGCGTAAGTGGATTTCCCCAAACAAATTGTTAATACGTTACGTGGGATTTTAAAATATTCTACTGTACGTGCAAGCGCAAAAGAATTGGGCGGGATAATACAAACATCAGATTCAATATCAACAAAACTATTATCATCAAAATTTTTGGGATCAACGATAGCCGAATTAATGTTTGTGAATATTTTAAATTCACGGGCGCAACGCACATCATATCCATAGCTGCTTGTGCCATAAGATACAATTTTACCCGCCGCATTCTGCCTGACTTGTCCTGCTTCAAATGGTGAAATCATGTTATATTCAGTCGCCATACGACGAATCCATTTATCCGATTTAATGCTCATTTACGCTCACCTCCATTCATTGATACTATTTGCGATGCAATAACTGCATATATTTTAGCTGCATCACACTCTGGCTCTGCAATAAAAATGGGATTGCCTGCATCTGCTTGTTCACGAATTTTTAATGTTAATGGGATTTTACCCAGTAATGGTACTGTATATTCTGTTGCTAATTTTTCTGCACCACCTTCACCAAAAATTGCAGCATTATGTCCACATTGCGCACAGTGATACCCACTCATATTTTCAATCACACCTAAAATAGGAACCGACACCTTACGAAACATGGCCAATCCTTTTCGCGCATCTAACAATGCCACTGCTTGTGGTGTTGTCACAATAATCGCACCATTCAACGGTGTTTTTTGTGATAACGTTAATTGCACATCACCTGTACCCGGCGGCAAATCAATCAGCAAATAATCAAGATTATCCCACGCTGTATGATATAACATTTGTTGCAATGCTTTTACGACCATCGGTCCACGCCACACCATCGGTTCTTCAGAATCCACCAAATATCCCATCGACATAGTTTGCAACCCATGACGAATAACCGGCTTAAATGTTTCATTATCATGCAACGCTGGTTTTTCATCAGCTCCCAACATATGCGGCTGATTTGGACCATAAATATCTGCATCTAAAATACCAACTCGCTTGTGTTGCGCACTTAACGCTAACGCCAAATTCACTGTTGTAGTAGATTTACCCACACCCCCTTTTCCAGAGGCAATTGCAATAATATTTTTAATACCGGGAATTGAAAAAGGAGTTGATCGCATAAATACCTCTATAAAATGTGTGCAAATCGTAGCATAAATTGATCAAAATGCGTAATATAACGCTCACAGAATTTAGGAAACGTCATGACAAAACCACGCAACATCATCATCACCAGCGCATTAACTTACGCCAACGGCGAAATACATTTAGGACACCTGTTAGAAGCAATTCAAACAGACATATGGAAACGCTTTCAATTAATGCGTGGCAATCAATGTTATTATATTTGTGGATCAGACGCCCATGGCGCACCCATTATGCTGGCAGCAGAAAAAAATAAAATATCGCCGGAATTATGGGTTGAACAAATACGCAAAGATCATATCAATGACTACGCTCAGTTTCATATCAGCTTTGATAATTATTACACGACCCACTCCGATGAAAACAAAAAATTATCCCTTGCCATTTATGAGCGCCTCAAAAAAAATGGCGACATTAACATTAAAACGGTGAAGCAATTTTTTGATCCTGAAAAAAACTTGTTTTTAGCCGATCGATTTATTCGTGGCGAATGTCCAAAATGTGGTGCGAAAGATCAATATGGTGATAATTGCGAAGTATGCGGCGCTACTTACGACCCAACAGAATTAAAAAATCCACGCTCAGCTATCACCGGTGCAGCACCTATTGAAAAAGAATCCGAACATTATTTTTTCGCGCTTGATCACTATTCAGCATTTTTAGAAACCTGGACACAATCTGGCACATTGCAACCCGCTATCGCTAATAAATTAAAAGAATGGTTTAAAATGGGCTTGCAGCAATGGAATATTTCACGTGATGCACCGTATTTTGGTTTTTCTATGCCTGATGTGCCTAATAAATATTTTTATGTATGGCTAGATGCACCCGTAGGTTATATCGCCAGCTTCAAAAATTTTTGTGATCGTAATACAACCGTTTCTTTTGATGATTACTGGCATGCAGATTCAAAAACAGAACTCTACCATGTCATCGGAAAAGACATTATCAGTTTTCACGCCTTGTTTTGGCCAGCCATGTTGCACGCGTCGGACTATCGACTGCCCACACAAATTTTTGTACATGGATTTGTCACTGTTAATGGCGAAAAAATGTCGAAATCACGCGGCACCTTTATTACTGCCAAAAAATTTGCACAACACATTCCAGCTGAGTATTTACGCTATTATTACGCGGCAAAATTAAACAACCAAGTTGAAGACATTGATTTTAATTTAGCGGATTTTGCAGCACGTGTGAATTCAGATTTAGTTGGAAAATATGTCAATCTTGCCAGTCGATGCGCGGGCTTTATCACAAAAAAATTCAATGGGAAATTGGCATCTGCTTTGCATGATGAAACATTATTTCAAGATTGTGTTAATGCAGAAAAAAATATTGCGCAAGCCTACGAATCATTAAATTATCATCGCGCAGTACGTGACATTATGGCGCTGGCTGATCGCGCTAATCAATATATCGATCAACACAAACCATGGTCACTTGCTAAAGAAACAGGACGTGATAACGACGTCCTGTTGATTTGCACGCAAGGATTGAACTGTTTTCGTTTGCTGACATTATATTTAAAACCCATTTTGCCCGTCACAGCAGAAAAAGTAGAAAACTTTTTAAATATTGCGCCATTAACATGGGCTGATGCAGCAACGCCTTTACTCAATCACAAAATAAATACGTTCACGCCGTTAATGCAACGCGTGATGCCAGAACAAACTGAGCCATTACAAAAGCAATGACACAACAAACACACCCTTCAATTTTAGCGGTTATTCGCGAATCGGAATGCATTGGCTGCACAAAATGCATTCAAGCTTGCCCGTTTGATGCCATCATTGGCGCACAAAATTTAATGCATACCGTTTTATCAGATGCCTGCAATGGCTGTAAATTATGCATTGCACCTTGCCCGGTTGACTGCATCGATCTTATTGAACTACCCGAAAGATCTGCTGATGCAAAACGCGCGCTCGCCCAACAATCTCGCGCTCGATTTAAAAAACACAAAATCAGAATAGAAAAAGAAAAAAATCACGAACAAATCAAAATAAAATCTATCGATGCTCGAAAAAATGATATTGCAGAAATGCTCAAAAGAAGAAACAAACAGCCATGAAAAAAAATGAGGTTGAAAAAATATTTGCTGCTTTTCAACAAAGCAATACAACACCTACCACCGAATTGATTTTTAATTCTCACTTTGAATTATTGATCGCGGTGATATTATCTGCACAAGCAACTGATATCAGTGTCAACAAAGCAACAAAAAATTTATTTCTCATTGCAAATACACCTGAAAAAATAATTTCAATTGGCATAGATGAATTAAAAAAACACATCAAAACAATTAATTTATATCCAACAAAAGCAAAACATATTATTAAAACTTGCGAAATATTAATTTCACAATTTCATTCAACTGTACCAAACAATCGCGATGATCTCGAAAGCTTGCCGGGCGTTGGTAGAAAAACAGCCAACGTCATTTTAAACACCGCTTTTGATGAACCCACCATTGCTGTTGATACTCATATTTTTCGAGTAAGCAACCGCATTGGTTTATCAAACGGAAAAACACCACGCACAGTTGAAGATGATTTATTAAAAACAATTCCAAAAAAATATTTAAAAGAGGCGCATCATTGGTTAGTGTTGCACGGACGATATATTTGTACGGCGCGCAATCCCAAGTGCGCTGAATGCCCTATTTTTAAATGGTGTGAATACAAAGCCAAAACGATTATCACATGATCATAATAGTGATACCGAATGCTGATTAAGTATATACTTAACAAAAATCATTTTTTATGGAAATGCATTGACGAACACGGATGTTAAAAAAAATATCAACCCAAAAGCGGCATTAAAGTTTGTTATCTTGCTTGGCATTGTCAGTTTATTTTCTGACATGGTTTACGAAGGCGCCCGCAGTTCAATTGGCCCCTTATTTAGTACGCTAGGCGCCTCAGGCGCGATCGTTGGCTTTGTTGCTGGTTTTGGTGAGTTTATCGGAAACACACTACGATTGGTGTCTGGTTATTTCATTGATCGTACTCAAAAATATTGGCTGATTACTTTTTTAGGTTATAGTTGCTTATTTGCATTACCCTTATTATCTATTGCACGCACATGGAAAATTGCCGCGTTATTAATTATTTTAGAGCGTGTTGGAAAAGCCATTCGCACACCCGCGCGCGACACAATGCTATCTTACGCCACTCATAAAATGGGACGCGGTTTTGGATTTGGTTTACACCAAGTATTCGATCAAGTTGGTGGTATGCTGGGTCCACTGTTAATGGTTTTTGTTTTATTGTCCCATCACACATTATCACTGGGGTTTTCGTTTTTATTTATTCCAGCCTGTATTTCAATATTGCTCCTTTTTCGCGGAAAAAATTTATACCCCAAGCCACAAAATCTAGAAGTGGAAGAGCCACACCTTTTCTCTGAAAAAATAAACACAACCATTCCCACTCAATTTTGGATTTATCTTTGTGCCGCCTGTTTGATGGGTGCCGGTTATGCTGATTTTCCACTCATTGCATTCCATTTTGAAAATGCCAAATTAATGACACCCATTTGGATTCCGACATTTTATATGATTGCGATGGGCATGAGCGCTATCTCTGCTTTACTATTCGGATGGATTTACGATCGCATCGGCAATATCAGCTTGATGATTGCCATTCCACTATCGGCATTATTTGCACCATGCGTTTTTTATGGTGGATTTAAATTAGCCTTGCTCGGTATGATTTTATGGGGGATTGGCATTGGTGCACAACGCTCATTATTAAAAGCCGTTGTCGGCGATATGATTTCAAAAAACAAACGCGGTACCGCTTACGGTATTTTTAATGCTGCTTACGGTGTTGCTTGGTTTTTAGGAAGTTGGTTAATGGGTGTGTTATATGACACCTCTATTCATGCCCTTATTCTTTTTTCTGTTGTCGCAGAACTCAGCGCCATTCCTTTTATTTATTTTGTGAGCCGAAAGTAATCATTTTTGACTATCATAAAAAAACCAGCACAAGGCTGGTTTTTTGAATCGCAATAGGGTGTCTTTTATACTGTTGTTGCTGTTGCTGTTGCTTCTGATCGATCTAACACTTGCTCTGCCGCGACACTATTATCAAGCAATCCTGTTTGTTCCGCAGTCGCTGGTTTATGAAATCTGCCATACAATTTCTGCGCAGATCCTGCAACTAACCCTGATGTAACTGAAGTTGTTGCTCCCATAATGGCATATAGCGCATTTGCATTTGTCTGCATAATGTTACCCATCATATGACTCATCGCATTTGGAATATGCTCACAATCTTTTGCGCATCCCGCCGCATAAACAGTAAGAGCAACTGCTGCAACTGAAGTGCCCACTGTAACTGCAGTGCGTAATGAGCTTTTAGTCGCGGATCTCGCTACATTCGCAATACCATTTCCCGCTGCAACAAAAGCATCTTTCACACGCTGTTGGTTTGACAATGGATTGCCTTCTACTGCGCTCTGTCGCACTGAGTTATCTGCCGCTGCTGGTTCCTGCACTGATGATTCTTGGTGTACTGATGCCACACTTGATCTTTGCGAACTGTTTCTGCTGCCTGCTATTCCAACTGCTGGTTCCTGCTGCATATTATTTTCCTTATTTTTGCATCATTAAATTAATTTAATCCTTAATTCCCTTCTATGAATCCATTCGAGTTTTTAACGCTATCGGAATTAAACACAAAGGTCAATCGCGATTTATGTACAGTTAATGCGCGCATTATTTTTACAATGTTTTGTGCGGCAAACTTTCAATTCTGCCCGCAACAGAAACCAAAACATAATCTAATTTGCGTTGCAATTCTTTTACCGTGCTGGCACCAGCATACGTTAAACCTGAACGCAAACCACCCATAATATCTGCCAAAATCGTATCTTGATCATCGCGATAAGCCACTTCTGCTGCAACGCCTTCTGCTGTTTTCCAATCGCTCATTGCGCCCATAAAATCTGTTTGCGCTTCGCGCGATGCCATACCACGATATTGTTTTACTTTTTTACCGTCTGCATTCGTGATGACCTTACCGGGTGTGACAGCTGTTCCAGCTAACATGCCACCAATCATTACAAAATCCGCACCAAACGCGAGTGCTTTAACAATATCACCCGCCGTGCGAATACCGCCATCTGCCACAATCGAACGATCACAACGCGCACAATCTTGAATGCATGTTAACATCGGAATACCAAAACCAGTTTTAATACGCGTACTGCAAACCGATCCGCCACCAATCCCTGCTTTAATAATATCAGCACCACAAGAAGCCAAATAATCGGCGCCTGCGTAAGTTGCCACATTTCCAGCCATAATGCAGGCATTCGGCAATAGTTGTCGCAATTGTTTTAAAGTGTGTCCCACATATTTAGCATGCGCATGCGCTACATCAATACAAAAATAATTTGCACCAGCATCATGCAATGCTTTTGCGCGCTCAATTTCTGCATCATTACAACCAACTGAGACAAATACGTTATCTGAGCATTTTTTAAATTCTTTGAGATTATCCTCAATCGACATAAAGCGATGCAACACACCAATGCCACCCTTGCTCGACATGAAGTTGGCCATGGCACTTTCGGTGACCGTATCCATATTTGAACTCATCACAGGCAATTGCAACGTTAACTTTCCAATACGATCAGTCATTGCTATTTCTACTAAGCGACGCGATTCATGGTGATTGTATGCCGGCACTAATAAGACATCATCAAATGTAATTGCGAATGGTTGCATCATGATTTTCTATTCCCACACATGTTATATTTATTTAGCATTATATGCGCTCAGAGACAAAACAGGAACAAACATGGAAAAAATATGTATTCGCGCCATTATTCACGGAAAAGTACAAGGTGTCTTTTATCGTGAAAGCACACGAAAAAAAGCAACCACACTAAACATCACCGGCTGGGTAAAAAACAATGACGACAACACAGTTGAATTACATGCCTGTGGTGAAACACCACAAATTCAAAAATTAATTGATTGGTTATGGAAAGGACCCTTACTGGCGCGCGTAAAAAAAGTAACCTGGTCAGCAATTGCAACAGAAAAACATGATGATTTTATCACACTAAGATAAAAAAATATCCGCTATTTCAGCAAGTATGTCACTGCTGCCAACAGATCATCAAATACCAATAGATCCGGATTATTTCCTATCGTTGCTAATGTTTTCTCACCATTGCCTGTTTTAACTAACACAAACTGACAACCCACCGCTTTTGCCACATCAACATCTTTTTGACTATCACCAATATAAATTACCTCTGCAAGATTCAGTTTAAAATCCTGCTTCATTTTTTCAAATAATCCTGTTTTCGGTTTCCGACAATCACAACCTTCATCAGGACGATGCGGGCAAAAATAAATGCGCTCAATTTTCCCTCCTGCGCGCGAAATCATCTTCAGCATTTTTTGATGAATATGATCTAAATCATGCAATGAAAATAATCCACGATTTAAACCAGATTGATTGGTTGCAATCACAATGGAATGTCCTGCTTTGACCAACAAAACAAGGGCTTCAATACTCCCCGGAATCGGAATCCACTCATCCGCTGATTTAATATAATCAGGAGAATCTATATTGATCACACCATCACGATCTAAAACGAAAAACATGATCTATCCTAATTTTGTTTTCCCTGGCATTAAACTTGCATTATGCGCATTAATAAAATCAGCGGCAGAAATTCGTTTTTTAGCGGGCAACTGCACTGACATCACTTGCAACACCCCATTACCTGTTGCCACAAAAAAAGATTCTTTTTCAACACGTACAATCGTGCCCGGCGACAAAGTGGATGTCTCAACAAGATCTATGGCTTCCCAAATTTTTAATACCGCATCTTGAAAAAGGGTATTAGCGACTGGCCATGCATTAAAAGCCCGTATATTATTTGCAATTTGCTCGGCCGTTTCACGCCAATCAATGACCGCTTCTTTTTTATCTATTTTTGCCGCATACGTTGCTTTCGCATCATTTTGCTGAACTAAAGTAGTAGCGTGATTTTCTAAATCACGCAATATTTCCATGATTAATTCTGCGCCACGCACACTAAAAATATCATGTAACTTTTCACTCGACTCATCACCCGCCAAAATGTATTTATCTTGTTTCAAAATAGGGCCCGTATCCATTCCTTTATCCATTTGCATAATAGTAACACCAGTTTCGGTATCACCTGCTTGAATGGAACGTGGAATCGGCGCTGCTCCGCGCCATCGTGGCAATAAAGAAGGATGCACATTGATACAACCAAAACGAGTCGCACTCAAAACCGCTTCAGGTAAAATCAAACCATAAGCCACCACAATCATCACATCGGCTTGCAGTGATTTTAATGCTGTTTGCACCGCTGCATCACGTAATGTTTTTGGTTGAAAAACGGGAATAGCATGCGCAGCTGCAACTTGTTTTACAGGCGACGCTTGTAATTGCTGTCCACGACCAGCATGACGATCTGGTTGTGTATACACACCCACAACCGTATGTTCCGATGAGGCTAATTTTTTTAACGTTGGTACAGCAAAATCAGGTGTACCCGCAAAAATAATCTTCAGTGGCATAACACTCCTAAAATACGGTATAGCGTTTTTTTTACAACGTCATAAACTATCGGCATGCATAATAACACATCAACAGAATTATCCTACTGGGTCACGCTGTCGCAAATGCCTGGTCTGGGCAACCATCGCATTAAGAAATTATTAACCGCATTTCACTCTATTAATAATATTTTCAGCGCCTCAAAGAAACAATTGCAATCACACCAATTAACTGATGAGCAAATTCATTTTATAAAAAATCCTCCTCAACATGCGATTCAGCTGCTAGAAAAATGGCTTGAAAATAGCAACACTCATCATTTTATTTCATTTTTAGATGCACGTTATCCCACTTTATTAAAGGAAATTGCGGTAGCGCCACTTGTTTTATATGCACAGGGTGATATCACCACGCTCAACCACCCACAAATAGCCTTAGTGGGTAGTCGTAACCCGTCATACACCGGTTTAGAATTAGCCAATGAATTTGCCCATGCATTAACACAAGCTGGTTTGCATATCACCAGTGGATTAGCATTAGGCATTGACGCCGCCAGTCACAAAGGTGCAATACAAGCAAAAGGCAAAACAATTGCTGTTTTAGGCAGCGGCTTGTTGCAACTGTATCCCAAACAAAATCGGTTACTGGCAGAAAAAATATCGGAAAATGGTTGCGTGATTTCTGAATTACCACTCAATATGAAACCGCTACGAGAAAATTTTCCACGTCGAAATCGTATTATTAGCGGATTAAGTCTGGGCACTTTAGTGGTTGAGGCTGCTCTTAAAAGCGGCTCGCTCATTACAGCAAAATATGCGTTAGAACAAAATCGCGATGTATTCGCCATTCCAGGATCGTTACGCAATCCCACATCAAAAGGCTGCCTCACACTCATTCAGGAAGGCGCCAAATGCGTCATCCAACCTGAAGATATTTTAAATGAAATACATTATCTATTGCCAAGCAAAACACCCTCTCACACAACCCTATCTGATCGAAAAATACAAAATTGCCATTCAAGTGGTCTTGATTGCAGTGAGCAGCTAGTGCTAGCCTGTATCGAACCTGAAGTAACAAGTGTTGACCAAATCTGCACACGCAGTAAACTATCGGCGCAAATTGTAACAAGCGCATTACTGCAATTAGAAATAACAGGTGCTGTAAAAGTACAATCGGGCGGATACATAAAGATTTAAAAGACTTATTAACTATGATGAAAAAAGAAGAATCTGTTTTAAGTGTGCTGATGTATTTATTCCATCATCACATGGAAAAAGACAATCAACTGAACTTAAATGATACGCAATTAGTAGAAGAATTAAAGTCTGCTGGATTTCATGCACATAATATTGGTAAAGCTTTTCGTTGGCTTCATCGATTGTTGGAATTAACAGAAGAAAAAACACCGCCATCTACCCATTCTTTTCGCGTATTTAGCGAAGAAGAAATTTGGCTGATTAATATAGAATGCCGAAACTACATTTTATCACTAGAACGACAAGGCATCTTAACACCACAAACACGTGAAATGGTGATTCACCAAACACTGGAATTAATTAATGAAGGTGTTGATTTAAATTTATTAAAATGGGTAACACTAATGGTGTTATTTAACATGCCTGACTGTGAAAATGCATTGTCACATATGGAATTTTTAGTACTCAACAACGCAGTTGAAAGCATACATTAGAAACGCGGAGCAAAAAATTAATGCCCAAGCATCTTGTTATCGTAGAATCACCCGCGAAAGCCAAAACCATTGAAAAATACTTAGGGAAAAATTTTCATGTTATGGCATCGTATGGTCATGTACGTGATTTAATTCCAAAAGAAGGCGCAGTAGATCCTGATGATCATTTTAAAATGCAATATGAAATCATCGAACGTAATGCAAAACATATCGAAGCCATTCGAAAAGCCTTAAAAAATTGTGACACACTCTATCTCGCGCCCGATCCTGATCGCGAAGGTGAAGCCATTGCGTGGCACATTCAACAAATATTGGAAAACAAAAAAGCACTCAAAGATAAAAAAGTCATGCGCGTGGTGTTTCACCAAATCACTAAAAATGCAGTGCAACATGCAATCGACAATCCACGAGACATTTCAATGGATTTGGTTAACGCACAACAAGCGCGTCGCGCATTAGATTATCTGGTGGGATTTCGACTCTCTCCTTTATTATGGCGAAAAGTACGTCCGGGTTTATCAGCTGGTCGCGTACAAAGCCCGGCACTGCGATTAATTGTCGAGCGCGAGCTGGAAATCGAAAAATTTATTTCTCAAGAATACTGGACTGTTCATGCTGCATTAAATACCGAAAAACAAAAATTTTCTGCGCGTCTCACACATTACAAGAATAAAAAAGTAGAGCAGTTTGACATCAACGATGCTGAAAAATCACAACGCATCTGTGATGCGCTAATAGAAAAAGCACAAGGTAAATGCCGTGTTGCCAAAGTCACTAAAAAAGAACGCAAACGTCATCCAACTGCACCATTCACCACGTCGACTTTGCAACAAGAAGGATCACGCAAACTTTATTTTTCAGCGCAACGCACCATGCAAATTGCGCAACAATTATATGAAGGGATCGATATTGGCGAAGGCCCGGTTGGATTAATCACTTACATGCGTACAGACTCTGTCACACTCGCACAAGAAGCTTTGGTTGATTTACGAGACTGCATTGCAGCACGTTTCGGCAAAGCATTTTTACCCGATGAAGCGCGTGTTTACAAAACCAAATCCAAAAATGCACAAGAAGCGCACGAAGCCATTCGTCCAACCAGCGCTATGCGCATTCCTACAGAAATAAAATCATTTCTAACGCCTGAACAATTTAAATTATATGATTTAATCTGGAAGCGAACGATTGCATCACAAATGATTGACGCCGTTTTAAATACCGTTGCGGTTGATTTAGAAATTATTGATCACGCAGCACTGACGCCAAAAAATAAAAAATCAGATAAAAGCGAGCCAACGCTTCAAGCCATCGGCATTTTTCGTGCAAACGGTTCAACCATTACCAACCCTGGTTTCATGTCCGTTTATCAAGAAGATTTTGATGATAAAAAAGCAGTGCATCATGAAGATGATGATAACGATCAAGAAAAAATATTACCGCCGCTAGAAGAAGGACAAACTATTTCTGTTGAATCTATCACCGGCGAACAACATTTCACTGAGCCACCACCACGCTTCACAGAAGCCAGCTTAGTCAAAACACTAGAAGAATTTGGTATTGGTCGTCCATCCACTTATGCATCTATCATTGCAACATTAAAAAATCGCGAATATGTCGATGCAGAAAACAAACGATTCAAACCAACTGATGTCGGTCGTGTTGTTAACTTTTTTCTAACAAAATATTTCACGATGTATGTGGATTATCATTTCACAGCAAAACTAGAAGATGAGCTAGATGCTATTGCATCCGGCGAAACAGAATGGATTCCTGTTCTTGAAAAATTTTGGTCCCCTTTCATCAAGCAAATCGAAGATGTTAATGAAAACGTTAAACGCAGTGATGTCACGCAAGAGCCCATTGATGAAAAATGTCCAAAATGTGAAAAACAACTATCCATTCGATTAGGAAAACGAGGGCGATTTATTGGTTGCTCCGGTTATCCCGAATGTGATTACACACGAAATTTGTCAGGCGACAGCGAAACAGCCCCTGAAACCATTGATCGCAACTGCCCCGATTGTAACTCACCCTTATTAATTCGCCATGGAAAATATGGAAAATTTATTGGTTGCTCAGGTTACCCTAAATGCAAACACATTGAGCCAATTGAACAGCCCGCTGACACCAAAGTGGATTGTCCAAAATGCAAAAAAGGGCACATTGTTCAACGTAAATCACGCCGTGGAAAAGTGTTTTTTTCATGTAATCAATATCCCGATTGTGATTATGCGATTTGGTATCGACCCATTTCAGAAAAATGTCCACAATGCGAATGGCCAATCATGATGATTAAATCCACTAAAACCAAAGGTGATGAAAAAGTATGTCCTCAAAAAGAATGCGGGTATGCTGTGCCCTATGAAGAAAAAGCCTAACCCAACAAAAGCGCTTTGCCAACCGAGGCATTTTATGGAAATATCAACATGGAAATTTTAAAAGAAGCCGATATTGATTTCGCTGTCGAGCAAATCAAAAAAGGCAAGGTGATCGCTTATCCTACTGAAGCCGTTTTTGGATTGGGATGTGATCCAGATAATATCGATGCGGTTTCTCGTATTCTACAAATTAAACATCGCGCGCTGGATAAAGGGTTTATTTTAGTTGCATCTGACTGGGATCAAATTGAACCTCTTGTTGTCTCACTACAACCTGAATTACTCACCCGTGTTTTTGCAACCTGGCCTGGACCGATCACTTGGTTATTTCCTGCAAGTGAGAAAGTGCCTTTTTGGATTCGAGGTAATCACCATTCTGTTGCCGTACGCATTACAGCACATCCCGTTTGCAAAAAATTATGTGAACAATTTGGCGGCCCATTGATTTCTACCAGTTGCAATAAAAGCGGTGATCCACCTGCACGTGATATTCGCAGCATTAAAATCATGCTCAGTGATACAGTCGATTATGTGATTGATGCTCAACTTGGCGGCCGCATGAAACCCACTGAAATCCGCGATGCATTAACAGGCGAAATTATTCGCGCTTAATTTCCAGCATTAACTACTCATATTTCAAATCACGGCATTATTTAAGGACACCTCATCATGGAAGTATTTAAAAACGCGTTATGGCACCGTATTTTTAGAAAATTTTCCATTTTATTATCCATCGAAGCAACGTTGGCTATCGTTATTTCCTATTACGCTGGCGTATTTTTAGGAACACTTTATTATTCTAAAATACCTGAAATCAGCGGATTATGGTGCGCCATTTCTGGCATCATTGTGCTACAAGTGCTCATCAAAGAATCTTTTTCTGCAGCCTGGATTCGTGTGCTTGGCTCATTCTTAGGGGCATTGACCAGCTTCATTTTTGCAACACTCATGGGTGACACAATACTAGCGTTAACCCTTTGTGTTTTCATTACTGTGATGCTCACATCAATTTTCAAAATCAAACAAACTTTTCGCTTAGCTGGATTAACCGCTGCAATCATCATCATCGTAGGCTCGCTGGAACCAAGCATTTCACCTTTCATGAACGCCTTTTCACGCTTTGCAGAATCTGCCATCGGCGCCATCATTGCCATCATCATCACTGCGACATGCTATCCCTTGCGAAAAAAATTGCAGTTGTTGGATCATTGAGTAAAATAAGTAACCTTATTTTGCTTTTCGGATGTACGTTATGAAAGAAACACTGGTTTTACTCATCAAACAATCACTCTCGGCTTTATCCATTTCTGATGTATCAGAAAACGACATCCAACTCACTCGCACCAAAACAGCGACACACGGTGATTTTGCAACCAATATCGCCATGTTACTTGCTAAAAAACACGCTTTAAACCCGCGTGAATTGGCAGAAAAAATTATAGCGCATTTACCCAAAAATACGGATGTAAAAAAAGTAGAAATAGCAGGACCTGGTTTTATTAATTTTTTTCTCAGCGCCAATAGCGAGCACGATGCTATCAAACAAGCTTTAACGCTTGGCGAAAAATACGGTTGCAGCAATATTGGTAATAATAAAAAAATTCATATTGAATTTGTTTCTGCCAATCCAACAGGGCCATTGCATGTTGGTCACGGACGCAGCGCTGCATTTGGCGCTTGCGTTTCTAATTTGTTAGCTGCAATCGGTTATAACGTGCATCGAGAATATTATGTAAATGATGCAGGACGTCAAATGCGTATTTTAGGCGCCAGCATTTGGATGCGCTATATCACGCTATTTGATCGCACTTTAACGTTACCACTGAATGTCTATCGCGGTGATTATGTAATTGATATCGCAAAAACATTACATAAATTACATGGTGAAGCCTTTTTATTACCACAAGAAAAAATTGACTCACTCTTTCCCAAAATTGAAGATAATGCAGATAACAAAGATATTTTCATTGATCAATTTATTGAAAATTTATCATCTGCTTTAGGCGCAACACAATTTGAAATAGTCAGAAAACTAGGTGTTGATGAAGTAACAGCTGATATTAAAAATGACCTCATGGAATTTGGCGTCACTTATAACGAATGGTTTCCTGAAAGTAAATTATACGAAACAGGTTGGCTAGAAACAGGCATCGAAACATTAAAAAAACACGGCTTCACTTTTGAAAAAGAAGGTGCGCTGTGGTTTCGCGCAACGGATTTAGGCGATGAAAAAGACCGTGTTCTGGTACGCGCAAATGGCGTTCCCACTTACTTTGCATCCGATGTGGCTTATCATACTTATAAATACGATCAAGGCTACGATCAAATCATTGATGTTTTTGGTGCTGATCATCACGGTTATTTACCTAGAATCAAAGCATTTTTACAAGGCCTTGGCAAAGACACCCTGAAATTAAAAATTTTATTAGTACAGTTTGCGATTTTATATCGCGGCGCTGAGCGTGTGCAAATGTCAACACGCTCAGGTGAATTTGTTACGCTACGCGAATTACGCAAAGAAGTCGGCAATGATGCCACGCGCTTTTTTTATATTATGCGCAAACCGGAACAACACCTGGATTTTGATTTGGAGCTAGCAAAATCAACCACCAATGAAAATCCAGTTTACTATATTCAATATGCGCATGCGCGAATTTGCAGCGTATGGAGACAACTGGCTGAAAAAAAATTATCCTGGCATAAAGAAAATGGCTTGTCACAATTAAACTTGCTCACACTAGATGAAGAAAAAAGTTTGGTAGCCACCATCGCAAGCTTCCCTGAATTCATTTTATCGGCCGGAGAGCAATACGCACCACACAAAGTCGCGCACTATTTACAAACAGTGGCACAACATTTTCATGCTTATTATAATGCACATAAGTTTATTGTCGATGATGCAGCAACACGCGATGCCAGATTGTGTTTGGTTTCTGCCACTCAACAAACGTTAAAAAATGGACTAACCCTATTAGGTGTTTCAGCACCGGAAGCGATGTAACTTTATGCGAGATTATGCAAACAAATCTAACAGACCCGCCAAAAAAAAATCGGGCAGTCAAGATAAACTCAGCAATGGCATGCTCATCCTCGCGCTTGTTTTTGCAGGCATTGCCACTTTTCATTTTATTGATATGCATTTATTACCAAAAAACAAAACAGTGCCAACAAACAATCTCATTCCCATCAAAACACCAACTCAAAATACCCATACCGAAATAGCAAAACCTATCGCATTGAATAAAAAAACAACCACAAATATAATCACAAATAAACTGAACACTGAAAAAACCCAGCCTCGTTTTGATTTTTACAAATTACTACCGAAAATGACCGTTATCGTTCCAACGCAAAATGATGGCTCTCAAAAACAATCCAATACGCCTATCACTTCATCAACACCCAAAACCGTTTCAGCATCAACACCAGGCGCTTATATTCTACAAGTTGCATCACTGCCCAAAAAATCCGCTGCAATACAAACACAAGTTGTTTTGAAAAAGGCGGGGTACCAAACTTTTATACAACGCTATCAGGCATCCGATAGCAGCACATGGTATCGCGTTATGATTGGCCCATTCATGCACCTCAAAGCAGCCGCACAAGAACAAAATAAACTGGCGATGCACCATGTCCCTGCTTTGTTATTGCGTGTATCAAAATAGCGTCAAAAATGGGGTAGCTATCACATCACTGACATGATTAAGAAAGAGGAACAGACACCCGAACTGCATCACTAGAATCAGCAATATTGCTATGCGTATTAAAAAAATCTGAGATAGAAGCAAGTTCACGCTGAGGTGCTTTTTTCCATTCTGGGTTATCTGCTTCAGCATTACCTCGTACGCAGCCAAAATAACTGCAAACCGCTAACAAAAAAGCGAGCGGCCCAAATATCACACCATAAATCGTTAAAAGCGTTTGATCTAATGTTGCACCTGACTGACAAAATAAATGAAGCATATTGAATTGGCTTGATTCAGATGGAGATGAGTAGCCCAGTTGGCTTGGACTATAACCCGTTGTAAATGTATATCTCAACAAAGAGCAGTGGCGCTCTTTACTTGCGCACAGCTCCAATAAAGCTTCTCTTGTGAATTGTCCTACTGGATTACCCCACATGCCACCATAAGTTTTCATAGGAGGCCAAATTGCAGTAGCTGTATCTCGCACTAATTCTGCGCAAGAGGTCAGAAATTTCAAATTATCACTACCATCTTGAGTTGCTGATACTTCCCCAGTACTGAGCATAAGCGGTCCGACACTTTTAAAGTAAGACCATAGAATGGCAGCAACCATAGATATAAAAAATGTAGCCAGCAAAAGATAAGGGATGACAGAGCTAGAAAACAAGGTGTTATATGTTCTTTTAAGTTCGTCAAAATGAGCTCTTTCAAGCAATTTAAATTTTTGACACCTGGGGTCTCTCAATATCTTTGCAAAAAAAGCCTTATCGAAAGAAGAGGAGGGGAGAATGCCGGGAGAAGATTGAAGACTTTCTAATGGAGGCAATGATCTTGCTAACAATAAATTAGGCGCAACACGATGAAAAGAGCCTGGAATGAAGCCATAATTACCTACGCTGTAAAGTATTTGATTGTTTCCGTTATATGTCGTCCACACCTTATTTTTAACCAGTTTAGCCAAAGAAAGTGCCACTAATTCCAACTTATGATTATAATAGTTATCTGAATCTGTTACTGCTCCATTGAATAATCTATTAACAAAGCGCAATGCATTTAAGTCTTTAAACTCAAAAACATACTCCGCAATCACACCCCAGATATCAGCGACTTTAAAAATCGTGTCAACAGGAGACGTAATATCAGCTGAATCAAAGATAGGCCTTTTTTTCATCAAAGGGGGCATAGCCACACTCTGAGCTGCACTTAATAAAGGTGTACTTTCACGTGTCATTTTTATTCTCCCGTATTCTTTAAAAGCTGCAAAAAAAGATCTGCGCAATATTTAATCAGATTTTACTGGGTAAATGTTAAAACAATATGAAATGCACGCTGGAAATACCGCCAAATCAACTTAGCAGCACCGCTCAAAATAGCTATCTATTGAAATATCTATCATTCACCCCCATCTGATTTCAAATTAGATCCTAAAACAGGGGAAATTTTGTGGAACAATATCGCGGCACAACGATTTTATCGATTCGACGTAACGGAAAAGTAGTTATCGGCGGAGATGGACAAGTCTCAATGGGAAATACGATCCTAAAAGGCAATGCAAAAAAAGTGCGTCGTTTATATAATAGTAAAGTCATTGCCGGTTTTGCAGGTGGCACGGCTGATGCATTTACCTTATTCGAAAAATTTGAAGGGAAATTAGAAAAACATCAAGGCAATTTATTGCGTGCAGCCGTTGAGCTAGCCAAAGATTGGCGCACCGACAAAATGCTGCGCCGACTGGAAGCCTTACTCTGTGTTGCTGATAGCAAAACCTCTTTAATTCTTACTGGCAATGGCGATGTTATTGAGCCTGAACGCGGCGGCATCATGGCGATTGGTTCGGGCGGTCATTTTGCACAATCTGCAGCCATTGCTTTACAAGAAAATACAAAATTATCTGCACACGATATTGTCACAAAAAGTTTAACTATCGCTGCCAGTGTTTGCGTTTATACAAACACCCATTTCACCATCGAAGAATTAGATTCAGAATAAACCCACAAGAGAACATCATGTCAGAATTACAAACTATCAATGAAACGTTAAACGAAACACTCACACCAACACAAATCGTGTTTGAACTTGATAAATATATCATCGGGCAAAATGATGCAAAACGCGCTGTTGCCATCGCGTTGCGTAACCGCTGGCGTCGAATGCAGCTACCTGAAAGCTTACGAGTTGAAATCACACCAAAAAATATTTTAATGATTGGGCCGACTGGTGTTGGTAAAACAGAAATCGCGCGACGCCTTGCTCATTTAGCAAACGCACCTTTCATTAAAGTAGAGGCAACCAAATTTACAGAAGTAGGTTACGTCGGTCGTGATGTTGATTCCATTGTGCGTGACTTAATGGATATCGCTGTAAAAATGACTCGCGAAAAAGCCACATCCAAAGTAGAAAAACAAGCGTATCATGCAGCAGTCGAACGCGTACTTGATGCATTATTACCAAAGCCACGCGGACAATTCGCAGATCAACCCGCTGAAAATATCACAGAAGAAAAAGCAGATTCTGCAACACGTCAACTCTACCGCAAAAAATTAGAAGCAGGCGAGCTAGATGAAAAAGAAATCGAAGTCGATTTATCTTTAAACGCGATGAATGTAGAAATCATGGGGCCGCCCGGCATGGAAGAAATGACAGGGCAATTACAAAGCATGATGGAAAACTTATCCAACAAACGCAGCAAAACACGCCGACTAAAAGTAAAAAAAGCACTCAAGCTATTACAGGAAGAAGAAGCATCTCGATTAGTAAACGAAGACGAAATTCGCGCTATTGCACTAGAAAATGTGCAACAAAATGGCATTGTATTTCTTGATGAGATCGACAAAATCTGCAAACGCTCCGAACATGGCGGCGATGTTTCTCGTGAAGGGGTGCAACGTGATTTGTTACCGCTCGTTGAAGGCTGCGCTGTTAATACAAAATATGGCATCGTAAAAACGGATCACATTTTATTTATTGCTTCTGGCGCATTTCATTTAGCAAAACCATCTGACTTGGTTCCTGAATTGCAAGGCCGTTTTCCTATTCGTGTAGAATTAAAATCACTCAAAACACCTGAGTTCGTGCGTATTTTAACAGAACCCAACGCATCATTAACGGAACAATATGTTGCATTAATGGGCACAGAAGGTTTTCAATTAGCATTTGCGAAAGATGGCATTCAACGCATCGCGGAAATTGCAACGCTTGTGAATGACAAAGCCGAAAATATCGGCGCACGTCGTCTGCACACGGTGCTGGAAAAATTACTGGATCAAATTTCATTTGATGCAACAGAAAAAAATGGTGATGCTTTTGTTATCACTTCAAAATATGTTGATGATCAACTGGATGAATTAGCAAAAGATGAAGATTTGAGTCGATCCATTTTATAATCGACTCAAGTTTATTTACAGCTACTGCAATTTTAACTATTGCTTCATGGGCGTGCGGGCGCCTTACCTTTAGGTTGAGCCTTGCTGTGTGGTTGATCAGCATCTTCTGCTTTTTTCGGTGAAAAAAGCGTGCTTGGGTTACTAACAGTATGGCTCTCTAGCATCGCCATCTTCTTATTCACAACTTCTTGCAGCAGCTTGATATCTGTAGATGTGCCATGCATTTTCTCAATCTCGGCCTTACCTTCAGACAGCAGACGCTTAACTTCATTTTTGGCATTGTCATCATTTGGCACATTCATTATCAACTCGCCCTGTTTGCTGACGAGACGCTCTACCGCTATTTCTGCTTTGCTCAATGTCTTAAATCCAAATAACGAACTTGACATAATCACCTCTCTTTATTTTTCCACTCCATTGTGACACCAAATAATTATAGTCAATAACCCGCATTTCGCACATATTTAACGCATTGAAATATAACAATATTTTATCATTTTTTCTAAGCGTCTTGCTATACGAAACATTTCTCTTCCCTTTGCAAAAGGGTTGCGCAAACTGTTTTCCCCTCTCTTTGTAAAAAGGAGATTGGGAGAAATTTTTAAAAACTATTTAGAAAGCCCCCCTTTTTCAAAAAGGAAGCTTGCTTAAGTACGTACTGTATAAAATCAATTTATGTCACAAAGCCTAAAAAATATCTGCTTTAGATCGCTATTCATTGCCACACCCTCTTTCCGCCGTTATCATGACTCGCATGAAAACACCTAAAAAAAATGACACTCAAACACACTTTGGCTATGAAACGATTGATGCGTCAGAAAAAGCAGAGCGCGTCGCTAGCGTATTTCATTCTGTCGCACAAAAATATGATGTGATGAATGATTTAATGTCGCTAGGCATTCACCGTTTATGGAAAAAAACAGCCATTGATTTACTTGGCATTCACACCGGACAAACTGTTTTAGATATTGCTGGCGGCACAGGTGACTTAACCGCAAAAATCAGTGAGAAAATTGGCACAACAGGTAAAGTATTTTTAACAGACATCAACAGCAGCATGTTATCAGTGGGTCGCGATCGCATGATCGACAAAGGATTGTTTGGCAACATTGAATACGCACTCGCGGATGCAGAAAAACTACCCTTTGCTGATAACACATTCGATCGCTTAATCATTGGATTTGGTTTACGCAACGTAACCAACAAAGACGCTGCATTGTGCGCTATGTTTCGCGTATTAAAACCCGGCGGTCGCGCACTGATTTTAGAATTCTCAAAACCAACAGCGCCTGGATTAAAACCCATTTATGATGCTTACTCTTTTAAAATTTTACCTTGGTTGGGCAAAACAATTTTAAATGATCCAGACAGTTATCGTTATTTAGCAGAATCTATTCGTATGCATCCAGATCAAGCAACCTTAAAAAATATGATGCAAAACGCAGGCTTTGAAAAATGTGACGTGCACAATTTATCCGGCGGCATTGTGGCAATACATCGGGGGTTTAAATTTTGATCCTCACGTTATTATTACCTGCGCTTGAAAAAATCATCAATAGCGCATTAAAAGCAGATCCTGATGCTATAGCAAAAATAGCCTGTCTTGAAAATCAGGTCATTGAAATAAATTGTGATGACTGGCAAATGCGATTTTATATTATCTGCGGCAAACAGGAACTGCAGTTTGAGAAAAAATATCATGGTGCACCCAACACGATTATTAAAGGCACACTCAACCACTTTCTACACCTCTTCATAAAAGGCGCGGATACACAAACCGCCTTTCATTATCCCGTCGATATTGAAGGAGATACACATAACATTGAGATATTGCGCAACACGTTTAAAAATCTAGATCTCGATTTCGAAGAAAAATTATCACAATTGTTAGGCGACACATTAGCGCATCGCATTTTTTCTAAAATAAAAAATACAAAAAAATCACTTGGAAATGCAGGGAAAAAAATAATTGATCAAACTAAAGAATATATTTATTTTGAAGCAAAAAGCTTAGCGACACGCAAACAGGTTGAGCAATTCTATAACGATATTGCAAAATTGAGAGACGATGTTGAACGTGCAGAAGCCAAAGTGAATTTAATTGAAGAGTCGACGAAATGATCACCTTATTTCGATTGTTGAAAATTTTTTCCGTCATGATGCAGCACACGGTTAATCGTCGTGTCATTAGCAAGCGATCGAAGTTTATTCGTAAAATAAGCTACTTAAATCCATTGAGTTTTCACAACAATCATCACACACGCGGGGAATCCATTCGCATTGCACTTGAAAAATTAGGCCCCATTTATGTGAAATTTGGACAATTACTCTCAACTCGATTTGATTTGGTGCCAGATGATATCATTATTGAATTAGAAAAATTGCAAGATCGTGTCCCTCCTTTTTGCAGTAAAAAAGCGGTTCTGATAATAGAAACGGCGTTCAAAAAAAATATTGATTCTCTTTTTGCAGCCTTTGACAAACAACCACTGGCCTCCGCTTCAATCGCTCAAGTCCATGCAGCCACATTAAACAGTGGTGAAGACGTGGTGGTCAAAATTATTCGACCCAATATTGAAAAAACCATCCATCACGATATATTGGTTTTAAAATTAGCAGCGAAGTTAATTGAATTATTTTGGCGGCATGGAAAACGGCTACGCGCAAAAGCAGTCGTAAGAGAATTTGAAAAAACAACGCTAGATGAATTGGATTTAATGCGTGAAGCAGCAAATGCCTCGCAGTTACGCCGCAACTTTGAAAATTCACACATGATTTACGTGCCAAAAATTTACTGGCGCTATACGCGTGACCGTGTGATGACGATGGAAAGAATTTATGGCATACCGATCTCGGATATCAGCACGCTGAAAAAAAACAATGTCAATCTAAAAAAACTATCTGCCTATGGCGTTGAAATTTTTTTCACCCAGGTATTTCGTGATGCTTTTTTTCATGCGGATATGCACCCCGGTAATTTATTTGTTGATATCAGCGACCCAGAAAATCCTTTTTATTTAGGCATTGATTTTGGCATCATGGGCACACTCTCGCCGATTGATCAAAATTATTTGGCACAAAATATTTTGGCATTTTTATCACGAGATTATAAACGAGTAGCGCAACTGCATATTGATTCAGGCTGGGTATCAAATAACACGCGCATTGACGAATTTGAATCCGCCATTCGCACCGTATGCGAACCTATTTTTGAAAAACCCTTATCTGAAATTTCATTTGGTAATTTATTATTAAAGTTATTTCAAACGGCTGAGCGTTTTAATATGACTGTACAACCACAGCTGATGTTGCTACAAAAAACATTATTTTACATCGAGAGTTTAGGCAGAAAGTTGTATCCTGATTTAGATTTATGGGAAACAGCAAAACCGTTTATGACAAAGTGGATGCGAAAACAACGCAGTCCACGCACACTACTCAAAAAGTTATTACGTGATTGGCCACAAAATACAGAAAAATTAATCCAACTCCCATTGTTATTGTTCGACACGCTCGAAGCAATACAAAAACAAAACAAACAACAAAAATAACAAGAAAGGAATTACCCAATGAAACAGTTTCGATACTATTTAACCTTACTTTCATTATCATTATTGACCATTTCATTTTCTTCACTGGCTTCAACTCATTCTTTGAATTTAACAGAAAAACAAAAAACCAAAACAGAAAAACCCTTTCACGCCAAAACCAACGCTAAGTCTTGGTACGTTTCTTGGGGTTATAATAAAGATTACTGGTCAAACAGCGATATTCATATTTCGCAACCCGGATTGGGGAACAACTTTACCATTCACAACGTATCAGCAGGTGACTGCCCTGGTTGGACCAGCGGACTTTTTAATAAAAGCTTGATGGGGCCGCAATATAATATTCGCATCGGACATTATCTTAATGCCGCACATACATGGGGTGTAGAACTGAGTTTTGATCATGCAAAATATAATACAAACTTATATCAAGTTGCACGTATATCAGGAACGATTAACGGTCAACCGGTTAATCAAAATCAAGTCTTAACGCCGCAATATTTTTACTACGCATTACACAACGGCGCGAATTTATTAATGTTGAATGTTGTTCGTCGAAAACCCCTCTTTTCATTTTTCAGATCATACTTTCAATTTGCTGCTTTAGGAAAACTGGGTGCTGGCGTTATGTTGCCACATCCAGAAAACACTGTAATGGGTAATAAAGTTGACGTGGGGCCAAAAAATTTCTCCAACAGTTTTGGGTGGCATCATGGTTGGTGGCAATTTGGTGGCTGGTCAGTGGGCGCTGAAGCGGGATTTCAATTATTGTTTCATAAAACCGTCTATGTTGAATTAACAGACAAAGAAGATTATGTCACACTCAGTCATATTCAAGTTTACGATGGCACAGCAAGCCAAAGCATGTGGTTAAATGAAGTAATTGGTAATGTGGGCGTGATGTTTTAATTGTTATGCGCCCGGCAGGAGTTGAACCTGCGACCTTCGGTTTCGGAAACCGACACTCTATCCAACTGAGCTACGAGCGCGTGACGACAATAGTACTATCGATCGCGCTCAAATCAAAGATCGAAATGTATCTTAAAAAGATCCCTTTTTTATTTTCTTCTTTTTTGTGAACACCTAAAAATTGAGCACGCATTAAATATTACTTTTTATCTGTCGATATCCCAATGCTTCTTGTAAATGTTTTTTAGAAATAGAGCCTGCACAATCCAAATCAGCAATGGTGCGTGATAATTTTAAAATGCGATGGTAAGCACGTGCAGATAACCCAAGCAATGACATGGCTTCTTCTAAATATCGACGATCTTTTTTATCAATATGACAAAATGTCGTTACATTTTCCCCAATTAATTCTGCATTAATGCAATGAGAACGCTGCATTTGTTTTTCTCGTGCCGCGATAACACGCGCACGAACCACTGCACTCGATTCTGCTTTTTCAACAGGCTGATCCAACAATACACTCATTAACAATGGTGGTACGGTGACATGCATGTCAATGCGATCTAACAAAGGCCCTGATAATTTATTTTGATATCGTGAGACTTGCTCACTACTACACTTACAACGTCCATTTGCATCGCCATGATATCCACACGGACAAGGATTCATTGCAGCAATTAATTGAAAACGCGCTGGAAATTTTTCCTGTCGTGCTGCACGTGAAATACGGATATAACCTGACTCTAATGGTTCACGCAATGCTTCTAGCACATGGCGATCAAACTCAGGTAATTCATCTAAAAATAAAACACCTTGATGTGCGAGCGAAATTTCGCCTGGTTTTGGCGGACTACCGCCACCAACCAAGGCAACCGATGAAGCCGTATGATGCGGCGCACGAAAAGGTCTGCGCTTCCAATGCGCTGCATCAAATCCAGCAACACTCACCGAATAAATCACAGCTGTTTCTTGCGCTTCAACATCCGTCATTTCTGGAAAAATGCTCGGCAATCGGCTGGCTAACATGGTTTTTCCTGTGCCAGGTGGGCCTGTCAATAAAATGCTATGTCCGCCAGCTGCCGCAATTTCTAATGCACGTTTTGCTTGAATTTGTCCACGCACATCTGATAAATCAGGATAAGGCTGCACTGGTGAATCAGCACATTCAGATGGCACAAATTTTTCAATCAAGGATTGCTGCATTAAATGCGCGCACACTGACCGCAAATGATCCGCAGGAAAAATAGAGAGTCCTGATGCCAACGATGCTTCTTGCGCATTTTCAACTGGCAATATAAGCGCACGATTATTTTTATGCGCGTCCAATGCCATTGGCAAAACGCCTTTAACTGATTTAAGCGCGCCCGTTAATGCTAACTCACCTACAAATTCATAATGCGCTAAAGAAGCAGCTGGAATTTGTTCCGATGCAGCAAGCACACCCAACGCGATTGGCAAATCAAATCGTCCGCCTTCTTTTGGTAAATCGGCTGGTGCTAAATTAATCACCGTTCGTCGTGATGGAAAATCAAACCCATTATTAAGAATAGCACTACGCACACGATCTTTACTTTCTTTAACTGCTTTTTCAGGCAACCCAACAATACTCAAACCAGGCAAACCCGGTGATAAATGCACCTCAATCGTAACGCTCGGTGCAGTCATCCCTAAATTAGCGCGGCTGTTAACAATTGCAAGCGACATATTGTGTTTTGCTCACGCTTTTGCATGGGCTTCCAAATGATTACTTTTTATTTTCATACGCTGATAAACGGCTTTCAAGCGCTTCTAATTTTTCTCGTGTACGCAACAACACACCGCGTTGCGCATCAAATTCATCTCGCGTTACCAAATCTAATTTTTCAAAAACACCCTGAACACAAGCACGAAAATTCTGTTGCATCTCCTGAGGCATATTTTTCAAACCCGGCGGCAAGTCGTCTAGTACGTTTTGGATAATATCGCTGATATTTTTTGGATCAATCATAATCATTCACCTTTTGTTTTTTAAATCACTATAATCGAATTTGAAAAAATTGAAATACCGTAGTTATACGGCACAGACTCAAGAAAATATTTTTAAAGACAGCCCGGTCTTTATCGCCATAATAAAATGTATTTTTTAAATAATTTTCAAAAAACCTTTAAATCCTAGCGGTTACACGCTAGGATCAGATTTTCATTCGCGAGGACATCATGCTATTTCAAAATATCTTACAGGCTATTGGAAAAACCCCTTTGGTAAAATTAAATCATCTAGCCAAAGCATTGCCGTGCGAAATGTACGTAAAATGTGAGTTTCTTAATCCAGGCGGCTCAGTAAAAGATCGTATTGGTTATGCGATGGTAACCACTGCTGAGCAATCAGGGCGCATTAAAAAAGGGGATACTTTAATTGAACCGACTTCCGGCAATACCGGTATTGGGATCGCACTCGCCGGCGCAGTACTTGGATATAAAGTAATTATCACAATGCCAGAAAAAATGAGCCATGAAAAACAAGTGGTATTAGAAGCGCTCGGCGCCACAATTTATCGTACGCCAACAGAAGCTGCATCAGACTCACCAGACAGTCATATCTCACTTGCCAAAAAATTACAAAAAGAAATACCGAATTCACATATTTTGGATCAATATGCCAACCCAGAAAATCCACACATTCATTATGAAACAACAGCGCAAGAAATATGGAATGACTTAAATGGTGAAATAGATATGGTGGTTATTGGCGCTGGCACAGGTGGCACCATTACCGGCGTTGGCAAAAAATTAAAAGAATTAAATCCAAAAATAAAAGTGATCGGCGTTGACCCAATTGGTTCTATTTTAGGTGGCGGCACAGAAATTAAATCGTATTTGGTTGAAGGCATTGGCTATGATTTTATTCCAGATGTATTAGATAACACCTTGGTTGATGAATACATTAAAATTAATGATCACGATTCGTTTCATGTTGCGCGAAAATTAATTCGTGAAGAAGGATTACTATGCGGCGGATCATCTGGCAGCGCTGTGTGGGCAGCATTGCAAGCAGCAAAATCCTTAAAAAAAGGACAAAAATGTGTTGTGATATTGCCCGACTCTATTCGCAATTATCTAACCAAATTTGTTGACGACAATTGGATGAAAGCAAACAAAATGATGTAATCTCAAATAACAAAAATGACACGTTACGCAACCTCGAGTATTTTATGAAAAAAACAGGCAACCATCATATCGAAACTCAAGTGATTCATGCAGGTCAACATCCTGATGAATCCACTGGCGCAATCATGACACCCATTTTTGCAACCTCGACTTATGTGCAAGCATCGCCTGGCGCACACAAAGGATATGAATATTCACGCACATCCAATCCCACACGTAACGCGCTCGAAAACTGTTTGGCTGTTTTAGAAAAAGGATCACGCGGATTTGCATTTGCATCCGGCATGGCTGCAATTGGCACCTTATTAGAATTATTGCAACCGGGTGATCATATCATTGCATCACATGATTTATACGGCGGTACTTATCGTTTATTTGAAAACGTTCGGAAGAAAACAGCGGGGCTACAATTTACTTTTGTCGATTGCACAGAGGTGAGCAACATTGAAAAAGCCATTCAAAAAAATACAAAAATGCTCTGGATAGAAACGCCAAGCAATCCCATGTTGACATTAATTGATTTAGAAAAAACCGCATTGATTGCAAAAAAATATAATTTAATTGCTATTGCTGACAATACTTTTGCAACACCTATGATCCAAAAACCACTCGATTTTGGCTTTGATATCGTAGTCCATTCACTCACAAAATATTTAAATGGTCATTCGGATATGGTGGGCGGTGCTGCAATTACGCGCGAAAAACACCTTGCTGAAAAAATAGCTTACTTACAAAACGCCATTGGCGGTATTTTAGGACCATTTGATAGTTTTTTAGCATTACGCGGCATTAAAACATTGGCTGTGCGCATGCAGCGACACTGCGAAAGCGCTGCACAATTAGCACAATGGTTATCAGAACACCCCAAAGTAAATAAAGTGTACTACCCTGGATTATCATCACACCCACAACATGCGCTTGCTAAAAAACAAATGCGTGGATTCGGCGGCATGATTTCTGTGGAATTAAAAACAAACTTAGATGAGACTAAAAAAATGTTATCGCGCTGCACCATTTTTGCATTAGCAGAAAGTTTGGGTGGCGTAGAAAGCTTAATTGAACATCCTGCCATTATGACACATGCCTCTATTCCCGCCGAAACACGTAACAAATTAGGCATCACAGATGGTTTCATTCGCTTGTCTGTGGGTATTGAGTCGCTTGATGATTTGAAAGCGGATTTACAACAAGCACTTGAAATACCTTAACGCTTTTATTTGTTTTGCCCGAAATGAATAGACTAACTCGAAAAAATAAAACCTTATCAAAGCATTAATTTTGCCTTTCCCACTTTTATTTTATGAAAAATAAAATAGAATGCCAACTTCTAGATCAGTTAATCTTAGGCGGTTTCAATGCGCAGTCAACATAAAAAGAAAGAACGAATGTTGGTCATCGACACATGTCGCTTGATAATCATTTTAATTGCTCAACATGTTCATCAAAAAAAACAACATCAAGACGAAGACAGACTTTTTATTCACCAAACCAATCAAATCTTGCTAGAAAGAGAAAACACCCAGCTGCGCCAAGAAAATCAGCAGTTACGAGCACAACTGCTCAACCAACACGCTGAAATAAAGTACCTAACTTATCTCTTCAATATCTATTATATAGGTACCCTGTTTTTTAAAGATAGGGCTAATGTCATTTTTAATTGTTATTCCAATTTGAGCAACCAAATGATGCTCAATTTCAATGAACTTGCTAAAAAATACGGGCACGCTTGCACACTCAACGACCGTTTATTGCAAGCCGAACAAGAGGGTGAGAGCGCTGTTTCGACTCCTAGAACAATTCCACACCCTGCTGGATAGCTAAGCACAACAACTTGAAAAGCCCAGCGTAGAATACAAAAAATAAAAAAATAGGGGATATTTTATGTTACGCAATGAAAGACATTATGAACCATGGACAGTAACCAGTGTCAGTCATAACGAAACATCACCCAATAATATGTATGCGGGTTATTCTTTATTTCGAAAAAAAAATGAGTTTGCAGGTTATCGTTTATTTCAAACTCAGAAAGTTTCTACTATAAAAACCGATGGCAGCCCATATGCAGGTATGCCTCTCATTCAGAAAAAATAAAGCGTCTATTTTGTACCTATAAAAAATTAATTGGGCATTAATTTCTTATTCTGTATTGCATCTTTCTTTTCTATATAGGATGCTAAAAAAAACAACATGGTTTATTAAATTATGCGAAAAATGTAACCCAAGCAGAAGAGAAATAGCTCACTACCTTCTTCAGAAACTATGTCACCCAGTGTGACAACTTTTCCAAAAATCACTATAACCGATGAAACAAGCAAAAAGGTGGTTGGTTTTATTGTAAGCCCCCACAAATCCCACCTACCCGAACACT
>PFPT01000026.1 GCA_002793195.1 Gammaproteobacteria bacterium CG_4_10_14_0_2_um_filter_38_22
TGCTGTCTATCATCATTTGCTCCTGCGCTTTGTTAGAAACAAAGCGAGGTTAACAGGGGTTGAAGTGTTCGGGTAGGTGGGATTTGTGGGGGCTTACTCTGTAAGCTATGAAAATCGTTGTAAATATTGTATAGCAGCACACTTTAAAATGGCGCATCAGGAAGGTGTTTCGGTTGAAGTTGTCGATACAATTTTATCAGGTGAAGCGCTTAAAGATAATAAGCTCGAAGCGCTACACTGTTTTGTGTGCAGTGTTGTTGCAACCAGAGGGTTTCCTGAAGAAAAAATCATTCAGAACTTTTTACTAAATGGCTATACCAAAAAAAATAGTCTAGAGGTGATTTTGGGTGTTGGTTTAAAAACACTTTCTAATTATACCAATCACATTGCACATACACCTGTTGATGGCGCCTGGAATATAAATCAGGAATAAAAAAATGCGAAAATCATTTGCTGAGTGGGTGATAGGAAAATTAAGTAGCTGGCTTTTAAAAGAGTTGCCGCCACAACGCGCCTATCTTTCAAATTTTAAAAAAGTATGCGAGGAAATCAAATCAGCAGATGTTTTATTAATCGAAGGACGTAGTCGTGCAAGTAAAATAATAAAACAGGTGACACAAAGCCCATGGTCACATGCAGTGCTGTATATTGGCCGTATCGATGATATTACTGATTTGTCTTGCCATGAAAAAGTAAAACAGTATTGTGATTGTACGACAGAAAGTCAGCTAATCATCGAGAGTGAAATTGGTTTAGGCACTATTATTTCAATAGTTGAAAAATATAAAAATGATCACATTCGAATTTTAAGACCTGATGCATTAACAGATGATGATACGCAAAAAGTGATTCAGTTTGCGATTGGCAGATTAGGAAAAAAATATAATCTTCGTCATCTGTTAGACCTTGCGCGTTTTTTATTTCCGTGGAGTTTGTATCCCAGAAGATGGCGATCAACACTATTTCAGCATAATGCACTACAACCAACAGAAGATATTTGTTCATCCATGATTGCAAAAGCTTTCCAATCTGTACGTTATCCAATTTTACCGTTGGTCACAGAAGATGATAAAAATGTGCTTGAATTAATTCGACGAAATCCCCGTTTGTTTAGCCCGAGCGATTTTGATTATTCTCCTTATTTTTCTGTGATTAAATATCCAATTTAGCGCTTGGAAAAAAGGGCGGGTATGCTAATTTACCATGGAAAGAAGGTGTTATCAGTGATGATCAAGGATCAATGGTAACACCACTTTATGAAAAAATATTTATGAATAAATCCTCGCAAATTAAATCTTTTTTTTCGTCTACAGCTTATGCTGTTGTTGGTGCATCATCTAATAAAAGCAAGTTTGGCAACAAGGTGCTGCGATGTTACCTGCAACACAAAATGAAAGTCTTCCCGGTGAATCCCAATGAAGAAAAAATTGCTGACATACTTTGCGTTAAAAAAATTTCAGATTTATCTGATGATGTAAAAAGCATTTCAATTATAACGCCACCATCAGTGACTGAAAAAATAGTGGATGAAGCTATTTTAAAAGGGATAGAAAATATTTGGATGCAACCAGGAGCAGAAAGTGAATTGGCAATCGAAAAATGTAAACAGCATCATATTAGTGTGATTGCACAAGGACCTTGTATTTTGGTTGAACTTGGGTTTGATGATCAATAAATTTTTTTAATGATATAGCTATGTTAATTGACTAAAATGGTTAGAATATATATTCTCTATTTAAGAATGAATTTTCTGACTTAATCATGTAAGGGAAGACGAATGCCACAGGTGGTTGAACGTGTATTGTCAGAAGCAGTGCTTGAAAAGACGATGCATCTTTTTTGGCAAAAAGGCTACTTTAGCGTTTCTATTGAAGATATCATTGAGACAACAGGATTTAATCGCGCTGCAATTTATAAGCATTTTGGCGGTAAAGATGGGCTATTTCTTGCAATGCTCATTCGTTACCGGAATCACGTCACAGAAATGCTGACATCACCTCTACAAAGTAAGCAAGACAATGGATTGGGATTGCATAATATCAAGCTATTTTTCCAAAGTATTTCCCAGTTGCACCAACAAAATTGTTTGTCGATGGGGTGTTTTTTGATCGCAACCGCATCAGATATCCCTTCTCATGATGAACGTATTGTTAAATTTATTGGTGAGTTTATACAGCATCTACGTACGCTTTTTTTAAATAATGTTGATGCCGCGGCAAAGTGCGGACAATTAAAATACGATGGCAATAATAGCGCCATAGCAGATTTTTTGGTGGGGAATGTATTTGGACTTTTTACTTTGTGTCGTTCAAAAGCACCAAAAATAGTTTTTGAGAACCAATTAGTTGGAATAATGGATTTCGTTGAGTCCATTTCTTCTAAAAAAGGATCTCAAAATCCAGAGAGAAGAACTAAAATAAAAAATAAAGGAGTTATTTTATGAGTAAAAAAATGATAGGGAAAACGTTGGCATTGGCTGCAGCATTAACATTTGCTGCTGCACCAATGACAGCATCTATGGCTGCTGATATGGGTCATGTTAAATGCGTGGGTGGTAATTCATGCAAGGGTATGAGCGTATGTAAAACAGCGCATAATAAATGTAAAGCAATGAACTCTTGCAAAGGTAAAGGTCTTGCTATGGTTCATTCAAAGAAAGAATGTGCAAAAATGAAAAAAGATGCTATGAAAATGGATAAAATGTAATTCTTTACTTTTCATTCGAGTTGTACTCCAGGCAAGAGAACGTGCTGAAATTTTATGGCACGTTCTTAACCCTAAAATGGACTAAATGGAGCAAAGAAAATGAATGTTCAAATTCTGATTAAAAAAAACATGTCTAAAAAAATAGTCAGTGCTGCAGTTTTAAGCTTTTTAGCAATTGCCACTACCAATTCACTGGCTGCACCAGTAGACGCCGATCATGCTGAAAAAATGGAAAAATGCTACGGCATTGTTAAAAAAGGCATGAATGATTGCCAAACAAAAACCGCCTCTTGCGCAGGATCTGCAACCAAAGATAATCAAAAAGATGCTTTTCTTTTTTTACCCAAGGGTGATTGCGAAAAAATTGCTGGCGGTAGCTTGATATCAGAAACAAAAAACAAAAAATAATTTTTTGGAGTGATCAATGAAACGGAATTTTATTTATTTCATCGTTATTTTATTTTCATTTTTTGCATGCATGACATCTTATGCTGCAGCAGAAAAATATACGATTGATCCGATGCATAGTTTTGTTGTTTGGCGTATTAACCATTTGGGGTTTTCAACGCAAACTGGTAAATGGCCAGTGAAAGGTTATCTACTGCTTGATGAGGCTAATCCTACCAAAAGCAAAGTGGATGTGGTGATACAAATTGATGATATGGTTACCGGCATTTTAGAATTAAATAAGCATTTAGAAGGGCCACTATTTTTTGATAGCAAAAAATTTCCAACAGCCACCTTTGTCAGCGATAAAGTTATTTCCACTTCAAAAGAGTCCGCAAAAGTAGAGGGCACCTTAACATTACATGGCATTTCAAAACCAGTAACACTCAATGTGACCTTAAATAAAATGGGTAAAAATCCAGTCAGCGATAAAATGAGCGCGGGTTTTAGCGCTTCCACAGAAATTAATCGCTCAGATTTTGACATCAAAGGTTTCCTGCCCATGATCAGTGATTCAGTAAAATTAGACATCGCTGTTGAAGCGCAAAAGGATGCGCAATGATTTTTAAAAATACTGAAAATCGTTTTGGCATCATTGCGATTGTATTGCATTGGATTATGGCAATTTTAATGATTGGGTTAACAGCGCTCGGTCTATACATGGTTCGAGTGCCTATTAGCCTTCATAAATTACAATATTACGGATGGCATAAAGAGTGGGGCATTTTAGTTTTGATGTTAGTAATCGTTCGATTCACTTGGCGATTACGTAATCAAATCCCTGCGCTGGATGGTTTGGAAAAATGGGAATCTTTAGCAGCACATGCAGTTCATTGGGCATTTTATTTTTTTATGTTCGCATTACCTATTACAGGTTGGTTGATCACTTCAAGTGCTGATCTGCCGGTTTCATTTTTTGGATTTTTTACTTTACCTAATTTAGTCTCTGCTAGTGAGGCGAATCGTGTTCTATTCTCAACGATTCATGAGTGGTTAGGATATGCGTTAATAGCCACATTTTGTATGCATAGTCTTGCTGCACTAAAACACCATTTTATAAACAAAGATAAAATTATGAGAAGAATGTTATGGCCTTAATTCGATTACTTGTTATTGTATTTTCCATTTTATTATTGCCAACGGTAAGTATTGCTTCTGAATGGCAAATAGTGCCAAGCAAGAGCAGTATTCACTTTAAAGCAACGCAAAACAATGCGCCTATTACGGGAGAATTTAAAACTTTTTCCGGTGATATTGATTTTGACAAAAACGATTTGAGTAAAAGTTATGTCAACATGGTTGTTAATACGGATTCTGTATCAACCTCTTTTAAAGATGTTCAAGATGCTTTAAAAACAGCAGATTGGTTTGATAGTAAGGCATTTCCTAAAGCTGTTTTTACGGCAAACGACTTTAAAAAAACAGGCGATAATACTTTTGAAGCCAATGGCAAATTAACACTTCGCGATAAAACATTACCATTAATACTTCATTTTACGTTAGAAAAATACACTGATAATGAAGCGCTGGTTTCAGGACATACCAATTTAAAACGCACTGCTTTTGAAGTTGGTAAGGGTGAGTGGGCTAGTACAAAAGAAATTAAGGATGATGTTGAAGTGAATTTTACTATTGAATCCACCAAAAAATTAACTGCAGAAAAGAAATGAATGTAATGAATACAATAAAACCGAACCTCGGATTTGGACTGGGACTCCGAGTTGATCACTATGAAACAGTTTTAAATGAAAAGCCATTTGTAGATTGGTTTGAAATTATCACTGAAAATTATTTGGTGCCTGGTGGAAAACCACTTTTTTATCTCGATAAAATTCGAGAAATATATCCAATGGTGATGCATGGAGTGTCACTTTCTATCGGCAGTAGTGATCCATTAGATTTAAATTATCTATCAGAAGTAAAAAAATTAGCGAAACGTGTACAACCAAAATTGATTTCAGATCATTTATGTTTCACAGGCGTTAATCATAAAAATACACATGATTTATTGCCATTGCCATATACGGAAGAAATGATCGAGCATGTTGTGAGTCGCATTAAACAAGTGCAGGATTTTTTAGGTAGACAAATTTTGATTGAGAACGCATCTAGTTATATCACCTATCAACAATCCGAAATGACTGAATGGGAATTTATTTCAGAAATTTGCAAGCGCGCAGATTGTCACATTTTATTTGATGTAAACAATGTTTATGTGAGCAGCGTGAATCATGAATTTAATCCGCTTGATTATATTCGTGCAATGCCAACAGATCGTATCTATCAAATTCATTTGGCAGGACACACGGACATGGGTGATTATATCATTGATACACATGATCATGATATTACAGATCCCGTTTGGAAATTGTATCGTGAGACTATTATGCAGCACGGAATGATCTCAACCATGATTGAACGTGATGATAACATTCCACCGCTCAACGCATTAATCAAAGAATTAAATGTCGCCAGAAAAATTGCTGCTGAAATTGAGGTGACAGTATGACATCATTTTCAGCGGTTCAAGATCAATTGCAAAATTATGTCATGACAAAAGATGACTCTATTTTTGATCATGTTGTTGGAACGCAAAAAGTACCCAAAGAAGTACGATTGGAAATATATGAAAATGCCTATCGCTTACGATTACAAGAAGCTCTTGCAACAAGCTACCCCAGCATAAAAAAATATTTGGGCAATAAATCATTTGAAAAATTATGCAGTGCTTATATTGATCATTTTCCTTCATCTTATCGATCTATTCGATGGTTTGGTGATAAACTGGATTTATTTTTACAGCAGCAATCAAAATATAAAAAAATGCCACATTTATCTGAGCTTGCGACACTAGAGTGGAAAAGTGCTTATGTTTTCGATGCAGAAAATGCGTCTGTTTTGCAGTTAAATGAAATGGCATCACTCTCACCGGATCTATGGCTAACAGTAAAATTCAAAGTTCATCCCACCGTTCAGCGAATTAATTTATCATGCAATATTGTGCCGATTTGGGAGGCGATGTGTGATGAAAAAGAACCACCTGCATTAATTAAAAATATAAAACCAATTGCATGGGTTTTATGGCGAAAAGAATTGGTTAGTCAATACACCTCTATTTCAGACGATGAAGCATGTGCACTGGACGCAGTGATTGCGGGTGAAACATTTTCAGACATGTGTGAAAAATTATGTGATTTTGTTTCTGAAAAAGAAGCGGGTCAGCGTGCTGCGTCTTTACTCAAATGCGAATTAAGAGCAGAACTTGTCCATCAATATAAAAAAAGCCGCTGCAATTCGTCCAAACACATGCACCATTAATCCGTTATACGATCTTACT
>PFPT01000015.1 GCA_002793195.1 Gammaproteobacteria bacterium CG_4_10_14_0_2_um_filter_38_22
TTTAACGCTTCTTGATAACAGAGATTCGCTTTTTCATAATCACGTGTTTTTCCATCAGTAGCGTTGTAATATTGAAAACCTAAAGCATTCCAATCATCAGCGGTTGGGGTTGGTTTTTTTAATTCGGCTTTTAATGCATCTAATCTGGACATAATATACACCATTGATAACAACAATTATCAGTCTAATGATCGGTATGCTATCATACCCTCAGTCAAAAATGGAACAATTTTAAACACATCAAGGACGGCCTATATGACTGAAAGGTATACTCTCCTCCCGCTATTCGACACGCTCGAGAACATCACTGACACCATTGAGCCCAGTTGGAACAACGCACCATTCTTTTGTAAAACAGATTACAAAAATGCCATCGAATTTTTAACAAGCTACAACGGCAGCCATGCCACATTCAATGCATACCGTCGTGAACTTGAGCGACTATTGCATTGGTCATGGAAAATTGCCCATAAATCTATTTGTGATTTACGTCGTGCAGATATTGAAGCGTATTTACAATTTTGTCAAAAGCCGCCTGAAAGCTGGATTGGCCTTAAAAAAGTACCACGATTTATCCTTGAAAATGCTCTGCGTGTGCCAAATCCAGAATGGCGGCCATTTGTTGTAACGATTTCAAAATCGGCCAACAGATCAGGCGAAAAAATGGAAATTAAAAATTATCTGATGTCGGAAACCGCCCTCAAAGAAATATTTGCCATCACGAGCAGTTTTTATAATTTCTTAATTCAGATTGAAGCAACAGAAATTAACCCCGTTGCCCATATTCGCCAAAAAAGTAAATTTATTCGCAAACATCAAAGTAAACCTAAAATTAGACGTTTGAGTGAATTACAGTGGGAATATGTGATTGAAACCGCAGAAATGCTTGCAAAAGAAAATGCAGATAAATATGAGCGCACTCTATTTATTTTATCCGCATTATTTTTGATGTATTTGCGTATTTCTGAATTGGCGGCAAGTAGTCGATGGACTCCGTACATGAATGATTTTCGAAAAGATAACGATGGTAATTGGTGGTTTACCGTTGTTGGCAAAGGCAATAAAGAACGTGAAATTGCAGTAAGTGATTCCATGTTAAAAGCATTGAAAAGATGGCGAACACATTTAAATTTATCACCACTTCCCTCACCTGCTGATAAATCATTTATGATACCAAAAATAAAAGGCGCTGGTGCGATTAGCAATACCTCATTTATTCGAAAAATTGTGCAGTTTTGCTTTAATAAAACCATTGATCGTTTGAATCAAGATGGATTTACTGAAGATGCTGACGTATTGTCAGAAGCAACCGTGCATTGGTTGCGACACACTGGCATTTCAGAAGATGTAAAACGCCGACCTCGTGAGCATGTCCGTGATGATGCTGGCCACAGTTCTGGCGCTATCACTGATAAATATATTGATATTGAAAGACGAGACCGTCATGCTACTGCAAAGAAAAAATTATTAAAGCAAGATGAGTGCGTTACGAATTAAATCACAAAAGTAATGGATTATTTTTATGCCAAGATTAAGCATTCTAAGAGCCTGTTTAAAATCTTTTCCGGTATGTGTACACTGATGCGCACTAAAACCGGTATAAAAAGGATTTTTTATGCGCAAACGCTACCCGAGCGATATCAGCAGAGAGCAATTTAAAAAAATTGAGCCCATATTATTAAGCGCAAGGAAAAAAACACGGCCACGTAAATTAGATTTGTATGATATTTTTTGCGCTGTTTTATATTTATTAAAAAGTGGTTGTCAGTGGCGAATGTTGCCGAGTGATCTACCAGATTGGCGAAACGTTTATGCTTATTTCCGTATATGGTCTGAAAAAAAAGAAAATGAAAATAGCTTGCTCGAACAAGTTTTAAAAAAAATTGGTTGGAGAAATTCGTATCAGCAATGGTCGGAATACGAAGACAAGCTTTTGCATCGTTGATGCGCAAAGTGTAAAAAATACAGATACTGCGGAAAATAAAGGATACGATGCGGGTAAAAAAATATCAGGAATAAAGCGTCATATTGCAGTGGATACACAAGGATTGCCGCATGCAATTCACATCACAACAGCAAATATTACTGATCGTGATGGTGCTGAAATTATGATTACAAATGAAAAAGAAAATTTATCAGATGTGAAAAATCTTTTAGTTGATGGTGGTTATACAGGCGAACCATTTGCTGAAAAAATAAAAAATATTTTAGGCGCAACAGCTGAAGTTGCAAAGCGTAGTGAATTACATAAATTTGCAGTGATACCAAAACGCTGGGTTGTTGAAAGATCATTTGGATGGTTAGAAAAACGTCGCCGATTATGGAAAAATTGCGAAAGAAAAATTAACACAAGTTTGCAAATGGTAGTTTTAGGTTTTGCTGGGTTGTTGTTAAAAAGATTTTAAACAGGCTCTTAGTCACATATTCATCATAATCTAACCCGCTTACTTCTTTGATAATTAACCCGAGCAATGCGAATCCGTAGTTTGAATACTTGAAGCGAGTTAGGTTTTCATATGTAAGTGATTTTGAAGATTGCTCTTGTAACTCAGCTTCATTTGGAAATTTGTTAGTAGCCCAATGAGGTGAATTACCATCTCGCGAAAGTCCAGCCGAATGCGATAAAAGCTGCCTAATTGTTATGTTACTTGAGTTCAATCCCTTTTTCCCTATTTTAAACCACGGTAAGTATTTCTTTATCTTGTCATCTAGATTGAGTTTTCCATGTTCGGAAAGCTGCATGATTGCAATTGCTGTAAAAGTTTTTGAAATTGAGGCGATCCGATAACAAGTATCAGGAGTTGAAGGTTTTTTTAATTCTATGTTCTCAAAACCAAAACCTTTTTTATAAAGAAGTTTTCCATTGTGCACAATACCGACTGAGATTCCTGGAATGTTTTCGTATAATATTTTATAAGGCAGCCAAGCATCAAAAACTTTTGTTGCGTATTTTATCGCTGTTTTATAATCTTTTTTCATAATTATGCCTCTTTCAGGTAATGACAGGACGCGTTCACAGATTAATATTCCTCACCAGATTTTTACATCTATGCGATCCGAATTGCTGTCTTTCTTTTGTTAAGGTAATTGTAAAACGATGGCCTACTTAGATTAAAAATTTTGCAGATTTCGTCCACCGTAATTTTTTGTTCATCGTAATATTTCAGCATCTTTTTTACTTCATCAGATTTGAGTAATGGTGGTCGACCTCCAAGGCGTCCACGAGCGCGCGCTGCTTTTAAACCGGCATTGGTTCGCTCTTTGATGAGGTCCCGTTCAAATTCGGCTAACGCACTGAAAATATGGAAAATTAGCTTGCCACCGCTCGTCGTTGTGTCGATGTTTTCTTGCAAACTTTTGAACCCAATGCCACGCTCATTGAGTTTTTTTATTGTTTCAATTAGGTGTTGCACCGATCGCCCTAAGCGATCTAATTTCCATACCACCAACACATCTTTTTCGCGCAAATAAGAGATTGCTTCTTCAAGACCTGGTCGCTCTGTTTTAACGCCACTGGCGATATCATGAAATATTTGTTCGCACCCATCACTTTTAAGCGCGTCTTCTTGCATATGTAAATGTTGATCCGCCGTTGAGACGCGAGCATAACCAATTTTCATTACCAGTTCCTTTCACTTGAAAGATAAAATTGTATAGTAAGTCATTACATGCATAAAGATATTTTATATTGAATTTTAAATGGATTTTTTAACAGTCGTTTGGTATACTTCCAACCTATTTTTGGAAAACAAGGAAGCGTTAAGTAAACGATCGTTTTAGTTACTGTTAAAATGTAGAGCAGAAACTTGTGATTTTTTTTGATTTCATGTAAAGGTGATTTAATAATACCCAATTGATTTAGGTGATTAAAATGCGTTTAGCAAAAATTATGATCGTCAGCGTATTAATATGTCTCAGTAATGCGGTATTTGCAGATGTTTTTGTTAAAAACATAAATTGTAATAACCCTGTTGTTTCTTATCGTCTTTCAACCCCAGCTATAAAACAACTTCCGGGGATCATTGAACCACCTGTTGTTTCAACCCCCACTAACACCGCAAATCACTTGGCCCCACCTACAACCCCAGTTACGCAAGAAGTTTACCAGCCACTGAACAACTACACTGTCTCGGTTATGATAGGTAAAGGAGTTCCGTTGTTTTTACCTGTTAAAGTTTTTTATCTTCTTAATGGTGGCATTAAACAATATTGTTCAGGCAGCGGTTATGTCGAGCTAATTAAAACACCTGATGGCAGCTGTGAGTGTGAATAGTATTAATGTATTATGTTTTTTTTAAATTTTTATGGAGTTCTAAGTTATGAAAAAGTTTTTTGTTACGCTTTGCGCGGCACTAATTGCATTTGCTTTCATTTCAGTACAAGCAGCATCAGTGAAAAAAACTTCAGTAAGCGCAGCTGATAATAGTGCCTTAATTGGCAGCTGGGTTAATGTGAACTCCAAAACAAATGGACTTGATAAATTAATTATTAAACAAAATGCTCATGGCGCTGTATCAATTAATGGTTTTGGTAAATGTCATCCAAAAGATTGCGCGTGGGGAAATGTTACATTAAATACTTTTAGTAAATCTCTAATAGACAAAAATATGATTTATGGTCTTGCTGTTTGGAATGTGCATCTTATAGATATTACGATGACTATTAAAAAACTTAATGCTAATGAAATTCACGCTACAGTTTTTGAGTCATATAAAGATAATTCGGGTCGTTTTAATAATTCTCATAGCTTTACTTTAAAGTTTGTGAAATAGCTTAATTCAATCCGCATAATGCTGGTGAGGTAGTCATATTCTCGCCAGTATTTTTGTCGTTTTTTTCTCTCAAAGCAACCAATTTTTTCTTTGTGTGCGCGAGTGTTATTTTATGAAAAAACCATTGTTTTTTAGTCTACTTTGTCTTTTTCTTATACCATGCATATTTTTACTTCTTTCGTATTTCAACGCACCGAAAGTTACCTCTCTCGCGAGCAAGGCAACTTATCATTTTAAATTAACGCAAGATGCATATCCTTTTGCATCGACTTTTTATAACATAACTCCCGAACATAATTTTCCTGGATACCGCTGGAGTAAAGTGATTTGTAATGGACAATTGATTAATTCTAGAGGCACAGTTGTTCGAGTGGCGCGAAACAAATCATTATACTGCTCAGTAACAACGGGTTCGGTAACACAGTACAAATCGAGTTTAGTTGCAGGTCTTGATTCGCTATATATCCACTGGTCTTCGAAGGATGTTAAATGTTCACTTTCTTCAACAGGTTTTTCTTGCACCGCTTCTTCAACTGTTAAAATTGCTTGTCGTGGTACAGTAAAAAACAGTGACCAAATCAATCTTGGACAATGGAGCATAAAACATAAAAAATCAGTTGCGGCTGAATCAAAGCATGCGCTTTTCGACTTCGGTAGCTTGAGTGTTACGCCAAACAATGTATAAAAGTATTAGTTGGGTGTGTGGGATAATAAAATCAAGGGGGGTCATAATAGTGACGATAAAAAAATTGCATATAGGGCGCCTATTGCATGTGAAGAGAGTATGCACCAACTTACGAAATATAATATCCTTACGGTCGTTTTGGATGTGTTTATTGCTCGCGCTCTGTAGCACTTGCTACTCAGATACCTTGACGCCTAGCGCAAAAACTGTTGCCAGCCGGCTTGCATTTGTAAACCAAATCGTCTCAATACTAAGTCAAAACATCCCTAATACTAATTCTCACATAACTATTCTCCACAACTACCACAGGTGTCTATACAACCACGGGATACAGCGAAAAGATGAATAACGGGGCAACTCGGGAGCACAGCTTAATGATGAATAATGTGGTAATCATCCCAAAGCATGCACAGATAGCAGGATATTCTATAAGTTCAGGCGGTTTTAACGTAAAGGCGATTACTTCTACACAAATGAAGTCTCAATTATTAGCTCCGTCATCTTCCTTACCTGCCGATGCCAGGGCATACATTTTGTCAGTCATGTCAGATGCACCTAATCCTAAAATGACTGCAACATATCGCAAGATGAACAAAGCCGCCACGGATACAAAACTGGATAAATTAAAGCTCGCTGGCGACCATCTCATCGCTGCTGAAAAAGCCGACGTCGAGTAAGTTCACCGAATTACTGCGGCAAACCAGATTACTATTGGTAATTCTATAATTTTAGGTGAGGATTAGGCGATTGATGCTATCGAAGAGGAAGAGTTAGTGTAGTTTATTGCGCGGTCAATGCCGAAGTGGCACCTGGTCGAAGCTTCGGTAGTCCTGGGTCTCTTTTCTTTGCTTCGTCCCAAAAGCGCATTAGGTCATCAAATGCATAACCGTTGAGTGTTGTAATTCCATTTTCTTTTGCAATAGTTTTAACTGAACTTAAACGGCGATCAAATTT
>PFPT01000025.1 GCA_002793195.1 Gammaproteobacteria bacterium CG_4_10_14_0_2_um_filter_38_22
CGTTGATAGCAGGGCTTTCTTCAAGTCCAGCAGCGGGACCTGATGCTGGAAAAAGCGGTTTTTATTCTTTGATGGTGGCACTTTTTCACGCTGTTTTAAAAAACTCACCTGAAAGTGTGGAAAAAATAGTTAATGTTGTGCTCAAGCTGATTGAGAAATGCGATCCCGCTGCGTTGATAGCAGGGCTTTCTTCAAGTCCAGCAGCGGGACCTGATGCTGGAAAAAGCAGTTTTTATTTTTTGATGAGGGCACTTTCTTATACAAATAAAACCAAAACAGACAAATTATTTTCCGTGATTTTTGCTGTGTTAATAAAACTCAATGATGACCAAGCATTTTTTAAAAAATATGAAGTTTCAATTTTAAAACTAAAAGGTGAATTGCGCCCGAAATTAAAAAAATATTTAGAATCCATTGATGATACCGAGACGCTAAAAGAAGTTTCTAAGTCAGGTACGATATTGGGTGCGCTCATTGATCACGATGCTAATCCAGTGCATGGTTTTTTTAGGATAAAGGGAACAAAAACAGCGACTCGGAAATGGGTTGATGAAAAAGTATCGCCGAAAAGCCGAGACCCTCAGAAAAGTTGTTGATGTTGTTTTATTTCAGGGAGAGCGTTCATTTAACTGTGTCAGCATCTGACTTATCTCAGCTCCAAATTTAATCGTCCATCGAAAAATATTTGTAGCTGGTAGGCTATGAGAACGCCCCGAAAAGGCGGAATCTGAATTGATCTGCAAAAAAATCAACTTCAAAACCGCTTAAAACAATCATTAAAGCTTTTGTTTTCCTTAATCGCATATTTTCTCTTTATTTACACGCCTAATGTGGGCGCGCTTTCTATTTCAACGACAGATTCTTCAATAGAATTATTTTCAAAAACTTTGGCGCACAATTCTTGAGTAATCTCTTGTGCTGTTTTTTCTCCTGTTTGAAATGTTAGATCGCACGTTAACCTTGGCACTACCGCAATTCTTTCTTCATCACCAAACTCCATCTTTTCAATCAGCGGCAATGCTTCCCATTTGTTAGCGCCAAAATTGCCAGCAGCTCTGTAAAGATCTTCTTTTGTGACATAGCCAATCACCGGTCTAGCAACATCTGATTCTTCTGGAGCCTTTTCATATAGCGCGCCATATTGCTCAAAAGGAAAAAAAGCTAATCTGATATCTT
>PFPT01000070.1 GCA_002793195.1 Gammaproteobacteria bacterium CG_4_10_14_0_2_um_filter_38_22
AAGCAATACCATTATTGAATGTGCTTGATCCACCTGCTTTAGCAATGATCATTTCGTTCCAGTCATTGGCTTGCATCTCTTTAATAGGCTTCCATGAACCTTGTGTTTTTGCATGCACTAAGAATACATTTTCTGGATGATCATCAAATGCATAGTCATGAATGCCCCAAGCTTCAATACGGCATGATTTTTTACCATTTACATCTAAAGTGTAACCAAATGGCATTTGCGCATCACCAGGGCCTTTTAACGTACCTAGATTATAAGCCACAACACAAACCTGATTTTGCGTATCTGGTGCCGTCAAAATAGCGCGTCCTTTTTCAGCGCCAGGGCGCACAAAGTCTACGTGTTGAAAGCTAACACCAAATAAGGGGTTTGGTGCGTCAGATTCTTCCCTTTGCTTTTTATTAGCTGGCGCATCAGCTGAAGAGTCTTCTCTTGGTCGTTTTAGAGATGTTTCACCAACACCAGGCACAAATACCTGGATAATATTTTTATCCATAAAGTTACGTTCATACCATTTACCACTTTCATTACGGGCAAACCATAGAGCATTCTGCTGAAAATAATAACCACCTGTTGCATTTTTACCAGGTTCATATGCAGGGCTAGATAAACCTTTAATCATCATATTATCAGCTGAAACATACCCTTTATTTTGGGCATCATTAACGCTCATCCACGTACCGCCGTCTTTTACATGCACAAGACGTGCAAAATCTGAATTTAATGAAATTGCTTGCGGTCCCCATGCACCAATACGACAATCATTACCATCAACAAAACCAAAACGTACAACATTTTTATCTTTAAAATATGCTCCGCAAACTTTTTTACCTTCAGGTGTCGTTAAAATTTCACGACCTTTTTCTGTGCCTAATTTAATAAGCGTCATTTTATCCGTATATTCCTTACCAAACCAGGGGTTAGCGGTTTCAGCAGGTGATGACGGTGCACCAACTGCGGTAGGCGCTTGCGTTGGCATATAAATAAGCACCGTTTCCTTATTTTCAATAATTTTGCCCTTGTTGTTTGCATCACCTGATCCCCCATAATAGTTATGATGTTTCAGATGCGTTTTTCCAGGAATGCCATTAAAAGAAGCAATACCATTATTGAATGTGCTTGATCCACC
>PFPT01000055.1 GCA_002793195.1 Gammaproteobacteria bacterium CG_4_10_14_0_2_um_filter_38_22
CAACAATTATTAGACCAAACGGAAGAGCCGCTACAGAAGACTTAACAAGTGGCGACATTCTAAAATTTAGCCATATTCGAGCTGCAGTAACAGCGTTAAGCAACAATGCAATTCCAAGAATTAACGGTTATTACAATTGTTATTTGTCACCAGAATCTATTAATCAATTGTTTGAAGACCAAGAATTTCAAATTTTGTACCGTGGTACTGAATTAAATGGTTCTAAAGAATATGACCAAATGATTTTGATTAAAGGTTTGGGCGTTCGATTCATTCGAACAAATGAGCCGCCAATTCAAAATTTGAATAACATGATTATTCAGCGTCCATTTGTTTGCGGCGAAGGTGTTGCAATTGAAGATAGATTTGATGCAGGCATGAATTCAATCATCTCTCGTCAAAGTGGTGCTTACCCTGCTTTATACAATATTGACGTCGCTGACGATATTCGTATGATTGTGCGCGGTCAGATTGATCAACTTGCTTTATTTATCAATCAAGCATGGTCTTACATCGCTGGGTGGGCTGTTCCGACTGATAGCACTATCAACTCTAGTGTTATCCGTACTGCTAACAACTCTTACTATAAACGCGGTGTATTTATTGAGACTGCATAATGTCACGTGGTAGACCGAGGAAAAACAAAGAGTCATCAATCAATAATGAGCATGATGACTCTTTTCGAAAAGCAGAAGTTAATAAGTTTAGAAAAGCTGTTGTTATTAATAGCTTTTCTTTTCCTGTAAAGCCTTCTCCTTTTCACTCGTCTGTTATGTCGCATTTTTCCCGCGGAACAATTATAAAAAATGAATCGTTAGCTAGAGATATGAAAAAGGCAAATAAGCCGATTGATATCATCGAGGTTTAAGTGGCTTACACTGATGAAGAGAAAGCGAAAATACGGCATTATTGCGGCTTCCCTGATTATGGTGCTGAACCGCTTTCAAATTTTTGGCTGCGTAGTACATGGGTTTCTGGGCAATTAGAATTTGTGATGCGTGCGCAATCTCCAGAAGTTGAAGCGATGGTTAGAGATAAGTTTTTACCAAATCTTGATCAACTTGAACAAGATATTTATGGCGTAAGAGAAAATTCAGATACATCACGGGCAGCAGTTTGGTATAGAAATAAATTAGAGCTTTCAGAAAGAGTGCAAAATTACACGTGGTGGCGAAAGCGTTTGTGTAGATTAGTA
>PFPT01000043.1 GCA_002793195.1 Gammaproteobacteria bacterium CG_4_10_14_0_2_um_filter_38_22
TCCGTTTTTTCAAATCGTGAACGTGAATTTGGACGTGATGACGTGCGACGTGGCTCGTCACGACTGGGACGTGAATCCGTTTTCTCAAATCGTGAACGTGAATTCGGGCGTGATGATGGACGACGCGATTCATCACGACGTGGACGCGAATCTAATTTCACTGATTCTGTTTTTGGCACAACATGCGATGGCTCAAATGAATCAATGGTTTTGCGGGGCAATGTTTTTTTAATTAATCGCTCAATATCACGCAACAAACCCACTTCATCTGCACTCACCAAAGATATGGCTTCACCGGTTGCACCAGCGCGTCCTGTGCGACCAATACGATGCACATAATCTTCTGGAATATTGGGCAAATCAAAATTCACCACATGTGGTAATAATTCAATATCCAAACCTCGTGCTGCAATATCCGTCGCTACTAAAACACGGATAGTACCGCTTTTAAAATTGGCCAATGCTTTGGTGCGTGCGCCCTGACTTTTATTGCCGTGAATCGCGAGCGTTGGAATGTCATTTTCCAATAAAAATTCAGCCAATCGATTGGCACCGTGTTTTGTTCTAGCAAATACCAATACTTGTTCCCAACGGTTTTCCCAAATCAAATGCGATAATAAAGCTGCTTTTTGTTTTTTATCAACTGGGCAAACCCACTGTTCAATAGACGTGACAGTTGAATTCGGCGGCGTGACTGAAATTTCAACGGGATTATTCATCATGCCTTTTACCAATGCACGAATCTCATTTGAAAAAGTAGCGGAAAACATTAAATTTTGACGCTTTCTTGGCAGAAGCGCCATAATTTTTTTAATATCATGAATAAATCCCATGTCTAACATGCGATCGGCTTCATCTAAAACCAGTACGCTTAATTGATGAAATTGCATTGCACGCTGTTGATATAAATCCAACAAACGTCCCGGCGTTGCCACTAGAATATCAACCCCTTTTCTCAATGCATTTATTTGTGGATTAATACTTACCCCACCGAATACAACGGCTGTACGCAATGATAAATTTTTTCCATAGGTTGCAACACTTTGCGCGACTTGTGCCGCTAATTCACGTGTTGGTGTTAGTACCAAAGTACGAACTTGTCCAGGCTGTACGCTTTCGCCTTGTGATAACTGTTGTAAAATTGGCAATGTGAATCCGGCTGTTTTACCAGTTCCGGTTTGCGCTGCGGCCATCACATCACGGCCTTCCATAATCGCAGGAATTGCTTTTAACTGAATAGGAGAAGGTGTTTTATAACCTTGCTCATCGAGCGCTTTTAAAATGGGAGCGGATAATCCCAACGAATCAAAATTCATTCTGTGTTTCTCTTTTAATATGATCGAACTGTACTGAACGATATATTCAGTAGGCGTGCAGCTTACAGGATATTATTTGAACAAGACAGTGATTTATGCATGCATGCGTGATTCCTTTGCTTGCTCACATACGCAACTCCTGCGAAAATTTAAAAGTCACCTGAATAGAGAATAATAGTCATGATTACCAAACGATTTCACACCGTTTCTGCACCCAAGCCACACGATTTTATTTTTGCATTTGAGCATCAACAAATTTACTTGCTGCATGAAAAAAAAATCCCTCAATGGCATGAAGTCTCACATTTATTTCAATCTGAACAGCATTTTTATTGTTTCGCAGAATCAAACGAAGCCTGTTACTTAATTTCAGAGAAAAATAATATTGCTGATAGTGTTGATTACATCAAAACGCATCTACGCACAACAGGCAGCTTATTGGAAAAAAATAATTTCTTATTAGCATGCCGCGCAAATCATTTAGATCATTGGCGAAAAACACATCACTATTGCGGTGTCTGTGGCCATGAAAATAAAAATAAAGCTGATGAACAAGCGCTGATTTGCTCACAGTGCAACCATGTGAGTTATCCACGTATTTCACCGTGCATGATTGTATTAATCACCCATGGCAAAAAAATATTACTCGCGCGCTCACCGCATTTTCCAATAAACGTATATAGCACACTTGCTGGATTTGTAGAGCCGGGGGAATCACTTGAAGAAACCGTGCACCGAGAAATTTTTGAAGAAGTGGGTCTTCGTGTATCCAATTTAAAATACGTTAGATCACAACCATGGCCATTTCCTGATTCACTGATGGTTGGATTTACTGCGGAATATTTAAGTGGTGAAATTCATATTGATGAAAAAGAAATTGAAGATGCTCAATGGTTTGATATGGATTCTCTACCAACACTACCGCCTTTAATGAGCATTGGTAGAGAATTAATTGATACTTATGTGGCGCAATTTAAATAATATGCGTCAATTTCTATTTCCATTGACACTTCTATTATTTCTTTTTTGGTAGATACAAATCCGTCACAGTACCTTCAAACACTTCAGCCGCCATTTTAACAGATTCAGATAACGTTGGATGCGGATGAATCGTCAATGCAATATCTTCCACATCACAATTCATTTCAATAGCAAGCGCAATTTCGCTGATTAATTCACCGGCATTCACACCCACAATTGCGCCGCCAATCACATGATGCTTTTCATCAAAAATTAATTTTGTAAACCCTTCTGTACGATCAACTGATAATGCGCGACCGGATGCCATCCAAGGAAAGACTGCTTTTTCGAATTGAATGCCTTTTTCCTTTGCATGATTTTCAGTTAATCCAACCCACGCAATTTCAGGATCCGTATACGCAACAGAGGGAATACATTTTGGATCAAAATAATGTTTTTTACCGGCAATCACTTCTGCTGCAACATGCGCTTCGCTCGATGCTTTATGTGCCAGCATTGGATTACCAACGATATCACCGATTGCGTAAATACCCGCCACATTCGTTTTCATTTGCTTATCAACGGGAATAAATCCACGCTCATCGACTTTAATACCTGCATTGTCAGCACCAATTAATTTTCCGTTTGGACGACGACCCACTGCTACTAAAATACGATCATATCGTTTTGGATTTTCTTTGGGTGCGTTGGCGCCATCAAACGTAACCCACAAACCCTCTTTCGCAGCAGTGACTTTTGTTACGCTGGTTTTTAGCATGATGCTTTCATAGCGTTTTTCAAGGCGTTTATGCAAAGGCACCACAACATCACGATCGGCGCCCGGAATTAATTGATCCATCATTTCCACAACCGAAATTTTTGCACCCAGCGTGTGATACACGGTCGCCATTTCTAATCCAATAATGCCACCGCCTAAAACCAATAACTCACCATCTGTTTTTCCCAATTCTAATGCGCCGGTTGAATCAATCACACGCGGATCTTCTGGAATGAATGGTAATTTTACGGGTAACGAACCTGCTGCAATAATGCAGTTATCGAAAGTAACTTCAGTTTTTTTATTATCTTTCGTGACAATAATTTTTTTTGCGTCTGCAAATTGACCTTCGCCCGTCATGATTTGCACACCGCGTTGTTTTGCCATCATGGCCAAACCACCCGTTAGTTTTTTGATAACACCATTTTTATAATCACGAATTTTATCCACATTTAATTTTGGTTTACCAAATTCAACACCGTGCGCAGCAAGATCTTGCGCATCATCAACTACTTTTGCGACATGCAATAACGCTTTCGATGGAATACAGCCTACATTCAAACACACACCACCAATCACATCGTAACGCTCAATTAAAATAACTTTTTTACCTAAATCAGCAGCACGAAATGCAGCAGAATATCCACCAGGACCACTACCCAAAACCACCACTTCAGCATGTATAGAATCTGACATAAAAAATCCTCAAATTAAAAAATTATTTATTATCTGTATGAAAATGAGAAACACAGTTTAAAGTTATTTTTACTGCCAGCTCATATCTAATACTGGATAACAACTATAACAACAACGTCCTAATATCTGATAAGCATTGTGATAAATACACTGCAAATCGCGCACCATCTGCACCATCAATCACACGATGATCATAGGATAACGATAATGGCAGCATTAATCGCGGCACAAAATGCTCTTTAATATAAACTGGTTTTTGTGTTGATTGCGAGACACCTAAAATGGCTACTTCTGGTGCATTAATAATAGGCGTAAACGCGGTTCCACCAATACCGCCCAAGCTTGAAATTGAAAAACAACCGCCCTGCATATCAGGCATTGTTAATTTTCCATCGCGGGCTTTTGCACTCACGGTTTCTAACTCCTTAGCCAAATCAAACAATCCCTTTTTATCAACATCACGAATGACCGGGACAACCAAACCGTTGGGCGTGTCAACAGCAACACCAATGTGAAAATATTTTTTCAAAATTAACTGTTCGCCGCTCGCATCCAATGAGGCATTAAATTGCGGGAATTTTCTCAACGCAGATACAACCGCTTTCATAATAAAAACAAGCGGCGTTAATTTAAATCCTTTTTTTATAGCCATCTCTTTGTTGGCTTGACGAAATTTTTCTAATTCTGTTGTGTCAGCCTCAATAAATTGAGTGACATGCGGAATAGAAACCCAGTTACGATGCAAATTTGCGCCTGATATTTTTTTAATTTTCGATAGCGCCTGTGTTTCAATAGCGCCAAATTTTGCAAAATCAACGATCGGCTGTGGCAACACAGAAAAACCTGAGTGACCAGCGCTACCGCGTGATAAATAATTTTTAATATCATCTTTAGTGATGCGATTTTTTTCACCCGTGCCTTTAACTTGCGATAAATTGACATCCAATTCATGCGCCAATCTACGAACAGCAGGACTCGCATGCACAAGAGAAACGTTATCATCATCAGCTAACGCACGCGGCGTTTCCTTACTTGGCGAAACCACTACTTCTTTTTCTGATTTTTTTTCTGACGTAGGCGCTGTTGCAGACGTGCTCTCTTTATTTTCCGTTTTTGCATCCGCAGATGACTGCTTTAGCGTACAAATTACCGCGCCTTCACCGACTTTATCGCCGACCTTAATCGCAACTGATTCAACCACGCCGACTTCAGTTGATGGAATATCCATGCTGGCTTTATCCCCTTCCAATGTTGCCAGCGGAGTATCTACCGCAATGGTATCACCTACTTTAATTAACACAGCAATCACATCCACTTTGTTAGCAGTACCAATATCAGGGATTTTAATTTCTTTGCTCACTATAACCTCTACGTTATCCATTATCCGTTCAGTGTCATCACACTTTAATTGGTTCTGCTCTATCTGCATTAATGTTTAATTTTTTCTGCGCATCCAATAAGGCATGTTGATCTAATTTTCCAGATTCAAATAATGCGTACAGTGCAGTGTATGCAATCATTTTTGCATCAACTTCAAAGAAATCACGCAACGCTGCACGCGTATCGCTTCGTCCAAAACCATCTGTACCCAATACATAATAAGGCGTATGAATTGCAGAACGAATTTGATTTGCATTTAATTTCATATAATCCGTTGCGGCAATCACAGGCACTGTATTGTCTTTCAAACACTGTTCTACATAACACAACTTGCGTTTTTCTGATGGATGCAGCCGATTTTCGCGATCAACCGTGTCCATGTCTTTACGCAATTCATTAAAGCTGGTCACACTCCACACATTAGCAGAAACATGAAATTCTTTTTCTAAAATGGCTGCCGCTTGAATCACCTCATTTAGAATTGCACCAGAACCCAGCAATTGAACAGCCGATGCTTCTTTTTTAATTCCTGATTTCTGCCATAAATACATTCCCTTTAAAATGCCCGCTTCAACGCCATCTGGCATTTTTGGGTGATGATAGTTTTCATTCATTAACGTGATGTAATAAAAAATATCTTCTTGATTGGCATACATTCGACGCAAACCATCTTGAATAATCACAGCTAACTCATAAGAAAAAGTAGGATCGTATGACACACAATTCGGCACCATACTAAACATCATAAAATTATGACCATCTTGATGCTGTAATCCTTCGCCTGCTAATGTCGTACGACCTGCTGTGCCGCCCATAATAAATCCGCGTGCGCGCATATCACCGGATGCCCATACCAAATCACCAAAGCGTTGATAACCAAACATCGAGTAATAAACATAAAATGGAATCATGGGCACATGATTAGATGAATACGAAGTAGCTGCAGCAACCCATGCTGACATCGCCCCCGCTTCAGAAATACCTTCTTGCAATAATTGCCCTTTAGTATCTTCGCGGTAATACATTAATTGATTTTTATCTTCAGGCTGATATTGCTGACCCAAAGGGGAATAAATACCGATTTGTCGAAACAATCCTTCCATACCAAACGTACGAGATTCATCAGCGACAATGGGTACGATACGCTCTTTAATATTTGCATCTTTTAACAAGACCGACAAAATTCGCACGAATGCCATTGTGCTAGAAATTTCACGGTCACCCGAACCGTCTAAAATCGATTGAAAAGCGGATAACTCAGTGACCGTTAATTTTTCACAGTTTGGATTACGCGCAGGTAATGAGCCACCTAGTTTTTTTCTTTGTTGAATTAAAAACTGCATTTCAGGAGAATCAGATTTGGGTTTGTAATAATTTAATTGTTCGATATCCGCATCAGACAAATCTAAACCAAAACGCTCACGAAAATGCTTTAACTCTTCAAGCGGCATTTTTTTTGTTTGGTGCGCCACATTTAATGCTTCACCGCTTTTGCCCATACCAAACCCTTTCACAGTTTGCGCCAAAATCACCGTCGGTTGATCTTTATGCGTAACCGCAGCTGCATAAGCAGCATAAACTTTTTGTGAATCATGTCCGCCAACACATAACTGCCTTTTTAATTCCTCATCAGACAAATGTGAAACCAAATCTAATAATTCAGGATATTTTCCAAAAAAATGCTCACGAAAATAAGCGCCATCATTGGCCGACATTTTTTGAAATTCACCATCTACCAATTCACCCATGCGCTGCATGAGCAATCCACTTTTATCTTTTTCAAACAAGGCATCCCAACTCGATCCCCAGATGACTTTAATCACATTCCATCCTGCACCACGAAATACACCTTCGTATTCCTGAATGATTTTACCATTTCCCCAAACTGGTCCATCAAGACGTTGCAAATTACAATTGATCACAAAAATAAGATTGTCGAGTTTTTCACGAGCCGCCATATTTAATGCACCCAATGACTCCGGCTCACCCAGCTCGCCATCACCGCAAAAAACCCATACACGACGATTTTGAGTGCTAGCTAATTCACGATGATGCAAATATTTTAAAAAACTCGCCTGATAAATTGCCATTAAAGGTCCAAGACCCATCGATACAGTTGGAAATTGCCAGAAATTTGGCATCAACCACGGATGCGGATAAGAAGAAACACCACCTCGAGAAAATTCTTGTCGAAAACCATCCAGTTGTTTTTCTGTAATGCGATTTTCCAAAAATGCACGCGCATAGATACCAGGTGATGAATGCCCTTGGAAATAAATAAGATCACCGCCATGGTTGTCGGATTTCGCATGGAAAAAATACTGCAGTCCAATTTCAAATAAAGTCGCAATAGAGCCGAAGCTCGCAATATGCCCACCTAATTCAGAAGATATTTTTCCAGCGCGCATAACCATCGCAATGGCATTCCAGCGCATACAGTTGGTAAGCTTTTCAAATAAAGCATGATCCGCTATCGGCATCACCGCTTCATCAGCAATCGGGATACTATTAATATAGGCGGTATTGATACTCGACGATGCAATGCCACGCTGACTAGCGTAACGCATCACCGTTTTTAATAGAAACTGAGCGCGATCTGTTCCTTCAAATGCGAGCACAGAATCCAATGCATCAATCCATTCTTGCGTCTCTTGCGGATCACAATCTTGAATAGGAAATTGCTTTGGCTCGCTCATTATTTAATTCCTCAAAACAAACGAAAAGTGTTTCATAATAACACAATGAAGACACCCCCTACACAGGGATGTCTGTACAAAAATAACGGAACAACCACAACGGATTTTTAATGCGGGAAAAGATAGCACGAATAAATAGAATGCACCAACTTATCCAACCCAAATCCCAATTGTCACTAACGCCATTACCACCAACCATACTATTAATGCGCGTCTTACCAATATAACTTGCTCAGCGTTATTTTTGTCGGCTCCTAACGCAGCATCGCCCCAGCTATTCAATTGCATATGGTTATCAAGCAAGCCCTGCCATAAAACCTTGAACCACTCTTTAAATACAGCACCAAAATTTCCGACCAAAGCAAAGCTTAAACCCAATAAACGCATCGGCAACCAATCCAACACACCCAACAAAACAGTAAAATACTTTTGTTCAAATAAATAAGTTTGCAGTGTCCGAACAACTATATAAAGCGTCAAACCGACAGGCCCAAAAACAAAATACCAAAACAGCACTGAAAATATTTTTTTGTAGCTCTGTGAAAAAATATCTGCTGTTTCCTGTTTCAAAAAGGTTACATCACTGCAATACCACAATAAAGCCAAACTAAATAACAAGTACCCTACATGCCCAAAAAGATGATAAACGATCGTGAAAAGTAAGCTGGATACAATCACAATCGGCAATGCCAAAACAATCACACCAAAAATATTATGTCCTTCTGCGAGCTTCGCGAACTTGTTTCGCATCCAAGTCACATAATGTTCCGCCCAATTTCGTTGATAAGGCGCACTGGTCAAATTCAATGACCACTGCAAAATCAAACACACTAAAATCACCAAGAAAGACATCTGTTATCTCCTTATTCAATCTTTCTAAAACAATCATTCATTATTGCGCTTCTTTTTTAGAAACACGATTCCACACAACCGTTTTCCCAAACAATGCGATCCCCAAATATCCGCGCACTTTCAATTGCCGACCTGCATGCACCAAACGCATCGTTGCATGATACACCTTTCCACTGCGTGGATCCAAAATCGTTCCACCGTGACAAACATCATTTTGACAGGTCATATTGTTAATAATAATTAATCCGATAATCGGCTTATCTCTCTGAATACCCTTACAATGAACACATAAACTGCTTTTTTGCTCATCAGGCAAAGGATATGCTTTAACAACTTTCCCATAAAACAATTTTCCACGCGCATAGAACTGAATAACGGAAGAAGGTCGCTTGGTTTTACTATCGATGGTTTGCCAATATCCAACAATAGGCGAAAACTGCGTTTCTGCAAATGTAATCGGCGAAAACACAAATAAAAAAAGACTCACTGATAATAAATGAGATAAAAATTTAAATTGCGATGACATGAATGTTTACTCCACACAGTAATTAAAAATCAGTTTTGATGGTCGATACGACACAAAATTCTTGAAATTCTATCATTTTTTCTTTCAAACGCGACAAAAATGCAAAAAAAAGAGAAAAAACGATAAGAATTGATCAAAAAGTTTGATCTTATTGATTTTCATTGTAAAATAAATATGTCGTTTTTTTAAACTAAATATTTAGGGAGAAATTAGAATGCCAGCAAAAAAACGCAAAGTTACAAAAAAGAAAACTACAAAAAAAGTAAAGCACGTCACCAAAGCAAAGAAAGGTGCTGCTAAGAAAAAAGGTAAAGCCGTTAAACACAAAACTGCGAAACGCAAAACTGCGAAACGCAAAACTGTGAAACGCAAAACTGCGAAAAAAACGGTTGCAAAAAAAGGCGCTAAACGTAAACGTAGAGGCCGTCCTGCTGCTAAGAAGAAATAATCATTTTTCTTAAAGCAGTGAAGCCGCTAGTTGCCTTTGGATTAGCGGCTTTTTTTTACCCTAAAAATGACGACACAGCTATCTTCAAACCGCCATCACCAACCCACTCAAGTAGTCAATGCTTTTGCCTGATCCAATAGCTCACGCAATGCAGGCGCTGACAATACACCAGATTCAGCATAAACCACTGTGCGATTTTTAATAATCATGACGAATGGAATAGAGCGCACCGCAAATTCTTCTGCTAAGTCTTTTTCTATCTCTACATTCACACTCGCAAAAAAAATATCCGGGTAATCATCGGATAAGGTCGACATGATTTTCCCAAACGCTTTACAAGGCCCACACCATTCGGCCCAAAAATCAATCAGCAGCAACGAATGCGTTTCCAATGCCTGATCAAAATCTTTTGCTGTCAATTTTGCAATTGCCATTTGAACACTCCTTTGTTTATTTTGATTTTATCTTTCTGCGGCATTCATTGATGAGTCGACATCCATTTCTTTTATAATGCGCGCTTGCACCGCTTCTAGCGTGCCAACACCATTCACCGAGCAATACCGCGGCGCATTTTTGTCACTCAACATCCAATCGCGATAATATTTCAATAATGGCTGTGTCTGCTGATGATAAATCGCTAAGCGTTTGCGTACGGTCTCTTCGCGATCATCATCACGCTGAATTAACGCCTCACCAGTTACATCATCCAGACCTGGTTTTTTAGGGGGATTAAAAACGACGTGATAAGTACGACCCGACGGTGCATGCGCCCAGCGACCACTCATACGTAAAATAATGTCTTCATCAGGTACTTCAATATTAATGACATAATTGAGATGTATGCCGTTTTGCTTTAATGCATCCGCCTGCGCAATCGTGCGCGGAAACCCATCAAATAAAAATCCTTTTTGACAATCTGGCTGTGCGATACGCGCTTTCACTAAATCAATAATCACGCTATCAGAAACCAATGAACCTGAATCCATCACCTGCTTGACCTGTTTTCCCAGCGACGTACCCGCTCTGACTGCAGCACGCAACATATCACCCGTAGAAATCTGAACGATATTCAATCGCGTCACCAATAGTTTGGCTTGTGTTCCCTTTCCAGCACCAGGCGGCCCCAACAATATTAATCGCGTGCTCAACTTTTTCTCTCCAATGGATAACCGTAATGTCGGGTAATGTAACACGATCACTTACAATCCGGAATCTCACCCATCTCACTTCGTATCCTACCTGTACGTAAAATAATGATTTTCGCAGAAAATGGGTTCTGATGCTTATCAGCACACAATAAAAAGCTGCCTTGCTGCCCACGCGTAAATCCATCTGCACGCCATCGTAATGCATCCGACTGACTCAATGTGCTTTTCCAAAACAAACGATACCCTGACGGTATCGCAGACAGTACACGGTAAACATGCTGATTTTTTTGATTGAAAATGACCTGTCCTTTTTGCCAATGCAGCCCGCACTGATTATTTTTCTTGCGTGCGCATAAAGTAACAGTGACTTGGGATGTCATGGCCGTCATACGCGCATAATGTAACGCACCCACAAAATGATTTATCCAAGCTGATACACGATAGCGGTAGATAAAATACCGGTATGTCATCACACTTGAAAAAAGCAATACGACAATCAACATCATCACGATAATTGATTCCAGTAAAGAAATACCCTGTTTTTTATTCGGTTGCAGATGAGCGATATAACGTCGGCCAAATGCGCACTTGGACAATTGTATTTTCAGAAACAGAAATAACCTCCATGGGAAAACCAGCGATGCGTGCACACAATATTGTTTTTGGAATACTTTCTAAATAAGCAATCATCAATCCACTCAACGTTCGCGCACCACGTACAGGCAAATGCCAATGCATCAAGCGATTTAAATCACGCAAACTGATACTTGCATCCACCAGAACACTCTCATCTTCTTGCACAGAAATCAGCTGCTCCATTTCCAATGGATCCATCACAAAATCACCCGCAATTTCTTCCAATACATCACGCAACATCAAAATGCCTTGGATATCGCCATATTCATCTACAACCAACCCAACAGCTTGGTTTTCTCGTTGGAAATTGAGTAATTGTTGATGCAAAAAAGCACCTTGCGGAATAAAATGCACCTCATGTGCACAATGCAACAATGCCGTTTTATCCAATCGTCCTTCATATAATTTCACTAACACTTCGCGCATACACAGCATGCCTTGTGTTTTATTAATCTCTTCCCGATACAAAGGCAAATAGGCATGCGAACTTTGAAGAATACGTGTCACTATCGTATTCCAATCTGCTTCTAAATCAATACCGTCAATTTCATTTTTCGGCACCATGACTTCTTCAACTGTAATTTGCTGTAAATCTAAAACACGCAACAAGAGTTCTTGGTACTTCGAAGATGTTTTTCCAGCAACCTCACGCACAATTGAACGCAACTCATCAATGGATAACGATTCATGCAAACATTGATCGGCACGCACACCAAAAATACGCAACGCACCATTTGCAATAGCACTCACAAACCAAACGAATGGATATAATATTTTAAGCAACCAAGTTAAGGGCGTGACTGCTCGAAATGCGATACGCTGCGCATGCAATGCAGCTAATGTTTTTGGTGCGATCTCTCCAAAAATTAATACGATAACCGTTAGTAAAACAGCAGAAATTAAAGCGCCCGTTTCTCCAAACCATTTTACCGTGACCACCGTTGCAACTGCCGACGCTAAAATTTCTGCAAACGTATTTCCCATCAACGTCACACCCAATACACGATCCGGACGTTCTAATAATTTCAATACGCGCGTCGCACGTTTATCTGATTTTTTGGAAAGGTGGCGCAAACGATATCGGTTTACCGCCATCATGCTAGTTTCAGCTGCTGAAAAAAATGCCGCCAATAAAATTAGAAAAATTAAAATTGCGATAAACATGTCACGCTTCCAAGTACTTTATTTTAGATTTTCAATCAAGGAACACGATACTCAGAATATCATATCATTGCCCTGGCTCGAAGTTACCCCTATAATCCCTCAAAAAACTGTAATGGATGGCTCATCATGTTTACGCAACTAACCGATCGTTTTGCCAGTACGTTTCAAAAATTACGCGGCATTAAACAATTCACGGAATCTAATATCAAAGATGCCATTACTGACATTCGAAAAGCTTTAATTGAAGCCGACGTCGCTTTGCCTGTCATTAAAACATTTATCGAGGCAGTGACTGAAAAAGCCATCGGACAAACCATCATTAAAAATGTACGTCCAGAAGATGCATTTGTAAAACTGGTTCAAGATGAGCTGATTACTATTTTAGGCGGCGAAACCAGCGACATTAATTTACGCGCGCAAAAACCTGTGGTTATTTTGATGGCGGGCTTGCAAGGTTCAGGCAAAACCACCACAACAGGGAAACTTGCAAAACACTTATCGTCCACATTGAAAAAAACCGTGATGGTCACATCAACTGATATTTATCGTCCTGCAGCACTGGAACAATTAGCCACACTCGCCAAACAAGTTGAAGTGGCGCACTTTCCATCAACAACGCATGACAAACCACTTGATATTGTCAAAAATGCCATCGATCAAGCAAAAAAACAATTTGTTGATGTGCTTATTATTGATACCGCGGGTCGTTTGCATATTGATGATGCCATGATGCATGAAATTCAAGAAATCAGTCGTACATCACAACCCACAGAAACATTATTAGTAGTGGATAGCATGGCAGGACAAGATGCTGCCACGATCGCCAAAACATTTAACGACAAACTAGAATTAACCGGCGTTGTCTTAACCAAAACGGATGGTGATGCACGCGGTGGTGCTGCATTATCAATGCGTATCATCACAGGAAAGCCCATCAAATTTGTCGGTACTGGCGAAAAAATGGATGGTTTTTCCGTATTTCACCCTGATCGCGCGGCATCACGCATTTTGGGCATGGGTGATATTGTCAGCTTAGTTGAATCTGTCAAAGAAAAAGTCGACAAAAAAGAAACTGACAAAATTGCAAAAAAATTACAGTCTGGAAAACGTTTTGACTTTAATGATTTTTTAGCGCAATTAAATCAAATGAAAAAAATGGGCAGTATGCAATCGATACTCGATAAAATGCCCGGATTTGCAAAAATCCCCAAAGGCACAGCGGATATGATGGATGATGCGATCATCGTGAAAATGGAAGCCATCATTTTATCAATGACCAAAAAAGAACGTCGCTTTCCTGCGTTAATGAATGGTTCTCGCAAACAACGCATTGCAAAAGGTTCTGGCACCAGCACACAAGACATCGGAAAATTATTAAAGCAATTTGAAAAAATGCAAAAAATGTTAAAACGTTTCAGTGGCAATAAAATGGAAAAACAAATGCGTCAACTTGAACAATACAAAGATCGCTTGCCACCGGAATTATTATCACAATTACCCAATAAATTAAAAGAATAATCACTGCAACAAGATCAAACAATCATGTTTAAAGTCTTTCATGTAAATAAAAAATCGCCTCGAGCAGTGACCCCAGAAGAAATGATTATCTTGGCCTTAACAAATTTTCTTGAGCAAAATCATGAAGAAAATGCCACGCCCGCTGAAAATGATGCAGTACATATTGCGCTAGCGCTAGCACTGCGTGAATCAGTAAGAAAATATCCCTACAGCAGATCTTCTGGCAATTTACTGGCAGAAGCTGAAAAACACATTTTAAAAAATCAACAGGAAACAAACGACACTGCAATTGAACAAAAATGGGAAGCGCTCAAAGAAACACTCAAAAGAAGCAAAACCACCAATCAATCTATGCTAAAGACATAACGAAACGTACTTTTTTGCGTTAACTAATTTCATTTGCGAAACCCCCGCACCACAAAGATAGCGCCACTCTTCCCAACTGCACTATTTTTCCGTAGAATGCCTGCCTACAAAGTTTTGAAATGCATTTCAAAGAGGAATTTTAAGAATGGTAGTTATTCGTTTAGCACGTGGCGGCGCAAAAAAAGCCCCTTTTTATCACGTGGTGGTTGCTGATTCTCGCAAAGCACGCGGTGGTCGTTTTATTGAACGCCTTGGTTTTTACAATCCCATGGCACGGGGTCCTGAAACCCATTTGCAATTGGATCAAGAACGCGTTGCATATTGGACAGAACGTGGTGCGCAACCATCAGAACGCGTTTCATTGTTGTTGCATCGTATTGCAAAAGGCGAAGCGATAAATCAAGCAGCACCTAAAAAAGCAGAGCTTAAAACAGCGCAAATAGCAGCTTCTCAAAAAGCAGCTAAAGCCAAAGCCAAAGCTGAAACAGAAGCGGCAAAAGCAGAAGAAAAAACAGAAGAAAAATCAGCAGAATAATTCAGAAGCACGGATCATTGTGAAATAAAGCAACAATCCGTGCAACATGAGCACTATTCACAAAGCAATCCTATGGACTCCAAAAAAATCACGCTCGGTCGAATTGGCGATGCCTTTGGCGTTAAAGGATGGCTTCATGTCCATTCTTTTACTGAGCCTGCAGATAACATTTTTCATTACGCACATTGGCAAATTCGCGCTTATCAAAAAAATAATGCCACTTGGCGACCAATAGAAATCGAATCTCACAAACCGCATGGCAGTGCTTTTATTGTAAAATTTAAAGGTTACGAAGATCGTGATCAAGCCCTGCTATTAAAAAATCACACCATCGCTACTGATCGCACAGCATTACCTGAGCTCAAAGACAATGAGTATTACTGGAGTGATTTAGTTGGCCTTGAAGTCATTAACACAAACGGCGAATCTTTTGGCGTAGTTGACTATCTTTTTGAAACGGGTGCAAACGATATCATTGCAACCAAGGGCAAGAAAACACACTATATTCCGTATATCAAACAAGTAATCAAATCGATCGATTTAGAAAAAAAAATCATCCTCGTTGAATGGGAAGCGTTAAAATAAAAATGCGATTCGATATTATCACCTTATTTCCTGAAATATTTGATGCTTTAAAAAATGGCATCACTGGCCGCGCGCTGACACAAGAATTAATTAAGATTAAATGTTGGAACCCGCGCGATTTTACCGATGATCCAAATAAGCGTATCGATGATCGCCCTTATGGTGGCGGACCCGGCATGGTAATGGCCTATTTGCCATTGCATAACGCTATTGTTGCTGCGAAAAATGACAGTCCTCAACAAGCACGTGTGATTTACTTATCCCCTCAAGGAAAATTACTCACACAAGCAAAAATGCGTGAATGCGCAAAAACACCTGAAAAAAGATTAATTTTAATTGCAGGTCGTTACGAAGGGATTGATGAGCGTGTCATACAAAAACACGTTGATGAAGAATGGTCTATTGGCGATTACGTACTCAGTGGCGGTGAATTACCCGCCATGGTATTAATTGATGCCATCACTCGTCTGTTACCCAACGCGCTAGGCGATGCAGATTCTGCGGCACAGGATTCCTTTGAAAACGATCTGCTTGACCACCCGCATTACACGCGCCCAGAAACAATTGATGGCTTAACTGTGCCCACTGTGCTACAAAGTGGCGATCATGCTGCCATAAATAGGTGGCGACGCAAAGAATCATTAGGAAAGACTTGGCAAAAACGCCCAGATTTGCTAAAAAGACGGATTCTCAATGAAGATGAAAGAAATCTGTTGCAGATGTACATCGACGAAACTGAATAGGACAGGGTCATGAGTAAATTAATCCAAGCCATCGAAACGGCTCAAATGCAAAAAAAATTACCTGAATTTGTACCGGGTGATTTGGTTGTTGTTCAAATCAAAGTAAAAGAAGGTGAACGCGAACGTTTACAAGCATTCGAAGGCGATGTAATCGCTGTTCGTAATCGCGGACTTAACTCTGCTTTCACAGTTCGTAAAATTTCACACGGTGAAGGTGTTGAACGCGTATTCCAAACTTACAGCCCATTGGTACACAGTGTTAAAGTACTGCGTCGTGGTCATGTGCATCGCGCTAAATTATATTATTTACGCGACCTAAAAGGCAGAAAAGCGCGCATTAAAGAAAAAATTGTAGCAACAAGCGCAGAGTAATGAATAACGACATCAAAAAACTCAAACCACTTTCGCACCACTTAGAGCCTGTTATTCTTTTGGGTGCGAAAGGATTAACTGATGCAATACATAAAGAAATCGATATTGCATTAGATGCGCACGAGCTCATTAAAATCAAACTCAGCAGCAAAGACAAATCTGAAAAACAGCAACTTGCCAAAATCATTTGTGAAAAACACAACGCCATTTTAGTTAACCAAATTGGCCATATCATTGTGATTTATAGAAAATCCAACAAAGAATGAAAACGCTCCGTTTAAAAAAAGATGCCGAACGTCGAATCAAAGCAGGCCATCTTTGGATTTTCAGTAATGATATCGATGCAACGCATTCACCTTTAAAAAACTACGTTCCTGGCGAACTCATTCGCATTGAAACTGCGTTTGAAAAAAGCATTGCGCTTGGCTACATCAATCCACATTGCTTGCTATGCATTCGCATTTTAACGCTAGATTTACAAGATAAAATCGACACCGCATTTTTTATTAAAAAAATATCGCAAGCAAAAATAAAGCGGGAACAATTATTTTCAGAAAAATACTATCGTGTTGTTTTTGGTGAAAGCGATCGCTTGCCCGGCGTTGTAATCGATCAATTCAATGATGTCGTTGTGATACAAATTAATACGGCCGGCATGGAAAATGTAAAATCTTTTTTAATTGATGCAGTAAAACAAGTTTTTCATCCAAAATATATTGTCTTAAAATGCGATAGCTCAGAAAGAAAAATGGAAGGCTTATCAGATTATGTTGAAGTTATCGGCGATACACCGCCCAACGAAATTGAAGTGATTGAAAATGACTGCCGTTTTTATATTTCACTGATAGAAGGACAAAAAACTGGCTGGTTTTTTGATCATCGATTTAATCGTCAACGCATTGCTTCGTATTGCCATCAAAAACGCGTGCTGGATGTATTTAGTTATTGCGGTGCCTTTTCAATTCCATGCGCTAAAAATGCAATTGAAGTAATCGCCATTGATCGCTCTGCATCGGCATTAGAAAAATTACAAACCAATGCAACCTTAAATAGACTGAACAACATCAGCACATTATGCGGTGATGCATTGGCATTAATGCATAGTTTGCAAAAACAAAAAAAATTATTTGATGTCGTCATTTTAGATCCACCCGCATTAATTAAACGTAAAAAAGACATACCCGCCGGCGAAAAAATGTATCAAAAATTAAATGAAGCCGCGCTACAATTGTTAAATAGAAACGGCATATTATTTTCTGCTTCTTGCTCCATGCATTTGTCTTCTGCAAATTTATTAAACGCCATCCGCAAAGCGGGCATCCACACTCAAAAAGAACTCTCTATCATCGAACAATGCCATCAAGGACCTGATCATCCTATTCACCCCGCTATTCCTGAAACGCAGTACTTAAAAGGGTTTATTGTTTCCCTTTCATAACCACTGAAACTGTACATTTAAAAAACATCACTCATCCACAAGTCAACTTCTTTTTTAGTTTTTTTTTCATACTATCTCTGAAAAATTCACCACCTCCGACTATATTTAAACCAAAGGATAGTGATTTTTATATTAAATGTACGTTTGTATGGTGATTTTTAACCTATTGATTTTATGTTTTTTTGCGAGGCATCATGTCAATAATACAAGTAGGATCAGGCAGTTATCTCACTTACGTCCCGCCGGGACAAGTCGGTGTAACTGGATTTGGCGGCGTCCCCATTTCTCCCTCTGTAGCCAATGATTTTACCGACGCCATTCCAACCAATGACTGGGCTTCATCGTTGGCTTATCACTTTTTTGGATCCGTTTCTGGCGCATTAAATGCTGACCCCATCGCAATGAAATCAGATAGCTATGGTCTTAATTTGAGCTATACAGCGGAGCCTACTTATATTTATGACAATACTGGCAACCAAGTTAAATATGAATACACCTTTCATCAAGATGATGCACAACAAATTTATGGTGACCTCAGTGTTCGATTAGAGGGTATGAACACCAATGGTGGTGCCGTACTCGAAAAAGCATCCGATTATTTTGTCACTGCCAATTGGCAGGACAGTGATTCCAATAATCAATTACACGCTACGTTTGGTCATGGTTCACCTTATGTTTATTACGAACGGGATGGCAATGCAGATGTGGTTATTAAAGCAAATGCATTTAGCTCAAATGCAGTAGGTCAACCCAATAGCACCACCGAAGTATTTCAAGTTGATCACGTCAATGGTGTTTTTAATGGCGGTCAAATTAACATGGATTTATTAGTCAATGCGATTGATGGCAATGGCAGTCATATTGCCAATGCTGTTGAAGCACGCATATCCATCGACAGTGATGGAGATGGCAAATTTGATTTTGTGCAAACGCTCAATTTCTTTCCAATGGATGGGGATATTAATAGTAGTGAACACTACTTACAAAGCGAAGGTCGCGGCGTTGGCGCATCAACCATCGGAACATTGCAAAATTTAAATGATGCTTCAATTAAAGTTGAAGTGTGGCGATCAGGCGGCACAGGTGATGTGCAATTACAAACAGGTGATACTGCATCCAACCTTGTTTTGCCTTTTGATCACTTGTCCAGCACCCATGGCGCGATATCCAATCAATTATTTTTAGATAACGATGGCAACAATAATTTATTAACAGCAACACCTTCAACAGCAGCAGTCATCACACTGGGCAGCACTCCATCTACAGGTCTCGACATTCCGTGGGATGGTGCTGGCGAAGTGTGGTACCAAGATCATAATGTCATTGGCATTACCATTAATGGTGCAAATTATGGCTTATTCGCACCTGTTGGTAGCAATTGGATTTTAGAAAATGGAGAAATACACTCAGACTTAGGTGGAAAAGATTATTTTTCAAGTGCATTATTGCCCGATCAATCCGTTGAAACACTGCAATACTTTTATGAGCATGCCTTTGCGTTTGTCACAGATAGTCAGTCCACTTTTTCTTATGACCAAGCCAACGCAAAAATTATCACCAACTTTGACGTGACAACAGAATTAAAAGAACCTGGATTTTCTGATCAAGCATTAACAGGGCTGTATCGTCATCAATATATTAATTCGGATGATCCTTTAACCAATTACACTTATGAAACAGCGCGTGGTGAGATGAAATTACTGGAAGGTAACGCATTCACAACTGAAACGGATTATACCGGTGTGCTTCCTACGCTACCCAATTTAACCAATGCTGAACAAACACAACAACTGTATAACTTAGTGGATGCAGAATATCAAAATTTATTACAACCTGGCGCAGATATTCCGCAGCAAGACACTTACACAGTCGGCAAAGCATTAGAACGTCTCGGCGAATTAACCAAGATCGCTGATCAAGTTGGACATGAAGCAGCAAAAACTTATTTTGTGAACGCCATCAAAACAGAACTAGAAGATTGGTTTACAGCAACCGGTGCAAGTGATGACAAACAATTTGTATACAATGCGGAGTGGGACACTTTCCAAGGTTATCCTGCTAGCTTTGAATCACAAAAAGAATTAAATGATCACCATTTTCATTATGGTTATTTCATTAATGCTGCTGCTACTGTCGCACAATTTGATCCATCATGGGTAAATCAATGGGGCGGTATGGTCGATTTATTAATTCAAGATGTAGCTAATACTAATCGTGATGATGCTGCCTTTCCTTATTTACGCAATTTCGATCCCTATGCTGGACACTCTTGGGCAAATGGTCACGGCGCATTTGCTGCCGGCAATAATCAAGAATCCACTTCTGAAGCCATGAACTTTGCCAACTCACTCATTTTATGGGGCGCAGAAACACACAATGCAGCAACCCAAAATGTAGGAATTTATTTGTTTTCAACTGAATTAGCAGCGATTCAACAATATTGGTTTGATGTCGACGATACCGTTTTTCCAAATGGATATACGCATAACGAAGCCAGTATTTTGTGGGGCGATGGTGCAACCTACTCTACTTTTTTTGGTGGACTGCCTGAATTTCCAGAATTTATTCACGCTATTCAATTTTTACCCATCAGTGGCGGTTCCTTGTATTTAGGCTTAGATCCTAATTATGCACAATTAAATTATAACGACTTAGTACAAAGCAATGGCGGCGAACCCAACCAATGGGTAAATATTTTAATGGAATATCAAGCGCTATTTGATTCAGAAGCGGCTGTCAGCAAACTGAATGGGGGATTCGCATCCATGAATGAACCCTATTTTGAAAGCGGCGATTCACTCGCACACAATTATGATTGGGTGCAAAATTTTAATTTATTAGGACAAGTACAAGCTGGCGTAACAGCTGACACTCCTTTTTTTACTGTGTTTAATAAAAATGGATTACTGACTTACACTGCTTACAATCCCAATGATACTGAAATCACCGTGCATTTTTCTGATGGCACCGTGATGACATTAAATGGCGATGAATTAAAAGCAATGAATAGCAATTCAACCTGGTCATCAATCAGTGGAACGATTGAAAATTCAGATCCCACACCCATTCCTGATCCCATTCCTGATCCCGCTCCTGATCCGGTTCCCGATCCGGTTCCTGACCCAACACCTGATCCAACACCTAATCCTGTTCCCACACCCGTTGACGCCATCACAGGCACTGCTGCCAATGATTTCTTATCAGCTACTGCCAATAACGATCTCGTTTAT
>PFPT01000034.1 GCA_002793195.1 Gammaproteobacteria bacterium CG_4_10_14_0_2_um_filter_38_22
TTTCAACCAGTTATATCGCTGCAGCTGGCTGCTGGAGCCACTTTATGAGCTTTTGTCCTGCGCAAAGAAAATTTTATACCTGCATTTTTATATTTAATATTTTCTTAACATGAAGCATGCAAACTGTTAATCAAATATTGTTATCACTGCGGGAAAAATAACCATGCCTGACCATAATCAAGAAACAAGCAAATGTAACAACCAAGAAAAATGCGCATGGGCTTTAGCAGTCATTGGCTGTGGAACGATTATGGGAACCACGCTAGCGGCATGTATAGCGGGGTGGAAAATAGGCATTGGCCCCGTTGCTGGAGCATATGGAGCTGGCATAACCACCACTTTTTTTGGCACTACGGGCCTTTGTTTTTCTGGATCAACTAAGTCGTCAGCACAGCCAAGCGAAGCCACTTCCTTATTAGAACCAGAAGATAATGGAGTAGACAGTCAAGCACACCCTGCTCCCAAAGAGATGCACTAACTATTCAAGCAGTGCTACACCAGCACATCACTTCGCGCTTCAATCTCCCATACCAATTCATTTTTATTCACTGAAACATGAATATGCGCTTCATGACCATCGCTTAACTTACCAAACAACAGTTCTTCTGCGAATGGTTTTTTTAACTTCTCTTGAATCAAACGCTCCATGGGACGCGCACCCATTTTTTTATCGTATCCATGTTTTGCTAACCACAGCCTTGCATCGTCATCCAAGCTAATCGTTAAATTTTTCTCCTGTAATTTTGCACTCAGCTCAGCAATATTTTTATCAACCACTTTCAAAATGGTTTCTTGATTTAAATAAGCAAACTGTAAAACCGCATCTAAACGATTGCGAAATTCTGGCGAAAATAGATGCTTGATGGCAACCATATTATCATCTCGCTGCGAATCTGTTGCAAAACCCACTGTGACTTTTTCCAATGACTCTGCACCTGCATTCGTTGTCATCATTAAAATGACATGACGAAAATCTGCTTTTCTACCGTTATTATCAGTCAAAAATCCATAATCCATGACTTGCAATAAAATATTAAACATATCAGGATGTGCTTTTTCCACCTCATCTAGCAACACAATAGAATAAGGTTTTTTCATCACTGATTCTGTCAACAACCCCCCTTGATCAAAACCAACATATCCTGGAGGCGCACCAATTAAGCGAGAAACGGTGTGTTTTTCGCCATACTCTGACATATCAAATCTGAGTAGCTCAACATTCAATGATTTTGCCAATTGTTTACAAATTTCTGTTTTACCAACGCCCGTTGGACCAGTCATTAAAAAACAGCCAATCGGTTTATTTTCATGTCGTAATCCAGCGCGCGATAATTTAATGGCATCAGATAAAGCATCGATTGCATGATCTTGACCAAACACGGTTTGTTTTAAATCCCGATCCAAGCTTTGTAGCATCGCGCGATCACTTTGCGTGACCTGTTGAATGGGAATGCCTGCCATCTTAGCAACAATTTCTTCAATTTCACGCGCACCAATCAATTGTTTTTTCTTTTTTGCTGTTTGTAACTGTTGAAAGGCGCCCGCTTCATCAATAATATCAATGGCTTTATCTGGCAAATGACGATCACTCATATAACGTGAAGATAAAGTAACCGCGCAATCTAATGCTTTATTTGAAAAACGCACACCATGATACATTTCTAATTTTGGTTTTAATCCCTGTAAAATTTTCAATGTATCTTCTGGAGTAGATTCAGCGATATCAATTTTTTGAAATCGTCTCAGCAAAGCAGCGTCTTTTGCAAAATAATTCCTGAATTCGTCATAAGTAGTCGCACCCATGCAACGCAACTCACCCGAACTTAAAAAAGGTTTAATTAAATTGGATGCATCCATTGTGCCGCCTGTTGCAGAACCTGCACCAACCAAATTATGAATTTCATCAATAAAAATAATCGCACCTGTTTGGCGACGCAATGCTTTTAAAACCGCTTTAAAGCGTTTTTCAAAATCACCACGATATTTTGTACCGGCTAACAAAACACCCAAGTCCAATGAATAGACTGTGCAATAAGCCAATGCTTGTGGAACCGCTTTATCAACAATACGTTTCGCCAATCCTTCAGCAATTGCCGTTTTACCAACACCTGCTTCACCGACTAACAATGGATTATTTTTTCGACGTCTACATAAGGTCTGTATCACACGTGTAATTTCTTCTGAACGACCAATGAGCGGATCACTTTGTCCGCTTTTCGCACGCTCATTCAAATTAATGGCATACATCTCCAATATATTTTCTTCTGAACCAGATTCGCGCATGGATGCTGGCGAATCCGTTTGAGATAAAGGATGATTCGATTCAAAATTAAATTCTTCACGTGGCGATTTCGTAATACCTTGCGTTGTGAATTTCATCACATCAATTCGTGTTACATTTTCTTGGTGTAAAAAATAAACCGCTTGGCTATCAGGTTCCCCAAAAATAGAAGCCAAGGCGTACGCCCCCGTCACCTCTGTTTGACCTGCACTTTGCACTTGATAAATAGAACGTTGCAACACACGCTGAAAACTAATCGTTGGCTGAATATCTCTTTCTGCAGGATTAACAACACTCGGTGTTGTTTCATCAACAAAAATACCCAGACCTGCACGCAAACGATCTAAATTCGCGCCGCAAGAAAGCAGTATTTCAGAGGCTTCGGGGTTATCAACCAACGCTAACAGCAAATGTTCAACTGTAATGAATTCATGCTTTTTTTCACGGGCTCTATCATATGCTGAATTTAATGTGAGCTCGAATGATTTGCTAAACATATCCTCACCTCCTGCTTGAAATATTTATCTCCTTACTGTCACTGTAGTAAACAAATGCCACTTTTTCCTGTGCAACATGATGAAAATACAAAAGAAAAAGACTTGACAAAAAAATGAACAATTTTAAATTCTAACTTAAAAGATCGATTTCAGGGTGTTATATGAAATAACTAAAGAAAAACATGAGAAAATAGGCAGTTGCAGCCAACCCCGCTCATCTCTTTTAGATGAGCAGTTAGCGGTATTGAAACATTACATTTTTTGAATAATTGCGTCACCAAAACCAGAACACGTGACTTCATGCGCGCCATCCATCAAACGCGCCAAATCATAAGTGACCGTTTTTGATTGAATCGCCCCGTCTAGCCCTTTAATAATTAAATCTGCAGCTTCTGTCCAACCCATATGACGCAGCATCATTTCAGCCGATAAAATAATCGAGCCTGGATTAACTTTATTTTGTCCTGCATATTTTGGGGCCGTACCGTGCGTTGCCTCAAAGATTGCAACAGAATCACTTAAATTAGCACCTGGCGCTATGCCGATACCACCTACTTGTGCTGCCAGCGCATCCGAAATGTAATCCCCATTTAAATTCAGTGTCGCAATGACGCTATACTCTTCAGGTCTTAATAAAATTTGCTGCAAAAACGCATCAGCAATCACATCTTTGACAATAATTTCTTTTCCAGTCGCTGGGTTTTTAAATTTCATCCACGGACCATTATCTATTAATTGCGCACCAAATTCTTCACGCGCCAATGCATAACCCCAATCACGAAAACCCCCTTCTGTGAATTTCATGATATTGCCTTTATGAACCAGCGTAACTGAATCACGATTATTATCGATTGCATATTGAATGGCGCGACGCACCAATCGTTGCGTACCTTGCTTAGAAACAGGCTTAATGCCAATGGCACTGGTTTCTGGAAAACGAATTTTTTTGACGTTCATTTCAGTTTGCAAAAAAGCAATTAATTTTTTCACATCATTACTTTCAGACTGCCACTCAATGCCCGCATAAATATCTTCTGAATTTTCACGAAAAATAACCATATTTGTTTTTTCAGGGTGTTTAACAGGACTCGGCGTACCTTTAAAATAACGCACAGGACGCAAACAGACATATAAATCTAAATCTTGTCTGAGCGCGACATTTAACGAACGAATACCACCACCCACTGGTGTCGTCAGCGGCCCTTTAATAGAGACAACAAATTCTTTTGCCGCTTCCATTGTTTCAGCAGGCAACCAATTTTCACCACCGTACACTTTAACTGCTTTTTCACCAGCATAAATTTCCATCCAATGCATTTTTTTAGCAGAACCATATGCCTTTTCAACAGCGGCATCGACTACTTTTTGCATTACTGGCGTAATGTCCACGCCAATACCATCACCCATGATAAAGGGAATAATGGGTTGATTGGGCACATGCAACTGATGTTGCGCATCAACGGTAATTTTTTCGCCTTGCGTTGGAATACTGATATGTTTATATGACATGAAACTATCTCCTGTATGAATGGCTGGTATGTTACTGCGGTAATGACGCGAGGTAAAGTTATCCATTAACACAATGCATCACGGTTAACACTTATACAACAACATGGCATCACCATAACTAAAAAATCGATATTGTTTTGCAACCGCTTCTGCATAAGCATGCATCACCCGATCAAATCCTGCAAACGCACAAACTAACATTAACAAAGTTGATTTAGGTAAATGAAAGTTCGTCAATAACATATCAACAACACGAAATTGAAAGCCTGGTGTAATAAATAGTCTTGTGTCTCCACAAAAAGGCGCTATTTCACCAGAAATTGCGGCACTTTCAAGCGATCGCACCACAGTTGTACCAACAGCAATCACACGTCCACCACGCACACGGCAAGCTTTAATTTGTTCACACAACGTTGCAGACACCGTGACTTGCTCACTGTGCATCACATGATCAGACAAATGATCCACACGAACCGGCTGAAATGTACCAGCACCAACATGCAATGTCACAAATCCCATTTCAATTTTTTTTTCACGCATCGTTTGCAATAACAAATCATCGAAATGTAAACCCGCCGTTGGTGCTGCAACTGCACCCATATTTTTTGAGTACACCGTTTGATAGCGCTCTAAATCATTTTCTTTTACATCACGCGCAATATAAGGAGGCAACGGTAAATGCCCATGCTGCGATAATAATGCTGCAATCGATTCTTCATTTGAAAATTGCAATACAAATAAAGCACCTTGCCTGGCTATGACAGTCGCATGCAAAACGCTTTCTAATATAAGTTCGGAATCCACTAATGGCGCATGACTCGCCTTGATATGCGCCAATGCAGTATGATCGTCTAACACACGCTCAATTAAACATTCAATTTTTCCGCCAGATGCTTTTTTTCCAAATAAACGCGCATTCATGACCCGCGTGTCATTAAAAATAACCAAATCAGCGGGATTGAGATCAGCCAACAACTCAGGAAATAACACATGACGAAAATCATCACTTTTTTCAGGCACAACCAATAAGCGACTTTCTGTGCGTTTTTGCGTAGGAAATTGTGCAATCAACGCATCAGGTAATGCATAATCAAAATCAGACACGGTGTACATTTTCATCGGTTGCTCTGCCAATCAAAACGCGCATTATATACCCGAGATTCCTTTCCGCACCAGAATAAGCAGTTTATAATGATGTGACATAAAGGAGTTGTACATGACATCACGCTTTCAAAATGGATTATTACTCGCCAAACAAAGCATCGTCATTATTCGTGAAAATAAAAAATTATTAATTTTTCCGGCGAGCAGCAATATCTTAAGCGTGGCTATTTTATTTGTTGGATTGATCCCCGTTTATAAAATGGAAGTAGTCGTTTGGGAAATAACAGCGAGCGCTAATGAAAAAAACATCTTGATTGCTTTTGCCGCACTACTCATTACTTTTATGCTGATTAATTGGATTGCATTAATATTTAATGCAGCGCTCACACTTTGCGCTATAAAACACATTCAAAAAGAAAACAGCCCATTACGCTTGGGATTTCAAATCATGATCAAACAAGCGCTGAGATTATATTTTTTAAAAGTGATCATGACCACGGCTGCACCGATCATTCAACTATTTGAGTATTGGTATGATGGCTGGTATGAAACTGCTTTTGCGATACGATTTTTATCAGGATTAAACGTCTTAACTGCCATTAAACTGGTTTTACCTGTGATGGTTAACGAAAACTGTAAGCCTATTGCCGCAATCAAACGCTCTTCTCTACTCATTAAAAATACATGGGGAACGACAGTCACTCCACGTATAGGAATCACGGTCATTATGCTAACCATTCACATTCTTTCATTGATTCCCGCTATTATTGCAGTCATCATCGGGGGTAAAATTTGTATCGTTATAGGCGCTATACTGAGCACTATTTTATTTTTAGCGGCATCCACTTTACATTCAGCCATACAAGTTATATTAACCGGCGCACTCTATTTATTTGCCATCGATAAAGATACAACTCATTATTATAATTCAGCAGCACTCAAAGCTGCTTTTTATGCACGGAAAAGAAATATACTTTAAGAGCATGTTGTTACCCATTGAAATTCAAATAACCTTTCCTACTGCGTCATAAAATCAATAATAAAATACAAAATCCTACTATAATTTTGTTGGTTTAAACGAGCAATTTTTTAGGAGAAGTGCATGCGACGTGGCAACAGGTTATTGGGCAAACCCGCTTTTCTCACTTTTCATATTTGGGAAACACAAGCCAATCTTAAAAATGGATTTACGGGTGATACAGGACACGTTGCTTTTACAGCACACCACCAAGCTCAAGAAGCTTATTGGAGTTTATGGCCCAACATGGAACCTGTGGTGCAAGGATTTATACCATCTCCAATAACCAACGACACACCCTATTCACTTTCACAATTTCAGCAAATGAAAGAACATGCTTTAACTGTCATTAACAACGAACTCGCTTATCAAGCTGACAATCCAGACCCTTCAAAAAAAATACCACTCATGCGAATCAAAAAAACACTAACTGAATCTACAACAATAACTCCTGAAGTATTTTCAATTGTTAGTCGAGCCAATGGAATGCATGTAAATTTATGGTACATGAATCACCAAGACGAGTTGGTGCCTGCTCATTTTGATGTCAGCGCCATCGAACAAAGCAGCAATTCCAATCAAAACCGAATGGATCTCTTAATAAGCAGAGAAAAAACACTCAATGCCCCTTATGTTTTCACCCCCGTTAAATTTTGCGGTTATCCAAGCGATGCATTACCTGACCTATCCACTACACAAAAAGTATTGCCTATAACCCCTGAGCGTACTCGTCTTGAAACACTTACTGGCGTTCCAGCAATGACGATGGAAAGCAAACAAGTGGATGTTGATGCCTATGAAAAAGAACCCATTGACTTTGAATTGCCTGTATCAGAAAAAATGGCTGAAAAAATAATGAATGACATCAGCAAAAGAAAAGAAAAAGTAGCGGAAGGAAAAATAAGATACGCACTACATGCTTCGCCTCCTATTTTTACAAGCCCTTACAGAACGCAAACACACTTACATTGTTTAACTTCTACATTAGCCATTACAGAACCCTTAGTAGCAGAAGTTGCTGAGTGGAAAAATTTTTATCGTCAGTCATCACTGACCACACCATCTGATTTTGCAGAGAGACTCCATCATATCCCCAAAGTAACGCCAAAACTTACTCATACAGCTATAGAACAAGACGCAGAAAAACATTCAGCCCCAAAAGGAAGTAAATAATGAGTAACCAATCAATGCATTTTTTTAAAAACAGCTCAACACCTGAGGCGATTAATACAATCATCAACAAGTGTATGAGATTAGAACAAAAAGGCCAGTTAGAAATAGCACTTCAATTAATACAAAGACTCGTTAAAACACAACCCTACTCTAAAGCAGCAAGAGGCCATTTGGGTCGCATTAGTCAAAAATACAAAACAAAAAAACAACCACCTGTTTAAAATGGATTTTACAAAACACCATCTCATTGTTAGGCTCTGCCTCTCAGGTATCGACAAAAGCAAAAATGAAGATGCTCGAAGGGGAAATAAATTAAAATTTGAGGTTAATATTCCTTGATCTTATCCAAAAGTTTTCATTTGTTTGCACCAACTAACGTCAGTTGCAGCTTGTCGATAGTTTAGGGACAGCACCCATAGCAATTAAAATAAATATTTTTTTAATGCCCAAATATTACCAGATGCCATGCAAAAAAAATTACGCTATGATGGCGTTCCAAGTTTTTTAATTTTTAAGGAAAAAAATATGTTAAAGAAAAAATTATTGGCAGTAAGCGTAGGTGTTGCTTTATCAATGACAACATTGGCTGCAACTGCTGACGAGGCTGGATTAACTTTGTCTAGTCAAAATGCGCCACACCAAATTATTGTGACTTGCAATGGCACACCGGCACTTAAAAATATTCCAGCAAATGGTAGCTTACCTGCATTTCCTTGGGGCGCGATCTATTTAATGTTTCACTTACACAATAATTTAAAATGCGTATTCACATTAAATCAAACGGGTACTGTGATTGGAAAAGCAGATTTAACCTTAACAGGTTTAACTGGGAAAAAAGGTGAGATTTCAAATATACATGATCTTGCATCAGGTTATTCCGTTTCTGTTACACCAGGAACAGGACAATTTTACCCCGGCACTACGGTTGCATTATCATACAGCTAAGTTCATTTCTTTATGAGCCTTCGAATGAAGGCTCATTTTTTCAAAGTGTTTTTTAAATATCACAAGTAAATTGAATACCCAACACATTCACATCGCCTTTAACCGTACCAATTCCAATAACAGGCGCTATAGTTGATCCATTGTTAGATGATGAATTATTCACATCCGTTGTGGGAATAAAGAAATGCGTCCAACCCAAGCTCCACAAAAAGCCCGGTTGTGGTTGAATATCAATACCCAGTGACACAGCATAATGATCATTATCCGGCAAACGAATATCCCGATATAAAATACGCGTGGGCGTATCGTCATGACCAAATCCTGCCAACAATGCAACATGATGATTAAATTTATATTTCCCGCCAATCGCTAAATTCCACGTATCACGATAATTTTCCAACAAACGAATTGTACCTGTGCCTGTTGGCGTTGCTAGATTATGAATAATCAATTCATGAAATACAGACCATTGCGTGTAAAATGCAGTTGCCATCAGCGTAAAGTGCGAATTTATATTTTGATACACACTCAAAATGGTCGTGGGTGGCAAAGGGAAATCTGCAGTCGTTGTTCTATTAATCGGGTTGCCAAAAAAATCGGCGGATTGACTGGGGCCTTTTGCATCGATAGTAATTCCTGATCGATAACTTAAACCCACACGCGTCTTATTTGTTATCTGCGCTAATAAACCTGCATTATAGCCATACCCAACTCCGCTCAGATCATCTTTGATCGGTTGAAAAATATCTGCGTTATAGATGGCTGAACCATACAATACATCAAAACCAACACCCACAGACAAATCACGATTAATTTGATAGGCCACACTCGGATTTAAATTGAATGTCTGCAATTCTGTTTTGGTTGCTAAAAAATTCACGGGTTGTTCATTTGGATATTTGGTTGCCAAACCAAATGGTGTTGTCACACTAAATGCAAATGCCCAACGACTTTTAAATGGTAATACATAAGAAAAATTAGGAACAATATTGGTTGTATCACCAGACACATTGTTCACAGGCGTACCATCTGCTGTCCCTGTGAAATTGGTTGTCAAAGCAATTAACGCACCACCAAATGAAAACTGTTGATGCTTAATTTTTGCTGCAATCGCTGCATTATAAAAAACATTTGCTACAGAGTTGGTTTCAGCTGCAGCACCAGCATGATAATCACCCGAATCACCCGCATTTTGCTCCCATAATTGAAACCCGCCAGCAAACGCATTGGCAGAAAAAAAAATAGCTGTAGTAGCAACAACAGGAAACCAATATGGTTTTAAACGATACGAAAACAGCATGAGAAATCCTTATCAAACTAGTTTTATGCAGAGAAAGCCGGATTACTCGGGCACTTCCTGTGCGCTTACCCTCCGGGCTGATTCGCTTCGCGAATCATTCAAATTTTGCAATCCTGCAAAATTTGTCGAACCACACGAAATCACGTGGGTTCTCATCGCCTTTTTTCGAATTCATTAAAACAAACCTACGGTTGTTTTAATGAATTCGGAGAGAGTGGGATTCGAACCCACGTGGACCCTTACGAGCCCCATCCGATTTCGAGTCGGTGCCGTTATAGCCACTTCGGTATCTCTCCAATTTTTTAAATTATTTTTCTATTTCTCCAGAAAAGGTGGGATTATTCGCGCACTTCCTGTGCGCTCACCCTCCGGGCTGATTCGCTTCGCGAATCATTCAAATTTTGCAATCCTGCAAAATTTGTCGAACCCACGTGGACCCTTACGAGCCCCATCCGATTTCGAGTCGGTGCCGTTATAGCCACTTCGGTATCTCTCCAATGCTCAGCTATCGATATCCAACCCCATTTTTATTTTTTTTGCAGTGTGGGTGGCGTTAAGACAACAGGCTTCGTAACTGGTTGAGTTGCCACTTTAGGAATCGGATAATAAACGCTTTGCTTTAAGAGTGGCACACCCGGCGGCACAACCAATGAACCAATTTGTTTGTCCTGTTTTAAATAGTCTTTGTTATGATTTACACAACCCACCAAAGCCATACTTACTAAAAATGCTATTAATAAGGCAAAAAAACGCATATGCCAACCTCTTTTAAAATTGTCAAATTAGGATTTGTTGCATCACAGATTGCACAATCGCATGATGCGCTACGCTCAGCGTCGTCAATGGTAACCTGATTCCAGATTGAATCAAACCCATTTTTTGTAATACCCACTTCGTTGGAATCGGGTTACTTTCAATGAACAATGCACTGTACAAATCAACCAGCTGATTGTTTATTTTTTCTGCTGCTATACGATCTTTTTTTAGCGCAGCAACACACAGTTCATAAAAGGTTTTTGGCACAATATTCGCCGCAACCGAAATCACACCTTGCCCACCTTGCAACATAAATTCCATCGCAGTGGCATCATCACCGCTGTAAAAATCCATTTTTAAATTCAACGATAATAATTTTTTCAAACGATTCAAATCACCTGTCGCTTCTTTCACGCCGATGATATTAGCAAATTGAGACAAGCGCGAAATGGTTTCTGGCAATAAATCACATGCAGTACGTCCAGGTACATTATATAAAATTTGTGGAATTGGAACTGCCTGCGCAATAGCACGATAATGTTGAAACAAACCTGCCTGCGTTGGCTTATTGTAATAAGGCGTCACCAATAAAACAGCATCAGCACCCAACGCCATCGCTTCACGTGTGAGCAAAATACTTTGCGCGGTTGAATTAGTACCCGTCCCAACAATCACAGGGATAGTGTGATGCACGCGGGCAACAGCGCAACGAATCAACTCGCGTCGCTCATCACTTTCAATCGTTGCAGACTCGCCCGTTGTCCCCAATACAACCAATCCCGTGGTTTTATTTTGCATATGCCAATCAATGAGCTTTTCAAAAGCAGCATAATCAATTGAATCATCCGTCTGCATAGGTGTAATAATGGCAACCAAACTGCCGTGAAACATGATTTTTCTCCAATTGACAAACGATGCGTTAATGCATCGATGACAGTACAGTACTACTGCACTTAATTTACATTCGACATACTACAATGCCAATCTGTTAAAAACCACACAACCTGTTAAAATAACATCCATTTTTAACGTGGGATTTGTTATGACATTACAATTCGGCTTCATTATTGGCTTATCTGCTTTATTACTGATCATTCTGATTGTGATCATTCTGATGAATGACCGCACGAAACAGCTTTTTTCACAGCGCGAATCTGTTGAAAAATTATTACAGGAACAGCAAACAGCACAACAAACAGCACGCCAGCAATTTGATCAATACCAAATTCAAAGTTTAAAATTAATTCAAGACAGCATGCAAAATGCTCTATCTGAGATGCGCAATCAAGTCGCTTCCATGCTGAACCAAAATACACAACGACTCACTGAACAAGTTGATAAACTGACACAAGCCACACAAGAAAAATTAAAAGAAATTAGCCAAGAAGTAAATAAACAACTCACAGTCGGATTTGAAAAAACGAACAGCACGTTTCATGATGTCGTAAAGCGCTTAGCCATCATTGATGAAGCACAAAAAAAAATCACAGAACTATCCAGCAACGTCGTTGGTCTTCAAGACATTTTATCTGATAAAAAATCACGCGGCGCATTTGGCGAAATTCAATTAAGTGGCCTTTTACATAACATGCTCCCTGAAACCCATTTTGCATTACAACATACTTTATCAAATGGAAAACGCGTAGATTGCTTGTTGTTTTTACCCGAACCTACCGGCAATATTGCAATTGATTCTAAATTTCCGCTTGAAAGTTATCGTAAATTGCAAAATAAACAACTAACCGATGCTGAAAAAAAATCGACAGAAACGCAATTTAAAATTGACATTAAAAAACACATTCAAGATGTGGCAGAAAAATACATTATTCCAGGAGAAACAGCGGATGGCGCAATGCTTTTCATTCCTGCAGAAGCTATTTTTGCTGAAATTCACGGTAAATTTGAAGAGCTGGTTGAATTTGCACAACAAAAGCGTGTCTGGCTTGTTTCACCCACAACCATGATGGCCATATTAACAACAGCACGTGCCGTATTAAAAGATGCCGCTACCCGTCAACAAGTACACATCATTCAGGAACACTTAATTGGATTAGGAAAAGATTTTGAACGTTTTCAAAAACGCATGGATGATTTAGCCAAACACATGAATCAAGCACATCAAGACGTTGAGCTGGTTCACAAATCTTCTCAAAAATTAACATCCCGTTTTCAAAAAATTGAGAAAGTTGATGTGTCTACACAAAAAATAAATTTATTGGAAACTGAACCTGTAAAAACCGATGACTAATTCCTTTATAAAGCCCCTTTTGATTGGCAAAAAAACATTTGCGAGCAATTTAATACAAGCACCACTGGCTGGTATCAGTTGCGCACCTTTTCGTGAATTGGTATGGCAATTCGGTGGCGTTGCTTATTGCTGCACAGAGATGTTATCTGCGCATAGCATTGCAAATGAGAATGATCGTGGCCCTCGCTTCCAAACACGATCTCCGATCGAAAAAAATCTGTGTTGGCAATTATCCGGAAATAAACCAGGCATATTGGCACGTGCAAGCGCCCATGCTATTCAACATCATGCGGATATACTTGATTTAAATTGTGGCTGCCCACAACCCAAAATTCGCAAAAAAGGCTGCGGCAGCAAACTCTTATCTGATGAAAAAAAATTATCCGAATTGATTAAAGCAATGCGACAAGATGATCACACGCCGGTAACTTTAAAAATGCGCATTGACGCCAATCATGGTGAATTTTGTGATCGTTCTGTTGCAAAAATGCTAGAAAACACAGGCGTCGATGCCATTATCGTACATGGACGACACTGGACACATGATTATAATGTGCCTTGTCAGCTCGATGCCATCGCCGCAATTGTGGACGCTGTTTCCATTCCTGTGATTGGTAACGGCGATATTTCGGATGCTGAAAAAATAAAAACCGTATTCACACAAACACACTGCGCTGGATTTATGATTGGACGCGCCAGTGTTGGGCAACCCTGGATTTATCAAAAAATCACCGATGAAATCAACGGGGCATCATTTAGCACACCAACATCACAACACATTGGTGAATTATTCTTGCAGCATGCGCGCGGATTGGTGCAACTAGAAGGCGAAAAAGCAGCCATTTTGCAATGCCGCAGATTTGGAAAATACTACGCCAGTCATCTTGAAAAAAAAGCAGCGTTTCTTGAAGCCTTATATCACATTGATCTTTTCAGTGATTTTGAATCTAATGTTAAAGCATATTTTAATTGATAAAGTGGATTTTCATAATCACGCGCGGTCAATATTTTCATTGGCATTTTAAATGCGTAAAATTTTGGGATCACTTGCACATCATTGTGCTCACAAAATTTCTGTATAATTAGCTCATTGGATCGACTGGTCACAAAATAAATATCGCGATTCCGTTTTTTCTCCTGCAAAATAATGTTAGCCAAATCAATACCGTCATATTTCTTACCTGAAAATTCATAATCAATAAAATAAATTTCACGATTTTCATTTTTTGATGCCAAATGCATTAATAATTTTTCACCTGAATCACAATACAAAACACGAATGGTTTTATTCATAGAGTTTATTTTTTCACACCATGCATGATAAATTTCAGCACTATCATCAATACAAATGACATCGCAGTGTTCATGCAATACCAACTCTTCAGTAAACCATTTTGGCGAAGATTGTAATGGCAGCATAATAAAAACAGAAACGCCTTGATCCACATTTGATTGTAAAGCAATAGAACCACCCCAACTTTCAATGCTTTCTTTCGCATGCGCTAAGCCCAAACCTGAGCCCTTTTCCTTTGTTGAAAATCCAGGTTTAAAAACCGAAGGGAATAAGGCATCTGGAATGCCGCAACCATTATCCGAAACCTGAATAATACTGTTATGCTCATCATAGCTCAGCGTCACTTGCACAATAACTTCGTCTGCAATTACTGCTTCACAAGCATTATTTATAATGTTAGTGATAATACGTTTTACCTCAACTGGAACAACATTTAAAAATAAAGCATACTGATCAACAGAAAAATCCGCATTGATTTTTAATTTCGAATTTGAAAGTGTAATGCGACGCTCTGAAATCACACCCTCCAACAAAACAGCAATTTGTGTCGGCACACAGGTATCAATCCCCTCTTCTATCGAGCCCGTTTTATCTAAATTGTTGGTAATATCACGGATATGATTCAATGCATCTCGCAAGATAATCCACTTGGAGTCTTCCATTTTTGGTAACCGTTTTATAACCATTTCAAGTGCTGTAAGCGGCGAACGCACATCATGAGCGACTTGTTTTGCAAAAAGTATTTTCCGCGCAAGCTCGTGCGATATTGTATTAATTGACCTCTCAATAAATTCACTCAACATGTCAAACTCATATATTTTCTCAAGAATTAAATCACGCTCTTCAAAATTTTTTGTAAAATTATACTGGCGAATTCGCCCAATAAAATTATTTACGGGCAAAAGAAGGCTTTGAGAAAATCTATTCCCAAGAAAAACCGAAAAAATCATAATAAACATTAATGCGATTGGAAAATTCCAAAGCATAAGATGGATATTACTTACATGGCTTGGTAAGCGCAAAAAATTAAGAAATAGAAAACCAATTATAAAAACCACCAATGATGTCGATGAAATCCACGAGCTAAGAATAACCTGCATAGAATTGTATTGACAAAACTCAAATATTGAATTTTTTATACAAATTGCAAAACCAGCTGCCATAAATACAACACCCGCCGCCCAAACAGCGTGAATCCAATCAGCTGAATGCAACTCATTCATTTCAAACATAAACAAACAGCGCGTTGTTAAATCTGCAGAAACAATCATAAGTGTGCCCAAAGTAAGAAAAATAATTGACTTAGAAAGAGCTCTTGAAAAAACGATAATTGAAAAAATCCAAACTCCCATATCTAACGCAACACTAATACTTTGATATATAGTTGTAATTATTGAAAGATTATTTCCAATTGAAAAATAGTAAATAAGAATCAATAAAACCATAAGAGAAAATGCATAATATGCAAAATTATAAGGTGAAAAAAACATATTATTTTTTTTAATAAATGAACACCAGTTGATAGCCTGGCATAATTGAAAAATAAAAACTGGGAGGGTTACAATTAAGGAAACACTTTTTTCAATCGGCGCATCTTGAATTCTAAAAAAATAATTATAATACGCATCACAAAAAGTTGCGCTTAAAAAAGAAATACTATTTAAAATAAAAAAAAGCTTATAAAATGATCTTTTAAAGATAAAACAATATGCCGAAAAAAACAAACAAATTATATCAGCAGTAATTTGTATAGAGCTGATAAAAATAGTACCGAACATTAAAAAACCGCCCTAATCATCTTTATTAAGTAATTTATTGCCATCATAACCAATTGAGGTCAATCTTCTTTTCAAGAACTCATAAGCAGTCATTCTGTTTTTTAAAACTATATTTCGCTTTGGGTGAATAAAAAACGGGATAGAATAACGAGCTTGAATAATATCAATATCAGCATAAGTAACTTTGTGAATGGCAGATTTTAAATAACCATCGGTATATAACTCAATCATATCTCCATTGAAAAATATAATTTCCGATTTAGCAACTTTAAAGTCTAACCATTCATTGCTTGGAGTCAAAAACTTAACTCCACGAGAAGTTGCAACAGGCAAAATTGTAAACAAACATGCATCGCCATGTGGTGCAGCTCTTTCCAATCCACTATGTTGATTTTTAGCTGGATAATGTATAATTCTCATCATGTGATTATTATCACCAGCGATAATGCTAGATAGTGAATCTCTAAAATTTAGAACTCTATCGCATATTTCTTCATCTATTAAAAATAATATTTTTTTTGTTAACCCAACAAAAGAATCAAGCAACTTTAATGTTTGAAAAGTATTAATATTATCTGGGTAACTTCCTTTGTAATGAGATTCATAAAATTCCTTATTATCAGGGAAATCACTACCCTCAGCAATTTCTGTATTGAATGCAACATAACCTTCATCCGTAAAATCAGATCTAATATAATTAAATTTACTCTCACCTTCAAAAAATGGAATCCATTCTTTATAAACCTTACCAATAAAATTCGTTGAAACCCCGTGATTCTTTAAAACACAGAAAGAATGACATTTTATATTTTCAAACAAAAGGTAGCTTGAGTTTTCTACATTTAAATCCACATAAATATTTAAGTTGCATTTATTGCAAATAAAATTATTCATTTTTAGTTACCATTTAAAAATTTAAGTGCGTTTTTTGAATGCACAAATTTAAACATCTTTTTTCGAGCAAGGAGAAGTATAAATGCAAAAACCAATAAAAAAAATACAAATAATAAAACATTAATGGTACTTTCTCTATTTAAAAGTAAACTAGGCATTGCCAAAAAACACCCAGCACATTGTTTAAAAAAACCATTTGCACTCATAAACACCATTGAATTAAACGCACTATTGGTTCCAATCCATTTCGGTTTCATGTTTTTTGTAAGCCAAGTAAAACATACTGTCTGACAACTACTAAAAAATCCCAAAAAGAAATAAAGCATCCCAACTATTAAAAATGGAAAGTGGTGAAAAAGTAGTTGTGGCAGTAGTGTTAAAAAACTCATGCCTGCACCAAGCATCACAATCCATTCTGGATGATCATACCGATCTGCAATCTCTCCCCATAACGGCAAACCAATCATTAGACCCAAAAATAATAACATCACAATATAAGTGCTTTGCACATCAGTAAAATGATACAAACTCATTAAAATAACCACACCCCAAAGCGTCCCAATAATACTAACTGGCGTATCTAACAATACAACTAAAATACAGTCCATCCAGTTTTGAATATTTTTTGAGATACAGGATAAGGTAGCAAATAATTTTTTTACCTGAATTGACTCTGAAACTTGAAGATAATCACTAGACAATGGATGCAAAAATAAAAAATTAATCGCCATCACTACAAGACCAAAAGCAGCCATTGATAAGATTGCTGATGAAATACCAAAATGATTCACCATCATTAGCAATGGATACTGACAAATCAATCCGCCAAACATACCGGCCGATAAAAATAATCCAATAAAGAAGGTGAAACGTTTAGCGAAAAGTGATGATAAAATTCGAATACCGCCAATAAATGAAAACGTACCACCGAAAAATCCACAAAAAAATCGCGCTATCCATTGCAGATAAATATTTGCACTCACGAACAATAAAAAAGCAGCTATAATTGAGCCGCTCATAGCCCATAACAATGTTTTTCGCAGCGGGAAGCGATCCAACATAAACCCAACAGGTAGTAATCCAATCACATCACCATAATAATACGCAGCAGAAATCGAAGCTATTTGCGCATGATTGTAAGTGCCAGAAGATAGCAATGCGGGCGCCAATATATTGAAATAACTCATTTGTGCAGATTCAAAAAAATAAAAAAAAGTAATAGAGAGAAATGTAAACATGTTTTTTGTTTTTATTTTTTTAATTTGAAATATATTACCAAGCATTTTAATTTTACCCTTCCAACTCAAACCAAAAATATCGTTGACGACCAATCAAGGTTGATGGCGTATAAAAATGATTTGCCCACTGCTTACAATCAATATTCCATGCCTCCTTTCCCATTCCAAAAAAATATACTTTTTTTCGACATCGAATAGCTTGAATTAATTCACGCGACAATGCATTTTCAGTGCCATACGCATCAAGCCAAGCATCCAAACTAATATCATTATGCATAATCAAAAATAATTTTTTACCCGCTTTATTCATGCATAAAAAACTACCTTGTTTATCAATTAAATAATATTCAGTGATGTTTTTTTGAGCACAATACGCCTGGAAAAATGAAATAAAAACAGGGTCTGATAACGGCATCAGATTTTCCACTTCTAAATGCGCCAGCAAAGGCATTGTCATTCTTTGAAAATATTGCATGGACAAGTCTTTAATATGCGATATTAATTTTTCTTCCATCAGCAGATCACTTTTTTGGACAAATCGCTGAATATAATTTTGATTAAACCCAGCAATCACCTCTTCATCTTGCGTCATTCCTGTTAACAATATTTTATTAATAAGTAAATGCTGACATTTTTTTGCCAACGAAAAACCATTCATCACTGGCATTTGATAATCAATCACCATGGTCGTCACTTCATCATGTCGATTAAGATTATCAATCAAAGCAGCAATTTTCGTAATATCAAAATCAGTTGGGGTATGCTGCAAAATTCCGTAACATTCATCATCTCGATTACTTTTTAAGAAATGTTTGTCAGATAATTGTGGCTGGTAATGATTTAAAAAATTCAAACAAGATTCAGCTGATGAAAATAATTTTGAATTGGCAAATGCTTCAAATGCCATTGGCATGCATTGCAAAAGTGTTTGATCATCGTCCACACAAACACAAGTGGTTGGGTAATAAAACAATGGTAGATTTTTTATCATTTCGCTTCCTTGATTTCCTTGAATTAATTTTTAAAATTTGAATACATTTCAATAATGACACCAATTATTTTTGATTCTTTTGTATTCAACTTAATGCTCCTTTTTTCATTATTCACATGATAAAGGTATTTATTTTTTCCTTCTGAAATATACTTTCGAATAACAGCGATCGTGTCGCCATGAAACTGCAGCAAAAGATAATCACCTGTTTCTGGTTTTAACTCAGGATTCACAACAATAACAGCGCCCACTGAAAAAATCGGTTCATATAATGTATTTTTCACTACTGCGGAAAAAATAGATTTGGCTTGGGTGTGTTGTAATGATTGTTTCTGAGACTGCCAACAAAACCACCCTGCTGTTTTTTTAATATGGCTTTTATATTGCGATGCTTCATGTAGTGTCAGCAAAGGAATAGAAAATGCGGGACGTTTTGCAAGCAGATGAGAAAACTCAGGTTCATTCAAGGGCTTTCTTCCAATCAATTCATCTATAGAAATAGCAAAATAATTGGCTATTAGGAGTAAAGTTGAAATCCTTGGATCTTGAACATCACCCGTCAATAAACGATGTATCGTTGGTGTTGGTAAATGCAATGCATTGGCTAAAGCATTTGCTGATAATTTTTCACGCGAAAGCAATTGAGTTAAGATAGATTGAATACAAGCTGTTTGATTGTTTTTCATATCGGCGGCGCAACTCCCTTTGTTCAAAAAACCACAGCTTGCGAGTTTAACATTAATGTAATATATTCCATTACATTAATGTAATACTTGGTTGAGTGCGAAAAATTCTAACACGATTTTTCGAAAAAACCAGCGTTAAATTAACCTGTTCTTTTTGTACATATAAGGAAAAATCATGGAGCTTTATAATGGAACTGGCTGTCTTGTTTATTTAATTGGCACATTATCGACTATGCCAAACTCACCTAAAAACAATAGCGTGAAAACAACCATTGTTGTGAATCGAAAAAAAACGTGCTCAAAAAACAAGGTCAATAAAAACGAAAATTATCGTGTTATTTTAAATCATCATGATGCACTGCGTATTACAAAATTTGGCTTTCCAGGCATGGTAGTCGGTATCCGAGGTGATTTATGTGGTGACGACAATGCCGAAATTATTGCAGAAAAAATTGATTTTATGAATTTTACCGACGGCAATCAATCAAAAATAATTTCAGAAAATATAGGGGTGTATGACTTTAAAAACCACGAAAAAAGTTATTGGCTTAATTACCAAGGAACCTTGCGCGAAGAATTTACTTATATTCACTAAGCAGTGTTCTCAATTAACGCCGTCCTGAATGATGATCTTGCAGTTTTTGTGGTCTTAATGAAGGGTTAGATAACCCAGTGAATTTAGTTTTTCATGGTAGTTTTTTTACATTTCAAAATGATTGTTAACTTTTTTTTAATCAGCGCCATAGTGCAATACACTTCAAATTCACTATGGAAGCGTATGTATGAGTTGCACTGACAATGAAATTTGGCAAGTGACAATACCGATGCCATCAGGACAGCTGCAAACCTATCGTTCAAGCAAAACCGGAGAAAACAGTAGGCAATTAATTCCTGTGAGCGATAAAAATAAAGGCGCATTGGCTATTTTCATGCAAATGCTGCGTGACATTGCTGCAGGTAAAGGTATTTGTATGCTTAGGCACTCAAGATCAGAGCGAAGAAAGGCGCCAAGAATTCCATATGAGCTATTTTGTTTCATCTTAACTTTTAATTTTGGTATGACTGGAAACTCAGTTGAGAAAGACATGGAGCAAATTAGCACTGAAGCAGTGGCGCTTGGTTTTTCATAAAATCAAAATGTCGTCATTGATTCGCTAGCTCCTCCATTTATAAAAAAGAGGAAAGCTTACTCAATCTCTCAATTTTCTTTCTCAAAGGGAACTTATCTAAGCAGGCACCATGTGAAATCAATTTATGCAACGAAGCTTTTACAAAAGAGAATAACCATATCCACAGAAAAATCGGCCCCTAAGGCGCGATGACTCGTGTCTCACCAAAACCTACCCACAGATAAATAACCAATTGATTATATTTAGACCATTTATTCTTTGCGCAGGACAAAAGCTCATAAAGTGGCTCCAGCAGCCAGCTGCAGCGATATAACTGGTTGAAAAATATTAAGACACTTCTTGAAAT
>PFPT01000029.1 GCA_002793195.1 Gammaproteobacteria bacterium CG_4_10_14_0_2_um_filter_38_22
CGCTTTGTTAGAAACAAAGCGAGGTTAACAGGGGTTGAAGTGTTCGGGTAGGTGGGATTTGTGGGGGCTTACGCTGCAATTAAAAATGTGATAAAAATATATGGTGAAATTGGTATATATTCAATAATTCAAAAAAAGCGATAATGTCGTTACATTTTTATAAGGATTTTAATAAATGTCTCTTCAAACTGTCAAAGCTTTTGATCAGCATGCCGAAGAATATGATCAATGGTTTGACCACCACCCAAATATATTTAATTCAGAATTAATGGCATTACAAAAAGTAATACCCACAAAGGGAGATGCGCTCGAAATAGGTGTTGGGTCGGGAAGATTTGCCTCAAAGCTTGGCGTGAAATTTGGTCTTGATCCATCTGTAGAATTACTGAAAATCGCAAAATCACGCGGCATCGAAACTATTGAGGGTGTTGCGGAATCCTTACCATTTCCAGATCATCGATTTGATACCGTACTTTTTATTACAACATTATGTTTTGTTGATGATCCGTTGAAAGCACTTTCAAAAGCGCGACGTGTTTTAAAGCAGCAAGGTGAACTTATTATCGCCATCATTGATAAAAACTCAACGCTTGGAAAATCTTACGAAATAAATAAAGAACAAAATTCTTTTTATCAGAATGCTAATTTTTTTTCAGTGCCAGAAATAATAAAATTATTAGAAAAAACGGGGTTTAATCAGTTTGATTTTCATCAGACTATTTTTTCTCCAGTTAATGAAATTAAGACAGTAGAAACAGTTGAATCTGGTTATGGAAAAGGTGGGTTTGTAGTAATTTGCGCTAACACAATGAAGGAATAAATTTCATGAAAACACTTTTTATTTTAAATGCTGGTGCCTATGGTAGTGAGCTTAGTTATAATGGATTGCGCCTAGCGACTTCTCTTGCGAAACGCGAAGGTGAGGAGATCAAAATATTTTTAATTGGAGATGCTGTTTCCTGCGTTAAAAAGGGGCAAAAAGTGCCGCAGGGCTATTACAATATGGAGTTAATGATGAGCAATGCCATTCGTCATCATGCAGAAATTGGAGTCTGTTCTACCTGTATGGACGCGCGTGGAATGACTGATGCTGAAATTCTAGATGGAGCAAAACGAAGCACGATGGAAGAGTTAACGAATTGGACTATTTGGGCTGATAAAGCAATCAGCTTTTAATAAATTAGAAATCGACAGGATTTGAAAGTGAATTCAAAAAATAGTAAACAACATTGGAACGAGATATATACAAAAAATCTTCCCGAAGAAGTCAGTTGGTTTCAAAAAGAGCCGGCCGTTTCATTAGAGATCATTCAGCGCGTCGGTAATAAAGAATCTCGCATTATTGATGTCGGTGGTGGCGCTTCGACGCTCGCTAGTTGCCTATTAAAAAAAGGTTATTCTCATGTTGCTGTATTGGATATTTCTGATAAAGCAATTGAATACGCAAAGAAGAAGCTTGCAAACCAATCGGATAAAGTTGAGTGGTATGTAGATGACATTACGAATTTTGTTTCACCGCATTCCTACGATATTTGGCATGATCGAGCAGTTTTTCATTTTTTAACAGATAAAGAATCTAGAGCGTTATATGTTAGAACGCTTAAAAACACCTTAAATCCAGGTTCTTTCGTAATTATTGCATCCTTTGCAAAAGATGGTCCTGCAAAATGCAGTGGTTTAGATATCATTCAATATGATGCTGCTTCTATACAGCACGAACTTGGAAATGAATTTTTATTATTAGAGAATCAATTAGAAACACACCAAACACCTAAAGGAAATAAACAACATTTTACTTATTTTCTTTTTCAGCGTCGCTAATGGGCGGTGTCTGCGCAATCGCCATTTTAATTTTTTATAAGTCTTTGTGCGACATTTTCCTCAAATCGTTACGCCGCTTTAATGTATTTTGTATTAGCTGGAAGTAAGTCAATGTCAGCAATTGGATTTCCAGTTTACATGCCAGAGAGTATATGCTCAAAGGAGAAGAATGGCTTCGCATCGGGGTTAGTGTTCAATCTATATTGAGTGCTTTTTTGGATGCCAACCTATTTTGGTAGCTCATTTAAGGGTGGATCATTTGTTTAGGTGCATTATATTATCTTAGCTTGATTGATTGTGTCAGAACAGATATTCTCATAAAGAGAATTTATATTCTATTTTCGTTTATAATCAGATGGGTTGAAACGTCACAAAAATGGAAGGTGGCATGTGAAAAGCAAAATGATTTTGCGTTGGTTGCCACTCATACTTTTGCTGACTTTATTTTTCTTTGCAATTTATTTTCGCTTGTTTCACTACCTGAGTTTCGAATCACTCAAGCGCCACCGTCAGTTGTTATCAGAGTGGAAAGAACAACACTTTTTACTAATAAGCCTTATTTTTATCGTTACTTACATTGTGATCGTTGCAACTTCTATTCCAAGCGCAACACTGCTTACGCTAACGGGTGGTTTTTTATTTGGTTTATTTTTTGGGACATTATATGTGGTTGTTGGTGCAACAATAGGCGCTGTCATACTATTTTTATCTGTCAAAACAGCGGTATTGGATGGTATAAAAAAAATCCCAGGGCGTTTTATTGCACAAATGAAAAAAGGGTTTTTAGAAAACGCCTGGAGTTACTTAATAATGCTACGTTTAATACCAGTATTTCCATTCTGGGTGGTAAATATTGTGTCTGCATTATTAGACGTAAAATTAAGTACTTTTGTGATTACCACTTTTTTTGGGATTATTCCAGCTACCTTTGTTTACGTATGGCTTGGAACTGGATTAGGAAATCTTTTTGATACCAATCAACAGCCTAATCTTTCAATTATTTTTTCACCTAATATTTTATTGCCACTGTTAGCGTTAGCAATGCTTTCACTCATGCCTGTTATTTATAAAAAATAAGTGGGAAATCAAATGGATCGCTCAAAAAAAATTAAAGTTGATATTTGTATTCTTGGCGCAGGTGCGGGTGGTTTAACCGTTGCGTCAGTTGCGGCACAAATGGGTGTTCGCGTTGTATTAATTGAGCAAGATAAAATGGGTGGTGATTGTTTAAACTCTGGATGCGTGCCTTCAAAATCGTTGTTAGCTGCTGCAAAAACTGCAAAACAATGTTCTATGGCAGGACAATTTGGCATTCATCTAAAATCAATTGATGTGAATTTTTTAAAAGTAATGGATCATGTCAAAAAGGTTATTGATACAATTGCTGAGCATGATTCAGTTGAAAGATTTACGAATCTTGGTGTTCAAGTCATGAGTGGGCATGCGTCATTTGTAGATCAAAAGACTGTTATTGTAAATGATACCCACATCCAAGCAAGACGATTTGTTATTGCCACTGGCTCAGAGCCAAGTGTTCCGCCTATTCCTGGACTCGAAAAAATAAATTTTTTAACCAATGAAACTGTATTTTTACTCAGAGAAAAACCAACACATTTCATTGTGATCGGTGGCGGCCCAATCGGATGTGAATTAGCGCAAGCATTTGCATTACTGGGTTGTCAGGTCACTCTCTTAGAATCAATCAACATTTTACCCAAAGATGATTCTGAACTTGTCTCGCAATTACGCATACAGTTAATTCAGGATGGTGTAACAATACACGAGAAAATTAACATTAAAAATGTGAAAGAAGAAAATAGCTCAATCCTAGTTGAATTTGAAAAAAACGGAGATTTACAAGTAATCACTGGATCTCATGTGTTGGTTGCAGCGGGTCGTAGAGCAAAAGTAGATGGGTTGAATTTAGAGGCTGCGAATATTCAATATACCGCAAAAGGTATTCAGGTTGATTATCGATTGCGTACGACAAACAAATCTGTTTTTGCAATGGGTGATGTGATTGGGGGTTATCAATTTACGCATGTTGCAGGTTATCATGCCGGAATTATTATTAAAAATATCCTCTTTCGTATTCCTGCAAAAGTAGACAATCGTGCGATTCCTTGGGTGACTTATACAATACCTGAGCTTGCTCATGTTGGATTATCAACAGAAGAAAATCAAATTCAAGATCATTCAATAAAAACGCTACGATTTCAATTTACAGACAATGATCGTGCACAAACTGAATTGGTCACTTTAGGCGAAATCAAAGTGATTTCAACAAAAAAAGGGAAAATTCTGGGCGTGACCATTTTAGGCGAAAATGCAGGTGAGTTGTTATTGCCATGGGTAATAGCCATTCAAAATGGGAGGAATATAAGTGAGTTTGCCAAAATAATTGCGCCTTATCCAACACTGAGCGAAATCAGTAAGAGTGTCGCGGGTGAATATTACAAGCCGATACTTTTTTCAGGGCGTCTCAAAAAAATAGTGAAATTTTTAAATTATTTTGGTTAGGGGAAATTATGCTGGAAAGTTATTTACGTTCTCATTATCAAAAATATTTTGTCGATAATGTTGCAAAATATGTAGCAAAGTATGCAACTCCCAATCAAATCACATTGCTTTCATTATGTACTGGTGTTTGTATTTTGCCTGCGTTGATATTTCACCAAAGATGGATTGGCGTTATTTTACTTATTCTGACGGGTTATCTTGATATGTTGGATGGCACGCTAGCAAGATTGCGATCTTGTTCTTCAGAAGTCGGTGCAATGCTTGATATTTTATCTGATCGTGTTGTTGAAGCAGCAGCAATTATGGGATTGTATTTTGTTAATCCTATGTATCCTGGTTTTTTATCTTTGTTGATGTTAAGTAGTATTCTGATTTGTATCACGAGTTTTTTAGTTGTTGGTATTTTTACGCAAAACAATACACAGAAAAGTTTTTATTATAGCCCCGGGTTAATAGAGCGTGCCGAAGCATTTATATTTTTTGCAGCGATGATGATTTTTCCCTCTCTATACCCAGTGCTGGCTATTTTATTTTCAATATTAGTTTTTTACACTGCTGCTGACAGAATTCATCAATTCGTTTTTTCAAAAAAATTATTCAATTTCTCGCGGAGGAAGGCATGATTAATTTTACAGTTTATACAGAAAAATCAGCACCAGCAGATTCAAAGCCAGTGTTTGATATTATTCGAAGACAATATGGATTTATACCCAATTTACTTGGGGTAATGGCGGAATCAACGGATTTATTACAAGCCTATCTTTCTCTATCAAAATTGTTTTCACAAGCTACTTTAAATGCCGTAGAAAAACATGTTGTTTTACTGTCTGTAAGGTAAGCCCCCACAAATCCCACCCCGCCACATAGCCTTATCAGCTTAAAATTTCAGAATTAATGAACTGAGGCAACAGTGTTGTTGGGTCAATC
>PFPT01000030.1 GCA_002793195.1 Gammaproteobacteria bacterium CG_4_10_14_0_2_um_filter_38_22
ATATCACATCAAATGCAAAATCAACAAGTTAGAAATTGGGTGTTGCCCCGGGTTATTGAGAAGTTACTCTGAAAAGTTATAACTCATTGAAATAAAACAATTTGCATCATTTCAACCAAAGCCCTCTTTCTCCACCGACCAACTGTTAATCACTTGGTCGCTGGTTCGAGTCCGGCCCGGGGAGCCATCTTTTCAAGCAGTTACACCGTCTGTTTTTAACTACTTTTAAATTCTTTTAATTTTTAAATATAAAATATTTTTTAAATCGAGACTCATTTTTATGAGGCTTGAAGTACCTTAACAAGGAGATCAGAAGCAACCTAATTTTTTGTATTTTCAATTATGGAGATATTTTCTAGCACATACGTTAAGCCAAATTTAATAGCTGTTGGCACAATTTCAGATTTATGTCTGCATTGTAATTTATTCACAATACTCTTGATATGACTTTCAATCGTTTTGCTAGAACGAGAAAGAGCCAGCGCGATTTCTCCAACCTGTTTTCCAAGCAAAATATATTTAAATATTTCAAATTCACGTTGTGTAAAATGTTCATTTGAAAATTCAGGGCCTAGATAAAAAATATTTTTTATTGGATCAAGATAACCATGGTTCTTTGTTACAGAATAACCCGTTAACTCAATCGCGGTTCCCGCTATTCCAATCACTTTTTCATTTCTGTCTCGCAAAATTGTTTTGGTATGTAACACATTAGCCATTCCATTACACTGCGTTCTTGGTTCTTGCTTATTAACAAAAATAGCACCCGTCATCACTTGTGCATCACCATGCCTATAAAGCGTTGCCTGTGGTTTCCAAACGAAATCATAATCTGTTTTGCCCGCAATTTGATTGGGTGAATCTAACCCAGCCAATTCAGCGCCTGCTTCATTCACAAACAAATACTTTAAATTTTTATCTTTTGCGAAAACAGCAATTTTTTTATCTAAATTTAATAATTTTTCTATCAAAATACGGCAACTCCCCTGAGTTTCCCAGTTAGTTACGCCAATAAAATACTTCGCAACTATTATATATTTTTTTTCTCAAGATCGCATTGATAAAACTATTTTATGCTCAACAGACCGCAGTTAAAGAGCTCGCAGGTTCCGCAACAACAATCCAAAATGTACAGATTAGAAAATACGTCCACAATGGAATAGGTAAAAAAATCAGGTTTTTCCTGATATTTTTTAAAAAGAATTCCTCTAAGATGCTTCCGCAATGTTCAGATAGATAAAATAAGGCAAGCCATTTCTATCACAAGTAACGAGCTGACACGGCAGTCTGTTATCACATCCAATTCTATTTTTGTAAAAGCATATGAGAAAAAACAGAGTCAGTATCACATTGTATAGCACCCAAAATGGTTGCTCATTTAATGCCGATGTTTTAAGTGAAATAAGCAATATTGCCATACTTAAAAAACACATCGATAACTCAGCCGTCTATTTTCAAGACACACCGCCTATATTTACCTTATCTGTATTTTTAGTGCCCGACTGGCATTTTTCTAATTTTAATCATGCGAGCTACCATTTAGCAAAGGAAGCTTTTTTAAACGCAGTACAAAATAGATTACAAAAAGAAAAATTAGATAACATTCAATTAGACGATTTCTATGAATCACTTAACGAAAGTAAAGAATATCAAGCAGTAAAGGAATATTTGGTTAACTTGACCGGTGTTAACAATGTGCCTGATATCATGAAGATTCAGGTTATCGTACGAAATAATGATAGCTCGCATCTTCAGATAGATAGTAATACACAAATTCATGATCATCGGGCATTTTATCAAGCTACATTTGGATCGCAAAATCATCACCCCATATTACTCAACGCTGCTTTTTATGGAGAAAAATACATTGGAGCGCATAATAAGCTTGTCTACACTTCAGAACATAGTGAATTTCAAATTCAGCTAAAGCAATCCTATTTAATTTTTTGTAGCACATATAAAACAATTTCAATAAAGTCAAAAAAAAACATTATCTACTCTAATTTATTTTTGAAAACACTTGAGCTATATAAATTAGTTTCTCCTTTAACCTTTGTAGATGCTAAAACCCAAGTTGAAAAAACAATTTACCCTGCGGATTTATCTCGATCTGAATTTCAACTCTCACGATTTGTAATCACCATTGTAAATCTGCAGTTTAAAATTCCAAAAGAGACTGGTGATTGTGAGAGCGCATTATTAAAAAAAATCCCAATGATCAAAATCGGTGATGCTTTATGTGGATATGCTGCTTTTAGAACCGCATTAAAAAGACTGACAGGCAATATTGGGTTGCATAAATATGCCGGAAATTCAAAGCAATTTATACAAGACCTGTTAGAAACAAATACTCAGAAAATAAATGAAGATACAGCAGTGAGAAGACAGTTGTTTTGCTTATCTCGCCCTGATCTTGATAAAAAAATCATTGCGGATTTTTGCAGTAAAGCAATTGAATTTACCAAGACTATGCAGGAAAAAACGGAGTCATTCAGAATAATGAGTGCATTAGTACACTCCATTCCAAGCAATGTACTTGGAGCAAAACTGACTTTTGAATTATTCGGATGCACCCTTGAAGAATTATACAACAATCCATTTTTAATAGAGGAGAAATTTATGTCAAGAAAAACATTAACAACAGAAGAGATGCATTACCGCGACGTATACTGCAAGCCTGATTTAAAATTTCAAGAAACCCTATTAAGTGAACTTGGTGATGATTTTAAAGATATGGCTACACTATTAGATCAAAATGGTATTATTGCTTTGCCAGCATTTTTTTCAGGTGATGCGCTTCACCAAATGCAAGCAGATTTTGATGGATGGTGCAGCAAAAAAATGCCTGATGTTCACAACCATATTCAGTTTGGCGGTACTGTTGAAGAAACCTATTTAACAGATTCAAAAACGATATGCCAAGCAGTTACCCACCCTTTTATTACGACACTTGGTGCTTATGCGTGGGGTCATGACACCACGCTTTCATCAATACGCGCTTATCGTATTTACCCAACAGCGCCAAAAAAATATCGCGCATTTCAACCGCATAATGATGGTCATGGAAAAGAATACAAAGTAATGCTACTGCTAACCGATGTAGAAAAAGGGGGGCAAGGCATGCGCTATTGGCCCGGAACACATACGATTGATTGGGAAATTCACTCTAGTCGAGACACGCTATACACAGATAATGAAATTGCGCAGCTACCTGAGCCATTTGAATGTAGCGGGCCTGCTGGAACTCTCTTTATTTTTAATATTAATGGCATTCATTCTGGCGTGAGAAATGAAGGCGCAACAAGAGACACAGTTGTGTGGAGCATCTCTGCGGGAAAACGTTTATATCCAGTACCCGCATTACACTCTGCGGTTACTAGTGAGTTAACTGATTATGAAAAAACTGTTTTTCGATGTGGAAAAGAAAATGAGTTAGATGAAGTAGAAGGTGAATTAGCCGCACAACCAAAAAATGTATTAGTTGATTTTTTAAAAAAAAATAAAAATGTCATTAACTTATCAGCTCAACGCTTTTTATCAAAAATTGAACCAAAAAAAACTTTGCGTGTTTACGGAACAACCAATCCATTTCAATTACCAGTTTCACCTCAAAAAAAATTATTAGATTGCAGTCATGCTGATTTTTTAACAACCAATGAAATTACAGAAGTACAGTTAAAATTAAGCTTAAGCGAGAATCCAAGGCGCGGCATAGATCTGCCAATTCGGCTATATTCGGGTATCCGCGATAAATCAAGAGATTTAGCATTGTGTTTTATTCGAGATACTTGGTTATCTAATGAAAGAGAGGGAATAATTTTTAAAAAACTACTTCCCCATCTAGATCATCAAAAAATGATGACGACAGACAAATTGAAAACATATCAAAACCACTGTTCGAATTCACTTGAGCTGCTGTCTTGTCCAGAAAGCGCATTCTCTATGCTCTCCGTTAAAAAATTTGATTTTATAAATTTTATTAGTGATTTAGATTGGTGCTTAAAAACAGCAGAAAGTTATTCGCTTATCAGTGCAGAATTATCTCTGTTACTAGCAACATTAGATTATCTAATAGAAAAATCAGCCCATCCAAAATTAAAAGAAGCGCTTGAAGAGCAGTTTTTTTTAGTTGCACGGTGTTATATTGGTCACATCAAACTAGATCAGTTACATAAACAGCAAATCGTTGGCGGAACTGAGTTTCAAAAATACATTGAAGAAAAACCCAAGACTACTCAAACGAGATTTCCCCTCTCAGCCTGTATTGATAGCGAACCTGTTATACTGGTTGAAATGAGCGCCACCATGGAATTTTTCTTCCATGCGGAAAAATTAAGCAGTGACATCAATCCAAGAGAATGGTTTGAGTTGCGACCTTCCCATGAACTGATGCGTATTTTAGAAAGCTTTTTAAAAGCACTCTCATCCTTCAATGGAAAAATAAAATTCATCATTTTTGATCGAGAAAATAAAAGAAGAAGCTATTTTCAGCATGTTGAAATGAATACACAGATTGAGAAAATAAAAATTACATTGTTGGCGCTTTTTAAAGACAAAGGATTTGAAAACTCGATCAAAGAAATTGAAGGTGTTTTCGATGCATACAGCTTGTCTCAATTAATTCATATATACCCAAATCACTTACTTCTTTTGCAAGAAAACAGTGGATTTCACCGAGAAGCTCAAGAATATTCAATTCCAAATATAGCCATTCATGCTGAAATTAATGGTCAATTTCACCTTGAAAATCTTGAATCCACTGTCCAATCAATTGCCGAATTTTCAGAAGGAAATAATAACCCTGTTATTTATCTTTCCTTTGATATTGATAAGACGATTTTATTTCACAGACAAATTTTTTCAAGACAAAATCAAAAAGCACTTGAAAATTATGCATCGCATATGCAGTTGGAACAAAGCAGCCAGTTTTTTAATCCCTTTATATTTGAGTTAATTTCATTAATGATAAGACAAATAAATACATTGAATGTGCTACGCCAACAAACTGAGCAAAAACCCATTCAGTTACGAATTGGAATCACAACACACAGAATGCCGGATCAAGCGTTAGAAAAGTTTGGAAATCAAATCAATCAAATGAAGGTCTTTAATATTGTGAGCCTATTCATTGAAAAAATAAGACAAACGCTCAACTTGGAAATAACCATTCATTCGGATGATATTTTTTGTTTGGGCGCACCCATTACAGATGAAAGTGGCGCATATCAACGCACTAAAACACCACCTGAAGTAAAAGACAAGCTCAGTTTTCTACAGAAAAAATTTGAGCAAGAAAATAGCTTGATTATTCACATCGATGATGACCCAGAGCAACAGGATTATTTTTGGCAACTTGATCAAAGTAAAAAACGCATTTGCTTTATAAAAATGGAACAAAAAAAAGCTGAAAGAATTCATCTTGAACCTTTATTTTCAAGATGGCTTGATCGTTTGTCAACAGACAGCAGTCGCGCAACCTGTGATACCTTAAGATCACCCTGTTTATTCACGCCTAAATCCAAGCCTGTTGCAAAAGCAGAAGGCGATACTTCAAGCTTTTCGATGGTGACTTTATAGGTTTTTAAAGCGAATGGGGTTTCTTTAGAAATAGAAAAAAGCGATAGTTTAAGTCACGAAGATCATGACAGATTCGCTAAGGATCCATTTTAAGACCTGTGATTAATCTGCGGTATTTATAAAAAAATACCGCTATTTTATGCTTGCTAATCGTGCCGGATTATTAAGCGATAGTACAAAAGCATATTGTTCAATCTTGAACAAAGCGTTATGATCATGTTATTTCAATTGAAAGTGGGACACACATGATCAATTCATTCAAAACAGCCTTATTACTATCATATATCTGCATCGCCTCTGTTTCTGCTGCCATCATCACGCCCGCTTTGCCACACATTCAATCTTTTTTTTCATTATCGAAGGGATCAGTGGAATGGATCGTATCCATCTTTTTATTAGGGTATGTCATCGGGCAATTAATTTATGCACCCATTGCCAATCGTTATGGCCGATTAAAAGCCTTACGCACAGGATTGTTTATTAATTTAATTGGGATTTTAATTTGCATTACTTCAACTTACATCAATAGTTTTTCATTGCTCATCACAGGTAGATTGGTCACCGCATTGGGTGCAGCCAGTGGATTATCTTGTACGTTTATGTTGATCAATGAATTATTGCCATCAGATCGCGCTAAGCATGCCATGTCATTATCCATTATTTCATTTACCACTGGAATTGGTTTGGCCGTTTTATTAGGTAGTTTAATCACGCAATATTTTAAATGGCAGGATTGTTTTTTATTGCTCTTAGTTCATGGAATCATAATGTATTGCTGCACATTTGCATTTCCAGAAACACTGAAATCACCCAAAGCGATTCATCCAAAAATAATTTTAGAACATTACCTCACTGCATTTAAAAATCCAAAACTCGTTGTATTTTCATTGGTTATTGGGTTTGTATCTGTATTCACTTATGGCTATTCCGCATCCGCACCCATTTATACACAAACCATTTTGCATTTATCTCCCAGCCAATACGGCTATTGGAATATATTAAATATGACTGGTATGTTAACGAGCGGTATTTTAAGTGCCTATTTAATCAAAAAATATCATGAAAAAAATGTATTGATTACAGGATTTGTTCTCGTATTTTTTGGACTGGTTATGTTATCGTTTATGACGATATTCAGTTTCAATTATTCACTGTTATTTTTTGCGATCACTACTTTTTTGTATTTAACCTCAGGGTTGTTATTTCCATCAGCTTCTATTTTTGCATCAACTGCCATTTCAGATCGCGCAAGCGCATCGAGTGTCATGTCATTTATTAACATGGGATCAGCGATGATTGGCGTAATCATTATGGGATATCTTCCGCTACAATCGATTATCTCATTTACTGCTGTTTTATCCGTTTTCTTTACTGTTGTGTTATTACTGGCTATTTACCAGCTATCCACTGCACGCCTAAAATAAAAGTAAGTGGCATACAAAATCACTCTTTTTTAAACACAACTAAACCTTGTTCACCCATCTGCGCATCTTCAATGAATAAAGCATAAACTGTTCCAGATGCATGTAACATAGCCGCTTTCTGCAATTGATCTAAAAAAAGAAATAAAGAGGTAACGCCATAATTCAATTTATGTTTCAGCAACTTCAAACCGGATAAAATTTGAAAACTGTTTTTCTCACCAGGAGATGTAGTTAGAAAATAACAAAATATTTCCACATGCTGCACAGTTTGATATTGTTGCTGCAATTGCAATACAAACTGCGCAATATGAGTCTCAAAATCAGTAATAATCACCATCTCTGCGTGCAAGCATTTTAAATTTACAGTATCAACATTAAAAACACGCGAAAGCGATAATAAAGCAACACCATTGAGCGCTGGTAAAATCGGCTGAGCATGACAGGTAACAGGTAGGCAACACTGATCAAATCCAAGTATCATTGCCCGATGTATTTTTTTACTTTCAAAAAATGCATTCAATAAATGTAATGCGGTTACAACCGACAATATACCCTGCTCTGCAATATCCACACTATCACAATGAATAGCATATTGTTGCGCTAAATAAGGGTGAATATGTGAGTATAAAGGATCATACTCAGCAGCAGCATGAACAACGATACTATAATCTGCGCTTCTACAATCAGTCAACACAGTCGGATAATAAAAAGCCAGTGCATCAAACAATTCAGAGAATGAAAAGCCCGCCTTATTTTTCAAGAAAGAAGGGTGAAAAAAACCACCGCTAACGCGGTGTAAATCATTACAGTATTCAATAAAATCAGACCGCGGCTCTTGCATTGTATAATCAGCTGCTTGATATGAAACTATACTATTCAAATACATAACAAACTCAACTAATAACGAAAAACGGCAGCAGATAAATAAAAACCCAATCCACAGCCAGCCATTAAATAATAATCGTTCTTCTTCAGCAGATGTTCAGACAAAACAGACTGCAAATTAATTAAGTGATCAGAGCAAAAACAATGTCCGAATTCAGAAACATTTTTCAAATACACTTTTTCAATTGGAAAACGCAATGCGTCTGCTATTTTTTTCCATGTTGGTATATTGACATTGTGTGGCAATATTAAATTAATTTCTTTAATTGAAATAGACGATTTTAATAGCGCTTGATTAATAACTTCAACCATCTCTTTGATAAAATGCAAATCAAAATTGGCGAGTGCCGCATCAGACAAATAGATGCCTTTTGCATACCCAGATAATAATTTATTTGAGACACTCAACAAAGCATGATCTTCTCCAGAAGTAGAAAACAAAGCAGCTGTTGCTGCATCCCCTACTATGGTTGATCTGGGTACAACGCGCAGCTTTGATGTAAAGGCAACTTCTCCGGTTAAAATAATTGCAGCAGCATTTTTATTGTTTTTTAATAATAGATCTAATATTGCCAATGTGTTAAAAAAAGAGACGCATTTATATTGCGTTGACCCCCATGACATCGCCAAATCAAACCCCCACTTTTTTTTGAGACGAGAGAGCACATGGTCACCAAATGGAAACAACCATTTTGCTGTATGAACATGAATGAGATACTTAACCGAATTAACCGAATTAACCGAATGCATTTTTTTTAATAATTTTTCAAATACCGCTGATAATAATGACTCCGTAGAACTATCCCATATAGGCACAGTACGCAAACCATATATTGTGCGATAAATTGAAAGCATCACTGATGGCAATTGCGTTTCTTCTTGTAAAGTTGTAATTGAGACGCGTTTTTCTGGAACTAAAACTGCCAGTTGATTTAAATGCAACATACATCGCCTCGTAACTGCACCATTTTCTCATTTAAAAAAGGATTATCCATTAAGATGGCATCTGGAACTTGCAATAATGAATTTGAATTATAAAATGCAATTAATGCATCAATATCATAGGGATATTCAATTAATAAATCAGCCAAAGAATCATACAAATCTAAGTTAATATCAATTGAATCAAACATACCACCCCATAAATCCCAAATTAAGGTTTCTTTTTTATTACATAAAGCCAAGTCCTGAATTAATCGATTGCGGATATAAATGAGTCCTTTATGAAAACGTGATCCAAAACGATTGGGATTTGCTTTTCCAGATCGACAAAGCTGCCAGGCTTTTGCTGATGAAATGAATTTATCTTCTGGTAAATCAAATAAATCAAAATCAATTTTAATTTGATGATAATCACAATGCAGTGAAGTTGTTCGTGTATCAACCCTTTTCCATCTCAACGATTTTTCATCAAAATATTCCAAACAAAATCCATCTAAAAATAACCCAGGAATAAAATAAGAAACAAAACCTGATCGCAATCGAGCTGGAATTCCCCGTGAACGTAGAATTGAACAACACAACAAGGCAGTATCTCGACAAACACCTAAAATCCTATCTTCAATAGCTCTATTTTGAGAAAGCAACGCTATATTTTTTTGTAATATTTTTTTAATGATTAAATCAACATAACGCAAATTAAGTTCATCATATCTATTTTTATCAATCTGACAAGAAAATAACTTTTCATCTGCATAATGTAAAAATAAGGCATTCACTTCTTCAACTAAAATAACTATATCTTTTGAAAAAACGCTCAATTTTTCATTATAAATTCCTGGATCTGAAAACAAGCTCTGTGAAATATAAAATATCCGTCTTTTATTAAAGTAAGCCGACAAAGCATGATAATCAATTTTACCATTTGATAAATGTGGCACAGAAGGTATTTGAATGGATTGCGCTGGAATAGCAGCTCCAGGTAACAGTTTCAACAACTGAGGTCTTTTTGCAGCCAGATCTAATCTTACAGTTGAAAATACAATCAATGAATCAATTAACTTTGATTCACTATAATTTGCAATAACAAAAATATCAACCCTACCAAAAATACTGCGCAATGCAGATTCTACTTCTGACTTTTCAATACGATAGCCTTTTACTTGCCATTGATCATCAAAACGCGCATGAAAAAGATAACCCCATTGTTGATCAAACGAAACATGATCTCCTGTTAGATAAAAATAGGATTCTTTTTTTTCATCCCAATAAAATGAACTTATTTTTTCAGTAGATGACCAATACTGTTTTGCAACCTGCTTTCCAGAAATAATCAATTCACCTGATTTTGAGATGGAAAAATTGACGCTCGGAAATGGATATCCAATCGGTAATGCAACCAATGATTGATAATCATAACTTGAATTATACTGATGAACAGAACAGGCGACTGTTGTCTCTGTTGGACCATATGAGTTATAAATACTTGATTGTGGCGCAACACTTTCCCACATTTTTGCATAAATAATTGGGAAAATTTCCCCACAACCAATTGTTTTTTTCAAAGAAGTTAGCGAAATATTAAAGTAACGACAACATTCAACCACAATTGGCATACTTGACGGTACTAAAACACATTGTGTAATCTGGTATTTTTGAATAAAGTGCGCCATGCTGATTTCAGTACGTTCATTATAAACAAACAAGGTTGCATGGTTTATAAAAGTCATTAATATTTCATGTATCGACAAATCAAATGCAATATCTGATAACTGAATAAACTTATCATGATGATCAAACTGATAATAACTTTGCATAGAGAAAAGATAGGCATTCAAATTATCAAAAGAAATCGGAACACCTTTTGGAGATCCAGTTGACCCAGAAGTAAAAAACAAATAAGCAGTCTCATTGTTATTTTTTTTCATCACACTATTATCAACATCGCCAATAAAAATAATATTATTTTTAATATCTGTTTTTTTAATCTTATTAACAAGACTGACATTTGAAACAAGAACATTTTTATTTTCAATAAACGATAATAAAAAAATAACAGTATCTGAATCACAATCACCTATATAAATAAAATCAGGATTGACTGTTTTCAAGATATGACTATTTCGATCTAAAGCAGAAGTAATATTAATCGGCATATAAACTGTTTTTGAAAAAAAGCAAGCCAACATTGCCTCATAAAGCAAGATTGTTTTTTCAGATAAAATAGCGCAAACATGATTAAATTGATGGTATTGTGAAAATTGATTTCCGAGAAGAAGAGATTCTTTAATAAAGTCAATGTAAGAATAAGACTGATTATTAATCATCAAAGCTTGCTTTCTTGAATCGCGAAAAGAAAGAATCTCTTTAATAAAATTCATCTGTTTCACCCTTAATATTGAAATAAAATAGCAGAAAATGTTGCACCCAAACCAACTGTCACTAATAGATAATAATCACCAGGTGATATCAATCCTGCAGAAATACCATCTTTCAAATTAATAAATGGATCTGAACCAAAGCAATGCCCTGTTTTTGAAATATTTTTCAAGTAAATTTTTTCAATGGGCATATGAATCGCAGCAGCTACTTGATACCATGAAAGCAAGTTAACATTGTGAGGGAATATATATTTTATTTGCTCAATAGATAGCGAATTTCGATTAACAATGGAAAGAATAATTTCACCTAACTTCTGAACATAAATTGATTGGAACAGTAACTGCTCTTTATGAGAAGCAAAATTACCTGACGCAAATCGCCCATCTGTTTCAATCAACGCATCAATAAATTGACTTTGATTTTCTTGCTTACTTAATAAAAGTACGGTTGCCGCATCACCCAATACTGTTGAACCAGGAATGGTTCTCAGTATTTTCGTAAAAGTGCTATCCGCAATCAATAATATGATTTGCTCATTTTTTTGCAGATTAGTAAATAAAGATTTTGAAATTTTTAATAGGTGAAAAATCGTAGCACATTTGTTTATAGTTGCAGAAAATGAAATTGCATGATCTAACTCAAAATCGTCTAGTAATTTCTTTGTTATATTTATTTCAAATGGTGCAACACAATCGGATGTGTGTGCAAATAAAAAATATTTGACTGATTTTTTATTAACCTGACTTTCAGAAAAAAAACGAGAAAGGGTTTTTTCAATTAACGCTAAAGTAGAAACATGAGCCATTCTCGAAATATATTTCAACCCCATCATTTTTTCAAAAAAAAGCGCTTCATTTTTAGAAAACTCACCTCGCTCACAAAGCGTAGATAAATCAGAAGGCTGATCAGATAAAGCATAAGTGATATGATTTAAATACATTGCGCTTCCATTTTAGCTATCTCTTCTAATTGACACTTATCTAACTTTCCATTCGACAAAGCAGGGAATTGATTAAAAAAATAAATAAAAGTGGGTTTTTGTGTTGATGGAAAAAAAGCATAAATTAATTTTCTAAGGCTATCATAATTTTTTTTAACACCCGCTAATTCAACACATACAATTAACTTAGATTCGGACAAATTGGTTTTATCCAAAAAAATATAACAACGATCTACCTCAGATAAAGATAAAACCTTTAAAACATATTCTTGTGTATTAAATTTTGCACCTTTAAATTTAAAGATAAGATCACGCCGTCCTTTAAAATAAAAGAAACCATCTTCATCCATTACCGCACGATCCCCAGTTAATAAAATTCGTTTATCACCAAAAAAATGTATTTTTTTCTCTGTTGCTAATTTATTTTTCCAATAGCCTTGCATCACAGTTGGCCCAGAAACAACCAACTCCCCCTCAAGATTAGCGCCTAAAGTATTGCCTTTTTCATCTTGAACCCACATCTCAATGTTTGGCATTGGCATACCAATCGAGCTACTTTTTTCAGCTAAGTTATCAGGTGGAACATAACTGCAACGTTTGCACTCTGTTAAACCATACATTGAAAATATCTCAGATTTTGGAAACAATTGTTTTAATTTATGAATATGCCCTAGAGATAAATTTTCTCCCGTATTGGTTACTATTCTTATTGAATCAAAATCATATTGATATTTTTTAAAAGCGATATAAAAAATTTGAACCAATAAAGGCACGCAAGGCAAAACAGTGACTTGATATTGTTGAATGCGATTTGCTATAAAATTTGGAAAAAGTGCATTTTTTTCTAAAACTAAAGTAGCACCCAAACTGAATGCCAATAACATCTGATACAAACCATAATCAAAGTGCATTGGCAATACAGATAAAATAACGTCTTTTTCATTTAATCCCAAATAAAAGCGAATTGACTCAATTGCAGCCATGACATTACGATGAGATAACATAACACCTTTCGCATCTCCTGTGCTGCCAGAGGTATGCATAATCATTGCCAAGTCATTTTCAGTATTTTTAAAAAACACATTGTTATTATCCAATATTTTTTCATTCTGTATTATTGATTCGTGAGTAATAATCAGAAATGGATCTATATTAGTATTTATTTTTTCAAACGCAGAACTTGCTATTTCTGGATCAACAATACAAGGAACGGCGTCGCACATTAACGATGACCAAAAAGCAATAACCGTTAAATAAGCACTCCCTGATCGAATAATAATACGGTCACCACGCGCTATTGCTTTGGAAATAAAATGCGCTCTAAAAATCAAACAATCTCTGTAAATTGTTTTATAGGAATAACTTTTATCATCAATAATAAGCGCAATTTTTTCTGGATTTTTATAAACTGCATTGATTAAATGATGTTGTACCAAATAACGTATATTACTCATACAACCCCCTTTTTTTCTTTATTTGCATTTTTTGAATTGCTGAAGTGCCTTCCATATACTCCCAACAATAGACATCACGGGCTGCTTTTAATAACCATGGGTTTTCAATTAAATCTGTGAGTGATGCTTGCTCAATACAAGTCTCTATCACTTGCTCTGCAACACGGGTTGCATTGATTTTAGCTATTGAAACGGAATGGCTATCATAAGGATTATCTTCTACCTTTGTAGCTGCTTCATGTAACAATGCCCTAGCAGAAACCAATAGCATGTTTAATTTTGCAAAAACTGAATTGACAACTGATGATTTTTTTTCATAAACACAATAACAAATGTCATAAACTGCTTGTGCTTGACCAATAGCCAATGCCCCAACACCTGTACGCAATCGATTAAACACTTTGATAATACTCAGCAATCCGTTCTGACAAGCTGATAAATGGTTCCCCAAAATATCATCTTGCGAAATTTCAGTTTCATCAAACTGCATAATTGATATTTGTGCGCCACGCAAACAAAACATAGGTAGCACTGATTTTTTTACCGTGTGATTCATAATGGAAGGTGTTATTAATATAGCGCGAATGCCAACCGGGCTATCTGATAATCGTGCTAACACAATCCCCATTTCACCAACGATGCCATTTCCAAAAAATGCTTTTATTCCATTTAAATAATACTTACTTGAATTATTTTTTTTAGTTACTTTTGTAGTAATGTTACTTGCATCTGATCCTTTTTTTGGTTCAGTTAATGCAAAAAAAGTTCGCATTCTTTTTTCTTTTATTTCCTTATAAAAGAAATCGACCTGCTCAGGCAAACCCAGTTCACGTATCATTAAACCTGAAAGCGATGGCCCAGGCGATGCCAGCAAAACACCCGGATCACCATATGACAATGCTTCTAAATATTTTGTTCGTTCAAGCGCTGTGCTTGTTTGATCTGAAATTAAAAAATCAATTGATGGCAAATGGATGTAATTTTCAATGCAGCGTGGATCATGATCAACTTCAAATGCAATTTTTCTAAATTGATTCGCATATTCAGAAAATAATTCGCCATATCGCGCAGTTGGATCAAGATAATCACAATGCATTACATCACTCCTCAATAAATTTTTTGTATAAATTTAAGTGATAAAGAAGATTAACTGAATTTCCAGACAAGACAGCTCTTGCACCACCTAATTTAGATAATTTTTTTAAAATTGACTGGAATTCAAAAATTAAAAAATTAATCTGAGATAATGAGGTTAATTTTAAAATAAAAGAATGGATACGTGAAAATGAAATAATAATTTCAGCAAGATCAGAACGAATGGTATCAATTCTTGAAAGTTGCATATCGCCATATTTTCGAGATGACAAATGCTCAGTCGTATAAAAAAAAATGGTTTGACAGGCATGATAAATCTGATACATCAGTTGATTATTAAAATTCATGTATAAACCGGGATGCGCAACTGAATTTGTTTTTTCAAACCGCATATCAATAATAAAAATACGATCAATTTGAAAGGATGGATTTTTATATTTTTGATTGATATTATTCAAAATTTGAATATGATTGTTTTCAAAACAAACTGATGCATTGTTTTTTAATAATGCAGATTGACTGATCATTGCAAAATTATTTTTATTGGCTATTCCAAATATTTTTTTATCAGATGATGCAGCTATTGATGCTGAATCAAATAATTCAGACCAATTGATTTTTTTATAAACCTGACTTTCAAAATAGGCATGATTTTTCATTGACTATCCCACTTTTTGAATTAACAAAACACCCGTTAATGCCATTAAAATATCGATATCCATAAATACAATATACTCAGCATGCTCGAGCGATAAATTATTTAAAATAGAATTAACTGCGTAATATAAAAACCCAGAACTCGTCGGATAAAAAATAGTAAAAACAGGATAATGCTTTTTTTCTATGCGCACATTATTAATATAAATCACATATGAATGTGCCGAAAGATTGAACGACTCGATGACGGCTTCAACGCAAAACTCAAATACTGCCGAAATATCTAATTTATTTCGATGATTAAATATATCACAAAATTGTATTTTGAATCGCGTATCATTATTTACTTGATTTGATAAAGATAAAAAACCTGCATAATCAATTTCAGGATAAACAGCACTGTTTTTTTTATGTGCAATAGGCAATCTATCTTCAACTGTACAACAGATACCTCGAAAAAGATCCTCACTTGATTGCATTGCCAACAACAAATGAACCGCATAAAAAACACATAGCCTTCCACAATCCCTGATGTCTAAGATAGATGCGCTCCATTCAAATTTTTCTTTGAAATATAATTCAGGAACTGCAAAATCACTATCTAAAACAACTCCCCATGATGGAAATAAAATATAGCTGGCTTCTTTTAAACAATTTTTTATTTTTTTAGAAGCAAAGCAGCGCATCCACAATTTTTCATAATTAGAGACCAAATCAGTGAAATCCATATGACAAGGCATTTGATATTGCGTATACAAATCTAAAAAATATTGTTGCGCTCTTTCTTTAACTGTATTTTCTTTTATTTTATTTAAACTCCTATTTTGATAAATACAATAATTAATGTACATGCGCATCCTTTGAAATCATTTGTATATTGATATAATTCACAACAGATGAGACCGTTTCTAAATCTCGCATCTGCAATGTTTCTGGATCTACAAAAAACCCTTCAATATTTTCTTCTAGCTTCATTAAAAACATTAATGAGCTCATTGAATCCATTTGCAAATCATCACGCAAGTGATCATCAGTTTTTATTGAGGCTATGTCAGAGAAATTCAGTGATTCTGCAAGTGCTTTTTTTACTAAAGCTTCAGTTTGTTGCATTAGTCTCTCCTTTAAAAGTTTTCAATTAAATTTTTTTGGCATGACAAAATATCACTAAGCGTTTCTCTTTCTCTCGCTAAAAAAAACTGATCTTCATGAAAAATAATTTCCGCAGGAGAACCATGACTTAAAAACTTACCTGGTGATGCTGAAAGCCCATAAGCACCAGCATTAAAAATTACTAGGCAATCACCTGGAGAAAAAGCATCACTGCGAAAATCTCGAAGCAAAATATCACCTGGCGTGCATAATGGCCCTGCAACTTGATAAGGTTTTTTCTCATCAGAAGGAATTGCTTTATTTTTATGGAACACTTTTGCAGTGAAATTTCGATGTACAAATGATGCCAATCCAGAAACAGCTAAATGACAGTGCATCCCTGCATCAACCAATACATAATTTTTTCCATGACTTTTTTTAACGGAATGTACTTTTGAAATTAAACACCCTGATTCAGCAATGAGATATCGTCCAAGTTCTAAAATGAACTTTACATTTCTATTTTCTTTTTTATATTCTGAAAATAATTTATTTAATGATGGAATCAAATTTTCAATATTAATTGCAGATTCATTTTCAAAATAAGGAACCCCTAACCCGCCACCAATATCGATTAATTTCCATTGAATACAAAATAATTTTTCAAGATGCCTTGCAAGCGATAATATCTTTTCAACATTATTAATAATTGCGGAACAATCCAATACTCGACTCGCATTATAAACATGTATACCCTCAACAACGACATGCTTCAACTGAGCTATTTGAGGATAAGCCTGAATAAACTGCTCTAAATCAACTCCAAATTGTGTTGCCACACCACTCATTTTAATGGGTGCTTTTGCAACATAAAAATCTGGATTGATACGCACCATAATTGATATATTATGTCCACATTGTGCAGCTATAAAATCAACAAAAAAAACTTCATCAATAGACTCACATACGATCGCTCTTATTTTTTTGTTAATGCACAAATTAAGCTCTTCTTTGGTTTTCGCAGGTCCAACAAAAATAATTTGATTGGGATGAAAACCTGATTTGAGCGCTGTTAATAGTTCATTTTTCGATGAAACTTCGCAATGAGCACCCAATACAAAAAAATACTGGCAAAGTCCTAACAAAGGATTGGCTTTCATTGAATAATGAATATCGCATTCATCATGCAATGATTTTCTGATGGCTTTATATTTTTCCGCGATATTTTTGGTATCATATAAATAAGTGGGCGTACCAAATCGCTTCTCAACATTCAATACTATTTTTTTCGTTATATTTTTCATTGATCTTTCTTCAAAAATTAAGGTTTTTTAACGTTGCCATTAATAATCGAACCGATGACTTTTGATGTGGGATCTATCATAACGGTGCCCTTAGGGCCCAGAAAAACAATATTTCCTTTTACTTCTGTATTATTGTTGAGTGTGATTTTTTCTGCTGTGAAATTATTTTCAATTTGAATCGAATTGAATTGGCTTTTAGATGCAGTAACAGGACCACTCACATCAACCAATCCCCCAATGCGAGAACTGTCGACTTGCAGCGGCCCTCGAACGATTACATTATCGAAATTGACTTTTTCACACCAAGTGGGACCATCATAAGTATGCGTGCCTGGCTCATGAAAACCAATCACGCTACAATTATTTGCAGCTAACGCTGAAAAAGATACTGTTATTAAAAAAATACCCACAATCATTTTTTTCATTTATTTCTCCAAAGGATGCAATCAATGAAAAAAGCATAGCGCTGTTTTTTTAAAAAAAATACTCGGGGTTTGAAAAAAAAGAAACAATAAAAGATGGACACTGTAGTATTAAAACAAGTGAATTATATTATTTAACGACCACGAAAAAATAATTTATCTAGCTCGCTTATTGTGAATTGCTTCCAAGTCGGACGACCATGGTTACAACAACCACTGTTTTCTGTTTTTTCCATATCACGTAAAATGGCATTCATTTCAGGAATGGTTAATGCATGCGGCGCGCGCAATGCAGCATGACAGGCAATACTGGATAAAAATGCATTTTTATCACTTTCTATACGCGTGCTTTTTTCAAGCATTAATAAGTCAGAAAAAATATCTTGCAACACGGTTTGAATATTTTTACTTTTAATTAACGCCGGTGTTTCACGGACGAGAAGTTGATACTTACCTATGCAATCCATAACAAAACCCACCTCAGCAAACCAAGCAGCGTGATTTTCATAAGCATGCATTTCAGATATCGACAAATTCAAAGAAACAGGTAGTAATAAAGGCTGTTTTGGCAATACTATTTGCTTAATACTTTGTTTCATTTTTTCATATAAAATACGCTCATGTGCTGCATGCATATCAACTAAAATCATGCCGCTTTCATTCTGAGAAACAATATAAGTTTGGTGCAGTTGCGCAACAGCAAAACCAAGCGGGTAAGTTTCCTCTAGGTTTATATGACTCGAATCAACATACAAACTTTTACAAGCCTCAATTTGCTGCGCTACCTGAAACGCCATATTGGTTTGCTTTAGCGGCATCACATCAGCATGCGCCTGCTCATTTGAAATTAAATCAAGCGATGCTTTTTCAACTGGCCGAACACTGGATAAAGCATCCTGTACGCCGCGTTTTACAAATGAAAAAAGTGTTTGCGAATCTTTAAAACGCACTGCTTGCTTACTGGGATGCACATTCACATCAACAATCAAAGGGTCTATTTCAAGATATAATAAAAAAGCAGGATGGCGCCCATGAAACAACACATCCCGATAAGCTTCACGTATTGCATGCGTAATTACCTTATCCCGCACAAAACGGCCATTGATATAAATCATCTGCATATCAGCCTGCCCGCGGGAATAACGCGGCTCAGCAATCCAACCAGTTAGTTGCATTCCAGCATGCACATACGCCATGTGTAATGCATGCAACATAAATTCACTTCCAAAAATAATAGCAATGCGTTTTTCTTCATCTGCAATATGCTTTGCAGGATAAACCGAAAAAATTTCTTTGTCGTTATGTATTAACTGAAACCCCACATCCATTTTGCTTAATGCCAATCGATGCATCATAGTTTCAATATGCTGAAATTCGGTGCGCTCTGTTTTTAAAAACTTTTTTCTCGCCGGTGTTTGAAAAAACAAATCAGCCACTTCAACTGTCGTACCCACAGGATGTGAAGTAGGCATAGGTGAATCCAATTCACCTTGCCAATTATTTTTAATGCAAAAACCAGAATCGCTTTGCTTTGTTGCCGAAATCATTTTCAATCGAGAAACAGAAGCAATACTGGCCAACGCCTCTCCACGAAAACCCAAGCTAATGACGCGCATTAAATCATCATAAGACTGTATTTTACTGGTAGCATGTCGCTTTAACGCCAAGGTTAAATCATCCGGATGAATACCATCGCCATCATCTCTAATACGAATAAACGTTTGCCCACCATTTTGAATTTCAACGATAATATTTTTTGCATTCGCATCCAAACTATTTTCAATTAATTCTTTAACAACAGAAGCAGGTCTTTCTACAACCTCGCCTGCTGCAATTTGATTCGTTAAAACTGAATCTAAGATTTGAATTCTCATTTTACGCTCATGCTATTTTTTTATTTGGATGTTGTCGCCAATAACTTAACCATGTCCCACGCGGCGAATAATGCGCAAAATATTCTGTAATGCCACGCATTAATGATTCTGCTAATTCATTTTGATAAGCCATACTTCTCAAGCGGCGTTCTTCATGCGGATTTGATAAAAAGCCAGTTTCAACTAGCAAAGATGGAATGTCGGGTGACTTCAACACGACAAATGCCGCTTGTTCAACACGATCATGATGCAATCTAGCAATGGGTTTTACTTTTTGTAGAATATCACCCCCCATTTCCAAGCTGGAACGAATGGTTGCCGACTGTGATAAATTAATAAGCACTGATTTCAACATATGTGATTTATCATTCAAATGCACCCCACCCATTAATTCAGATGCATTTTCCCGTGTCGCTAACCAACGCGCTGCTTCGCTCGTCGCACCACGCTGCGACAAAGCAAAAACAGAAACACCCCGTGCTTTTGTGTTCCGCCATTTATCAGCATGAATTGCAATAAACATATCAGCATGGTCTTTTCTTGCAATTTGTAGTCGTTGACGTAATGTTAAATAATAATCACCTTTACGTGTTAACATTGCTTTATAACCTGGCTGACTATCAATCCATTGTTGTAGTTTTTTAGAAATAGAAAGCACTACATTTTTTTCTTTTGTACCCCCAATGCCAGTTGCGCCAGGATCTTTTCCACCATGACCTGGATCAATGACAACAATCACATCACGATAACGCTTTATGTTTGGCTCATTAATCACAACAGGATGTGTGTATTTTTGTGTTTGCAAAGACCAAGAAATCCGTGATTTTTTTTCTTTTCGAGAGAAAATAATTTGCAATCTGGGTTGATGTGATACCGGCGGTAATTTGATCACGCGCGCAATCACGCCTGAATGCAACACAAAAACCAAACGCAATATGCCATCATGGTGTAGCGCATATTTAAAACCAGAAATCATTGCATTATTGTGTGTTTGCAATATGAGTCGCCTGAACGTTTTGACATTTTTTAGATCCAACACAAAACGATCAGGATGACTTAATACAAATAAGCGATACTGTGTTGCAGATGACAAATATAATGTCGTGCGCATATCATGAGAAAAGTTTTGCGTAACCATATTGTGTAAAATAATCGGCTTTGCAAACAGTGATAATGCTGTGCCCCATAATATAATCAATAGAAAAAATCGTTTCATGAGCATTCCCTAATCACAACTTACTCGCACATCTCTAAAATTCTTCCCTTTCCATCCGACGGGATTTTTAATGCCCATGAGAATTGTGGTTTTGGCAACCAATCTGCAGCATGTGACGCCCATTCAATTAACGCAATGGTATTTGCGCTGAAATAATCACGAAAACCCATTTCTTCTAATTCAAACGGATCTTTAATTCGATACAAATCAGCATGCAAAATGACAACATCATTTACAACATAAGTTTCAACTAAGGTATACGTTGGACTTTTTACCAAACCGGTATAGCCACATCCCCGTAAAAAACCTTTTACAAAAGTGGTTTTGCCTGCGCCCAACTGACCTTCTAAATAAATATGACACGGCGCCTGAATTTGCAGCGCCAATTTTGCCGCTGTATTTTCCGTTTCTTCCGGTGTATTCAATAAAATTGTTTTCATGATTATCGTCTAAAAATTATATGCTGGGGTTAACTAACTTTCTAAGATACGGCATTAAATCACTTGCCAATAATCCACGCTCGCCCAATTGGTAAGCAGCTTGATCGCCCGCCATTGCATGCAATAAAACACCTGTTTTTGCCGCAGATAATAATGAAAAGTGCTGCGCCAATAAGCCACCAATCACACCGCTAAGCACATCGCCCATGCCTGCTGTTGCCATACCAGGATTTCCAGCATGACAAATAAAAGGCAATTCATCTGCAAATTGAATCAAAGTGCCAGCACCTTTTAATACAATCACGCCAGCATATTGATCACATAACTTATCAACAGCAACAGCGCGATCTGATTGTACTTGTTCAACCGTGCAATGCAATAAACGCGCTGCTTCACCGACGTGCGGCGTTAAGATCCAATGATTATTCTTTTGTGGTGACGCACTCAACAAATTCAATGCATCAGCATCTACCACTTTAGGCTGCGTTGCTTGCAATGCTGCTTGGAATAAACGGCGAGACCAGTCACTTTTTCCCAAACCAGGCCCAAGCACAATCACGGTGGCTTTTTTCAGTAAAGGTAATAAATCAGCCGCCTGATTCACAGCGTGACACATTATTTCAGGAGAAGACGCAGTCACAGAAGTAACATGCTCTGCGTGGGTTGCCACACTCACCAAACCGGCGCCTACATACAGCGCAGCTTCAGCAGCCAAATGAACCGCCCCACCCATACCAAAATCACCCCCGATGACTAACACATGTCCAAAATCACCTTTATGGGCATCACGCTCGCGCCGAACAAATTGTTGTGACAGTAATTGCCAATCCAAATTCTGGTACAATGCGCTCATTAATGGGGGTACTCATATGCCGTCTATTCACTCGATTGATTTTACAGAATTAACAGCCCAGATCAAAGCATGGTCGCTCGAGTTGGGTTTTGGGCAAATTGGCATCACAAGTTGTGAAACGGATGATGCTGATGACAAATTACAAGCCTGGTTAAATAAGCAATATCATGGCGAAATGCGATATATGGAAAATAATCGCGACTTACGTAAAAATCCTGAAAAACTGGTGCCAGGCATATCACGCATTATTGCTGTACGCATGGATTATCTCGCTGAAGATCATCAAAGCACACAAATACTAGCCCAAAAAAATAAGGCCTATATCTCACGTTACGCCCTAGGTCGTGATTACCATAAAGTATTGCGAAAACGCTTAACGCAATTAGCTAAAAAAATAAATGATAAAATGCTGACTGAAAATTTTATTTATCGCGCCTTCACTGATAGCGCTCCCATTTTCGAACGTCATTTAGCACAAAAAGCAGGTATCGGCTGGATCGGAAAAAATACCATGCTAATGAACCAACAAGCAGGGTCTTATTTTTTTCTAGGCGAATTATTTACAAACTTACCTTTGATAATTGATGACCCCTTTCCCACTACGCATTGCGGCAGCTGCACTACCTGCATTGACATTTGTCCAACCAAAGCGATTGTAGCACCGTACCAAATTGATGCGCGCAAATGTATTTCATACCTAACCATTGAACATAAAGGCTCAATTGATCCCGAATTACGATCCCAAATGGGCAATCGTATTTATGGTTGCGATGATTGCCAATTATTTTGCCCTTGGAATAAATTTGCCAAATTCACACAAGAAAAAGATTTCCAACCTCGACATCATTTAAAGCATGCAGACTTAATTGAATTATTTGCATGGGATGAAAATACTTTTTTAACAAAAACAGCAGGCTCAGCGATGCGACGCGCCGGATATGAAAGTTGGTTACGCAATATCGCCATTGCATTGGGTAATGCAGAAAAATCTCCGGGAATCATTTCTGCTTTGCAATCACGAGAAAATCATTCGTCTGATATTGTGCGCGAACATGTCAAATGGGCACTGGATAAACAAAACACATAAAAAAGTTACTTAACGGGTATACCTAAAATAACAACCGACACCATCATCATAAATAAAAAAGTATAAAATAGTGTTTTGAGTATTCGGTGCTTAATTTGAGTTAATTTTTTAAGATTTAGCAAGGTAAGCATAATCTCAAATGCATAATATATTGCAAAAGCTTTTGACGCGATACTTACAATTTGATAAATATTGGTAGTCCATATCAACACCATAGCTGCAGATGAAATAAACAAATAACTATCATTCACTGATACTTTTTGATGCGTTGCTTCTGCCAACAACCCACCACTACCAACGGTATCCGCAATAGCCGCGCTCAATTGACTCATCACGGCAGCAATAATAATCAACACCCCCAAAACAGGCGCAAGAATATAAGATAGTTCTATAATTGCTGTGTCTGTGATGTGATTAATACGATTAAAAATAATCATTACCAACGCTAAAAATAAAATATAGATTGCACCGGAAATCCATTGCGCATATCGCATCGTTTTAATTCTCAAAGCAGCGCTGTATTTATTTCCGATATAACGCGATGTTTCAAATCCCTGAACAATAATCACCATGCCCAACACTTTACGAAAAGCAATCCACCCTGATTCATGTGAAGAGATGGTTAATACCCAATCCCCTTTTAAAAATAAATGTCCATTATAAAATATAGACGCCATTAACAATGCAAATATAATCGCTAATTTCACATCGACTGAATAAGTCTCCAAAAATTCAAGCATAGAAAATCCACGAAACTTACCAAGTAATCCAATAAGCAATAACAATGCGGTAGTTAGTATGTTCTTATAAATCGAATTTGAAATACCCAAACCATCTAAAACAAAAACAGATAAAAATTTTAAATAAAAGGCAATGGAAATAATATAAGCGATGCCTAAAATAAAACGAGCCAATGTTTCAATTCGCTTACTCCACGATGTAACTGACGCCTCGCTGAGTAAAGGCTCTACATAGTGAATATTAAAACGCAAACTTGAACCAATTGCATAAGCAAAAACAACAATAAAAATCATCATGAATAACGCCCATTGACCTGATGCCAACACAAGCAATGGCGCAGAAATTAAAAATCCACTACCAATGATAGAAGCCAAAGGGGTTACCGTTGCACGCCAATAAGATGATGAACGCATTTTTTTACTGAAAAAAAATATCAGCGCAATGGCCGTGGCAAAAACAACGATGACATTACTTAAATAAAATATATTCTGCATAGCTGCGTTAATTTATTTTATTAATGGGGATTTTAATATAGTGCACTTGATTTGATTCAACATTGCCGCATTTTCCAGCACGTAAATTCATTTGAATAGAAGGCAATACCAACTTTGGAACAGGCTTATTAAAATCTTTTTTATCACGCGCTCTAACAAATTCATTTTCCGTTATGCCAGCATGAATCATGCTATTATTTTTCTTTTGCTGAGCTACTGTAGATTCCCACGCAGGCAATTGCCCTTCTGGTGGATAATCGTGACAAGTAAAAATGCGCGTGTTATCTGGTAGTGATAAAATTTTTTGGATAGAGCGATACAAAATTGCTGCGCCGCCGCCTGGAAAATCCGTTCTTGCTGTGCCAACATAAGGCATAAACAAGGTATCTCCAACAAAAATGGCATCTTCAATATGATAACTCACACAATCAGGTGTATGACCTGGCGTATGAATAACCGTTACATTTAAGTTACCAATTTTAAATTGCATCCCATCTGAAAACAAAACATCAAATTGCGATCCATCTGTCGGCGTGTCTGAATGCGTATTAAAAATAGGAACCCAATACGACAGCACTTTTTTAATATGCTCACCTATCGCAATTTTACCACCGAGCTTTTCTTTTAAATAACTCGCCGCTGTCAAATGATCTGCATGTGCATGGGTTTCTAAAATCCACTCAACCATTAAATTACTTTTTTTGACGTATTGAATAATATTCTCTGCTGATTCGGAGGATAATTTTCCAGAATATAAATTGAAGTCACGCACGGAATCGATAATCGCGCATTGTCGCGTTTCAGCATCACTGACAACATAAGTAATTGTCGATGAAGCTGTATCAAAAAATGATTGGATATGCATCATAATTTCGTCCTTGATAATAGCTATTCCTGTTTAATGACGATAAGGTGTTTTTTTTCTGTTCCAAGGCATTTTTCCAATCATGCTATTTAATACACAACTACCCGTCATGCCAGAAAATAAAAGTCCCGCAGCAAAAAAGGCAGCCAAAAAGAAAAAGCCAGCATGAATAAAATAACCCAACAATAATCCGAGCAATACGCTAGAACCAATAATGATTTGCACTTGGCGCTCAATCGAAATCACGTCATGTTTAGCTTTTTTGACTTTAAAACCTGCATTTTCCCATGCAACAATACCGCCTTCCATATTATAAATATCCAGGTCAGGGTTATCTATTAATAATTTCTCGCAAGCCAGTTCGCCGCGCTTTCCCATTTTACAATGCACAATAATTTTTTTATTTTGACTGTCTGGTAATTGCTTGCTATTAATGACACCCAAAGGAAGCAGATGCGCGCCCGAAATGCGTACCGCATTGAATTCTTCTGGTTCGCGCACATCAATTATTACTGCTTCTTTTTTACTTAACCACGCTTTTGCGGTTTTTGCATTGATTGATTTAATTGACATAAACATTCATCCTTAATTAAGTTAGTTTTTTATTTCATCCATCGGCCAACGCGCCTTAACATCTACATCCAACGCGTCTTTCTCATTTTGCAATAATCGCATCAATCCATTGATGGCAACCATTGCCGCATTATCTGTACAAAACTCACGACGAGGAAAAAATATTTTTTTACCTTGTTTTGTAAGTTTATTAGCCTGTTCACGTAACTTTTCATTTGCAGAAACACCACCCGCAATCACCAATTGATCACAACACATTGCCTCTAATGCACGCGCTGCCTTTTTCATTAACGTTTCAATGACGGCATCTTCAAATGCACACGCAATATCTGCTTTTAATTGCTCGTCTTGCTCATGCCGCATAAAACAATTTATGGCTGCTGTTTTTAAACCACTAAAACTAAATGCCAACCCGGGACGATTGAGCATTGGGCGTGGAAAATGAAACCGTTTTGCATTCCCCTTTAACGCTAATTTTGCTAACGCAGGACCACCCGGATAAGCCAACCCCAATAATTTAGCTGTTTTATCAAATGCTTCGCCGGCCGCATCATCCAGCGTTTCACCTAAAATATCATAATCACCATATTTTTTAGCATATAACAACATCGTGTGCCCACCTGATACTAATAAAGTAACAAAAGGAAAGGTGGGCTTGTCTTTTTCTAACATTACTGCCATTAAATGTGATTCTAAATGATGCACGCCGATACTGGGCACCTGCCATGCAAATGCCAAACTGCGTGCAATCGAACTACCCACCATCAATGCACCAATTAACCCAGGTCCCCGTGTATAGGCAATAGCAGAGATATCACTCGATGACAGATTAAATTGTAACAATAATGATTGAATTAACGGTAATAACTTTTGTATATGGTCACGTGACGCCAGTTCTGGCACCACGCCACCATATTTTTGATGCAGATCAATCTGCGAATGAATCAATTGACCCAGCAACCCTGCATCACGATCAACGATCGCAACAGCTGTTTCATCACAGGATGTTTCAATGCCAAGTATTTTCATAAAACAGACTCAATTGATTCATGGCTATGCTACTTATGAACGCTTATATCAAACCCAATGCTTTTACCGCATCAAATTCAGCACGCAATTCATCCGTTGTTGCTTTCATTTTTTCTTGACCAAATGCGTTATGTTTAAAATTTTTCACAATGGTGACTTTTCCTTTTTTCGTGCGACAAGGAAAAGAAAAAATCAATCCTTTATCAACACCATATTCACCATTTGATACCCTGCACATCGAAAACACTTTATTTTTAGGGGTATCGTGATGCAATGCTTTCACTGCATCTACAATGGCATTCGCTGCAGAAGCAGCGGATGAGGATCCACGCGCAGCAATAACTGCAGCACCGCGTTTTTGCACAGTAGGAATAAAGGTATCTTCTAACCAAGCTTGGTCACGAATAACTTTCATCACAGGACGACCTTTAATTTTCGCATTATAAAAATCAGGGTATTGCGTTGATGAATGATTCCCCCAAATAATCATGTCACTGATTTCAGAAACAGTCGCACCTGCTTTATGCGCTAATTGCGATGCAGCGCGATTTTGATCCAGCATCGTCATTGCAAAAAAGCGATCTTGCGGAATATCTTTTGCGTGATGCATTGCAATCAAACAATTGGTATTGCAAGGATTACCCACTACAAAAATTTTTACATCTTTAGCGGCATGATCATTGATCGCCTGACCTTGTGTTTTAAAAATCCCGCCATTGATTTTCAATAAATCAGATCGTTCCATACCTTGTTTACGCGGAACTGATCCCACTAAAATGACATAATTCACATCTTGCATTGCTACGCTCGGATCATCCGTTGCAACTACTTTATTAAGCAATGGGAATGCACAATCTTCCAATTCCATCGCAACGCCTTTTAAACTAGGCAATGCGGGTGTCACTTCTAACAAGTGCAAATCCACTTTGACATCAGAACCAAATACTTGACCCGATGCCAAACGAAATAACAAAGCATAACCAATTTGTCCTGCACCACCTGTAATTGCTACTTTAATTAATTTTTTAGATCGTTTTTTTGTGGGCTTTTTAAGCGTTTTTTTCACAGCCTTTTTTACAACTTTTTTTGTCACTTTTTTTATTGGTTTTTTCACAGCCTTTTTTACAACTTTTTTTGTCACTTTTTTTACTGCTTTTTTTACTGGTTTTTTTGCCATGTTACTTTCCTTTTTTTACTTACAGGGGTTTCTGATCAAGCCTAATGTGTTACTTTATTTTTTAATTTCTAATTGCTGCACAAATGCAACGTATTGTTGTAATTGCGCCACATCACCCATTGCGATAAAAGCAGGGTTGATTAAAGATGATTTGGCGTTATATTGCAGTGGGTTTCCTTGAAAATCAACCACCAATCCACCTGCTGACTCTAAAATACACTGTCCCGCTGCGGTATCCCACTCACTAGTAGAACCAAAGCGTACATATAAATCAGCCATCCCGCGCGCAATCATTGAAAATTTTAATGCGCTATTCATTTTAACGATCGACACATTACCAAAATAAGATCGCAATGCGTCTTTTAAAGTTAAACGTGGATCATAATGACCCGTCAATAAACGCATTTGATTTGGCATTTTTTTATCGGCTTTAATTTGAAACGATTCACGCTGATTCTCTTGCAAAAAAAAGGCAGGTGCATGACGTACTGCATAACATACCTGCTTTTCAACGGGCGCATAAATCACTCCTAACGTAGGAACCTGATTTTCAATTAAAGCAATATTCACACAAAATTGAGCACTGCGATTAATAAATCCACGCGTACCATCCAATGGATCAACCAACCAATATCGTGACCATTGTTGTCGCACTGAAAAATCGGGAATGTCATTTTCTTCAGATAAAATAGGAATACGCGAATCGATTTTTTTTAATGCGGCAGTAATCGCTTGATTAGCAGCAACATCAGCCAGTGTTACAGGTGTTTGATCTGACTTAATCGTAACCTGTTGTGAAAAACCACCTTGAAAATAAGCTAAAATTATTTTTCCACCGGCTTGAGCCGCATTAATCACATCATGTAACAATCCTTGTAATTCATGCTGTGAAAAATCAGTCACGATACATTTTCTCCAACAATAAAGCAGCAGCCACACTACGAGACTCATGGAATTCTGGGTGCGCTAATAACGCATCAATATTATTTATTTTCCAGGAAATCACCTCAATCGGCTCAGGTTCATCACCTTCTAACTTTTGTGGATACAAATTTTTCGCCAACACAATTTCCATCGTTGCTGCAAAATAAGCCGGCGATAAACTCCAAGTTGCTAGATGCGTGAGTGTTTTTGCACCATAACCTGTTTCTTCCATTAGTTCGCGATTGGCTGAAATTAAGGGATCTTCATTTACATCCATCGCTCCTTTAGGAAAACCTAAAAAATAACCATTCATCGCAGGCGCATATTCTCGAATCACTAAAAAGGTTTGGTCATCTAACATCGGCAAAATCATGACTGCGCCCGGCGATCGACCAGAAATTTTTTCAAAAGTTTGCTCAACACCATTTGAGAAACGCATACGTGTTTGTTCAATGCGAAATATGCGTGTTTCCGCTAAGGTTTTTTGATCCAATAAAATAGGGGGTTTTGACATTCACATATTCACTCAAAATTATTTAATCACAATCACTTCTGTGCCCAATTTTACAAATACTTTATTAAGCCACTTGGCATCTGCCTTAAACATACGCACACAACCCGCGCTGCGATTGATAAACCCAGATAAAGTGGAATAATGCATCGCTGTACCGCCATGAAAATACATGCAATACGGCATCGGGTCACCGCCGTGCGTTTCTAGTGGGTATTCATGCGAAATACAATCCTTTCCTTCGATACGAAAAATACGAAAATACCCCGTTGCAGTTAAACAGTTGCCATTGGTGTTATAACATTTTTTTCGTCCTGAGCTCACAGGCCCCCAATATAATAGTTTGCCGTGCGCATCATAAGCACCAAAAGCAAACAATCGCAAATCAATATAAACTATTTTTCTGCCATGCGTGTCCATGTGTGTTGGTAGTGGAGACATATCCATGTAAGTGGTTTTAGAAAAATCTTTTGGTACTGCAATCCAATTTTTATATTCCAACGCTACATTCGTACGATTTAAACGCATCACCTCTTCGCGTTGCTGAAAGTTTGGAAATAAGTGATACCAAGTATCCCCTGCAGTCACTTTGCGACAATAATATTGTTTTTGATTACAAAGTGTTTGCCCGTAATTTGTCGCGCTAGCTACCGCTTCTTCTTTTGCATACACTTGCGGTGCAATTTCAGCACCTGAATCATCTGCAAATAAAACAGAGAAGGGCGAAACCAGCAAAACCCAGAAGCTCATTGTTAAAAAATATTTTTTCAAGGTGTTTTTACCCTACGGTGAAATTAAATTACTTATATTGAGATATCTATCCGTTTGGATGCGCAAGTCATATTTTCTCCCACTCCCACGTGAAATATGATACCTTTTGCGCACATTATAACGAATCAGACCCAACAGTCACATGAATTTTCCACTTAGTTTGTACATTCACATCCCTTGGTGCATCAAAAAATGTCCGTACTGTGATTTCAATTCACATACATTGCAAAATGAACTGCCTGAAAAAGCCTATATCAATCAACTACTCTGTGATTTAGAAACTCAATTGCCCTTTGTACAAGATCGATCGATTCATTCTATTTTTATTGGTGGCGGCACACCCAGTTTATTTTCCGCAAAAGCATATGATGAATTATTTTCTTGCCTACAAAAAGAGTTACGCTTTTCACCGCATTGTGAAATTACATTAGAAGCCAATCCCGGCACAATTGAGGCAGATCGCTTCAGTAGTTATTTTGATGTTGGCATTAACCGTGTTTCTATTGGCGTACAAAGTTTTCAGAATCAAAAACTAAAACAACTGGGGCGGATTCATGAAGCGGATCAAGCAAAATATGCTGTACAGCAAGCACATCAAGCAGGATTTAAAAGAATTAATATTGATTTGATGTTTGGATTGCCAAACCAAACAATCACGGATGCCATTTTTGATCTGCAAAATGCAATTGATTTATCCCCTTCACACTTATCATGGTATCAATTAACATTAGAACCCAACACTTATTTCCATCGCTTCCCACCCACTCTGCCAAGCGACGATGCGAGATTTGATATTCAGCAAGCCGGTCAAGCATTTTTGCGAGACCATCATTTCATGCAATATGAAATTTCTGCATACTCAAAAAATGATCCTTGTAACCATAATATGAATTACTGGTTATTTGGCGATTATTTAGGAATAGGTGCCGGTGCACACGCAAAATTAACCCATTTAAAAACCATGGCTATCACGCGTCGAAATAGCCTCAAACATCCCAAACAATATTTATCAGCAAATAAACAGGCTATTGCAGTCACAAAAACAGTGGATCAAAAAGAATTACCCCTGGAATTTATGATGAATGCATTGCGATTATTTCAACCGATTTCAATTCAGTTATTTGAGTCACGTACTGGCATGTCTTTTTCCGTGATTGAAAAACAAATTCAACAAGCTGTTTCAGATGATCTAATACACGTCACACAAAACGCATTTTGTGTGACGGAAAAAGGACATTTATTTTTGAATGAGCTGCTAGAAAAATTGATTTAGTTTTTTAAAAACAACATCATCATTTTTTTTGAGAAGGAAGCAATGAAGTTTGCTCACTGCTGCTATCATCCGACTGCTGCAAACTAGGAATGCGTTTACCTTGCATCGAAGCAGCACTACCGACGAATGCAGCGCCAGTGATTGCCTTCGTTACAACAGCTGTTGTTGCCATTCCTGCAGAAACATGTTGCGCACCCAACATAGCTACTTTCATAGCAACAGGTGTTAAGACGCCATGACTTGCTAATAAAATTGCAGCTGAGGCCAACAAAAATGCACCACCAATAATAAATAAGGCGACGCGTTTTTTAAAATTAGCCGATTCTGTTTTAAATTGCGCTTTTGCAGTTTTTACTTTTGTTTTATTTTCATCCGTTAAGTTGGGAGAATTTTCTAATTTTTTAAAAAATGCCAGCGCTTTTTCTTCCGCTTTTACTACAGGCTTCATTAAAGAACCTTCCGTGCATTGGCTTGAGAGATTTTTGACGGTATAAGCCACACCTGCTGCCGTGCCACCACCCACAATCGCAGCAGCACCAGCTGCCATAAGAAGGGGGCCACCAAAAGCAGCCGCTGCCACTCCGACAAAAACGCCGCCAAACCCCACATTTTTCAAACCGCTCAGAATAGTAGAAGCGCTGTATTTGCGCTTTTCAATATCTGCCTTTGCATTTGTATAAGCAGCAATACACGCTTGAAGCGCTTGTTTGTCAGCCTTATCAGACAAAGATTGACTCAAAGTTTCTAATTGCGCAATTTGTGCAGCACAATGCGCAACGATTATTTTCTGTAACGCTTTAAACTTTTCTTCGTCATTCAGATCATCTCTAGATAATTTAGGTTCTGGCATAATCACCTCGTTTCATTTTATCGCAAATGCTCATATTGTTTTATCATAGACCACAGCGACACCACGCTCAATAAAATTGGGGTAAAATATTAGAAATATAATCTAACGCATTGTTTTTATAATAACATCAACCTTCATGCTGAATCGAAATGGCATACCCGCCCCACTTTCTCATATTCAACACACCTGAATCTAATATTAAATATTGACCTTTAATACCTAACAAAACACCTTCGATTTTGGGTGTTTTGTCCAATGATAATGCGGTTATTTTTTGAGGATAGGTAAGAACAGGGTAATCAAAAGTCAGACTATTTTTTTGATCCAACAAAACAATTTCCTCAGGATATTTTTTAAAAATAGGATCAAGCGCTTTTGCTGATAATGATAACAATGCTTTTTTTTCTGCTAACAAATCAATCGGCGCAATATCACCTTTTAACATCACACGCCAATTGGTTTTATCCGCGACATATTCTTTTAATGCCACTTCAACTAATCCCGCCTGATAGCGATTATGTGTTTTGAAAATAGGCAGTGCTTGCACAGCACCTTGGTCAATCCAACGCGACGGATTATTTTGCACACGCGTGATACCCACTTTTATTCCAGAAGAATTGGCTAAGTACACGATATGTTCTTGATGACACTGTTGATGCGCCCAATCTGTTGCATCACATTTTCCTGTTTCTACTAAACATCTTTCAGGATGGATCATGCAATTATTACATTCATTGATTTTTTGCATGCACGGAAAACAATAACCTTGTTGAAATGTTTTTTTAATGACACGATCACACTGAATGCAATGAATATCATTTAAAAATGTCATCACTATTTTTTTATTCAGCAATTGATTTAAATTCAATTTTTTATTACTCAATATCAAATCATACTGAATAGGCTGAGCATGGTGCACAGTCATTTTTTTAAGATAGCCTTGCATCATCTCCATCCTTAAACCAACTCACTTTTTGCAATCACATATTCTTCAACTGGTTTTCCACCAATTAAATGCGATTGGATAATTTTCTCTAGAACCGCTGGCGTGCAACGTTTATACCAAACACCATCTGGATAAACGACAGCAATAGGGCCTTCACAACACACACGCAAACAATTTGCTTTTGTGCGATAAATACCGCCATCACCTGTCAAATTCAAGTCATCCAAGCGCTGCTTTAAAAATTCCCATGACGCCATGCCATCTGCTTTCATACAACACTTGGCTTTCGCTTGATCGCAACATAAAAAAATATGATGACGAATTTTATTTATCTTTAGCTTATCTATTTTTTGTTGAAGTTGGTCTATCATCAATAATCACCTCACTATTCAATCGAGGGTATTTTGATATCGACTTCGATATCTTGCTGGTAATCCACGCCATCTATTTCAAATCCAAATAATTGATAAAAATCGCGACGATATCCAGCCAAATCAGACAACTGATTGATGTTTTCCGTTGAAATGATTTTCCAAATGTCTGCTACTTTTTTTTGCACATCTGCCCGCATTTCTAAATCATCAATGCGAACACGTTGCTCATCATCCACAGCAATGACTTTTCCCGTATAAACAAAATCATGCAACAAACGATAGATTTGCTCGATACAACCCTCATGCGTGCCTTGCTCTTTCATAATTTTAAATAAAATAGACATATATAAAGGCACAACAGGAATAGCTGAGCTGGCTTGCGTCACGAGCGCTTTGTTCACAGATACAAATGCACGCCCCCCAGTTTGTTTTAATTGTTCATCCATTTCATGTGCGGTTGCTAGCAAATCATCTTTTGCTTTGCCAATCGTACCGTTCTTATAAATAGCATGTGTTAACTCAGGGCCAACATAACTGTATGCAAATGTAATAGCATCATCAGCCAATACTTTTTCTGCGTGTAATAAATCTATCCATAATTTCCAATCTTCACCGCCCATAACAGAAATGGTATTCTCAATTTCTGCTTCTGTTGCAGGCTGAATAGTCACGTCACTCACAACACCTGTTAATGGATCAACTGTTTTATTACCATAAACACTGTCTACTGGCTTTAAAACCGAACTGAAAACATCACCTGTCTTAGGATGAACTCGACGCGGCGATGCCAAACTGTAAATAACCAAATCTACTTTTCCCAAATCATCGCGAATCAAGTCAACCACTTGTCTTTTGATTTCATCTGAAAAGGCATCACCATTAATACTCTTGGCATAATGTCCTTCAAGATGCGCAATCGCTTCAAATGCTGCTGAATTATACCAACCCGCTGTTGCTGTTCTTTTGTCTGTTGCCTCTCTTTCAAAAAAAACGCCAATTGTTTTCGCATTGGCCCCGTACGTTGTCGCAATACGTGACGCCAAACCATATCCCGTTGATGCACCGATAATTAACACATTTTTTGGTGCTGGCGATAACTTGGGCTGTGATTTCACATACGCTACTTGCTTCAACACATTTTGATAACAACCAGCAGCATGCGCAGTAGTACAAATAAAACCACGTACTTTCGGTTCAACGATCATGTAAAGACTCCTAACAGCTTGATTAATTCGAAAAGCAGTTTATCAGTTCTTATTATAAATAAGTAAGGTTTTTGTCGTTCAATTCGTACACTTCCAGCTCTTTCGTTTTTCAAATTAGTACAATACAATGCTTTCTGGTAGAATTCCGAGTAATTTAAAGATTAGAAAAATATATCAAGAAAAATCAATAAGGTAGCCATTGATGAGAACGCTTAATCTCCGTAATATTCCCTTCATTTCTGAAAACGCTATTCCATGGATTATTTGGAGCATTGCTGGTCTTTACTATTTTTTTGAAATTATTATTCGCACATTGCCTGGCACAATGTCACATACATTGATGCACATTTTTCAAGTTAACGCATCATCCCTCTCTGTGCTCACTTCTTTCTTTTATTACGTTGCTTATGTTGCCATGCAAATTCCAGCCGGGTTATTGGTTGATCGTTATTCTGTAAAAAAAGTTTTATTTTTTGCCTGCTTATCTTGTGTATTTGGTTTTATTATTTTTAATAGCACACGTGATTATCATTGGGCTGAATTTGGCCGCTTAGTCATCGGATTGGGCAGTGCGTTTGCTTATGTTTCTGCATTAAAAGTGGCATCAGTTTGGCTGTCTCGTCGTCATTTCGGTTTTGCAACTACTATCATGGATTCACTGGGCGTATTAGGTGCAATGTTTGCTGATGATATCTTGGCACACCTAAACATTACCTCTGGCATTGAAAGCTCATTCCAATTATTGATCATCATCGGATTGTTTATCGCTTTTTTAATTATCTTTGTATTAAAAGACATGCCGGATTCTAAAGTTAAAAACAAACATCACACTAGCTTAAATACTAACGACAAAACCGACATCTTTAAAAAATTATTATTTATCGGAAAAAGCCCACAAATTTGGCTGATTGGTATTGTCGGCTGTTTGTTTTATTTACCCTCTGCTGTACTCAGTGATTTGTTTGGCATCCCTTTTTTAGAAAAGGTTTATCATTTATCAAGAGAAACAGCGCCTGTTTGCATGTCCATTTTTCTGGCGGGCTGGGGAATTTGTGGACCTTTTCTGGGATTGTATTCTGATAAAGTCGGCAAACGCTGCATGCCCATCACAACCACCATGTTTATCGAAGTTGTTTTGTTTTCTATTGTTCTCTACACGCCTGCTTTAACAGGACACTTGGTACCTGAGCCCCTTCTTTTTATTTTATTCTTTTTTATGGGTGCCGCAATGGGAACACATCCGCTTTTATTTGCGCTTGCAAAAGAAAATTATTCAAACAAAATTGCAGGTACCGTCGTTGCATTTACCAATACATTAATCATGCTCAGCGGCCTACTAATCACACCACTGGTTGGTCATTTGTTGGATGTAAGCCATCATAGTTTAGATAAAATTGGCACAGAACATTACACTACTGCCAATTACGTTTTTGCTTTATCTGTTATTCCGATCTCACTGGTGATTTGCTTATTACTGATGATCTTCATAAAAGAAACAGGGGCATTAAAAGAAGATGTGCAACAAAAATTCGATGAAGATTTAGCAAAACTAACAAATTAGTCTTAACATCTGTCGTCAAACTGTTTTATATAAAATCCAGTGCGGTGCTGCAGTAGCCAACAGATAAAAAATTCGCTAGAATCTTTGCTCTTGTTTATCATGGTTTTTAAAAGAGTAGCCATTAGGGTCACCTCGCAGCGATATGTTGCAAACCCCGCCAGGCCCGGAAGGGAGCAACGGTAGCAATAGACTCGGGTGCTGAGTTATGGCTTTAGTGGCTACCCTTTTAAAAACACCGTACCGTATTTAACTGATGCGATAAATAATGACCTACCTTGCACTGGCTCGAAAATGGCGTCCACGACGATTCGATCAAATCGTCGGCCAAACGCACGTTGTTCAAACGCTCACGCACGCGCTCACACAAAATAAAATTCATCATGCCTACTTATTTACTGGCACACACGGCACTGGCAAAACCACGATCGCTCGCATTTTTGCAAAATGTTTAAATTGCGAAACAGGTATTACAGCAACACCTTGCGAAACCTGTTCTCATTGCCAAGAAATTAACTCAGGTCGTTTTCCTGATTTATATGAAATAGATGCCGCTTCTCGAACCAAAGTCGAAGATACGCGTGAATTTTTAGATAATATTCCCTATGCACCAGCAAAAGGTCGATTCAAAGTTTATCTAATTGATGAAGTTCATATGTTGTCTGCTCACAGTTTTAATGCCTTGCTAAAAACATTAGAAGAACCACCCGCTCACGTTAAATTTTTATTAGCCACAACTGACCCACAAAAATTACCCGCTACTGTATTATCACGCTGTTTGCAGTTTCATTTATCCAAAATGACAACTGAACAAATTGAAAATCAATTGATCTTAATTTTAAATGCAGAAAAAATTACTTTTGAGGCAGATGCCCTTAAATCACTGAGTGAAGCTGCTGACGGTAGCATGCGAGACGCACTCAGCTTGCTTGATCAATGCATTGCATTTTGTAATGGCACAATCAAAACGATAGATACACAAAAAATGCTGGGCTTGTCTGATCGCGCAGAAATGACTGCATTATTAAAAACCATTCACACATCAGATGCGAATGGCGCATTAACACTCACGCAATCTTGGGCCAATAAAGGCATTCATTTTTCGCGATGCTTATCTGAATTACTCACACAGTTATATCAAATCAGTGTGATGCAATCAGTAGGAAAAAATGTGTTTAAAAAAATGGAGTTATATGACTGCGCCCGCACAATTTCACAAGAAGACATTCAACTCTACTACCAAATCGCTCTAATCAGCCAACGTGACTTACCATTCGCACCCACACCTCAAATTGGTTTTGAAATGATGGTAATGCGCATGATGACTTTTACACCTGAAAAAAATAACGCATCACGTACTGTAAAAACACATACTGCCATCGAACCCAAAGTCATATCGGCCGATTGGAATACACTGCTCCCAAAATTGAACCTTTCCGGCCCAACGCTGGCGCTGGCTCAACACTGCATAATCAAAACACACACAGATCATGCCGTGCATTTTATCATTCAACCCAAGTTTGCTGCCTTGTCGAGCACACGACCACGCCAACGCCTCCAAGATGCATTAACAGACTATGTTGGTCGTCCCATTCAAGTGACTATCACAGCCGAAGAAAGCAGCATAGCAACGCCAGCGCAACACGCTGAGCAAAAACAAGCGGAAACAAAAAAATCAGCAAAAAAAGCGATTACTGCTGACCAAACAGTTCAACGGATTGTAAAACAATTTGATGCTACTCTAATTGAAGACAGTATCGAACCTTCAAACCATTAAACAAACCGGAGAAAAATATGCCAGACAAAAAAGACGAGAATCAACTATTATCAGAAATTCAAAGCAGCATCATGGACATGCAAAGTCACATGCAATCAACTTATCAAAATTTAGCTGATATCAAAGTGAGCGGAGAGTCATCTGATAAAACAGTCAAAATCATAATGACAGCAACCTATACTTTTGTTGATATCGACTTCAATGAAAAAGCACTGCAAGGTGGCGTAAAAGAATTCAAATTACGTATTCGCGAAGCATGGGAAAACGTGGTGAAAAAAATTCAGGAAACCACACAAAATAAAACCATTGAATTGCTGCAACAAATGCAAATTCCTGAAGAGATTCGCAATTTATCGACACCAACCGAGCAAAAGGCTATTGAAACAGATAAAGACAGCGATAAAGAATAAAGTATGTTCAGTCCACTGACAAAACAATTAATTGATGCACTCCGCAGATTACCTGGCATTGGCCCAAAATCCGCACAACGATTGGCTTATCAGTTATTGGCAACCAAAGGCCGTGAAAAAGCACAAACCTTATCGGACGCATTAAGACAAGCCATTTTGTCAGTAGGATATTGCGAACGCTGTAGACAGTTTACAGAGCAAGCGCTTTGCGAATTGTGCAACAACCCCAAACGCGACCATACTTTATTATGCGTGGTAGAAAGCCCTGCTGATGTAATCGCCTTAGAACAAACACATGCTTTTCATGGCTGCTATTTTGTATTGCACGGACATTTATCTCCATTAGATGGCATATCAGCAGAAGATATCGGTGTACCGCAATTGTTAACGCTATTGCAAAATGAACCTATAAAAGAAGTGATTTTAGCAACAAACCCCACGATTGAAGGCAAAGCAACAGCGCAATATTTAGCTAATCAAATCGATTCAAAAAAAATAATCTGTTCGCGGATCGCGCACGGCGTTCCCATTGGTGGCGAGCTGGAGTATTTGGATGGCAGTACATTGTCACACGCCTTTTATTCTCGACAACCCATTGAACTATAAATCATAAAAAAATAACGACTAAACGAGGCAAACATGTTTGGAAAATTAGGTGACTTAAGCAATTTAATGAAGAATGCTGGAAAAATTCAAGATATGATGAAAGAGACACAAGAAAAATTAGCAAAAATTGAAGTTACTGGCGAATCGGGTGCAGGCGCTGTCAAGATTACATTCAATGCACAAAACTATGCAAAATCCGTTCTAATTGATGATGATATTCTCAAAGAAGATAAAACTATTTTATTCGAACTCATCACTGCTGCCATTAATGATGGCGCACAAAAAATTGAAAGAGAAAAAGAAAAAATGATGGGTGATTCTGGCATGCTGGGAAACATACTCTCAGATGAAGCAAAGTAGAAGCGGCAGTTAGCACAGATCAAACGCAGGGCATGAAATGAATTAATATACACTACGATGATTTAGGCCACGCTCGCATTACAGAATCGGCCACTGTCGCGAGCGGAATTGCAAAAAATACACCCCAAAATCCCCACAACCCACCAAAAACCAAGACCGCTAAAATAATGACGATGGGATGCAGATCCATGGTTTCAGAAAATAACCACGGCACCAACACATTCGCATCTAAAATAATAATGACCGCATAAGCAATTAACAATGCCACACTATGCGGTGATACTCCCCACTGCATTAATGCAATCACAAAAACAGGAATCGTCACCACCACAGCGCCAATATAAGGAATAATCACAGATAAGCCTACTAAAACACCCAGCAATGCAGCATATTCCATACCCATGATAGAAAATGTAATAGAGGTCACTAACCCAACAAGAATCACCTCAATAACACGGCCTCGCACATAACATCCAATTTTATTATTCACATCTTTCCAGACATTAGAAACCAAACTGCGATTTTTTGGCAAAAATTGAGAAAACCAACGCACAATCAACTTACTGTCTTTTAAAAAGAAAAATAATAACAAAGGCACTAAAATAAAATATAAAACCGCGGTAATGAGATTCGGAATTAATGCCCAGATATGCTTTAAAACACCCTGACCCATACGCGAAAATTCATTCTGAAGAAAGGAAATCGCTTGTTGAATACGCATATCAGAAAAAAGCGCAGGGTATTTTTGAATTAACGCATTAACCCAGTGATGACCATGAGAAAATGCATTGGGAAATTCAGTAATTAAATTTTGCAATTGATGAACAACAATAGGTAACAGCCATATTAATGAAAAAACAACCAGATTGATAAACAATAAAAATACAATCACGACAGCCAAAATATGAGGACATCGCAACCGCGTCAATAGACGCACAGCGGATAACAGCAGATAAGCCAACACAATACTAATTAACACAGGCATAAAAAAATCGCCGAAAAGCTCCAAAAACAGAAGGAAAAACAGCACTGTAAAAAACAGTCCAACCGCAGCTGGATCTGAAAAATTACGACGAAACCAAGCTGAAATAGAAGCTAGCAATGGGTTTGAATGACTCATCCGACTCACCTAGATTTTTCAATATGTCTTTACTATTCTAATACGCTTTAAGAAATGATTACTATACCCGTTTGAGCTCAAGATGCGAATCACATCATTTAATGTGACACAGACAATTTGAAGCCGCTAAGAAGCCGTTTCAATGGATGTTGTTACAACCGAATTCATTTCAGATGAATAGGTTTCTCGCAACATAAAACGCGTCATCAGAATGCCTGCCATTGATAACACGGGAAACAACCACAACCCTGCAAAATAACTTCCGGTATGCGCAACCACAATACCAAAAATTGGATTAATCACACCACCACTGGCTGCTGCAGTCATATTAACTAACGCTGCTGCTGCACCATACACTTTTTTATGTACGGATTCTGCCGTTAATATAAATGATAATGTTTGCACGGATGCAGCCGCCCCCAATAAAAATAAAATAACCACAATTGAAATCGGGGTTAATATTTTAGTGTACGCTAAAAAAAAGCCACACAGGCATTGCATGACAAATGCAAATAATACGATACGTCGACGCGATTGCATTTTATCCGATATTTTTCCAATTAATAAACTGGCAATGGCCAATCCAATCCAAAAACTGGTAAGTAAATGAGCCGCCTGATGTTGCGACCACCCCATATTATGATTTAATAAACGCACCATCCAACTTGCCGCCAATACTGACACCGGTGCCCATGAAATAAATCCTAAAATCGCAATGGTGATGATCTGTTTATTGATTAATAAACGCGGCAAATCCTTAATACGCACCATATCTGCAGCGGAAGGCTTATTGTAACTGGGATGCTTAGGTAAAAATAAATAAATCACAAACAATATAGCTGCAAAATAAATAACCACATGCATTGTGGCATCCCAACCAAAACGAGCAGTTAAAGTAGAACCCATCGCTTGACCAAAAATACTACCTAAGCAAGCAGCTACTTGCACAGCGCCCACCCCTATAGAGAAATATTTAGGTAACAACCAAGTTGAAACAGCATATACCGACATGACACAAGCGCATGCCGTTCCTGCACCAATTAAAAAACGCGCAGCAAACAACATTGCAAAATTACCGCTGTAATAAAACAACGCGGTTCCAATTGCACAGCAAGCCGCACACATAATTGCTGTTTTTTTAAGACCAATGCGATCTAAACAATACCCCAATGGAATTTGAAAAATGGTATATCCATAAAAAAAAGCAGCACTCAAGAAACCAAAAGATTCGGTTGTAATACTATATTTTATTAGAAATGAATGCGGCAAAATGCTGAATGACGTTTGCAATAAATAGTCATAACAGTAAAATAGCATATAAAGAAATGAAACGATTGCACCTAAAAAAACAGTTGCGCGATTGGTATTCAGCTCAGACATGTTTATCAACCTTTTTTACGATACGGTATGAAAAATAAAATAGCACAATCTTTATTTGAAAAATACGCGTGCTCACACATTATCAACACACTCTTGCCTTTTATTACCGATCAACGCAAAGCACGTATTGAATCTGTCATCCAATATCGATTGGACAGCATCACACTAGCACTCGAAAATCCAGCTGATATCAACAATGCGCTGGCTTGTGTGCGCACTTGTGAAGCACTTGGCGTATCCACCATTCACATCATCTCACCCGAACACGATGCGCGCTATATTCATACCATCACGCAAAGCGCGTTTTATTGGGTTGAGATTATTTTTCATCCTCATTTACAACATTTCTTACAAGCCATGAAAAATGAAAATCGTATTATTGCTGGCGCAGTATTAAATGCCAACACCCCACTTTCAGCCCTATCAATTGAAAAACCACTGTGCTTGCTAATTGGAAATGAGCATCGCGGACTGTCTGATGAAGCAAAAGCACAGTGTGATTACATCTTTTCCATTCCCATGTGCGGCATGATTGACAGTTTTAATTTATCGGTAGCCGCTGCAATCAGTTTATTCGACGTCACACAACGTAAACGACTGCAATTAAAAAACAAAACAGATTTAAACGAAAAAACAGCGACTCACTTACGCGCCAAGTATTATTTAAATAGTGTGAGTGCACGCGCGGCAAGTGAGTTACTTAAAAAATTAAAATAGTGCATCCGTAAAAACACCATCAACACACGCCGCTTTCATTTTACGAACCGTTGCCATTGTATTCACTGTATAAGCCAGGACACGGAAACCATGCTGGTGTAATTGCGCCACATAACGCTGATTCAATAATTGATAAGGTTGATGCAAAGACACTATATTTTTTTTAAATAAAGCTGTACATTTTTTTTCAGATAGTTTCTTGTCAGTAATAAAACCACAACGCCTTTTTTTTTCATCCTGCATGACCTCAGTCAAACAAACTAAATTACTACTCGACAATAATAATTTTTTTTCATTGAAGTAAGTAAATTTTTCTAACTCAGCAAGCACGATTTTAGCAAGCAATCCAGCTTGTTTTTTTGTTCGTGCTTTCATTTCTAAATTCAAACATAACTTCAATCGCACGCAGCACTGCAACCACTCATGCAATGTTGGGACACGCTCACCAGTAAATTTTTTGGAAAACCAACTCCCCACATCCAGTGTTTGTATTTTTTGAAAACGCATACGCGATAAAAACCCAGGATGCTGCGCTGTACGACTTAATATTGCATCATGAAAAATAACAGGCACATGATCCTTGCTCAATTGTACGTCACACTCAACCCATTTCGCGCCGCGTTTTTTTGCTTCCGTCAATGCCGCCAGGGTGTTTTCAGGCGCCCACCGTGATGCACCACGATGCGCAATAAAAAAAGGAAGTGGCCATTTTTTCTTGATCATAAAGCCTTTCCCCCTGCATCATCAGTTTTGTTTTTATTTTATTATAATCTTGATAATATACCCCTCATTCTAAACAAACCTGAATAAAAAAGAGTTAGCGCTGCATGGAACCGAAAAAAAAATCACACATCCCCAGTTATCAATCGCTCTCACGATACGCGAGAATGCTTAAATTTGGGGAAATTCACACTAAGATTGATCCCGAAACAGGGCTGCACGCGATCATCGCGATACACAATACAAAATTAGGCCCCGGTATTGGTGGCTGCCGCTTTTATCCTTACGCTTCGCCTGAATTGGCGCTCAAGGATGCGCTGCGCCTTTCTTATGGCATGACCTTAAAAGCAGCAGGATGCGGCTTACCACACGGTGGCGCAAAAGCAGTGATTATCCAACCAAAAGGCAATTTTGATCGAAAAGCCCTTTTTCAAAGCTTTGGTGATTTTGTGCAAGAGTTAAATGGCCGATACATTACCGCTGTCGATGTCGGTTCAACGCTTGATGATATGAAAACCATCTCAGAACGCACAGCCTATGTGACCAGCATTTCACCCAATGGCAAAATTGAGGAAGACCCCTCACTTTCTACTGCCAAAGGTATTTTCCGTGCTATTCAAGCTGGCGTAAAGTTTCAATTCAAGAAAAATAATTGTGATGGTATACGCGTTGCAATCCAAGGTGTGGGGCGTGTGGGTTATACATTGGCAAAACAACTCGTCAATGATGGCGCCATCGTGACAGTATCCGATATCAATCAAAATGCCGTCGCAAAATGCGTCAAAGAATTAAATGTGCTCAGCGTTTCTTCTGATGAAATTGAAACCTTAGACTGTGATATTTTTTCGCCTTGCGCATTAGGTGGCACGATCACTTTAGATTTTATTCATCACACTAAAGCAAAAATGATTGCTGGTGCTGCCAATAATCAATTAGCACATCATAATAATGCCTATGCCATGCAAGAAAAAGGCCTTATTTATTTGCCCGATTTTTTAATTAATTCTGGTGGATTAATTCATGTCGCAATGGAATACACGCATCAAAATACAGAAAAAGCCGCTGAAAAATTAGATGAGATATACGACATCACCATGACAATGCTAGAACGGGCTTCCGCGAGTGGAAAAACAACGAACATCATTGCAGAAGAAATGGCGTTTGAAAAATTAAGGTAATCCATGCCAACCAAATTAAAAACCCTTGCTTCATTTATCGTGCCTTATCTACAGTACTTAGATGAGCATAGCCAGCCAACACAAACATTACCTGAATTTGCAACAAACGCATTTTTAGTAGATCTGTATCAGCGTATGATGTTGCTTCGCCTATTCGACACACAAATGGTTAATCTGCATCGCACTGGAAAAATAGGCACGTTTCCTTCATCGCTTGGACAAGAAGCTATTTTTATTCCTGTTGGTATGGCGATGAAAAAAGAAGATGTGCTTTGTCCTTTTTATCGTGACCACGGTGTCATGATTCAACGTGGTTATGCGCTTACTGATATTTTAGCCTATTGGTCTGGTGATGAACGCGGCAACGCATCAGCTGCTGCAAATCAAGATTTTCCCTGCTGTGTTCCAATTGCAACGCAATGCTTACATGCAACCGGTGTTGCATACGCCATCAAATACAGAAAAGAAAAACGCGTAGTAGTCACTGAAATAGGTGATGGCGGCACATCAAAAGGTGATTTTTACGAAGCATTAAATTTAGCTGGCACTTGGCAATTACCCATGGTTTTTGTCATTGATAATAACCAATGGGCTATTTCCGTGCCGCGTGAAAAACAATCCAGCTGTGAAACACTGGCACAAAAAGCTATCGCAGCAGGATTAGACTGCATTCAAGTAGATGGCAATGATGTAATTGCTGTCTTTGAGACAGTGACACATGCAATCAATCAAGCACGTAACGGCGGCAAAGCAACTGTGATTGAAGCCGTCACCTATCGTTTAGCTGATCACACTACAGTAGATGATGCTTCACGTTATGCCGACCCTGAAATAAAAAAAGTGGCTTGGAAAAAAGAACCCATTGCGCGCCTAGGATATTATTTAGAAGCGCAAGGTGTGTGGGATAAAAATAAAGAAGCTGAGTTACAACACACGACCAAAGCATTCGTTGAAAAAGAAATTGAAGCTTATTTTTCAGTTGAGAAACAAAAACCAGAATCTCTATTTGATTATATGTATGAAACATTGCCAGAAGCGCTGATTGATCAGCGAAATGATTTGCTGGATCAAATAATCCAATAATTGAGCGAACAACGTAAGCATGGCTTACGAAGCAAAAAAAGGTAGCTATGAACGCAATCACACTTGTCGAAGCAATTAATCAAGCCATTGCCTATGAAATGACGCAGGATAAAAACGTCATTATTTTCGGCGAAGATATTGCGGTAAATGGTGGCGTGTTTCGCACAACCGTAGGCTTGCTTGAAAAATTTGGACCAGAACGTGTGCTCGATACACCACTTGCAGAAAGCATGATTGCAGGCATGGCTATTGGCATGGCAGCACAAGGATTAAAACCCATCGCTGAATTTCAATTTTCTGGATTTATTTATTCTGCTGTTGATCAAATACTGTCGCACGCAGCACGATTACGTAATCGCACACGCGGTAGATTAAGCTGCCCTCTTGTTTATCGTGCGCCGTATGGCGGCGGTATTCATGCACCAGAACACCATTCCGAAAGTATGGAAGCCTTATTCGCTCACATTCCAGGTATTCGCGTTGTCATTCCATCATCACCAGCAAAAGCCTATGGATTATTGCTCGCATCTATTCGTAATCCCGATCCTGTTTTATTTTTAGAACCCAAAAGAATCTATCGATTAATCAAACAAGAAATAGTTGATCATGGCGAGGCACTGCCGCTTGATAAATGTTTTATCGATAAAGAAGGTAGCGATATCACTTTAATTTCATGGGGTGCGATGATAAAAGAAACCATCGAAACTGCGGAAAAATTAGAAAGCGAAGGTATTTCTGCAGAAATAATTGATCTTGCAACCATCTCACCAATCGACATGGGAACCATCTTAACGTCAGTTGAAAAAACAGGTCGCTGCGTTATTATTTCTGAAGCGCCACGCACCTGCGGTGTTGCTGCTGAAATTGCAGCACAATTAGCAGAATATGCATTCGACATATTAAAAGCACCCGTTCAACGCGTAACCGGTTATGATACCGTCATGCCTTATGCGCAACTTGAAAAAAATTATATGCCCAACGTGGCACGTATTTTAAAATCTGTAAAAATAGCGATGGAATATTAATCATGAAGATTTTTAAATTACCCGACTTAGGCGAAGGACTACCTGACGCCATCATTCGCGAGTGGCACGTTAAGACAGGCGATCTCGTCAAGAAAGATCAACCCATTGCAGCAATGGAAACGGCAAAAGCCCTTGTTGATGTGGTTGCACCATTTGACGCTACCATTGAAAAATTATTTGGCCATATCAATGACACCATTGAGACAGGCAAGCCCTTAATCGGTTTTGAGGGCGAAGCAGATGCCAGCGAAATAAAAAAAGACACAGGCACTGTTGTTGGTAAAATTGAACAATCAGAAAAAATTATTGCTACAGCAACTTTTTCCACGACAGGCACAACATCAAATACAACCATCAAAGCAACACCGGTGGTTCGCGCACTCGCTCGAAAATTAAACGTCGATTTATCACAGATTAAATACAGCGGTAACCGCATTACCACGCAAGATGTTGAAAACGCTGCCATACATGAAAAGCCCAATCTAAGCACTAAAACAATAGAGCCCGGCTGGGAAACGCTATCTAATATCAAACGCGCCATGGTCATGAGCATGCAACAATCCCATCACGACATTGTTCCAGTAACTTTGATTGATGAAGTGGATATTCATGCATGGGTTGGCAAACAAGACATTACGGTTCGCATTATCCGCGCCATGCTGTCTGCTTGCAAAACAGAACCTGCACTCAATGCGCATTTTAACAGCAAAAATATGAGCGTAAAAAAATTCACAGAAATCAACTTGGGGTTGGCGGTTGATATGCCGCACGGATTATTCGTCCCCGTTATAAAAGATACTGTGAATTTATCTGATGAGCAAATTCGTGAGCATATTGATCGATTTAAACAACAAGCACAAAGCAAATCCATTCCACAAAATGATTTAAAAGGAGCGACCATTGTATTATCCAACTTTGGCGCCATTGCAGGGAAATACGCAAATCCTATTATTTTGCCACCGACCGTTGGCATTGTTGGTGTTGGTAGAATTACAAAATCAGTGGCACTGAATGATAAAAATCAAGCAGAGTTGCATAAAATTATTCCACTCTCTTTATCCGTTGATCATCGTGCTATCACGGGCGGCGAAGCAGCCCGTTTTTTAAAAGCAATTATGGATGCATTAAGTGCTGCTACGTAATTAAAATAAAACTTCATTTATTGTGTTGGTTTATTTAATACTGAGCTTTGATCATCCATCTCTATGTCCGCATCTAGATCTGCTGAAGCAACACTTCTCTCAACACCTGAGCTGCCTATTGTCAAACTGTCTTCTTCTGCTGATGCTCGATGCGCTGATGCTCGAGGTAATTGAAAAAATGATACTCTAGAATCCTCACATCTCAGTGGACTGACAATATCAGAATCAAGCCCAGATAAGAAACGAACGGGAATCAGCGACTCATAAAAACCTTGCAATGCTTTAGCTTGCGCAGCAACTGGATCCGTTTTTTCACTATCTGCAAGCAACTTTTTTTTCAACATTTCACAACAATCCAGTAATGCTGCCACTGTTGGCTGCGATGAAAGCGACGTCATTTGCTCTGCGATATATTTTAATTGTAACTCGTCTGTTTTCAGTTCACTTAATCTCGCCCGCAAATCTAAATTAGAATCCATCTCCGATCTTTCAGGCGCTTCACGCAATCTATCTGCTTGCGCTTTGCTTAGCTCACTTAATAGCATCATCTTAGTAGCTTCTGCCTCACGTGCTTTCCATTTTTGCATCCACTCAATAGTGGCTTCATCCCCCAGAAGTTCTTTTAAAAAAACACCCAAAGAAAAAATATCATTTTCAGGTCTTGCACAAAAATCAGCATCTAAAAAACAAGCAGGATGCATATACAAGGGCGAGCCCGATGTCACAGTAACTTTTTCCCCTATTTTTAAAGCACAATCTAAATCAATCAAGCAAATGTGACCCTTATAATAAGCAATATTAGCGCTTTTAATATCACCATGAACATAGCCTGAGTCATGCATAAATTTAACCGCTTTCAATAAATCAATCACCGCATGCAGGACAACTTGCTTGTATAAACCAAAATTACTTTTTTTAATTTCTAAGATAGATTCCATTAAATTTTCTAAAAACAAACCGCAAAAAGGAATCAAAGAATAATGTTGCGTTTCATTTTCATTGTTTGTTCTTTCTACTACACTCATTAACTTAATAATATTATTCTGCGTTGAAGTCTGATCAGATTGCGTAACCAATGCATGCATTTTTTTTTCTGGATTTTTCCCACCAAAAACTTTTACCGCACATAATTGTTTTTGCTCAACACCCTCTTCTTTATAAGCTACAACCACAGCATAAACTTTTCCTTGTTGTCCACCACCAATCAATACAGATTCTTCTATTGCGTTATCACCACCCTCTTCCCAAAGCGTTAATTTTTTCGTGACTGGATCAATCAAATAAATTTCAGCAATGCCCTCTTCTACCAACTGACCCAACTCCATTGAGTTCACTCTTTTATGGCGCATATCAATCCACCTCACCTTGAATTACCAATAAAATCCATCATGCAAATTATAGTCAGTTTGCTTGGTATTGCTCATAAAAAGATCAGGTTGCTTTAAGTGTCTCTTGCATCTTTTTGAATTAAAATGCAAATAAAAATCCTTATAACAAGCTCACCATGAAATGAATCAAAGCATTTGAATTTAAATCGGGTTTTCTGTATAAAACTGGCATGAACAATACCTATTGCAGTAAGCTCATTCATCAACACGCTCACTCCCATGCACGCGTGATGCAAGTCATGACACCCCATGGTGAATTGACAACGCCGTGTTTTATGCCGGTTGGCACACGCGCTTTTGTGAATTTAATGACGCCCCATGATTTAATAGCGACAAACAGTCAAATTATTTTAGGCGGAAATACTTATCACATGTTGGTCGCACCCGGCATGGAAATTTTACAAGCCGCAGGTGGTATGCATTGTTTTATGGGATGGCATCAACCCATGCTAACAGACAGTGGTGGATTTCAAGTTTTCAGCCTATCGAATAAAACAAATATCTGCAAAATTAAAGAAGATGGCGCAAGATTCAAGCATCCCATTACCGGCAAAACTATTTTACTCAATTCAAAAACATCTATTGATGCACAAAAAAGTATTGGCGCTGATATTATTATGGCCTTTGATCAATGCACGCCTGAAAATGTATCTGAAGCAGAAGCACAAAAAATCATGGTTCGCACGCATCGCTGGTTATTAGAATCCAAAGAAGCACATCTAAAAAACTCAAATTCATTTTATGGATCAAAACAAGCTCTTTTTGGCATTATTCAAGGCGGCATATACCAAAATTTACGTGAAGAAAGCACGCAATTTATTGTAGATGCCGATTTAGATGGTATCGCCATTGGCGGCGAATCCATTGGTTTTAATATGATAAAAACGACGGAAATTATTAACTGGGTTCGCCCACAATTACCAAAAAACAAAGTACGCTATACCATGGGCGTAGGTTTACATCCACAAGATTTAATAGATGTCGTAAAATGTGGCGTGGATATTTTTGATTGTGTTGCGCCTACACGTAATGCACGGCATGGCTGTTTATATCACGGCTTAGCAGAACCCGATGAAAATAATTGGGTGCAATTTAACATGCATGGTGAAAGTAAAGGCCAAATCAGTATTAAAAAAAGCATTTACGCCAAAGATGAAAATCCCATTTTAAAAAACTGTGCTTGTCACACCTGCCAAAATCATTCACGCGCTTATTTACATTATTTATTTAAAATACAAGCGCCGGCTTATCATAATCTTGCCTGCATACACAATATTCACGTGATGCAACAAGTTTGCGATGCGATGCGAGATGTCATAACAAAAAACTCATAACTAGCCATGTTCTGGGGCAACCATATAAATACCAGGTGCATTGCGCAAGTAACCTTTGTAGTCCATGCCATAACCAAATACATAATGATTATCAACACGCAATCCACAAAAATCAGCATGCGGCAGTCCTTCAGCTAAGCGCGCATTATTTTTATCAACAAGCACCGCTGTTAATACTGCGCGCGCACCTTGTGAGCGACAATAGGTAACGATTTCGGCCAAAGTAATACCGCCATCTAAAATATCATCCACAATTAAGATGGTTCGATTTTTCAGTGAGCATTGTGGTGTCACTTTCCAAACCAATTCAGATCCCACTGTTTTGCGTTGATAACGCGTTGCATGAATATAATCCACTTCCAATGGGAAATCCAAACGTGGCAACAAATTGCCCAGCGGAACAATACCACCCACTACAACACAAATAAAAATAGGATTTTCTTGAGACAAGCGATCATGAATTTCAGCAGCCATCTTATCCAGCGCCACTTCTACTTCATTTTTTGAAAAAATACACGTTGATTTTGCAAGCACATCGCGAATATGATCGGGCAATATTTCTGGTTGCACATCTAACTCCACTAATGCATCTGATTTATGTTGACTGATTTCCGGGTTGATCATCGTCATGAGGGATAAGCACCGTCGTAGTTGGGAAGGCACATTCTGCACCATGCTCAGCAATAATTGCAATAGCTTTTAAAAACACATCTTGCTGTACTTGCCGATATTTTGCCCAATCTGTCGTTTTGGTAAAGGCATAAATGTTGATGTTTAATGAAGAAGAGGCAAATTCCACAAAATTCACCATCGTAGTTTGCATCGAATCAATACCAGGGTGTTGATGCAACATTTCAGTCACAGCCATTACAATTGGCTCAATAACACGGGCATCATCATAACGCACACCCACCATCGTATTAATTTGCCGATGACTCATGCGAGATGGATTTTCAACTGAAATAGTTGAAAATACACTATTTGGTACATACAAAGGACGTTTTGAAAAAGTCCGTATTCGTGTTAATCGCCATCCAATATGCTCAACCGTACCTTCGATATTACGATCTGGAGACCGAATCCAATCTCCCACTGAAAAAGGACGATCCCAAAAAATCATCATGCCGCCTAAAAAATTAGACAGCGTTTCTTTTGCAGCAAAAGCCACACCCAAACCACCCACACCACCAAACGCCAATAAGCTGCCCGTCTTAAAACCCAACATGGGCAATGTCACTAAAATCGCGATGATGGTTAAAATGATGCGAGACAATTGCGCCAATGCCCGTAATGTTGTTTTATCACGTACGGGAATTCGCCCAGAACGTGGCGCGATTTCTTCTTCGAGCATCGTAATGAAATTAAGCAAAGACCAATAAAACACGCCAATAAAAAATAAACTGCGAGTTGTATTCATCGCTTTGAGGTGAGAAATATCGATGTGAAAATGCAACATCACAATTGGAATAGCAAAACTAATCACCATCAACCAAAAAAATGTCATCCAGGGGACATGGACTGATTTTACAAATGAAATGATCCACGGATGTTTTCCCGTGCCAAATTTAGCAACTAGAAAGTGATAAAATTTACGCGAAAACCAATGAACAAGAACCATACCAAGAATCAGCATGCAAACATCAGCAAGCCACTCGTTGTGTTCAAAAAAAAGAATGAAGCGTTGAAATAACTCATGCATGATGCTTCGCCTATTGTCTCATCAAGCGCCTATGACTCACCTCAATATTATAGTGCATTAAGCAAGAAAGCGACCGTAATGACGCATTCTACGCATCAATTCAACATTTCTAGGCGGTAAAACACGGTCTAAAATTTGAATCACCCCAGTACGATTATTACAAACCAATAAAATATCGCATCCGGCTGTCAATGCACGCTTAGCCCTATCATCATAACTTCCCATTTTAGCAAGTGCTTGCATGGATAAATCATCACTCATGACCACGCCGTCAAAACGCAATTGTTTGCGCACCACTTCCTGAATCCAAAAATGAGAAAACAAGACAGGCTCGGCATCCACTGCTTCATAAACCACATGTGCTAACATCATCGCATCTAGTTTTGATGACAATTGCGTAAAAGGTTTTAAATCTTGCTGTGAAATGACTTTAAAAGTTCGATCATCAATTGGTAAATCAACATGAGAATCTACCGTGACCCAACCATGACCTGGAAAATGTTTTCCTGTAACCGGCATTTTCAATGCATGAAATTGATCTATAAAAAAAGATGCCAATGTTTCAATCAACGCTGGATCAGAACCAAAACTGCGATGCCCAATGACTTGATTGCGATGATAATCAATATCAAGTGCGGGTACCAAACTACTGTAAATACCAACGTCTTGTAATTCATGCACCATTAACGACAAAATGCGTGAAAAATCCTTTTTTGTTTTTTCAGGTGATAATGGGTACTGCAATCCCCAATGTTGCATCGCGGGTAATTCAGTAAAGCCTTCACGAAACCGTTGTACACGCCCACCTTCTTGATCAACGGTAATAATCAAAGCAGTATTTATTTTTTTAATTTGGCGCGTTAATTCACGCAATTGCGGTATGGATTCATAATTACGAGAAAAAAGAATCACACCAGAAATGAAAGGATGTGCCAATACTTCTCGATCTTCATCCGTTAATGTCAGACCAGCAACATCCACCCATAAAAATCCATTTCGTTTTTCCATAGGATATTTCACACCAAATAATAATCAAATAAGGATAGCGATTATTTTTTCAAAGGCAAGTGACTGACATTGCCGCGTTTTTCAGCTATTTTTTCAGAGTTAGTCATACGTGCTGCCCCTTCTTTCATCACCTCATCAATGCGCAAAATGGTGTGCAAGGGAATATAAGAGCGTTTCACATCTTTAAATTCAGTCCGTAATTTTTCTTCTGTTGGATCAACAACAACAGATGAACTCATTTCATGAAAAACCAGTTCTTCAATTTCAATAAATCCCATCAAGCTTTCTTCAGTAAGATAGCGTGCATACACCTCGTATAGCTTGTCATGCTGAATGAAAATAACACGATAAATGGGCTGACTTTGTTGCTGCTCTTGTTCTGACATGAAATAAATCCTCAGCGTTCTTCAATTTCTCTTAAAAAAGTCGTTTCAGCTTTGCTCGAGTCGCGATGCAATGCCTCATTACGCTGTGGAAAACGACCGAATCGTTGAACAATTGAATAATGATGATTGGCGAATTTTAAAAAGCTGTCAAAGATAACACGGGTTTCAGAAAATGCCAAATCGCCTAATGTACGATATGATCGAACTGACTTTTCCTGATACGTGATTTTTTCAGAATGAAGCAATGGAAAATAAAAAAATACGCGTTCAATCAAACTCAATGAATGATCCGCATCATGTCGCATCCCATCTAAGCAAACAGACAATGCCATTTCATCTTGGGCAAAAGCTTGTTCTGAGCCACGATAAATATGACGAGAAAATTGATCTAACACAATAATCAATGCCAATTGACCGCGTGGCGTTGCTTTCCACGAATCTAATTTACCCGCAATGGCAGATTCTAATTCAGTTTTAAAACGCCATTTGATTTCTTGATCTATGGCCTCATCTTCACCAAACCAAATTCGCGCACGGTGCTCCGTCGGTACAATTGTTTCTTCTACACGACCAAACCAAAAATGCAAAATAGCTTCACAAGCAGAACCAGCGTGTTCACTCATATTGATTTCCTATGTTAGTGATGCTGTAACCAAGACAGTTATAGTTCGGAATAGAGATGATATCAAATCAAACGCTTATCAACACCCTCATATCAGAAAAAACCAGATCAAATAATTCAATAATGTCTTTATTGCGCATACGAATACAACCATGCGAATTGGGCGTACCAATATTAGCTTCATCATCTGTGCCATGAATATAAATGTAACGTGATTTCGTATCCACATCACCGCCGGCATTTTTTCCCAACTCACATCCAGCAAGCCATAAAATACGAGACAAAATCCAATCTCGATTTGGAAATTGTTTTGCCAATTCAGGCGAAAAAATCTCACCTGTGGGCTTGCGCGCAGAAAACACAGTAAAAATAGGTCTATTAGCACCAATCATTTCGCAAATAACATGTTTTCCACGCGGTGTTTGATGACTTCCATTTTTTTCACCCACTCCTTTTAATGCAGTAGAAATAGAATAGGTCGCTATTATTTTTTCATTTGCATTTTTTAAAGATAAGGTTTGCTGCGACACATTAATCAAGATCATTTTTTCTTTATTTCCATAAACACTTTCTCAAGCAATGCTGGATCCTGTGGATCAAACACAGCTAAATTTTTCCAACTGCGCAACCATGTCATTTGTCGTTTTGCCAATTGCCGTGTTGCAGCAATCGCTTTTTGTTTCATTGTTTCATAATCTATCTTTCCATCCAGATATTCCCACACTTGTCGATAACCCACTATTCGCATCGACGGTAAATCTGATTTCATCTCTGTTCGTTCATGCCATTGTCGTACTTCATCAATCAAACCTGATTTCAACATATTTTCAAAACGCAAAGCAATACGCTGGTGCAACCATGCACGATCTTCTGGAATCAATGCAATACAAACGACCCGATCCAAATCTAACAGGGGTGTTTGATTTTTTTGCAACACCGAAATTGGTTTGCCCGTCATTAAAAAAACTTCTAACGCACGCGAAATACGCTGTGGATCTTGGGGTTTTATTTTTTGTGCCGAAGCAGGGTCTACTTTCTGTAATTTTTCGTGCATGCCAAGCCAGCCTATTTTTTCAGCTTCTTGCGCAAGTGCTATTCGAATTGCTTCATTTGCTGTTGGTAAATCAGCGAGACCAAATAATAATTTATGAAAATACAACATCGTGCCGCCAACGAGTAATGGCGTGCGATGCTTTAAAAAAATATCATCGATTGCTTTCAATGCATCCGAACAAAATTGTCCTGCAGAATAACTTTCCATCGGATCGCGCAAATTAATAAGCCAGTGTGGCGCCACTTTTAATTCCGCTGACGTGGGTTTTGCTGTACCAATATCCATACCGCGATAGACCATAGCAGAATCAACACTAATAATATCTGCCGGTATTTTTTGTATTAAGCGACTGGCCAAATCGGTTTTACCTGTTGCAGTTGGCCCCATCACACAAATTATAGTTGGATCATATTGATTCAGCATGTCTACCGTGTCACAAACGCCCGCTGTTTTATGTCATCTTTTGAAAGCACGCAATTATTGCCTTGAAACTCTGTATTAATAATCATACCGCTCGCATTCGCCTCAAAAACAGTTTCACACCAAAATGCTTCGTGTTGACGCATTACTCTGGGAACGCGACTCAAGCCAGATAGATTACTTTGCGGACTCGTTCGTCCAAAACTGGGTGATGCTAAATAAGATTTAGAAACCGACTCAGGCTCAACAGCACGATACACATACAAATGTCTTCTCTTCGACAAGGTCTTTACTTCAGTTGGCTGCCCCCACTGACGCAATAAGGCACGCGCTGGCGCGCCCTGCCATGAGCTAACAGCCACAGTATAATTTTTTGTAGTACACCCTATCACGCCAACTAACGCACATGACACCAAACTCCAACGTATAAAATGCTTCATAGCAGATTCCTTTCTGTTTTTTTACGTAGATGATATCATGATTTTCATTTTATACCGTTACTTTCAAGCAGGAGAAAATGATGTCACATGAAGGTTATCACGAACCGATTGGAGAGCTGTCAACGGAAACACGCGACATGCATCGCGCAGTACAATCCTTAATGGAAGAGTTAGAAGCAGTCGACTGGTACAATCAACGTGTTGATGCTTGCAAAGATCCTGAACTCAAAAAAATTCTGATACACAACCGCGATGAAGAAAAAGAACATGCTGCAATGACGCTGGAGTGGATTCGAAAACACGATCCGCGTTTTGATAAAGAATTACGCACGTGGTTGTTCTCAGATAAAGATGTCTCAAATCATGACGGGGTTCACTACTGATAGGCCATCTGCTTATTAATAACAACACAAACTCTTGGAATACGCGACACTTCGCGCTATCCTGCTAGCTGCATTATTTTAATAACAAGGAGATAGTTACATGTTTAGTAAAAAACGGATTACCATTCTTTCAACCGCTGTATTAGCAGCAACACTTTGCGCTTCTGCCTTTGCAGGTGGTTACACAACAGAAAGCAGCAATGCTGGATACACACTGGGTTTAAACCTAGCGACTTATGGCGGCAGTGATTATGCATTGATGTTTGGTTATGTAAATGATTATTGGTTAGCTGATATTGGCGCGGGTTATGAAAACACCAAACCTTCATCCGGCTCAAGTTCACATATATTTGAATTACGTGGCGATCTTGGGTTACGCCACTTACTCATGCAAACACTGTACCTGACTTATGGCGCATTGGGTTCTTATGGTTTTAGAAGCCCAGCAAACACAGCAACACGCGCTGAACCTTATGCAGTGGGTGCTTTTGTTGGATTAGACTACCAACCGCTTACACACTTACTCATATCGTTCAAACTTTCGCCTTATACCTTTGTACGCAGTTATGACAAAATTGAACATAGTGACGTATTTAGCGATGGCTCCATCGGCGTTTCTTATGTTTTTACTGCATAAGACTGATCGAAAAAATAAAACGTCCAAATCAAACATGGGCGTTTTATTTTCTTTCTAATGCTTATAATTTATTACGTTACTCACACTTAATTCCCATCTTTTCTAAAATACCTGCCAGCACTTCATAATTTTGGTATTTTAGCTTTACCCAGCCAGAACGATTTGTATTATTCTCTAAAATCACTTCAGCACCAAAATGATCCGATGTCATTTTTTCCAAACGACGAATATTTGCATCAATGGGATCAACTGAAGCGCTTCGGTTTTTCTCTTTTTGAATATTATTTTCTAATTGTCGCACTGACCATGATTCAGCAATCACGCGTTTTGCAAAAACGAACTGCTGCGCTGCTGGCAAACCAGCTAAAATTTTGCCATGTCCTTCTGACAAGGTTTTATCAATTAAGCATTGCTGTACTCGCGAATCCAGTTGTAACAAACGCAATGTATTGGTAATTTTAGCGCGTGATTGACCCAACGCTTTCGCTAAATTTTCATGCGTATAATGAAATTCGTCGATCAATCGTGATAAAGCCAACGCTTCTTCAATGGGATTTAAATCTTCACGCTGAATATTTTCAATTAAAGTCACCTCAGCTGCTTGAGCATCTGTGTAATGACGAATCACACAAGGCACCGTTGCCAATCCCGCAAGCTGTGAAGCACGCCAACGCCGCTCGCCCGCAATAATTTCGTAACGATTCAGCGCAATTTCGCGCACAATAATTGGCTCAATCACACCCTGTGATGCTATCGACTCAGCTAATTCACGCAATGCGTCTTCATTAAAAGCACGACGCGGCTGATAATATCCGCGCGACAAAAATTCAACAGGTAAATCTTTTAACACCGCTGTAATGGACATGACTTTCCTTCTGATGCACAACTTATTTTCATTATTATGCATGAAAATTAGATGACTTATCACCTGGTAAAAAAAAGGCAGCAGGAATAATTCACGAAACCACAAGCCCTTGTCGAGCATGTTGACACACTACACACAACTTTATCCACAAGTGCTGTGGATGAAACGTCGGTGTCGAAAAATTGAACGGATTTTTGTGAGCAAAATTTATTGAAACACAATTGATCACATCTTTGAGACAAATTTTTCTGTGAATATGATCACCCCCTTTTTTATAAAAGGAGATCGATTGTCGGCTGTATATTAAATTCGAGTGTGGCGCAGAGCCTAGCAAAAAATAAAAACAATAAGCTGACGATCCCTATCTGTTGGCAATTAAACTATAACGTATCACCACTACTTTCAAAACGTCAGTTAGCCAACTTAATTCTCTATAAAAATTTTGTATTTGATCTCCACAGCTAATCTGCCACATATTTCTGGTGCATTTATATTTTGCAAAATCAAAAAAATCAGCAACTCTTTGTTTTTTTAAAAAACGCTTTCTACCGACTCAATTTCCATACATATATACTATAATGCGAATTAAGAGCAGAACTTGTCCATCAATATAAAAAAAGCCGCTGCAATTCGTCCAAACACATGC
>PFPT01000057.1 GCA_002793195.1 Gammaproteobacteria bacterium CG_4_10_14_0_2_um_filter_38_22
GCCATGTCAAAAGAAAAATTTGTACGAAATAAAGAGCATGTAAACGTAGGTACAATTGGCCACGTTGATCATGGTAAGACAACGTTGACGGCGGCATTGACGAAATGTATGGCTGAAAAGTTTGGTGGTGAAGCGAGAGCGTTTGATCAAATTGATAACGCGCCTGAAGAAAAAGCGCGTGGTATTACGATTGCGACATCGCATGTTGAGTATGAAAGTGATAAACGTCACTACGCACACGTTGATTGTCCAGGACATGCGGATTATGTAAAGAACATGATCACAGGTGCTGCGCAAATGGACGGAGCGATTTTAGTTGTGTCTGCAGCAGATGGTCCGATGCCACAAACACGTGAACACATCGTATTGGCGCGTCAGGTTGGCGTACCTTATATTGTTGTATTTTTGAATAAAGCGGACATGGTAGACGATGCTGAGTTATTAGAATTGGTACAAGAAGAAGTGCGTGATTTGTTGACGAGCTACAAATTTCCTGGTGACAAGACACCGATTATTGTTGGTTCAGCATTGAAAGCATTAGAAGGTGATCAAGGTGAATATGGTGTACCAGCGATAATCAAGTTGGTTGACGCGATGGATGCTTATATTCCTGCACCGCAGCGTGATATTGATAAACCCTTTTTGTTACCGATTGAAGATGTATTTTCGATTTCAGGTCGAGGCACAGTGGTAACGGGTCGTATTGAGCGTGGCATTATTAAAGTAGGTGAAGATATGGAAATTATCGGCATCAAAGCAACGACAAAGACGACATGTACTGGTGTTGAGATGTTCCGCAAATTATTAGACGAAGGTCGTGCGGGTGATAACGTGGGTGTATTGTTGCGTGGTACGAAGCGTGAAGATGTGGAACGTGGTCAAGTATTAGCGAAACCAGGTTCGATTATGCCTCACACCAAATTCGAAGCAGAAATTTATGTGTTATCGAAAGAAGAAGGTGGACGCCACACGCCCTTTTTCAAAGGATATCGTCCACAGTTTTATTTTAGAACGACAGACGTAACAGGAGCGGTTGAATTACCAGCGGGTGTTGAGATGGTAATGCCGGGTGACAATATCAAAACAGTCATTGAATTGATTTGTCCGATTGCGATGGAAGAAGGTTTGCGTTTTGCGATTCGCGAAGGCGGACGTACAGTAGGTGCGGGTGTGGTCGCAAAGATATTGGCGTAAGTTAACCTTTAACTGTTGTCGCTGCCGAAGGCGCGGTTTCAGTTTTGTGGATAACGAGTGGTGAATAACGAGTAACAGTTAACAAATTTATAACTTGGATTTTTTTATGGCAATAGTAAAAGGCAATCAACGTATCAGAATTCGTTTAAAAGCATTCGATCATAAATTGATTGATCGTTCTATTAGAGAAATCGTGAATACGGCAAAACGTACTGGTGCGCGTATCAAAGGACCTATTTTGTTACCAACAAAAATTGAGCGATACACTATTTTGATTTCACCGCACGTTGATAAACATGCGCGTGATCAGTATGAAATTCGTACGCATAAACGTTTGGTGGATATTTTGCAACCAACTGATAAAACAGTAGACGCATTAATGAAATTAGATTTGGCAGCCGGTGTGGATGTGCAAATTAGCGTGGAATAATTAACAAGAGCACAGCGAATTATTTTATTTTGGAGTTAAGAGAGATGTCATTAGGTTTAGTAGGTCAGAAGTGTGGTATGACACGCATATTCACAGAGGCGGGTGAGTCAATCCCAGTTACTGTGATTCAAGTGATTCCCAATCGTGTTGTGCAAATCAAAACAGATGACACAGATGGTTATTGTGCAGTGCAGATAACTGCAGGGAACGAAAAAAAATTGTCACGCGTTAATAAGCCCACAGCAGGACATTTCGCAAAAGCGGGTGTGGCAGCGTCTCAAGTGGTTCGCGAATTTCGCATGAATGAATCTGAATTATCAGCTATTAAAGTAGGTGATTCATTGACGGTTGACCTTTTTCAAGAAGGACAGCAAGTTGATGTTCAAGGTATTAGCAAAGGTAAGGGATTTGCCGGTGTTATTAAACGTCACCATTTTACAATGCAAGATGCAACGCATGGTAATTCATTGTCGCATCGTGCACACGGTTCGACAGGTCAACGCCAAACACCAGGCCGAGTTTTTAAAGGCAAAAAAATGGCGGGTCATTTAGGTAATGTGAAACGCAGTGCGATTAATCAAACCGTTATTCAAGTGAACAAAGAACTCAATTGTATTTTGGTAAAAGGTGCAATTCCTGGTGCTCCAGGCGGTTTTGTTGTTTTGCATGCAACCGTAAAAAATAAAAAAGGGGCAGCTAAATGAAATTAAAAGTAAACGGCGGTTCTACAGCTGAACTTTCAGAAGCAATTTTTGGCTGTGAGTATAACGAGGGTTTAGTGCATCAGATTGTCACTGCGCATATGAATGCAGGGCGTCAAGGGTCTAAGGCACAGAAGACACGTGCTGAAGTACGTGGTGGTGGCGCAAAACCTTGGAAACAAAAAGGTTCCGGTCGTGCGCGTGCGGGCACAACACGCGGACCATTATGGCGAGGCGGTGGTGTAACATTCGCAGCTGTTACGCGTGATTTTTCACAAAAAGTGAATAAAAAAGCCTATCGAAAAGGCATTAAAATTATTTTGTCAGAATTGGTACGTCAGGATCGCTTTGTGTTAACAAATGCGATAGACTTGCCGGCTCCTAAAACAAAGGAATTAGTGAGTTATTTAAAAGGCTTAGATTTAAGTAATGTGTTAATCGTTTTTGCAGGTGACAACGACAATCTGTACATGTCAGCAAGAAATTTACCGAATGTTGCTGTTTGTGATTACACACAAGTTGATCCAGTGAGTTTGCTTTCTTTTGAAAAAGTATTATTCACGGTTGATGCATTGAAAAAGATTGAAGAGAATTTAGCTAAGTAAATTCAAAAGCAGGTATTTGGGATAGAAGAAAATGAAAAGAGAGCATTTGTTAAAAATTTTGTTGTCAACGCACACAACTGAAAAAGCAGCGCATGCCAGTGGGAAATCAGGCTGCCCTCAATATGTTTTTGAAGTAGCAAAATCAGCATCTAAAACAGAAATTAAAGTGGCTGTTGAACAACTTTTTCAAGTGAAAGTAAAAGCAGTGAATGTGTTGCGTGTAAAATCTGCAACCACTACTAAATTTGGTCGCGCAGGTGGTCACCAAGCGTCTTGGAAGAAAGCCTACGTCGTTTTGCACGCGGGACATGAAATTAATATCGCGTAATTGGGGATAGAAGAACATGGCATTAGTAAAATCAAAACCAACATCGGCGGGTCGTCGATTTCTGATTAAAGTGGTGAGCCCAGAATTGCACAAAGGGAAACCTTGTGAATCTTTGTTGGAGCCAAAAAATCGCATTAGCGGTAGAAATAATGCTGGTCGCATCACTATGCGTCGTCGTGGCGGTGGTCATAAAAGACAGTATCGCGTCATTGATTTTAAAAGAGACAAAGATGGTATTGCTGCGCGTGTTGAACGTTTGGAATATGATCCTAATCGCAGTGCGCATCTTGCATTGTTATTGTATGCCGATGGTGAAAGACGTTACATCGTTGCGCCAAAGAATTTGAATGTTGGTGATGAAGTGCTTTCTGGTGAAAATGCACCAATTAAAGCAGGAAACTGCATGCGTCTCAATAATATACCAATGGGTTCAACTATCCATTGCGTTGAATTGAAACCTGGAAAAGGCGCGCAAATGATTCGCAGTGCAGGGACATCTGCACAATTGGCTGCAAAGGAAGGCGCTTATGCTGTGTTACGTTTGCGTTCAGGTGAAATGAGAAAAGTATTTATCGATTGTCGCGCAACGATTGGCGAAGTATCTAACTCAGAACATAATTTACGTTCTTTGGGTAAAGCAGGTGCTGCACGTTGGCGCGGTGTTCGCCCAACTGTTCGTGGTGTTGCTATGAATCCAGTTGATCACCCTCATGGTGGTGGTGAAGGTAAAACTTCTGGCGGTCGTCATCCAGTGAGTCCGACTGGCGTGCCATCAAAAGGCTATAAAACAAGAAAAAATAAATTCACAAACAAGATGATTGTTCGTGATCGACGTAAAAAATAATTAACGAGGATTAACCTGTGCCAAGATCAGTAAAAAAAGGCCCTTTTGTAGATTTGAGTCTACGAAACAAAGTGCAAAAAGCACAAAAAGAAAATTCGAAACGCCCGATTGTAACTTGGTCGCGTAGATCGATGATTTTGCCTGATATGATTGGTTTGACTATCGCCATTCATAATGGAAAAGCGCATGTGCCTGTTTATATTACTGAGAACATGGTTGGACACAAGTTGGGTGAGTTTTCTATGACACGTACTTTTCGTGTTCACTCTGGTGATAAAAAAGCATCTGATGCAGCAGCGTCTAAGTCATCAGAAAAAAAATAAAGATTAACAAGAGAGAAATGTGATGGAAGTGTCAGCTAAATTAATTCGCGCGGATATGTCAGCACAAAAAGCGCGTTTGGTTGTCGATCAAGTTCGTGGTTTATCTGCTGAATCAGCAGTTGAATTATTGCGTTTTAGTCCTAAATCAGCAGCAAAAGCAGTTAAAAAAGTAGTTGATTCTGCTATTGCTAATGCACAAGAAAACGAAGGCGCTGATCTTGATGATTTGTTTGTGAAAACAATTTTTGTTGATGAAGGCCCTGTGATGAAGCGTTTTCATGCGCGCGCACGTGGACGTGGTTTTCAAGTTTTAAAAAGAAGTTGTCATATCACCGTGATTTTAGCGGATAAAAAATAGTTGCTTGGTATTTTAGTGGAGATATAAATGGGTCAAAAAGTCAATCCAACCGGTATACGACTTGGGATTACAGAAACGTGGAAATCTATGTGGTTTGCACATACTGAGTATGCAGATTACTTGAATGCAGATTTGCAAGTCAGAAAATATTTGATGGAAAAATTAGCGGGTGCATCAGTGTCTCGCATCCAAATTGATCGTCCTGCGCGCAATGCAAAAATTGCAATTCATTCTGCACGCCCAGGCGTTATTATTGGTAAGAAAGGCAGTGATGTTGACACATTACGCAAAGCAGTTTCAAAAATTATGAACGTGCCTGTGCACATTACTATTGAAGAAATTCGCAAGCCAGAATTAGATGCTAAGTTAGTTGCAGAAAGTATTGCGCAACAGTTGGAAAGGCGTATTATGTTTCGCCGTGCAATGAAACGTGCGATGCAATCCACTATGCGTCATGGTGCGCAAGGTGTGAAAGTGCATATGAGTGGCCGTTTGGGTGGAGCAGAAATTGCACGTGTTGAATGGGCTCGTGAAGGACGCGTTCCTTTGCATACTTTCAGAGCAGATATTGATTACGCAACAGCAATTGCAAAGACAACATACGGAATTATTGGCGTTAAGGTTTGGATTTACAAAGGTGAAATTCAACCAGTTGAAAGCGAGCAAGTTGAAGCAGCGTCATCAGCAGAAATAACGGAAACAAAAAGCAATAAAAAAGCGAAGCAGGTAGGGGAATAGTCGCATGCTGCAACCTAAAGCGAGAAAATATAGAAAAGCATTTAAAGGTAGAAACCGTGGTGTGGCTACCAGTGGAAACACAGTTGCTTTTGGTGAATATGGTTTAAGAGCAACCGAACGTGGTCGTATTACGGCACGTCAAATTGAGGCTGCTCGTCGTGCTATTTCACGTCACATTAAGCGTGGCGGAAAAGTAATGATTCGTATTTTTCCTGACAAACCCATCAGCAAAAAGCCGTTGGAAGTACGTCAAGGTAAAGGTAAAGGTAATGTTGAATACTGGGTAGCAGAAGTAAAGCCTGGTTGTGTGATGTTTGAATTGGAAGGAATACCCAGAGAAACGGCAGTAGAAGCGATGGCGCTGGCTGCTGCGAAACTGCCTTTGAAAACGGTATTCATACAAAGAACGGTGATGTAATGATGAATGCAAAAGAATTGAAAACAAAATCGAAAGCGGAATTAAATGAACTGATGCTGACTTTGTTGGAAGAGCAATTTCAATTGAGAATGCATAAAGGGTTGTCTGAAAATCCGAAAACGCATTTATTTAAAGAAGTGCGCAGAAATATTGCACGCGTTAAAACAGTTTTAAGAGATACGAAATAAAATTTACGTGAGTGATCTATGACAGATGAAGCTAAAAAAGTAGTACGTACCCAAACTGGTATTGTTGTAAGTGACAAAATGAATAAAAGCATTGTGGTGCTTGTTGAGCATCGTGTTAAGCATCCCAAGTATGGAAAATTTGTGAGACGTTCATCAAAAATTCATGCGCATGATGAAGAAAATACTTGTCATACAGGTGATTTGGTTGTGATTAAAGAAACGCGTCCTATTTCTAAAACAAAAAGATGGGCGTTGATGGAAATTGTACACCGCGCTGAAGCGCAAGTTTAAGGGGTTTATTCAAAATGATACAAACACAAACCGTACTCGAAGTCGCAGATAATAGCGGCGCGCGCCATGTTCAATGTATCAAAGTACTTGGTGGCTCAAAAAGACGATATGCCAGTATTGGCGACGTTATTAAAGTTAGTGTAAAAGATGCGATTCCACGTGGAAAAGTAAAAAAAGGCGAAGTGATGAATGCAGTTGTGGTTCGTACTCGCAAAGGCGTGCGTCGTTCAGATGGTTCTGTTATTCGTTTTGATACGAATGCAGTGGTGTTGTTGACAGCGCAAGATCAACCTGTGGGAACGCGTATCTTCGGACCTGTGACGCGCGAATTGCGTGCTGGAAAATATATGAAAATTGTTTCGTTGGCTTTGGAAGTATTGTAACTAAAATTATTTGGCGTGATGACAATGAATAAAATTAAAAAAGATGATCTCGTAATAGTACGCACCGGAAAAGACAAAGGTCGCTCGGGTCGAGTGATTAAAATTGTTGATGAGTTTTTTGCGTTGGTTGAAGGGGTTGGTGTGATCAATAAACACATGAAACCCAATCCACACAAAAATGAGCAGGGCGGTATTGTTAAGAAAGAATCTCCAATTCGGATGTCGAATTTGGCTATTTTAAATCCGTTGACTAAAAAAGCGGATAGAGTGGGTTTTAAAATAATTCCCGGCAAAAATCCCGGTGAGAGAGCAAGAAAAGCGCGTTACTTCAAATCGAATAATGAGTTGGTAGACGTGGTTGGTTGATTGATAAGTATATTGGATTGATGAAATGAAAACTGCATTAGAAAAAAAATATCACGATGAAATAGTAAAGAAATTGCAAAAAGAGTTTGGTTTCTCTAGTGTCATGCAAGTTCCTAGAATTGAAAAAATCACCTTAAATATGGGTTTGGGTGAAGCAGTTGATGATAAAAAAATCATTAACTTTGCTATTGAAGATATGACAAAAATCACTGGGCAAAAACCCGTGACTACATTGTCTCGTAAATCAATTGCGGGTTTTAAAATTCGCGAAAATTGGCCGATTGGTTGCAAAGTAACTTTGCGTCGTCAAAAAATGTATGAATTTATGCAACGTTTAATTTCAATTGCAATACCACGTATCCGTGATTTTCGAGGATTTAATGCGAAATCATTTGATGGTCGTGGAAATTATAGTTTGGGTATTAAAGAACAAATTGTATTCCCAGAAATTCAGTACGATAAAATTGATGTGATTCGTGGATTGGATGTTACCATCACGACGACAGCAAAAAATGATGCTGAGGCGCGTGCGCTATTGAAGGCATTTGGCTTTCCATTAAAAGGGTAGATATATATGGCAAAAACGAGTGTGGTGTTACGCAATAAAAACAGAAAAATGCTTTCTGAGCGTATGAAAAAAACACGAGAAGCGTTAAAAGAAACAATTCGTATTGATGAAGAAGGTCGTGACGAGGCCGTTGATAAATTACAAAAACGTCGTCGCAATGAATGTCCTGTTCGTGTGCGTAACCGTTGCAGACAATGCGGCAGAAGCAGAGGTACATTGAGACGCTTTGGTTTATGTCGTATTCACTTGCGTGAAGCAGCGATGCGTGGTGATGTTCCTGGCTTGAGAAAAGCGAGCTGGTAGTTTTTTCAAACACGATAAATGTATTGAGTCTATTGAAAGTGAGATGACAAGATGAGTTTACAAGATCCTATAGCAGACATGCTGATCAGAATTAAAAATGCTCAGGCAGTTTCGAAAGCAACTGTGGGTATGCCTAAATCAAAAATTAAAATCGCGATTGCAAAAGTTTTGCAGGAAGAGGGTTATATTAATGCTTTTTCTGAACAAGAAATGAATGGTAATCCTTGGATGACGATTGATTTGAAGTATTTCCAAGATAGCCCTGTTATTCGTCGTATGGAAAGAGTGAGTCGTTCCAGTTTGCGTGTTTATCAATCTCAATCAGACTTACCAGAAGTTGAGAATGGTTTGGGTATTGCAATTGTATCAACATCTCAAGGTGTCATGACTGCAAAAACAGCAAAGAAACTGGGTCATGGTGGCGAAATTTTGTGTGTTGTGAGCTAGGAGATTTGGGATGAGTAGCAGAGTTGCAAAGAACCCGATAATTATTCCTGCTGGCGTTGATCTTAAAATCGCCGGACAAGAAGTGATTGTGAAAGGTAAATTGGGTGAGTTAAAAAAGTTGTTTCCATTGGTGGTAAAGTTAGCGCATACAGATGGGCATCTTCAAGTATCTGCTGTTAATGATACGCAAAATGCAGATGCGCAATCAGGAACAACGCGTGCAATCATCCAAAATATGGTGACGGGTGTATCAACTGGATTCACTAAAAAATTACTATTAGTTGGTGTCGGTTATCGTGCCAAAGTGCAAGGTAATGCTTTAGATATATCTGTTGGATATTCGCATCCCGTTGTTATGGCCTTACCAAAAGGGATTACAGCAGAATGTCCAAGTAATACAGAGATTCTTTTGAAAGGCGCTGATAAACATTTATTGGCACAAATGGCAGCGAATATTCGTGCGGTGCGCCCGCCTGAGTGCTACAAGGGTAAAGGTATTCGTTACCATAATGAGAAAATTATTTTGAAAGAGGGTAAGAAGAAGTAATGATTAAGTCAGATAAAAAATCCTCACGGATAAGAAGAGCGGGTCGAACAAGACATGCGATTCGTCGCTTAGGCGTTAATCGTTTAACTGTTTTCCGCTCTGCGAATCACATTTATGCGCAAGTGTTTTCATCTTGTGGTGCGACTGTTTTAGCATCCGCTTCTACTTTAGATGAAGAAGTGGGTTCACAAGCTAAACACGGTGGAAATGCAAAAGCGGCAGCCTTAACAGGTGCGCTATTAGCAAAACGCTGTAAAGAAGCAGGTATTACAACATTGGCATTTGATCGTTCTGGTTATCGCTATCATGGTCGCATTAAGGCTTTGGCAGATGCAGCGCGTGAAGGTGGAGTTGAGTTTTAAAAGGTAATTAATATGACAGCACAAGTTGCGACAGACAGTTCCGTTCAAACAGATGGCCTAATTGATAAATTGGTCGACGTAAGACGTACAGCGAAAGTGGTTAAAGGTGGTCGAGTATTTGGCTTTTCCGCCCTCGTTGTGATTGGTGATGGCCAAGGCAAAGTGGGTTTCGGTCAAGGTAAAGCGAAAGAAGTACCTATTGCAATTCAAAAAGCAACAGATGCGGCACGTCGCAACATGATCCAAATTCAATTAAAAAATGGTACTTTGTATCACGAAATTATTGCTCGTCATGGTGCGAGTAAATTATTGTTGTTACCAGCATCTGAAGGTACAGGCGTGATTGCAGGTGGTGCGGCACGTGCTGTTTTTGAAGTGATGGGCGTGAGAAATGTATTAGCGAAGAATGTGGGTTCAACCAATCCCGTTAACGTTGTTCGTGCCACGATCAAAGGGTTGATTAACATGTTAACACCTGAGATGGTTGCTAAAAAACGCGGCAAAACGGTAAAAGAATTATTAGGAACAGATGAGTAGTCACATGGTAGAAAATAAAAAGAAAACAAAAACATCAGGTAAAAAATTAAAAGTTACTTTGGTGCATAGCAAGTTTGGCCGTAAACCACTACATGCTGAATGTGTGAAAGGGTTGGGTTTACGTCGTATTCATCAAAGCGTTGTCGTTGAAGATACGGCTTGTAATCGCGGTATGATTCAAAAAGCTTTCTATCTATTGGATGTGCAAGAAGTATAAGTATTTTTTTGGGGAATTTGAAATGTTGTTAAATACAATTAAGCCAGCTGCTGGCGCAAAACAAGCAAGAAAACGTTTAGGACGCGGCGTTGGTTCAGGTTTAGGTAAAACTGCTGGACGTGGCCATAAAGGGCAGCATGCTCGTGCTGGTTTATCTCATAAACCAGGTTTTGAAGGTGGTCAAATGCCTTTGCAGCGTCGTCTCCCCAAGTTTGGTTTTATTTCTCGTAAAGCCATGGTAACGGCTGAAATTCGTTTAAGTGAATTAAATAATTTGAAAACGGATGTGGTTGATATTTTTTCTTTGAAAGAAGCTAATTTAATTTCTTCTACTATTGAGTTTGTAAAAGTATTTGCGTCTGGTGAAATCAAAAAACCAGTCACATTACAGGGAATTAAAGTTACTGCGGGTGCAAAAAAAGCAATTGAAGCCGCAGGTGGAAAAGTAAACGCATAATTTTTTAGTGTTCTGTTTTTTTTTTGAGGATGTAATGAGAAGCCCAAAATTAGGTGCTGGTCTCCAATCAGGAGGATTAAGTGAGCTAAAGCGAAGACTCTTGTTTGTTTTAATCGGCATTATTGTTTTTCGTATTGGTTCTTACATCCCCGTTCCTGGATTAAATCCAGCAGCGGTTGCCCACTTGTTTCAAAAAAATGAAAGCGGTTTGTTGGGCATGTTTAATATGTTTTCGGGCGGTGCATTAAGTCGCATGACGATTTTTGCATTGGGGATCATGCCTTATATTTCTGCATCGATTATTGTGCAAATGTATGGTACGGTATCGCCGAAATTAATGCAGTTGAAAAAAGAAGGTGAGGCAGGACGTCGTAAAATGAATCAATACACGCGTTATTTGACGCTTGGATTGTCGTTTTTACAGGCTTTCTTCATCACAAAATGGTTGGTAAATAGTCATACGGCATTTAATCCGAATTTGATTTTTTATCTCGAAGCCATTGTAACGCTGGTTACTGGGACTATGTTTATCATGTGGCTCGGTGAGCAAATGACTGAGCGTGGTGTTGGAAATGGAATTTCATTAATTATTTTTTCAGGTATTGTTGCACGTTTCCCATCAGCCATTGGGCAGGTGATGAATCAAGTGCGCCAAGGCCAGATGCAGGTAATTACGCTTATTTTATTGGTTGTTGTTGTTACAGCAGTCACCTTGGTGGTTGTTTATTTTGAGCGAGCACAAAGACGCATCGCTATTAATTATGCAAAAAGACAACAAGGCAATCGCTTGTATGCAGCGCAAACAAGTCATTTACCCTTGAAAATTAATATGTCGGGTGTGATCCCGCCAATTTTCGCGCAAAGTATTATTTTATTTCCAGGCGCGATTGCGAAATTTATAGGTTCGTCGCATGGATTTGGTTGGTTGAATTCATTTTCGTTGGCAATGTCATTTGGACAGCCTGCTTATATGATTGTATTTGCGATAGCAGTTATCTTTTTTAGTTTTTTCTATACCGCATTGGTCTTTAACCCAAAAGAGACAGCGGAGAACTTGAAACAACAAGGTGCTTTTATCGCTGGCATTCGTCCAGGTGAACAAACGGCGAATTATATTGATAGCATTATGACGCGCTTGACCTTAGTCGGTTCGATTTACTTGGCGTTGGTTGCTTTGTTGCCTGAATTTTTAATTTTGACTTGGAATGTCCCGTTTTACTTTGGCGGTACTTCTTTGTTGATTGTGGTAGTTGTCTTAATGGATTTTATGGCACAAGTACAGGCACATTTGATGAGTCATCAATATGAATCATTGATGAGAAAATCAAAAATGAAAGGTTCGAAGTTAGGTTTGATTCGTTAATTAGGGTCGGGCAAGACGAAGAATTATAAGCGTGAATAAGTGAGATCTGCAAAGGCAGATCATTTATAGTTAGAGGTTTATTATGAAAGTTAGAGCTTCAATCAAAAAGTTTTGTCGCAAATGCAAAATCATCCGTCGTAATGGTTGCGTTCGTGTTATTTGCGAAGATGCAAGACACAAACAACGTCAAGGTTGATCTTTGTATTTGCTTGCTTTTTCAAAGAGCGAGCGCTATTCTAGTCGGCTTTTCAAGGTATAGAAAAACGGCAGAATTGGCAAAAGAGAGTGGGTTTTTTAAAAGCGTAATCTGGAGTTAAAAATATGGCGGTTGCTCGTATTGCTGGTGTGAACATTCCAGCGCAGAAGCACATTAGAATTGGGTTGCAATCTATTTATGGTATTGGTTCTACTCGTGCAAATAAAATTTGCGCAATAACGAATGTGAATCCTGAGGCGAAAGTCAGTGCATTATCTGAAGCTGAATTAGATTTATTGCGTACTGAAGTAGCGAAATTTTTGGTTGAAGGTGATTTGCGTCGTGAGGTGTCTATACACATCAAACGTAAAATCGATTTGGCTTGCTATGTCGGTATTCGTCATCGTAAAGGTTTGCCAGTTCGTGGTCAGCGCACCAGAACCAATGCGCGTACACGAAAAGGAAAGCGTAAGGCAATTCGATCACAATAATTTTTTTATTTTAAAGGTGAACAATGACAACAACAGATACGACAACAACTGCAGCGTCAGCCTCAGCGCCTGCTGTTAGTAAAAAGAAAACAAAGCGAAAAATTTCAGAAGGTGTTGCTCATATTCAAGCATCATTTAATAACACCATGATTTCCATCAGCACACCATCTGGTGATGTATTGTGTCAGGGTTCTGCAGGTCGCTCTGGGTTTAAAGGTTCACGTAAAGGTACGCCATTTGCTGCACAATTGGCTGCAGAAACAGTTGCTAAAAAAGCAATTGAAGAATTTGCATTGAGACGTGTGGTCATTAATGTTAGTGGTCCTGGTGCGGGTAGAGATTCTGCGGTACGTGCACTGCGTAATTCTGGATTAGAAATTGTTCGTTTGGTTGACAAAACCTCCTTGCCGCATAACGGTTGTCGTCCACGCAAAAAGCGGAGAGTGTAAAACATGGCAAAATATTTAGGTCCAAAGTGTCGTTTAGCCCGTCGTGAAAAAACCGATTTAGGCTTGAAAAGTGGCATCAGAGACATTGAAACAAAGTGTAAATTTGATCGCACACCAGGTCAACATTGGCAGCGTCGCGGACGCGTAACTGATTACGCAACTCAATTGCGTATGAAACAATTGATTCGTCGTTACTATGGTGTTTTGGAAAAGAAATTTCGTTTGTATTACAAAGAAGCAGAGCGTATCAAGGGTTCAACAGGTGAAAACTTGTTGCGTTTGTTAGAGTCTCGTTTAGATAACGTGGTTTATCGCATTGGTTTTGCGGTTACTCGCGCTGAAGCAAGACAATTGGTTTCTCATAAATCTGTTTTAGTGAATGGACATGTTGTGAACATTGCTTCTTATTCAGTAAAGCCAGGTGATGTTATTTCGATTCGCGATAAATCGAAAAAACAATTGCGTATCACAGCAGCGCTTGAATTAGCGCAACAGCGTGAACCATCAACTTGGATTGATATAGACGCAAAAGAATTTTCTGGTGTGTATAAAACCCAACCTGATATGGATCAGTTGCCACCAGAATTTAAAGTAAGTTATGTTGTTGAGTTGTATTCGAAGTAATCATTTAAATTGAGGCGCACGCAATGCAGGATATTTATAGAACATTTTTAACGCCCAACGCGATTCAAGTACAAAATATTTCGGCGGCACATCACCGAATTGTACTAGAGCCATTTGAACGTGGTTTCGGACACACTTTAGGTAATGCCTTACGCCGGATTTTGTTATCTTCTATGCCGGGTGCTGCTGTAGTAGAAGTGCAAATTGACAAAGTTCAGCACGAATACAGTACGCTTGATGGTGTTCGAGAAGATGTGGTTGACATTTTATTGAACTTAAAAGGGTTGGCCATTCGTTTGAGTGATCTGAATGAAGTGACACTTACTTTAAGTAAAAAAGGGCAAGGTCCTGTTACGGCTGCTGATATTACATTGGAAAATGGTGTTGAAATTATAAATCCAGAGCATATCATTGCGCATTTAACGCAAGATGGTGAAATCAACATGACATTAAAAGTGATGTTGGGTCGTGGATATCAACCTGCTACTACGCGTGAGCTGGTATATCAAAATACACGTCCGATTGGTGTGTTGGTTTTGGATGCTTCTTTTTCACCTGTGAAACGTGTGGCTTATCAAGTTGAGAATGCGCGTGTTGAAAACCGCACTGACTTGGATAAATTGATTATTGATTTAGAGACAGATGGCACTTTAGATCCTGAAGAAGCTATTCGTTATTCTGCAGCTATTATGCAACAGCAACTTTCTTCGTTTGTTGATTTGCAGCATGAGATTGCGACACGTCCACGTCAAAGTAAGAGTCAAGTTGATCCTTTGTTGTTACGTCCTGTTGATGATTTAGAGTTGACTGTTCGAGCAGCCAATTGTTTAAAAGCGGAAAATATTTATTATATTGGCGATTTGGTGCAAAGATCAGAACATGATCTTTTAAAAACACCTAACTTGGGTAAAAAATCTTTATTGGAAATTAAGAGTGTGTTGGCACAGCGCGGATTGGCACTGGGAATGAATATTGAGCCATGGCCACCAACCGAAATGCAGGATAAGTAATGAAGCGCTCGCGTGAGCGAGGGTAAAATTATTACGTGAAATTATTATAGGTATAAGACAATGCATCACCGTAAATCTGGAAAAAAACTAAGTCGTCACACAGCGCATCGTAAGGCGATGTTTCGAAATATGTCGGCATCGTTGTTGAAACATGAGTTCATCAAGACCACTGTGATTAAAGCAAAAGAATTGCGTCGTTTTGTTGAGCCGTTAATTACAATGGCAAAAACAGATTCTGTTGCAAACCGTCGTTTGGCATTTGATCGTTTGCGTGATAAAGAAGCAGTCGCAAAATTATTTACACGAGTAGCGCCATTAAATGCAAAACGACCTGGTGGCTATTTACGCGTATTGAAATGTGGTTTCCGTGCGGGTGATAATGCAGCGATGGCTTATGTTGAAATTGTAGAACGTCAACAAGAAGCTGTTTAATCCTAAAAACAGAAGCACGCCAACCGCAACTTTCGTTGGCGTGCAATTGCATCGTTTTTGAGATGCTTACTGTCATCAAATGAAGATACATGTTGTTTTTTTCTCTTATAGAGTAGCATAATTACGTCAACTGATGGCGTGAACATTATGATCGACAGTCTTAAAAAATATTATTATCGTCATCAAGAACAAAATATTCATGCCTTGAAGTATGCTGTTGCTTTTGCGGCAGGGTATTTGACGATACTCTTTTTGAAAAATCCTTATTCTGTTGCGTGGGTATTAATTACCATTGCCGTGGTGATGGCCGCACAACCCATCATTGGCCAACAAGTACTAAAATCTCTGATGCGCTTATTGGGAACGCTAATTGGCGCTTTTCTTGGCGTTATTGCTTTTCACTTGCCGCATTATCCTGTCATTTTGTTTATTTTTATTGTCTGCATTGCTTTTTTTCTGGCGCGATTTGCTGCAACTAAAGATCCTGAAGTTGGTAATATTGCAGTTTTGGGTATGGTCACCTTTAGTTTGATTGCCTTATTGCCGCATTCTAATATGAATTATGCAGTGATGCGTGTGGTTGATATCTCTATTGGCATTGCTATTTCATTGTTGGTGTCTCGCTTTGTTTTTCCATTGAATGCACGTAGGGCATTAATTTTTGAGTCTATGCGTACGGTTGATTTAATTGCGCAATTTATTCAGAAAGTCTTTATTGAGCGAATTGATCGTCAAAATAGCGCTGAAGTTAATCAATTGGATGCCATGATTGTAAAAAGCATGACAAAAGAGCGTGCGATTATTCGTTCAGGGCGTTATGAAAGTCTACGTACCCCAAAGCTTAAAAATCAATTTAATCAATTAGTGAGATATTTGAGATCAATTTTTCATTATTTGCTTTTTGTGGATGTTGCTTTAGTTGAATTATCTGCAAGCACGCATTATGACCCTGTTTTATTGAGACAACTTTTAGATCCTGTGATGGAGTGGATGATGGCTGTGTTCCATGCTTTTACGATTGAAGAAAAATTAAATCCCTCTTTATTGGATTGGCCTGCTTTTCAATCTCATGTGGCAAAGGTAAAAGAGATGGTTTCTGAGAAATTTCCTAATAATCCCTCTCAAGCTGGCGCCATTTTATTTGCATTGGATCGCATGCCGCATTGTTTTAGTATGCTAGTTCAAAGTTGGAATGATATTCAGGCAAATTAACTGGCGGGTTCTGCTGTTGAGTCAACGTGTTTTTTTGTAATGAGTTGAGGTGAGTAATGTCACGTGAGGTTAATCTCAATAATGAAAGCACACCTTTTTTACCCGGTGTCTTTTTTGCTACCCAAGCTTTTCCAAGATGGCAGCAGTTTCACTCCGTTTTTCAGTATTGGCATGAATTCGATTGTGATCGTAAAACAGAAGAAAAAATTGATCTGGCACAAAAGGCTTATTACGCTTTGGTTCTGCCGGCGGTTATTCGTGCAAGGATGACTCCTAATTTGGGATTATTCTGGGTTTCAATTTTAAATTTTTGGGATGTGGTGAGTTGTATTAGCGCTATATCGACAGTGCCACGTTTATATCGTGAATACGATTCTGATAAAAAAAATACGCTGAAAAAAGCTATTTTTTGGAGCACATCACTTTTTTTTCCTTTCGTGTTACTACCGTTGACTGTGGTATCAATCGCGCTTTCGATAGAATACGCAATTCAATTTGATTTCCAGAAAAACATTTGGAGTGCGACAGCTCCTTTGGGTAATCCATTACTTTCCTTTTTCCAAGCAGTAGCTTATGGCATTGCGATGGCTATTTGTGCGATAACGCAAGCGCATGTCTTTTATGAAAATCATCACAATAGCAAGCCAATGGATTCTGTTTTAATTCAAAATATACGACGTTATATTGCGCGTGATAGTTTGTTTGGTGTTGTGCGTGACGTAGCTTGTTCGATTGGTTCATTGTTGAATGCATGGGCATCATTGCTCTTAACTCCCGCTTTTTTGACAGCGGATTTGCCATTTTATCTATTGACATCAATGATGAATTTGGGCCAGTTATTTTTTATGCTATATCAAAAAAAAGGTATTAACATTCATGCTGATGATATGCCAGATGAGACGATGTTAAATCAAATACCCAGCAATTATCATTTCTTAGCAAGAAAAGTGAGTATGCAACAATCAGCAGAAGCTGGGGATTCACTTCCCACAGCTGCGTCGCCGAGTATTAATGCCAGTGTTGTATAGAAAATACTGAATTCAGGTTCTGCTTGTTCAACAACAGTATCAGCTGTGTATTGAAGATGAAGAAACCCGGTGGTTTATCATCGGGTTTCTTTTTGCTAGAAAAAAGTAGATTAGAACGGAATATCGTCATCAAAATCGTTATTCGATCCTTGTGCTGCTGTAGCAGGTGATTGAGTGGGTCCCGCTGTTGTTTCGTGATGATCAGATGATGTGCTTTGACCTGCGCCACGGCCATCTAGCATTTGCATTTCATTGGCGATGATTTCAGTTGTGTATTTTTCAACATTATTTTTATCAGTCCATTTACGTGTGCGAAGCGAACCTTCTACATACACTTTTGAGCCTTTTCGTAAATATTCGCTGACAATTTCTGCGAGACGATTAAAAAACACAACACGATGCCATTCTGTGCGTTCTTGCATTTCACCACTTTGCTTGTCTTTCCAACCGCTGCTAGTCGCAATATTAACAGTGACGACTGCGCTATTGCTTGGTGTGTAACGTACTTCTGGATCCGAGCCTAAATTACCAATCAAAATAACTTTGTTTATCCCGCGTGCCATTGATTAATCCTCTCGATTTATATGTTTAAAGTTTGTTTCAGTGTTTTATGTTTGTGAAAGCGATCGTTACCCGTTGTATCTGAAAAGAGCAATTTAAACAGTAGCACGATGTTGTGACCTGCACTTACGCTGACACTGACAACAGATTACCTGCTTCAATCGCTTTGCGCAATTCGGGTTCAGATGTTTTTTGTTTATCTAGTTTGATGTACACCAAGTTTTCTTTTGACGCCACTGCAATTTCAGCAACACCAGGCAAATGCGATAATTCTTCATATTGTGCTTTATCTAATTGTAATGGCAACACAATGGTAGATAAGTAAGGTGGTTGATGCATAAAAATGGCAACTAAGCACCAAATCACTGAGACACTCGCGCAAAAAGCAAATACACCAAGTAATTGTGCATGCGCAAAAATAAATCCACCTAAACTACCGCCGACAAAAATACCGAAAAACTGTGACGAAGAGTAGATACCCATTGCAGCGCCTTTGTTTCGTACCGGTGCAATTTTAGAAACCAGTGATGGCAAGAGTGCTTCTAAAATAGTAAAGGCTGCAAAAAAAACAAACAAAAAAAGTGCCGTAGTCATTAAATGATGATGAAAAAAACATAAACCCAGTTGTACGGCCGCGATAGTTAAGATGGCTGATACAAAAGTAGATTTTACCTTCCGTTTTTTTTCTGCGCGCATAATAAAAGGCATCGCAGCAATAAATGACAACATTAATATCGTTACATACAGTGTAATTTGCTGTGATTCTGATAAGTGCATCTCACGTGTTAGTAAAATAGGGATTGCGATAAACAACGCAGTTAAAACGGTGTGTAGTGAGAAAATACCAAAATTCAATCGTAGTATTTGCGTGTTACGTAATAGGGAAGAAAATTTCTTTCCTATGTTTTCGCTGGTTTTTAAAGGTGTTTTTGGTTTTGGCACTACGGTTAATAACATCATGCCGATCCCAGCTAATAAGGCAGTGGCCCAAAAAATGCCAGATAAATGGAACCAATGATTTAATACAGGGCCTGCAATCATGGCGATGGTAAAGGCAAAACCAATGGACAGCCCAATAAATGCCATGGCTTTTCCACGTGATGAATCCCGTGTTAAATCAGCAACCAGTGCTAGCACTGTACTGCCGATCGCGCCGACACCTTGCAGTGCACGTCCAAACATTAAAAAATAAATGGAATGAGATAATGCGCAGATAATACTACCAATAATTAATAAGCATAGCCCTAACACAATCACGGGTTTTCTGCCGATATGGTCTGATAACATGCCGAAGGGAATTTGAAAAATGGCTTGTGTTAATCCATAAATGCCCAGTGTGATTCCAATTAATGTGCTTGTTGCATGAGGGATATGTGATGCATACACTGAAAAAACAGGCAAAATCATGAATAAACCGAGCATGCGAATTGACATGATGCTTGCAAGTGCTGCAATGGCGGAACGTTCTTTGGGTAATTGCATTAACTTCACTCCTTGTGTTTGAGTGTGTCAATTTACTGTGTGACATATGAAAGTCAAGTTGTGCTTTCGCATTTTGCCTTTTTTTCTAGACCTGTTATGCTCATCGGTCAATTGAATTTGACTCTGGTGTTATGAATTATGTCCATTAAGCACATTTCTATGCGCGGCGTGCGCACCCACAATTTAAAAAATGTGAATGTCGATATTCCGCGTGATCAGTTGGTTGTGATTACAGGATTATCCGGTTCTGGAAAATCATCGCTTGCATTTGATACTTTATATGCAGAAGGTCAGCGTCGCTATGTTGAATCACTGTCTTCGTATGCACGTCAATTTTTATCAGTGATGGACAAACCGGAAGTGGATACAATTGAAGGGTTATCTCCTGCAATTTCAATTGAACAAAAATCAGCATCACATAATCCGCGATCGACAGTAGGGACTATCACAGAAATATATGATTATTTACGGTTGTTGTATGCGCGCGTGGGATCTCCGCGCTGTCCATTGCATCATCATGAATTAAGCGCGCAGAGTATTGCGCATATGGTTGATCAAGTGCTTGCGATGCCTGAAAACACCGCTGTGATGTTGTTGTCTCCCATTGTGCGTGAAAGAAAAGGTGAGTTTGTTGAATTATTTAATGAACTGAAGCAACAAGGATTTGTTCGCGCGCGCATTGATGGCGAAATAAAAGAATTAGATGATATTGAAAAATTAGATTTACGTCGCAAACATACCATTGAAGTGGTTGTGGATCGTGTGAAAGTGCGTGCAGATATTCAGCAGCGTTTGGCTGAATCTTTTGCAACCGCATTGCGACTGTCAGATGGTCTCGCATCGGTTTGTATCATCAATACCAATTCAAAAGCTCATATACCCGATAATGTATTTTCTTCAAAATTTGCCTGCCCTGAGTGTGGTTACAGTTTAAAAGAGTTAGAGCCCCGTATTTTTTCTTTCAATAGCCCTGTTGGTGCTTGTGAAACGTGCGATGGTTTGGGAGTAGAGCAATCGTTTGATGCCGAAAAAATAGTGCAAAATGCATCACTTTCTTTGTCGCAAGGTGCGATTAATGGATGGGATCGTCGTAATTATCATTACTATCAAATGTTGGTAACGTTAGCGGCGCATTTTCATTTTGATTTAGAAAAACCATTTTCATTGCTACCCAAAAAAATTCAAAAAATCATTTTGTATGGTTGCGATGAAGAGATTGCTTTTTCATTTGTGACGCACAAAGGTGCGAAAATAGAACGAACACATCCTTTCGAAGGTATTTTGCCCAATTTACAACGGCGTTATAAAGAAAGTGAATCACAAGCAGTGCGTGAAGAGCTATCTAAATTTTTGACGCAAAAATCGTGTAGTGCCTGTCATGGCACCCGTTTGTCTTTGCAGGCGCGTAATGTGTTTATTGAGAAAAAAAGCTTGCCAGATATTACAGCAATGTCGATTGCAAGAGCGCATACATTTTTTACTGAATTAAAATTATCTGGTAATCGTGCAGAAATTGCCGACAAAATTTTAAAAGAAGTGAATGCGCGTTTGGGATTTTTATTGGATGTGGGTTTAAATTATTTAACCTTGCATCGCAGTGCTGAAACATTGTCGGGAGGTGAGGCGCAGCGTATTCGATTAGCAAGTCAAATTGGATCGGGATTGGTGGGTGTGATGTATATTTTAGATGAGCCCTCAATTGGATTGCATCAGCGTGATAATGCGCGACTATTAAAAACACTCACCCATTTGCGTGATTTGGGAAATACGGTGATTGTGGTTGAGCACGATGAAGATGCAATTCTATCAGCTGATTATGTAATTGATGTTGGGCCAGGTGCCGGAAAACATGGCGGTGAAATTGTAGCGCAGGGTACGCCTGCGCAAATTAAAAAAAATAAAAATTCTGTTACGGGAAAATATTTATCTGGTGAATTAAAAATAGACGTACCTAAAAAGCGTGTAGAAAATGTCTGTCGTGATGCCATTAAAATTGTGGGTGCGCGTTGTAATAATTTAAAAAATATAACAGTTGATATCCCATTGGGATTATTTACCTGTGTTACGGGTGTTTCTGGTTCGGGTAAATCTAGTTTAATTAATGACACCTTGTTTCCGGTTGCCGCACATAAATTAAATAAAGCCATGCTGCAACGAGTAGGTGATCACGATGATATTGTGGGATTGGATAAATGTGACAAAGTAGTTGATATTGATCAAAGTCCGATTGGTCGTACGCCGCGTTCAAATCCAGCAACTTATACAGGTATTTTTACACCCATTCGTGAATTATTTGCAGCCGTTCAAGAGTCGCGTGCGCGTGGCTATTCTCCAGGACGATTTAGTTTTAATGTGTCGGGTGGCCGATGTGAATCCTGTGAAGGTGATGGGTTAATTAAAGTAGAAATGCATTTTCTGGCAGATGTTTATGTGATTTGTGATGAGTGTCAGGGAAAAAGATACAATCGTGAAACGTTGGAAATTAGATACAAAAACAAAAATATTTACGAAGTATTGCAAATGACGATTGAAGAGGCTTCTGAATTTTTTAAACCAGTGCCTGTTATTTATCGCAAATTAAACACGTTAATCGATGTGGGATTGTCTTATATTTCATTAGGGCAAAGTGCTACAACGTTGTCGGGTGGTGAGGCGCAACGGGTGAAATTAGCAAAAGAATTGTCTCGTCGTGATACGGGAAATACCTTGTATATTTTAGATGAGCCCACAACGGGTTTACACTTCCATGATGTTGCGCAATTGTTGAAAGTATTAATGCGTTTGCGTGAACATGGTAATACTATCGTAGTGATTGAACACAATTTGGATGTGATTAAAGTAGCCGATTGGATTATTGATATTGGCCCTGAAGGGGGCGATAGTGGTGGCGCTATTATTGCAACGGGGACGCCAGAAAGTGTGGCAAAAAATAAAAATTCGCATACAGGGCATTTTTTGAAAAAATTGCTTCAAGCTCAGCATGAATAAAATGTGACTGTCTTTATACCAAGTTTTGGCTATACATCATTGGGCATGATTATATTCTCATTTGCTGGTGAAGAGGTGAGTATGTTTTTTTTAGCATGAGAAAATAAAAAAAACACGCCGCTTGCAGCACTAGAAATTCCCCAAAATACAACGTCATATGTAGCGCCAGCTAACACGCCTGTCGTGACTGATAACGCACTGATTGTTGGGGAGGCTAAACTATTTAAAAAAAAGCTGGTTGTTGTGCTGGCTGAGTAGCTAACGATTGATCGGGTTCCTGCGCAAACTAACCAAGTTGCTATGTCACTTTTATTGCTTGGCATGTTGAGTTACCTCGCTTTTTTACATCATGGTTTGTTCATTATTTTACCATGCCATTAATAGCAACGATAGTTTTTCTAATTAATCTGTTTGATGTAATGTAAGGGTGTTTTGTTTTATCGATACTGTAGCAACAGGATCTAAATAATTTTTGCGCTGAAATGGGAGTTGTTATGTTAATGGGATTTAATCGTCATCGCTTTCAGACTTTTTTTTTGGCGCTGGTGCTTTCTTATGGCGCTCTTTTTCTTGAGCTGTTTTCTTTGATCAAAATAAATTTTTTAAAACCGGGTTTGCTGGAAGGAGGAAATAATTTTTTTTGGGCATTGTCTCAATTGCATTTTGTCGCTTTTTTTCCGTTGATTTATTTTTTATTTGTATTGTTATTGTTTCATGCGCTATTTTCTTTGGTTGTTGCAATGGCTTCGCAGTATTGGTGTGCCAGATTAAAGTTTTCAAAAAGCTGGATTGTTACACTTGCAATTTGGTTATTTGCCTATGCATCCATTTTATTTTTGAATGCGGTTTTTTTTCCAAGGACTGATTTTAGTTTTAGATTTGTATATGCCATGCCGGATTATTTGTATAATTTTATTTTCTTATTTTCTTATTTTCATTATGCTGTTTAATTTTGACCGTGGTTTTTTTTCTTGTGCAGTTTTTTTTGTCTATTGCTCATTCGCGCTTATTGAAGATAGTGTCAGGATGCTTTGTATTGGCTTTTTTGGCGCTCTTTTTTTATCATCAGCATGCTGTAAAAAAAATTGAAATAAATAGAGAAAGTTATGTAAATAAAAAGCCCAATGTTATTATTTTTATGTATTGTTCAATGAGGAATGATTTTTTTGATGGCGGCAAAAACTTTAAAGCATTTTCTAAAAATTCAATTACATTTGATAATGCCTATACGCCTGTTGCAAGATCAGGTTCATCGACGTACGCTTTATTGTCTGGGCTGTATCCTTATCATAGCGGCTATTTTTTCAATTTAAATGAAGGTGATCCTAGTGTTAAGTTTAAAAATCTATTCACTTTTGATTTAGAAAAAGAAGGATACCAGACTGTTTTTTTAACCAACATTAATTTATTTAGAAGGGTTGATCAAAAAATAAATTGGGGTTTCAATTTAATCGATGCTTCACCGCATAATATTTTTTCATTCATACTGACTAAAATTAGTGACATTCCTTTAACTAATTTTTTTTCGCGCATGGCTATTATGAGAAGTGTGTTTCCTTATTTTTATAATAACGTGGAAGCAACTGTTCAGTATTCTCCCCATAATTTTACAAGCAGATTGCAGCATATTTTAAAATATAAGTTAAAACAAAAGCCTGTTTTTCTTTTAATTAATGATGAAATGATGCATTTTCCATACAATATTCCTAACACGCCCGCTTTCACGTATAAAGAAAATGTTGTTAGGTACCTAAAATTATTTCAGATTGAAGACAGCTATTTTCAGAAAGAAATGCAGATATTAAAACAGGGTGGATTATTAAAAAATGCCGTTGTTATAGTGATGTCTGATCATGGTGAATCTTTTGGGAATAAACTGCCTACAAATGATCCGTTGCTCGTATATGGACATGGAAATAGTGCTTTTTCACAAGCTGAGTTTAATATCCCATTTGTATTTCATTTTTATGGAAAACATTTTCAGGTATTACAACCACAAAAAATAAACAGTCCTGTTTCTACTTTGGATGTCGTGCCAACTTTGTCCGCATTGTTGCATATTAATATTAAAAAAACAGATGGTGTTTCGCTTTTATCGACGATAGAAGGCAAGCATAAGTTAAACAATGATCGTGTTTTGTTTAGACAGTCTGGGCTTACCTTTTTAATTAAATTGGATAAAAATGTGGATAAGTTGGCGGTTAGCTATATCAAGAGCTATCATATTTCGGGTCATGGTGAGGTTTATTTGAGAAAAATAGTGATTGATCGTGAGAAGTCTCGTATTCAATATGCAGCCCTCTTTAAAAATTTTTTATTGGTTTATATTCCAAAGGAAGCTGTTGTGGCTCCTAAAATGCCTTTGGTGAAACCCGCTTATTTTTTAGTGAATACAAAAACAGGTCGCATGTTGATTTTTCAACATAGTGATTTAGATACCAATTTAATGTTGAAGATCAATTCGAAAAAATTGTTCAGTATTCATTTTTCTCTAAAATCTGTGAATGATATTAAGATGATGCAACAAGCATTGGATGCGTATATTAAAAAAAGTATTGCGTCTTAATGAATAATGAGAGTGGCTTATGTCTTTTTTAGAACGCATATTTAAATTATCACAACATAAAACGTCAGTAAAAACAGAAGTAATTGCAGGGTTATCTACTTTTTTAACAATGGCCTATATTGCGCTCGTAAATCCATCTATTTTATCTGCAGCGCATATGAGTCATAGCGCAACTTTTACCGCAACTTGTGTCGTTACTGCATTTGCGTGTTTTTTGGTTGGTGTATTGTCGAACTATCCTATTGCGATTGCGCCTGCAATGGCATTAAACGCTTATTTTTCTTATGTTGTTGTGTTGGGTATGGGTTATGCTTGGCAAACAGCATTGGGTGCAGTTTTTATTTCCGGGTTGCTTTTTTTTATTATTGCAATCACACCGCTGCGACATTGGTTAATTGATGTGATTCCTAAAACCATGAATATGGCGATTTCTGCGGGATTGGGTTTATTTATTGCGATGTTGGGTTTGCGTAATGGCGGACTTATTGTCTCGGATCCGCATACATTGGTATCGCTTGGTAATGTGCATGCTGTTCCAACGATTTTATTTTTTCTCAGTTTTTGTATTATCGTTGCGCTTGATTATTTGCGTGTGCAAGGTGCAATTGTGATCGGTATTGTGTTGGCAACCATGTTGGGTTTGATCACAGGTTATGCTCATTTTGATGGTTTGGTTTCGATGCCGCCTTCTTTAATGCCCAATTTTTTGCAGCTCAATTTAGATTCATTGTTTACAACACACCAAGGTTTATCTGTTATTTTTGCTTTTTTCTTGATTTCAATTTTTGATAGTACGGGCACATTTGTGGGTATTTTACATCAAGCGAATTTATTTCATGCCACCAAAGCAGATAATAAAAAGTTATCACGCGGATTGGTTGCAGCCAGTGTAGCCAGTATGGCGGGTGGTTTGTTGGGTACATCGAGTTGTAGTGCTTATTCTGAAAGTGCATCGGGTGTTCGTGCAGGCGGTCGCACGGGTTTAACTTCTGTTGTGATATCCGTTTTGTTTTTAGCAGCGCTTTTCTTTTCGCCACTAGCAAAAACCATTCCCAGTTATGCAACAGCCAGTGCATTATTATTTGTTGGTTGCTTGATGGTAAAAAGTTTCAGTGAATTAAATTGGAGTGATATGACAGAAACGATCCCCAGCGTGATCACTGCCATTATGATTCCACTTACGTTTTCTATTGCTGTGGGAATTGGTTTAGGGTTTATTAGTTACGTATTAATTAAATTATTTACAGGAAAAATAAAATCAGTGCATCCGATGTTGATTGTTTGGGCGCTGATTTTTATTGGTTATTTTATGAGCGTGACACATTAAATAAATTTTTAAGGATATATATTCACTTCGGTTGTGAGCTCAATGTGAAATTGTTTGGCTACGGTTTTTTGAATTAGTTCACTTAATTTTTTGATGTCATGACCAGTGCCATCACTATAATTCACTAACACAAGGGCTTGCTTTTCATTCACGCCAACATGACCAAATCGTTTGCCTTTAAAGCCACTTTGCTCAATTAGCCACGCCGCAGGAATTTTAAAATGATCATCTCCTTCTTTAAAATAAGGCATATCGGGATATTTTTTTTGCAGTGAAAAAAATAATGCGCTGGTTATGATCGGATTTTTAAAAAAACTACCTGCATTGGGAGTGGTTTTGGGATCAGGTAATTTTTCTTGTCGAATTTGTATGATTGCGTCACTGATAGATTTAATTGAAATTGGCTTTCCCTTCAGTTTTTCTTTGATCGCGCCATATTCTAAATGAAAAATGGGTTTTTTATTTAAGCGCAATACAATGTGCGTGATAATATATTTATTTTTTAGTGTATGTTTAAAAATACTGTCGCGATAGCCGAATGCACATGCTTGATTATTAAAAACGACAGATGTGTTGTTTGCTAGCTTAATGGCGTGTACTTCGTATAGTGATTCTTGTAGTTCGACACCATAGGCGCCAATATTTTGAATGGGCGCCGCACCCACTGTCCCAGGAATGAGTGATAAATTTTCAATACCTGCATAATGATGCGCAACACAAAACAAAACCAGTTGATGCCAATTTTCACCAGCGCCAACTTTTAAATAGACATGTTCCTGGGTTTCATTTATTTTTTGGGTACCTTTGATTTGATTGTGAATGACTAAGCCATCGATGTCGCGCGTGAATAAAATATTGCTGCCACCGCCGAGAATAAACTTAGAGGTAGATTTCCAGTTTGTGTCGGCTAATAAAGCTTGTAATGCTGAAACGGTATCAATAGAGATAAAAAAATTCGCGTTCACATCAATATTGAATGTGTTGTACGGTTTAAGTGAATAATTTTTATGTACAATGGGTGTCATTTGATTATCATTTCTTTACACTATTGCAGGGCAGTCATTATTGCATTCCACAAATAGAGATTCTAGCATGAAAAACGATCGTTTTATTAAGGCGCTGTTGCGTCAACCTGTTGACCGTTCTCCTGTTTGGTTAATGCGGCAAGCAGGGCGATATTTACCAGAATACCGCGCTGTGCGCGCAACAGTGAAAGATTTTTTTACTTTTTGCAAAATACCTGAGTTGGCGTGTGAAGTAACCATGCAGCCAGTTGATCGGTTTCCATTGGATGCCGCTATTATCTTTAGTGATATTTTAACGGTGCCCATTGCGATGGGTTGTGATATCAAAATGGAAGAAGGTCGTGGACCTATTGCGCCAAACCCCATTCGTACTGAGAAAATGATTGCTGAATTAAATACAACGCATGCGTTAGAAAAATTAGATTATGTGATGCAGGCAATTCAGCTGACCAAAAAAGCATTATCTGAAAAAGTGCCTTTAATTGGTTTTGCAGGCAGTCCTTGGACGGTTGCCACTTATATGGTTGAAGGACAGTCCAGTAAAACATTTGAAAAAATCAAAGCCATGCTGTTTCGTGAGCCTGTGTTATTGCATACGTTATTACAGAAAATCGCAGATGTGACCATTGCCTATTTAAATGCGCAAATTCAAGCTGGTGCTGATGTGATTATGTTGTTTGATAGTTGGGGTGGTGTGCTATCACCTGTGGATTACCAATTATTTTCGTTAAATTATATGAAATACATTGGTAATAAATTATTGCGCTATCATGCAGGCAAAAAAATTCCGTTGATATTTTTTAGTAAAGGATGTGGATTGTATTTAGAAGATATTGTGAGCAGTGGGTGTGATGCTGTGGGATTGGATTGGACGATGGATTTGGCACAAGCAAGAAAAATAGCAGGGGATCGTGTTGCATTGCAAGGTAATTTAGATCCATCGACTTTGTTTGCATCACCTGAGAAAATTCAAATGGCAGTAAAAAATATTTTATCTGTTTATAATCGAAAAACTGGCTTCGTTTTTAATTTAGGGCATGGTGTTTCAAAGGACACACCAGTTGATAGTGTGCATGCTTTAGTTGAAGCGGTAGTGAATTATTAAAAAAAGGATTTTTTATGAGGGCATCAAAAATACATTACACATGGATTGGTGAAGTAAAAACAACGGATTTAGATCATCCTGGACATGATTTGGTTGGTCCTTGCGCGATGATGCCGTTGGTGGATGCTGAGGTGCTAATTTATTTTTGGTGTTTAAAAGAGTATAAAGATCAGTTTTCTGCTTTGTTGGCTGGAAAAAATATCGTTGTGCTTTCTATCAATGCATTGTTAGTGGACAAGAAAGATAATGAGTATGTTGCGCGTATTTTAGCATTACAATCAATTTTGTTTTCTGATGGACGAGGCGATATTAGAGATCGCGTTACCTTTAAAGAAGTCATTTCATTGCTTATTTTATACTTAGAAGGTGGCTATGCTTTTGATACGAATGTCTTACCCGCATACAATGAAAAAATGCATTTTCCTTCGCATCCCGCATTTCATATGGCAGCCATCGATTACCCCGTTAAAAAAAATCGTGATCAGGATGTATGGGCCATGTATTCACCACAAATCGATTCGCGACATGTCCAAAGCGCATTAGAACGTTATCTTGATTGTATTGAGCAAATTGAATATGACCGCGAAGTAGCAGTGAGAGGAAAAATTTTTGATTATGAACAGTATAAGCAGAATATACTAGACGTTATTATTGAAGCGGCGAGTTGTCGGGTGGGTTTGCAGTATTGGTTTGCGAGACATTTGGGTGGAAATTTCCCAGTCCAGTTGCACTTAGAGCATCCTAAAATTATTAAATATTATGCAAATTCTCATGGTGCAGCAGATCGTCAAACCATTCCTCCTTTTCATTTAATGGTGTCGAAAAATGATATGAGCGCAGTTAAAGAGCTGCTGAAAAAAGACGACAATTTTGACATTAATTTTTCCATTGAAACTGAAAAATACAGTGGCATTACTGCGTTAAATGTCGCCGTATTTTATGGGTATCAAGCAATGGCTATGTTGCTAATTGAGCAGGGTGCTGATGCAGGTATTGTGCTTCAGGAAAATCGAAATCAGAGTGCTTTACTAACGCATTCTTTTTTATCTCCATCATCACAAACATCGGATGGTGATGAAGCTGTTTTACGAACGTCATTTGGAATAACAACATGAGTAATGCTTTATCTATTGTCATTATCGGTACGGGTCTGGCTGGTTATTTATTTGCAAAAGAATTACGTAAGCGAGATTCACAATCTGTTTTGACATTATTAACACATTCAGATGGTCATTTTTATTCAAAGCCATTGTTGTCGACAGCGTTAACGCAACATAAAACACCGGATCAATTGGCAATTACAGATAAAGAGGCAATGGGTTTACAATTAAATGCAGAAATTATAACGCGGTGTGCAGTTTACAAAATTGATACGCAGCATAAAAAAATAGCTTATCGTGATCAGCATAACCAGGATCATTTGTTATCTTATGACAAAATTGTTTTAGCAAATGGAGCGCAGTATAAATCCATTGCATTTAAAGGTGATGCTGTTGATGAGATACTTTCAGTTAATCAACTTGAAGATTATCGATTGTTTCGCGAAAAATTGATTGGGAAAAAACAAGTTGCTATTTTAGGTTCAGGATTAATTGGTTGTGAGTTTACGAATGATTTGTTAAACGTTGGATTTGCTGTTTCAATGATTTCACCCGATCAAGCGTTGTTGCAATCATGGGTGCCAAAAAAAATAGGTGATGCATTACAAAGCGCATTAGCAACGTTAGGTGCGCAATTTTATTTAAATACAGTGCCTGAAAAAATCAACTCGGGTTATGATATTGTGTTATCGGATGGAAAAACCATCCATTCGAATTTGGTTTTTGCGGCAACCGGTATTCAACCAGACTTGTCATTGGCAAAGTCAGCTGGTTTATTGGTTAATCGCGGAGTGATTGTGGATGATCATTTGCAAACGAGTGACCCGCATATTTATGCGCTAGGGGATTGTGCTGAAATTAACGGCGCATTAAGCATGTACGTTGCACCGATTATGCAAAATGCCCGTATTTTGGCGATGATCTTAACGGGTGAAAATCAATCAGTGCCGAAGGCGATTATGCCGGTTGTGATTAAAACACCTGTTTGTCCAATTGTTTGTGTGCCGCCCTCTCGCGATATTCAAGGCGAATGGCAATTTGAAGGAACGGGTGTAAATGTGCAAGGCTTGTTTTATGATAATCAGCAGCATTTATCTGGGTTTGCATTATCAGGTGATACAGTCAAAGAAAAAACGCGGTTACTAAAAAAAATGAGTGATGACTGATGACGCTATATACAGCAACAATTACATTGATATTGGTGATGGATCCGCTGGGAAATATCCCTATTTTTTTATCTATTCTTAAAAAATTTGATTTTAAAACACAGCGCCGCATTATTATTCGTGAAACGTTAATTGCTTTTTTTGTGTTGCTGCTATTTTTATTCTGTGGAAAGTATATTATGCGCGGATTAAATATTACAACATCTGCGTTGAGTATTGCTGGTGCGCTTGTTTTGTTTTTAATTTCGGTTCGCATGATTTTCCCGCCTGAAAAAAATGAAAAAACGGATAATAAAATGGAAGAGCCTTTTATTGTGCCGTTGGCGATTCCATTAACAGCAGGTCCTTCAGCAATTGCCATTGTGATGTTGTTTGTATCACGCAGGCCAGAGCACTTTCCTATGTTGCTGAGTGCAGTGAGCATTGCGTCAATCGTTTTTTTAGTGATTATGTTGTTGTCACGTTATTTAATGCGTTTGTTGCGTAATTCTGGATTGATTGCAGTTGAGCGTTTGATGGGAATGATTTTGACGACCATTGCGGTGCAAATGTTTTTAACAGGTATGCACACCTACTTGCATTAGTTAATTTTTAATGGCGTTGTTTGATATTAAGCAGCGTATTAATTTTAGGGTCAGTTTTTCTGTTTTATGATTGACATCTAATGTTGGGTTGAATTCAACAATATCCATTCCAATTAATTTTGGATGTGTTGTAATTGCTGAAAATTCAGACAAAAAAATAGCTGCGCGAACCCCGTTTTTTTCAGCAGTACCAACGCCGGGCGCATCGATTGGATCAAATCCATCTAAATCAATGCTGATGCCAAACGCATCTGTATTTTGGGTGACTGTTTTGATGGATTCACTAATGACGGCTTTCATGCCTTGTGTTTTGATGTCTTCCATAAAAAATATTTTTACGCCCAGTTTTTTTAACAGTGCAGTTTCACCTGATTCATAACTGCGCACGCCAATTAATACCACATTGTCCGGTTTTAGTTTTGGTTGATTGGATAAGATGGTTGTTAATTTTTTTTCACCATGCCCCAATAAAATGGCTAATGGCATGCCGTGGATGTTGTTGGATTGGGTGGTTTCAACTGTATGTGAATCCATGTGGGCATCAAACCAAATTAACCCGAGATTATTGATAACGTGAGCGGCACCACTCCAACTGCCGATGGCTGCCGTATGATCTCCACCTAAGGTCAAAAAGAAGTGGTTATTGAGGAGTGATTGTTGTGTTGATTGTGCAAGCGTATTGGAAAGTGTGGCAATGTCATTGAGTGCATCAGCCTGTTGTTTTCGGTTATGTACTGTCAATGGCGGTTGAAAGTGGCAATGTGTTGTGAGATCACTTTTTTCAATCGCTTTTTTTAAGGTCAGCGCGCCTTGTTCGCAGTCGGCATTCTGTGCGCCATTTCCGTAGGCATATAAATTAACGTCAATTATTTTTTTCATATCCTTGGAGTGTAGCAAGTCGTTGTGGGTTTTTCATCTGGGCGTTAGAGTATGCTAAGATACCGCTGGTTTTATTTGTCTATTTGAGAGAACAGGCTTTGTTTAAAAAAATCATGCAATGGGTGCGTCGACCTCGTTACGACCATCACCAATCAACAACCTCTATTATTATTGCGCGTGATTGCCATGCTATTTCTCGTGCATCGATTAGTGCGAATGCATTAAAAGTATTGTATCGATTAAAAGAAGCGGGGCATGCCGCGTATTTAGTGGGTGGTGGCGTGCGTGATATTTTATTAGGACGTAAGCCAAAAGATTTTGATGTGGCTACGGATGCGCATCCAGACGTGGTGCGAACGTTGTTTCGTAATAGTCGTATCATTGGACGTCGCTTCCGATTGGTGCATGTTTTTTTTGGTGAAGAGGTGATCGAGGTCTCCACTTTTCGTGCGAATGCATCAGAAGACACGCGAGCTGAAACAGAAATTCATGCAGAAACCGGCATGATTCGTCGTGATAATACCTATGGCACGATTGAAGAAGATGCATGGCGCCGTGATTTTACGGTAAACGCGCTGTATTACAATATTGCTGATTTTAGTATTGTTGATTATATGCAGGGAATGACAGATTTAAAACAAAAACAAATTCGTATTATTGGTGATCCCAAGCAGCGTTATCATGAAGATCCTGTGCGTTTGTTGCGCGCCATTCGTTTCGCGGCTAAATTAAATTTTCAGCTGGAATCACAAACGGAAATAGCGTTGAAATCATTGCCGCAGTTATTGCAGCACGTGCCCACATCGCGTTTGTTTGATGAATGTTTAAAATTATTTTTTGAAGGTAATGCATGGATAACTTATCAAAAACTCATTCATTATGATTATTTACGCACTTTGTTTCCTGAGTTGGTGCATGTGACACAGGCCAATCGTAATGCGATTGATGAAAAATTAATTCAACAGGCATTAGCCGCAACGGATGCGCGTTTTAAATCAGGCGAGAGTGTTAATCCAGGGTTTCTATTTTCAGTATTTTTATGGCCTGTTCTGCAGATGCATTTATCAAAAATGAAAAATAAAAAAAATAAATTTTATATGCGATTGCATCAATTTATTCACGATATTATTAAAAGACAAACGGATGCCATGATGATTCCAAAGCGCTTGCAGTTTACGATGCAGGCTATTTGGGTATTGCAATTTCAATTAACCAAACGTCGTCCTAATCGTATCATGACTATTTTTAATCACCGTTATTTTCGTGCTGCTTTTGATTTTATGGCATTGCGTGTGCAGAGCGGTGAAATCACATCGACCGATTTAGATTGGTGGCAGGAGTTTCAACTGTTGGATACGGAAAGTCAGGAAAAAATGATTGAGCAATTGCGCTCATGAAAAAAACCATAGCCTATATTGCGTTGGGTAGTAATTTAAACAATCCTGAAAAACAAGTTGAAGACGCTCTTAAATTCATACGATTGATTGCATCAACAGCGGTTATTGCAGAGTCGAGTTTGTATGAAAGCACCCCACTGGGATTTGCTGATCAGCCGAATTATATTAATCAGGTGATTGCGATTGAAACAACATTAACGGCGCATGCCTTGTTGCGAGCACTGCAATCTATTGAAAATAAAATGGGGCGCGTACGAAAAGTACGATGGGGTTCACGCATTATTGATTGCGATATTATTTTGTTTGGTAACGAAAAAATGGCAACGCCTGAACTGACCATTCCGCACCCTGAATACAAAAATCGCGATTTTGTGCTATACCCTTTAGCTGAAATTGCACCAGATTTAGTGTTACCATTGGACCGAGGTTTGTATGATGAAAACAGTCATTTATCCCGGCACATTCGATCCCATTACAAAAGGCCACGTTGATATTGTGGAACGTGCTGCTACTTTGTTTGATGAAGTGGTCGTTGGTGTTGCGGTGAGTTTGCGTAAAACACCGTGCTTTGATCTGGAAAAGCGCGTGCAGTGGTGCAAGCGCAGTTTGAGTCATTGTCACAATGTGCATGTTTTTGTGATGGAGGGTTTGACGGTTGATTTTGCGAAAGCACACCATGCGCAGTATGTTTTACGTGGCATTCGAACAGCCAGTGATGTTGATTATGAGTTGTCTATTGCTGATATGAACCGTCAATTATCGAATGACGTTTTAGAGACCATTTTCTTACCTTCGAGTGATCAATATCGTTTTATTTCTGCAACCATTGTGCGAGAGATTATATTGCTCAAAGGAGATGTATCTGCTTTTGTGCCTGAGAATGTGTTGCGAGATCTATAAACATGGCATTGAAAATCACCGAAGAATGTATTAATTGTGATGTATGTGAACCTGAGTGTCCAAATGATGCCATTTATCAGGGTGCTGATATTTACGAAATTGATCCCAGTAAATGCACGGAATGTGTTGGCCATTTTGACGAGCCGCAGTGTCGACAGGTGTGTCCGGTTGATTGTATTCCGCTGGCGTTTTACGAATCCAACGCTGTCTTAATGGATAAATACAAAAAGCTGACTGCCAAAAAATAATCTAGGCAAAAAAAAACCTGTTTTGAGAACAGGTTTTTAAATGCGTTTTTGGTTTTGGTATTACTTTGAAATTTTCTTTTGCTTGAATAATACACGCATGCCTTTTTTGCCTGTTTCGGCATTATAAGCGCGAGGATCGTACTTCATCAATTCTAATTTTTTTTCGGCACGTTTGTTAACAGTTAATGTTTTAAAATAACCAGTTGCTTTGCCTTTTTGATTCTTGCCCGTTGAAAGCAATTGTACTTTTTCGCGTGAACCTGCTTTTGCCATGTTATTGTCCTCATTGCTGAAATAGAAGCGTTCGTTTAGTTGAGTTCTTCTTTGTTTTTGATTTTTTCAAGTGCCGCTTCGATTCCAATTTTGTCGATGGTGCGTAAACCACGGACTGATAATGTCATGGTGATATAGCGATTTTCGCTGGGCACCCAAATGCGACGCTTGTGCAAATTAGGTAAAAAACGACGCTTTGTTTTATTTTTTGCGTGTGAAACGGTGTGTCCTGATTGGGGACGTCTTTTTGTGATTTGGCAGACCTTAGACATTCTCGTGGCTCCTGTAATACGAAGGCTGATTTTATAACAGAAAGCGTGTGTTGATTCAAGTAAAAGTGTGGTTTTGGTGAAGCATCTTGATTGATCTGGAAAAAGGCTTTTTTTATAAAAGAGAAAATGGATAACTACTTGGCAGGAATCCACAAAACCGTTAGGCTTGTCGCAAAAAATCACAAGGAGTGTTTTATGTTCCATGATATCCAATTAAAAATTCTAGATGATCGTTTGGGTGATAGCGTACCTTTGCCGGCGTACGCAACGCCAGGCTCTGCGGGATTGGATTTACGTGCGTGCTTGGATGAGCCGCAAACAATTCAGCCGGGTGAAACTGTTTTAATTAATACAGGCATCGCTATTTATATTGATAATCCCATGATGGCAGCAACGATTTTGCCGCGTTCGGGTTTGGGTCATAAGCATGGCATTGTACTTGGGAATTTAGTGGGTTTGATTGATTCGGATTATCAAGGGCCTTTAATGGTGTCGTGTTGGAATCGCGGAACACAAGCTTACACTGTTCAACCTGGCGAACGCATTGCGCAATTGGTTATTGTTCCTGTTTTAAAAGCACGTTTTCAAGTGGTCTCTGCGTTTGAGAAAACAGAGCGGGGCGAAGGTGGATTTGGAAGTTCAGGAACACAATAATTCAGAATCAATTTTAATTTTTTCAGATCCCAGTGATAATTTATGGAAAAAAATATGACAGCTTACACAGTTCCAACGCAATTACCGTATGATATTTTTCGCACCTATGATATTCGCGGTGAAGTCAGTGAAACCAGTTTAAATGAAAATGTGGCTTATGCGATCGGTTTGGCAATAGGCACTGAAGCACAGTTACTAGAACAAACAGAAATTGCGGTTGCGTGTGATGCGCGATTAACGGGTGAATCATTAAAAAAAGCATTGATTTCAGGCTTAGTTGAAACAGGTTGTGATGTGGTTGATATTGGCATGGGTCCAACACCGATGGTGTATTTTGCAACGCATTATTTATCAACACGCTCAGGCGTGATGGTGACAGCCAGTCATAATCCATCACATCATAACGGTTTTAAAATTGTTTTAAATGGAAAAACATTATCTGAAAATGGCATTCAAGATTTAGTGAAGCGCATTGAGCGATGTGACTTTTTATCTGGATCGGGCAAGATCAGAATGCAAGATATTATGCCAAATTATATTGATGCCATTTGTAAAAATATCGTAATAAGCAAAAAAATGAAAATTGTTATTGATGGTGGAAATGGTGCGGCGAGTAAAATTGCGCCCATCGTGTTTCGTCGTTTGGGTTGCGATGTTGTTGAATTATTTTGTGAATATGATGGCCGTTTTCCGAATCATCATCCGGATCCCACGATTCCAGAAAATTTAAAAGACTTGATTGCTTTGGTGAAAAAAGAAAAGGCGGATATCGGTTTGGCATTTGATGGTGATGCTGATCGTTTGGGTGTGGTGAGTAATAAAGGCGAGATTATTTGGCCAGATAGACAATTGATGATTTGTGCTGAAGAGGTGTTGGCAAAAAATTCAGGTGCGAAAATTGTGTTTGATGTGAAATGTTCGCGCGTGTTGCCTGAGATCATTAAAAAGTATGGCGGACAACCTGTTATGTCACGAACCGGGCACTCTGTTTTAAAAGCACGAATGATTGAGGAAAAAGCACCGTTAGCGGGTGAAATGAGTGGGCATATCTTTTTTAAAGATGGTTGGTATGGTTTTGATGATGGTATTTATGTTGCAGCGCGATTGGTTTCTATTTTGTCACGCAGTGATCAATCCGTATCAGCTATTTTTGCGGCATTACCGCAAACCGTAAACACGCCGGAATTAAAGTTGCCAATGTCAGAAGATAAAAAGTCAGATTTTATGATGCAACTGTCTGATGAGGCCGATTTTGGTGATGCTGAAAAAATCACTATTGACGGACTGCGTATTGAATATGATTTTGGTTGGGGGCTTATTCGTCGCTCAAATACATCGCCTTATTTAATTTTACGATTTGAGGCGGATACAACGGCGCATCTTAATCAGATACAAGCTATTTTCCGAACGCAGTTGTTACAAATAGATCATACGTTAGCGTTGCCGTTTTAGTGGATTAAAAATGGATCACGGCTAACGGATCATTCATTATATGCCGTATTCTTTGCGATACTGCTCAACTGCGGCTAATTGTTTTTTCAATGTGCTGTGTTTAGCAAGATATTGCATAATATCAGATAATGTGACGATACTTTGAATGGGCAAATTATATTTTTTTGCAGATGCTTGTACGGCAGACAACTTGCCATCGCCACGTTCTTGTCGATCAAAGGCAATGATAATGCCTGATAAAGTGGCTTCAGTGTTTTCTAATAGCGCCATGGTTTCGCGAATGGTTGTACCTGCGGTAATAACATCATCTAACATCACAGCATTGCCTGTTAATTTTGCGCCAACAAAGTTGCCGCTATCGCCGTGATCTTTTGTTTCTTTGCGATTAAAACAATACGGCATATTTATATTAAATTTTTCAAATAAAACCATACTGGTTGCGGTGACCAATGGAATTCCTTTGTAGGCAGGTCCAAACAATAGGTCACAATGCATTCGCGATTTTTGCAATGTTTCTGCATAAAATTCGCCGAGTGTGAGAAGTGATTTTCCAGTGTGAAAAACGCCGAGATTAAAAAAATAGGGGCTGATGCGTCCTGATTTTAATTTGAATTTACCAAACTGTAATGCATCATGTTTAATGAGAAAGTCTATAAAAGAAAATTGAAAATCACGCATGGTATTACTCCAGTATTTTTTTTAATTCATGCCATACAACACGAGGATCGATTGTCATATAGCAGGCTGGCACGATATCGGTTTGATGTGTTTTTGCATAATGACAAATTTTACTAGCGCAAGGTGCGCAGGCAAAGTTTGCTTGCAAGTGAATTTGATTATTGCCAAGCGTGCCAATTTTTTTTGGGTTGGTTGGTCCGTACAATGAAATGGTTGGTGTTGATAGTGCTGCGCATAAATGTCCTAAGCCGGTATCGACAGCAATAACAGCGGTTGCGTTTTTCAGTAGTGTTGCGATTTGTGCAACAGATAGTTTAGGTAAGACGCGTGCACATGAAATATTGTCTGCGAGTTTTTCTGCCCGTTTTTTTTCTGTTGTATCCCCCCAGGGTAAATAGACAACGATGTTTTTTTCGGCAGCATAGGTGAGTAATTGTTGCCAATAATTTTCTGGATAATGTTTTGTTTTCCAGGTTGTGCCATGCAAGTAGACGAGATATTGTTTTGGCAATGTAAAGTCAAGTGCCGGTAATTTTTGAGGATTAATCTGATAGTCCGAATTACCTGAAAAAGTATACCCTAAAATTTTTGAAAATAATTCACGTGTGCGGTTAACGGCATGTTGATTTTTATTGATGTTATATTTTGTTGAATAAAAGAAATGACTAATGGATTCGCGTGCTGAATTTTTATCCAGACCATGAGCATGGCCATGCGCTAATTTCGCAACGATAGCACTTTTTAAAAGTCCTTGTGCATCGATAATAAGATCATATTTTTTTTCACGCAGTGATTGATAGAATCGTTTTATTTCAGTATAAGTTGATTTTTTAAAGCTATTTTTTCGCCAGTGTCGTAATGAGATGGGAATGATTTTTTTCACAGCAGGATGCCAAGCGGGAATATCAGCAAAGGCGGGTTCAACTACCCAGTCTACTTCTAAATTAGGAATGGCTTTCATTGCATCGGATAAGGCGGGCAGAGTGTGAATCACATCACCCATCGAAGACATTTTAATTAATAGTACATGCATTTTCGCGCAATATTTGTTAGGTTGTCGACTGTGTTGTTTTAGGAGTTTATTATGCGTGTGATCACAGCGAATCTCAATGGCATTCGTTCTGCACAAAGAAAAGGTTTTTTTGAGTGGCTTGCAAAACAGCATGCGGATTTTGTATGTCTTCAAGAAACCAAAGCGCAAATGACAGAATTAACTGATGAATTGTACAGACCCGATGGCTATCACTGTTACTTCAGTGATGCAGTAAAAAAAGGGTATAGCGGTGTTGGATTATACGTCAAACAAAAACCAGATCATGTTACGCACAAATTGGGTTGGCAATGTGCGGATGACGAAGGTCGTTTTGTACGTGTTGATGTAGGTGAGTTAAGCGTTATTTCTTTATATTTGCCATCGGGTTCAGCGGGCGAGCATCGTCAGGTTGAGAAACTGGATTTTATGGAAAGATTTTTAAAAACGTTACGCGAATTTAAAAAATCCAAGCGCCAATTTATTATTTGTGGTGATTGGAATATTGTGCATAAAGAAATTGATATTAAAAATTTTAAATCGAATCAAAAAACATCGGGTTGTTTACCAGAAGAACGCGCTTGGCTAGATGATTTATTTACAACAGAAGGATTTGTGGATGCGTTTCGTGTGATTAACCATGAAAAAGATCAATATACGTGGTGGTCAAATCGCGGTGCTGCTTATGAGAAAAATGTGGGATGGCGTATTGATTATCAAATCATTTCCGATAATCTCAAAAATACGGTGAAAGCAGTTTCAATTTACAAAGACCAAAAATTTTCAGATCATGCACCATTGATTGTTGATTATCAGGTGTAAGAAATGAAAATGACTGGCATAGCATAATGTTTATCAGCGTAATGCTTCTTTCTGTTTTGCGATAATGTCGGCAATTCCTTTTTTCGCCAATGACAAGAGCGACTGTAGTTCTGTTTCTTGAAATGCGCCATTTTCTGCAGTGCCTTGTACTTCAACAAAAGATCCTGAATCAGTCATCACAACATTCATATCTGTTTGTGCTTTAGAGTCTTCTGCATAGTCTAAATCTAATACGGGTGTCCCATTAAAAATGCCAACGGAAACGGCAGCAACAAAATGTTTGAGTGGATCATTTAAAATAATTTTGCGCTCTTGCATAAAACGCAGTGCATCAATCAAGGCAACGCAAGCACCGCTGATGGCTGCAGTACGTGTGCCACCATCAGCTTGAATCACATCGCAATCAATGGTGATTGTGAAACCAGGAATTTTATTTAAATCTAGTGCGGCGCGTAGTGATCGTCCGATTAAACGTTGAATTTCAATGGTGCGCCCGCCTTGTTTTCCACGCGCTGCTTCACGATCAACGCGTGAATGTGTTGCGCGAGGCAGCATGCCATATTCTGCTGTTAACCAGCCTTGTTTGCTGTCTTTTAAAAAACGCGGCACATTATCTGTGATGCTGACGTTGCATAGCACAATGGTTTCACCAAATTGCGTTAATACAGAGCCTTCCGCATGCTTGGTGTACTGTCTTGTAAAAGAAATAGAGCGTAAGGTATCTGCTGTGCGGCGACTGGGTCTCATGAAAATCCTCAAATAGGCAAGTAAAAATGATGCGACAGTATAACGACTATTATTTTTAATGCAAAATTTGCTATGATCACTTTTTTTAATAGGGAATGAGGTGGACACATTGAGTAACAACCCATCCGGAAATCTATTTGTGATTGCAGCACCTTCCGGTGCTGGTAAAACAAGTTTGGTGAAGGCATTATCAGAGTCGATGTCGCAATTGCAAATTTCTATCTCTCATACCACGCGCGCGATGCGTCCTGCCGAAAAAAATGGTGAAAATTATTTTTTCATTGATCCGGAAACTTTCCATGATATGGTGGAAAAAAAGGCTTTTTTGGAGCATGCTGCTGTTTTTGGAAACCACTATGGCACATCAAAAGCATGGGTTTTTGAAAAATTATCGATGGGAATAGATGTTGTTTTAGAAATTGATTGGCAGGGGGCGCAACAAGTGCATCGCCTGTTTTCCGAAGCGGTATTGATTTTTATTTTGCCACCTTCTATCGCGGCATTAAAAAGCCGATTGCAAAGTCGACAGCAAGATTGTGCTGATATCATTGCGCAACGCATGCAAGCTGCGCAAAATGAAACAAGCCATTTCAGCGAATTTGATTATTTGGTCGTGAATGATCAGTTTGATAGCGCTGTGAATGATTTAAAAAATATTGTGTTGGCAATGCGTTTGAAAACATCGTTGCAAAAAGTAAAACAAGCTGCTTTGCTGGAAAATTTACTGAAAAAGCAGTAAAATTGTCGTCTAAAATCAATGAAAGAAATGAAAGAGGTTGTGATCATGGCTCGAGTGACTGTGGAAGATTGTTTGGAAAAAGTTGAAAATCGATTTGCATTGGTATTAATTGCTGCAGAACGAGCGCATCAATTGGAGATGGGTGTTTCAGATGCATTGGTTCCAGAAGATGGTGACAAACCGACTGTGATCGCTTTACGTGAAATTGCAGGTGGTTTTGATGTTGCTAATATTGCGGCTAACGAAGCAGCGAAAACGAATGCAGCGCCAAATCAAGTCACTATTATCGAAGATGCTGAATAATTATTTTAACAAGGTAGACGCACGGGGAATTTTTTTTGGAGCGGGTCATGCAATGTGACGATAAGCTCTTACATTGAGGTAGTCACATGCGTCTATTTAAAAGGTTGCGTCGAAAACTTTTCTATCTTACTGATGAACAAATTGAGCAAATTCATCAAGCTTATTTAACAGCATTAACTGCACACCGTGGACAGCGTCGTCAAACGGGTGAGCCTTATATTACACATCCAGTTTCGGTTGCTTGCATTTTAGCAGACATGAAAATGGATCATCATACAATCATGGCTGCTTTATTGCATGATGTGATCGAAGATACCAAAATCGAAAAAAAAGAGTTAGAAAAAACATTCGGACGTGAAGTCGCGAGCTTAGTTGATGGCGTGAGTAAATTAACACAAATTGAGTTTGTGAGTCGAGCAGAAGCGCAAGCAGAGAATTTTCGTAAAATGGTTTTGGCAATGGCGAGTGATATTCGTGTCATTTTAGTCAAGCTGGCTGATCGTCTTCATAACATGCGCACGTTAATCACGTTGGCATCAGAAAAAAGATATCGTGTCTCCAAAGAAACGTTAGAAATTTTCGCGCCCATTTCAAAACGATTGGGAATGCGTGATTTCTCGGTTGAATTAGAAGAATTGAGTTTTTCTGCGTTGTATCCGCATCGTTATCATGTGTTAAAAGAAGCCGTTCAAAAAGCGCGCGGTGATCGTAAAAAAATTCTCTCGTTAATTAATAAAACATTGCAAGATGGATTAACAAAAGATCAATTTCCTTCTTGCGCCATTATCGGCAGAGAAAAACATTTATATAGCATTTATCGAAAAATGCTGACAAAAAAAATTCCATTTAATGAAATTATGGATGTGTATGCCTTTCGCATTATTGTGAGCGATGTGGATACTTGTTATCGCGTGTTGGGTTTAGTGCATCGATTATTTAAGCCTGTGCCGGAACGTTTTAAAGATTACATCGCTATTCCAAAAGCAAATGGGTATCAATCATTACATACTACTTTGTTTGGCCCATATGGATTGCCTATTGAAATACAGATTCGTACAACAGAAATGGATCGGGTTGCCTCTAATGGTATTGCAGCACATTGGTTATATAAGTCAGATGAAGGTGATGCGGATAAGCCTCGTATTCACGCGCAAAAATGGGTAAAAAATTTATTGGAGTTGCAAAAAAATGCAGGCAGCTCACTGGAATTTATTGAAAGTGTGAAAGTCGATTTATTTCCAGATGAAGTTTATACCTTCACACCTAAGGGTGAGATTAAAGAGTTACCAGCAGGTGCTACGGGTGTTGATTTTGCTTATGCTGTTCATACGGATGTGGGAAATAGTTGTATGGCGATTAAAATTAATCGTCAATTAGCGCCACTCTCTACGAAATTAAATAATGGTGATACGGTTGAGGTGGTGACAGCATCAAGCGCGCGACCCAATCCGGGTTGGTTGGATTTTGTGATTACGAGCAAAGCACGCAGTGCCATACGTCATCTTTTAAAATTTCAGCAGTATGATGAATCGGTGACGTTGGGTAGGAAATTATTGCAAAAAGCATTCGCAAATCAGCAATTGTCTTTGAAAAAAATACCGGAAAATGTATGGCTTATTTATTTTAAAGAAGCCAATTTTAAAATATTAGATGATTTAATGGCAGATATTGGGCTGGGAAATCGTTCTGCCATTGTGGTTGCGCAACGGATCAAATTATTATTACAAGAACAGTTGCTGACTTTAGGGCAACAAGCAGAAAAAGTGGAATTATTGACATTGAGTATGCCGATGATTGTTCAAGGTACAGAAGGGATGTTGTTATCATTTGCATCGTGTTGTCATCCTATTCCAGGCGATTTTATTGTGGGATCAATGAAGGCAGGAAAAGGCATTGTGGTGCACGTGCATGATTGTAAACGTGTTGCAAAATTTTTAAATCAACCAACGCAGTGTGTGCCATTGCGATGGTCTGATGATGTTGTTGGCGAATTTTTAGTGATGGTTGGTGTGGCTGTTAAAAACGAAAGAGGTGTTTTGGCTAACTTGGCTGCGGTTATTTCTGATTCAGATGGTAACATTGATGATATCCAGGTTAATGATCGCGAAGGGTTTTATTATGAGGTGACTTTTAAATTATTGGTGAAAGATCGCTTGCATTTAGCGCGCATATTAAAAAATTTGCGACAGGTTCCACAAGTAGTGAAAATAATGAGAGCAAAATAAATTGATAGGATTTTTCTCATGAAAAAAATAATTGAAACACAGCATGCGCCAGCTGCAATTGGTACTTATTCGCAAGCAGTTCAGGTTGATAAAACAGTTTATATTTCCGGACAAATTCCATTGAATCCGAAAACGATGAAAATGGTGACAAGTGATTTTCACGCGCAAGTCAAACAGGTATTTGAAAATCTAAAGGCAATTGCGACTGCGGCGGGTGGTGATTTGTCAAAAGTGGTTAAATTACAAGTATATTTACAAGACATGAATCAGTTTGTCATCGTTAATGAAATCATGGCAGCGTATTTTGAAAAACCGTATCCCGCACGCGCAGTGGTTGAAGTGAGTCGATTGCCGAAAGAAGCGGGTGTTGAAATGGATGCTATTTTATATCTTGAGGAGCCGCGCGCGTAAGCAAGCGAGATTTGCAAAGCAAATCATTTCTATTTTTATGCTATCAACATTATCCACTTGTGTGACAAGCTTGAAAGGCGTTGGCTCTAAGACCGCAAAATTGTTTGCGCAAGTGGGTATGTTGACCGTTCAAGATTTATTATTTCATTTGCCGCTACGTTATGAAGATCGCACTCAAATTCATGCTATTTCTGCAATAAAACCAGGCGATCGTGTTTTGATTGAAGGGGTTGTGCAATCTGTGCAAGTCACGGGGGCGCGTGGCTATCTTCGCTGTGTTATCGCCGATGCGACTGGTCGACAGGTTGATCTTGTATTTTTTTATTTCACCAAGCCGCATGAAAAAAAATTATCGATGTTAAAAGGGAAGGCAGCTATACGCTGTTTTGGTGAAGTGCGTCATGGATTTTCCGGTCATTTGGAAATGGTGCATCCCGAATATGCGACTGTTGATCAAATTGGAGCAGGTAGTGTATTAACGTTATCCCCTTGTTTATTGCCGGTATATCCCACTACAAAAGGATTGCATCAAGCGACTTGGCGAAAAGTGATGAAACAAGCATTGGATTTATTAGAAAAAAATAATTTATTGCCTGAGTTATTGCCCAGCGCATTGTTATCAGCATTTAATTTTATGGAGTTAAAGCAGGCGCTATTTATTATTCATTTTCCGCCGATTGATGTTGATCCAACGGTGCTATTAGCCGGCAAGCATCCAGCGCAGCAGCGATTGATTTTTGAAGAATTAATCGCGCATCAATTAACGTTGCAACAAATGCGTTATGTTGCGCGTCAAAATAAAGCAGTTGCTTTGCCCAATCAAATGCATTTAAGTGAACCATTTATTCAGCAATTGCCTTTTCAGTTGACGGGTGCGCAACAGCGTGTGCTATCTGAAATTAGTCGAGATTTGATGCGCGATATACCCATGATGCGATTATTGCAAGGTGATGTTGGATCTGGAAAAACAGTGGTGTCGTGTATTGCTGCATTACAAGCGCTTGAAGCGGGTTATCAAGTGGCTTTGATGGCGCCAACAGAAATTTTATCAGAACAACATTTGCAAAACTGTTTAAAATGGTTAACGCCATTGGGCATTTCTGTTGGCTTATTGATGGGTCGACAAACGGCATTAGAACAAAAAACAATAAAAGCAAAATTGGTGTCGGGTGAAATACAATTAATTATTGGTACGCATGCTTTATTTCAAGCAGATGTTGAATTTAAAAATCTTGTATTGTTGATTATCGATGAGCAGCATCGATTTGGTGTGCATCAACGTTTGGCTTTAATGCAAAAAGCTTTAAAAAAAGGCTATTTTCCGCATCAATTAATGATGACGGCAACACCCATTCCGCGCACGTTAGCCATGACCGCTTATGCTGATTTAGATTGTTCTGTAATTGATGAATTGCCGCCTGGTCGTCAACCCATTTCAACGGCAATTATTGCTTCTGCAAAACGTGATGAGATTGTTGATCGTGTGCGTGTAAATTGTGAATCGAAAAAACAAGCCTATTGGATTTGTACCTTGATTGATGAATCTGATGTATTGCAATGTCAGGCTGCGGAAACAACAGCGAAACAATTGCAAGTGCAATTGCCTTCATTAAAAGTGGGGTTGATTCATGGTCGATTAAAATCAACAGAAAAAAATGCCATGATGTTGGCATTTTCGCAAGGGAAAATAGACTTATTAGTCGCAACAACGGTGGTTGAAGTCGGTGTGGATGTGGCGAATGCCAGTTTGATGATTATTGAAAACCCAGAGCGATTGGGTTTGGCGCAATTGCATCAATTGCGGGGGCGTGTGGGACGTGGTGAAACAGCGAGTTTTTGCGTGTTGTTATATCAACATCCATTATCAGAGACTGCAAGAAAACGCTTAGCAGTGATGCGTGAAACGCAAGATGGATTTTTAATTGCAGAACGCGATTTGCAAATACGAGGTCCGGGCGATGTGTTGGGTACGCGACAATCAGGATTAATGCAATTACGTGTTGCTGATTTAATACGCGATCAAGCACTGTTACCCATGGTGCAAAAAATCAGCGAGCAGTTAATTGAAAACCACCCTTTATTAATTGAAGCGTTATTAAAACGCTGGTTGGGTTCGCAAATATATTATATGCACGCATAAAAAGTCATATTGCTTTATTAATTCACCTAATTTAGGTCTTCCAAAAAAAACATTTTGAAAAAAGAAAAACTATTAGGTACTATACCTCGATGCGATGGCGCGTTTTGCGTCGTTGTTTTTTTGGGAGTTCGTATTGTTCGGGAAAATTTTTTTCCGTCGAACTTCCAATTTATTAATATTAATATTGAGAGGGAAGTTCAATGTCGGTAAAGAAAATTCTTCTTTTGGGTGCTACTGGTTTAGCTGCGGTTAGTATGACTGCTGCGATGGCTGGTGGTTACACACATGAGCCAGTTGTTTCTGACAGCGGCTATTATGTTGAAGGTCATTTAGGTTACGCGCGTCAAAATTATTTTGATAATCAACAATGGGCTGTAAGTTCTGGTGTTGATAATAACAATGGCGGTAATGCTAGAGGTGGTTTTGCTGCAGGTTTAGATGCTGGTTACAAAATCAACAACAACTTTGCTGTTGAGTTAGGTTGGTTCTACTTGCCTTCTGTGAATGTGGCTAGTCAAGGCTTTTCGCCAGTGCGGTTAAAAAGTTGGGCGTTATATTTAGCTGGTAAGTATATGACACCAGTTTCTTGGATGAATAACACAGATTGGTTCTTCAAGTTGGGCGTGGCATATCGTCAAGCGACTGTATCAACAACAGGGACGGTGATTGCTGGCCCGACTACTTTGGGAATTTCTAAAGGCAAATCTACCTTTGTTCGCCCTATGTTTGCGACAGGTTTGGATTATAGCTTTAGCGATACTTGGTCTGGTATTGTTCAATACGCTTATTTCATGGGCGCTAGAAATTCATTCCCATTATCGACATCAGCAAATGGTGCGTTGGGAACAGTAGCTGCAAACGTATTCACATTGGGCTTGGGCTACAAGTTTACTGTGTAATTTTTGCGTTATGCTTTCTAAAAAGGGAGCTTTGCTCCCTTTTTTTATTTCAATTTTTATTATGTGTGTTCATTTCTGAAAATGGCTAAATACCGCTAGATTCCAACCTGTTTTGGTTAAAAATAAAAAGCTTGTTTGTTTGTTTTATTTTGGGTAATATCTTCTATATATGCTTTTTGCATATTGAGCGGAAAAAGAGTCGACTGTAAAAATACCACTGAGTTTCTCAGCGGGGTTTTTAGGACGGCTCTATTTTTTGTTAGGTCGAAAAAGAGGGAATTTAAAATGTCGGTAAAAAAATTATTAGTATTAAGTGCTGCAGCTTTTGCAGCGATGGGTGCAACAGCTGCAATGGCTGGCGGACCTGATCATATGGCAATGCCTTCAGAGCCAGCGTTTCAAAATAGCGTTTATCTTGAAGGTCATTTGGGTTATGCACAATCAAATTGGGCTGATAACAACACAAGCAAATTGATGGGTCGCGCTGCGGTTTCTTCATTTTTACCAACCAACAATGGTAAAGGTGGTTTGACTGCTGGATTGGATTTGGGTTACAACATCACGCAACACATTGCTGTTGAAGGTGGTTGGTTCTATTTGCCTAAAGTATCTGGTCACGGTTCTAATGTTTCAGTTGGCGGTGTTACAGAAACATCTGCTACAACATTAGCAATCAAATCTTGGTTGGCTTATGTGGCTGCTAAATTAAGTGTGCCTGTTATGGATCACTTGAATTTATTTGGCAAAATAGGTGTGGGTTATCGTTCATTGAAAAACTCTTTTGGTGGAACGACAGTAAATGCAGCGTTACCAGCATTGGGCACTAGCGGCCATTATTGGGCTCCTGTATTCGGTGCCGGCGTTCAATACGACTGGAATAATTGGTTAGTAGGTGCGCAATATCTTTATGTACCAGGTAACGATGCTGTTAATTATGGCAATGCAAATTTTGGTGCGCCAGATTCTGCGCCAGAAGCACATTTGTATACTGGTTCTATTGGTTACAAATTCAACGTTTAATCGTCAGATTGGATGTTCGAGAAAAGGAGCTTCGGCTCCTTTTTTTATGCGTAATCTTTTTTATTTTTATGCTTCGTTGTTATTTTCGCTCATTCCTCACATGCTAAAATGTATGCTGCGCATTTTTCAATAAACTGTTATTTCACCTTAGTAACCTTGGCTCAAACCTGAAAATTTTTTATAACTCACACTCGTGGTTGCTACCACCTTGAATTTTAATGACACTATCCCCATCTTCAAACCATCAGATTAATTTATTTTCACGGGGAAAGTACGATGACCGTTGTATCACAACAAGAAACTTTATCTTTCGGCGCTGACGTCAATCAATTACTGGAGTTAGTAGCGCACTCGCTTTATAGCAATCCAGAAATATTTTTACGTGAATTGGTTTCTAATGCATCAGATGCCGCTGATAAATTACGTTATGAGGCGTTAGCAGATTCAGGGCTTTATGAAAACGATGCGGAATTAAAAATTTGGATTACGATGAACAAAGACAATCGCACTATCACGATTCGTGATAATGGTATTGGCATGAATCGTGAAGAAGTGATTGCCAATTTAGGCACTATTGCAAAATCAGGTACGCGTGCATTTAAAGAAAAAATATCAGGTAATGGAAAGTCAGATGATGCACAATTAATCGGACAATTTGGCGTGGGTTTTTATTCAGCTTATGTGGTTGCGGATAATGTGATTGTGCGTACACGACGTGCTGGCATGCAAACTGATCAAGGTGTGTACTGGGAGTCAAACGGTAAAGGTGAATTTAACGTTAAAAATATTGAGAAAAAAACACGTGGTAGCGAAATCACCTTGTTCTTAAAAAAAGAAATGGATGCTTATTTAGATCCCATTCGTGTGCGTGAAGTTGTTACAAAATATTCGGATCATATTGTTTTGCCCATCATGATGGAAAAATTAGATCAGGCATCTGATCAGAAGGATGATAAAGATAAAAAAGATGAGATTATTGTTCCTGAATGGGAAGTGGTCAATCAAGCGAACGCATTGTGGACACTGCCTAAAAATGAAATTAAAGAAGCGCAATATCAAGATTTATATAAACACATCGCTCATGATTTTGATGATGCGTTAGCGTGGGCGCACAATAAAGTTGAAGGCAAATTAGAATATACCAGCTTGTTATATATTCCAAAACGCGCGCCATTTGATTTATGGCAACGCGAAGGAATGCGTGGATTAAAATTATATGTGAAACGCATTTTTATTATGGATGACGCAGAACATTTTATGCCAACCTATTTGCGTTTTATTAAAGGTGTGATTGATACCAATGATTTACCACTCAATGTTTCACGCGAAATTTTACAATCCAATAAAACCATTGATGTGATTAAATCAGCCAGCGTGAAACGTATCTTAAGTTTGCTGGAAGATTTAGCGGCAAATCAGCCAGAGAAATATACGCAATTTTGGAATACGTTTGGCGCCGTATTAAAAGAAGGTCCCGCAGAAGATTTTGCTAATAAAGATCGCATCGCAAATTTGTTACGATTTGCATCAACCTATGCTGATACGGATACGCAAAGTGTCACATTGAAAGACTATGTATCACGTATGCAGACGGGGCAAGAAAAAATTTATTATATTATTGCTGATAATTTCTTAGCTGCAAAAAATAGCCCATTGCTTGAAGTGTTTCGTAAGAAAAATATTGAAGTGCTTTTGTTGTCTGATCGTGTGGATGAATGGTTGGTTTCTCATTTGCACGAATTTGAAGGTAAAAAATGTCAATCGGTTTCTCAAGGCGCATTGGATTTAGGATCGCTCGAAGATAAAAAAGAAGTTGAAGAAAAAAAAGTAGCCGTTGAGAAAGATTTCAAAGATGTCGTTGAGAAAATGAAAAAATCATTGGGTGATCGTGTTAAAGAAATTCGTTTGACTAATCGCTTAACCGATTCACCAGCGTGTGTGGTATTTGATGAAAATGAATTGACTGGTCATATGCAGCGGATGTTAAAAGCAGCTGGACAAGCTTTTTCACAAACCAAACCCATCTTAGAATTAAATCCTGATCATGCCATGATGCAGAAAATTAAAGCAGAAAATGAGGATGATCGCGTGAATCGTTGGGCGGAATTATTGTTGAATCAAGCATTGCTTGCAGAAGGTGAGCAATTGGAAAATCCAGCTGCGTTTGTTAAATCGTTGAACCAGTTGGTTTTGGAACTGGCAGAAAAATAAAATGGCGTTGTTGAAAAAATCAAAAATTGATCACCCTCTTATGAAAGAGTTTTGTTGTATTGAATAAGCTTCCCCCCCTTTGAAAAAAAAAGGGGGGGTTGAGGGGGAATTTTTTAAATACTTTTTTAAAATTCCTCTTAACTTTCCTTTTGTAAAGGGAGGGGCTATTTTTTTAACAACGCCAAATAAAACGGGTTAATTGAAGGTGAGTAAAAAGGATTTTGCTCATCTTTTTTATTTTAAGCCAGCGAGTTAATTAGGACAGTGTTGTAGCCATGAGTGTATTTTGTAAGAGTGTGGCAACAGTCATGGGGCCCACGCCACCTGGAACAGGCGTAATCCAACTTGCGTATTTTTTTGCAGTATCAAAATCAATATCACCAGAAATTTTTCCATTGCTGAGCCTGCTGAATCCCACATCAATGACAATGGCACCTGGTTTTATCCAATCACTATTGATAATGCCGTGATGTCCTGTTGCAGAAATTAAAATATCTGCTTGTGAAATAAAATGCTGTAAATCATGTGTATCACGATGACAAACAGTAACGGTGCATTTTGCTAATAATAATTCAAGCGCCATGGGTCGGCCGACAATATTGGATGCGCCAACTACAACCGCATTTTTTCCAGTGAGGTTTTCGCCAGTGGCTTTGAGTAATGTCATGACGCCATGTGGCGTGCATGGGCGAAGCAGCGGACGCTTTTGCGCTAATCTACCTAAATTATAGGGATGAAAGCCATCGACGTCTTTTTTGGGGTCTATTTTTTCAAGCAATGCATCTGCATTTAAATGGGCTGGTAATGGCAATTGCAATAAAATACCGTGAATTTGATTGTTTTGATTTAAGGTAAGAATTAATTTTTCTAATGTGCTTTGATCTGTATTTTCAGGTATTTCATGACATTCAGAGTAAATACCTGCTTCATCACAAGCTTGTCGTTTATGTTTGACATAGGTTTGTGAGGCGGGATTATGCCCCACTAAGATGACAGCTAACCCGGGGGTGGATAAATTATTTTTTTTTCGTGCGCGTACTGCGTCGGCGATTTCAGCCTTTATTTTTGCAGCAATGGATCGGCCATCGAGAATATGAGCTGTCATTTCTTGTCTATTTTGCAGTGGAATAAGGGTGTATTATAAGCTAAAAAAAGGGTGGTGTGATAAAAATATGTTGCGAAATAAAATTGTGCTGATTACAGGTGCTTCTAGTGGTATTGGTGAGGCGTGTGCGCATGGGTTTGCTAAAGCGGGTGCAACCTTAATTTTGAGTGCGCGACGTATTGATATTATTCAGAAACTGGCTGAGCAACTTAAGCAACGCTATCAAACTGAAGTGCAGTGTGTTGAATTAGATGTACGCGATCATGCGCAAATCAAAAAACAATTATCTACATTGCCAGAAAATTTAAAACATATTGATGTATTGATTAATAATGCCGGATTGGCAGCAGGTTTATCATCTGTACAAGAAGGTGATGTGACTGATTGGGAAACGATGATTGATACGAATATAAAAGGATTGTTATACATGACACGCGAAATTTTGCCTGGCATGGTTGCAAGAGAAGAGGGGCATATTATTAATATCGGATCCATTTCAGGTCACACTGTTTACCCTAATGGCGTTGTGTATTGCGCTACAAAACATGCAGTAAAAGCGTTATCACAAGGGTTACGTATGGATTTATTGGGTACGAAAATTCGGGTAAGCAGTGTGGATCCAGGTGCTGTAGAAACCAATTTTAGTTTGGTGCGATACAAAGGCGATGTGGAGCGAGCAAGAAAAGTATATGAAGGGTTTGATCCATTGCGTGCACAAGATATCGCAGAAGCTGTTTTGTTTTGTGCAACGCGCCCGCCGCACGTCAATGTGTCTGAAATGATTGTGATGCCAACGGATCAGGCTGCTGTACATATGATTGCACGGAAATAACGATGTTTTTTACTACACAACGCTTAACTTTATTTGTAATATCCATTGCTTTGTTTATGGATACGTTAGACTCTAATGTCTTAAACACAGCTGTCCCCGTAATGTCACATGCCTTTGATGTGAATCCCATTGATTTGAAAATCGCATTAATCAGTTATCTATTGAGCATCGCTATTTTTATTCCGACCAGCGGATGGACGGCAGATAAGTATGGTGCAAAACCTATTTTTATTGGCGCATTGGGTTTTTTTACAGTCAGTTCTTTTTTTTGTGGCTATGCGCATACGTTAGTGGAATTAATTATTGCGCGATTTGCACAAGGAATAGGAGGCGCCTTTATGATTTCACTTGGGCGACTGATTATTGCGCGCACTTTTCAGCGCCATGAATTTGTACGCATGATGAGTTTTGTCATTATGATCGTATCACTCGGCGTGATGGTAGGTCCTTATGTGGGTGGTGTCATTGTCGATTATTTATCGTGGCATTGGATTTTTTGGGTAAACATCCCCATTGGTTTTTTTGTAATGATACTCGCTATTTATTATTTAAAAGACACGACCATAAAAAGTCCGCGTCCATTTGATTTTATTGGGTTTGTTTTATTTGGCGGCGGGTTATCATTATTGTGTTTTTCATTGTCTGAAATGAGCGAATCGCATTTCAATGCGCGCATTGTATTTTTACAGATAGTGATCGCTGTGTTAATGGTAATTTTATATGTTATTTATGCAAGGCGGCATACACATCCACTTATCCAGCTGCATTATTTTTCCATTCCTACTTTTCGTGTATCGGTATTAGGAAATATATTTTCTCGATTGGGTTTTGGCGGCATTCCTTTTTTGTTTCCGTTATTTCAGCAGGTCAGCTTGGGTTTTAATCCACAGTTGTCCGGCATTTTATTATTGCCAATTGCATTAGGAATCATTGTTGCGAAATTGACGAGCTTGCGTGTGCTACGTAAGTTAGGGTACAGGAATTTTTTATTGATGAACACTGTGCTGGTTTCTGGCGCATTGCTCCTGTTTCAAATCATTAATTTGCAAACACCCCCTTATGTTATTGCATTGTTAACTTTTGTTTATGGTATTTTTATTTCAATGCAATACACAGGCATGAATTCGCTGGCGTTAGCAGATATACCAAAAGAAAAGCTCAGTGCATCAACGAGCATAACCAGTACCGTGCAAATGTTGGCGCAAAGTTTTGGTGTTGCAGCGGGCGCTATTTTATTAGAGATTTTTGGGTCGGGGATACAGCATGCACTTTCTGTTGCTGTCTTCCATCATGTCTTTTTTGCATTGAGTATGATTACCCTTGCTTCAGGTTTTATTTTTCTGACGTTAACAAAAGAATCGGGTCAACAAATGTTGATGCGGACTGAAGAAAAAATATAAATAAAAAACTATGCGTTTGGCAGCAATAAATGTTCGCCAATACTAAGATTGCTGGTGCGTAAATGATTGTGTGTCATGATGTGGTAGGTTGTTGTATGAAACTCAGTTGCTAATCGATGTAAGTTGTCGCCCCGTTTGACAATATAAGTATGTTCTGTGGTGATTCCGGAAGCGTGGTGCAATATTGTTTTATGTAAAATGGCTTTGTGCGCTATTATTTTTTGATGGGGTTTATGATTAAGTTTGCTTTTATCTGAAAATAAATGAGGCACTAATAGTGCTTGGTTTTCACGAATAAATCCATCATGCAATGTGTTTATTTTTTCTAATATTTTAATAGTTGTTTTAAATTTTACAGCAAGTGCGCTTAATGAGTCGCCTTTTTTTACTTTATAATGAGCCAGATGTTTTGTTTGAATTTCTTTTTTGATTTCTTTTTGAATGGCTATGTGGTGATCGAAAACGGGTTTTTTATCAGCAGGTAAAACCAAGGTGACAATTTGATGCGGTGGCGTAGATTGCTGTCGCAATGCGGGATTTAATTTTTTTACTGTAGAAATTGAAGTTCGTGCTAAATGTGCGATGGTTCTTAGCGGTGTTTCTTTTTTAATGGTGACGGTGCTAGTGACTGCTGCGTTTGGCACGTGCGCTAAGTGAATGCCGTATGTGTGTGGGTGTTGAATGATATCGGCTAAAGCTAGTAATTTGGGAATATATTCTCTTGTTTGTTCAGGCAGTGGTAATGCCCAGAAATCTGTTGGGCGACCATGTTCTTGGTTGTAATGAATTGCAGCCATCACAGTGCCGGGTCCTGCATTATAAGCTGCCAGCGCCAGTAGCCAATTGTGGTTAAATGTTTGATACAAGCTAGATAGAAAACGGAGTGCAACTTGGGTAGATACCGTTGTGCTGCGGCGACCGTCATACCAAAAGTTCATTTTCACGCCGTAAATATTGGCTGTGCCAGGCATTAACTGCCATAAGCCCACTGCACCTGCACGCGATGCGCCATAAGGAACATAATTACTTTCAATCATGGGTAATAGTGCTAATTCAGCAGGAAGATGATATTTTTTAGTTTCCTGAAAGACATAATATAGATAAGGTTTTGCATTCTCAGTGAGCATGTGAATATATTTGGGGTGGCGTAAATCAGAATTGATTTGTTGTTGGACGCCGTAATGTTCTCTGTCTTCAGGGATGGTAAATTGATGAGAGATGACGGGCCATAAATTTTGATTATCGGATGCAAGAAAAGCTTGCGCTGGCATGTTCATCCAGCTCAAGACGATGAGTAAAACAACTGTTAATTTCCGCAAGGTGTATCGCATCGGAACATGTTACGGATAATGGATGACCCGAGCAAGCGTTTTTTTCTAACCCATTGATTTTATATAACTATAATGACATGCTAATGAAAATAAAGGATATTTTTTGTGAGAAATCATGACAATTGGTATCGAAAAATGCCAGGTAGCATGCTGTTAGCCGATGAAAAGGTGTGGTTGGATCGTGTGTTGAAAAAAAACCGCGCTCGTATTTTGTTGCAGTTGGGTGGTCCATTTGATGATCATTTAACTGACAGTGCGCCTGTATCGAAGACCATTTTTGTAGGTTCAGATAGTCGTCCAAAAAGCGCAAACCCAGTGATTCAAGCAAATGCAGATGCGTTACCTATTGATTCTGATTCAGTGGATATCGTTTTGTTGATGCATGTATTAGAATCAACCCCCAATGCGGTTGGGGTATTGCAAGAAGCGCATCGTGTCTTAAAGCCCAATGGTAAAATCATCGTGTTTGGTTTTAATCGATTTGGTGTGTGGAATTTACTGCGTTTTTTAACCCGAAAACATTTTTCTCCCTGGGTGGGAAAATGTTTTTCAATAGGGAAAGTAAAGCGAAAGTTACGTGCAACAGATTGTAGTGTGACGATTCAACAAACCATTTGTTTTCGCCCGCCTTTTGAAAATGCAGTGCGTGCGAAACGATGGTTTTTTTTGGAAACATGGGGGCAGTTCTTTTTTCCCTATTTTGGTAGTGTTTTTATGGTTGTTGCCATTAAAAATGTGGCAGGCATGACCCCGTTGATTGATGCGTTATGGGCTAAAAAAATAGGCATAGGTAATCAGGTACCTGAACCCTCGATGCGGAATTTTTAAATGAAAATAGTATTCTTGTTTACAGATGGCGCCTGTCGTGGCAATCCTGGTCCAGGTGGTTGGGGTGTGTTGATGCGATATGCTGATCATGAAAAAAAAATATATGGTGGTGAAAAATTAACAACGAATAATCGCATGGAATTAACCGCGGCGATTCAAGGCTTGTTAGCGATTAAAGAAAAATGCACGGTGGAAATTACAACAGATTCACAATATGTGCGAAAGGGTATTACAGAATGGATGACGAACTGGAAAAAAAGAAATTGGAAAACAGCTGATAAAAAGCCAGTCAAAAACCAAGATCTTTGGATGCAGTTAGATGCACTTGCCACACAGCATCATGTCACTTGGCATTGGGTAAAAGGGCATAGTGGCCATATTGAAAACGACATTGCAGATCAGCTTGCTAATCAAGGCATTGATGAATTAAGTTGAGTGATGTTCGCTCTAACACAACATCCCTATTTTTACTGCTATTTCTCAAGCGTTCTGAATATTCAAAAAAGGATAATCGTACGCTTTTATTTAATATCTCCTTCAGGTTCGCAGACTATAATATAAAGATAGATAAATAGAAAATCAGCGTTGCTGATTAGGTGGTGGGTGATGTCAAGACGCACAGATGAAACAGGTCAAGTAGATAAAACAGGTCAAATTTTTGCTGTAGAAGCTGTTAATACAGAAAGTGATGACGGTAGATGCTCGCCGATTTCTGATGAAGATCTTTTGGCTTCAGGATTAGCGGCGCCTAAGGGAATTTTAAAAAAAGTGTCTGAATCCAAATCTGCTGAACCCAAACCTGCTGAATTATCTAGCCAGCCAGAGAAAAAGGTGACGATATCAGCAGGTCAAGACGAGGTGACTGAATTCGGTAAGACTGAGCCTCTATCTAAGATGGCGCTTATGGCTACGGTTAGACAACAAGTTAGTGCAATCACGATTGATACTTCAGTTGAAACGGTTGAAGCGATTAGAACACAGGCACGTGGTGTGATGGTTACTGCTGGCGCGAGCGAAGAAGAAGAAGCCGAAGCCGAAAAATTTGTGGCAGACGTTTTTTTAGAAAAAGCGAAAGTAATTGTTGTTGGTATGGTGTCTACAATCACGCGCGATACTTCAGCGCAAGAGGTTGGAGTGATTAAAGCAGCCGCATCTAATGCGGTTACGACTATTACTGGCGCGAGCGAAGAAGAAGCCGAAAAATTTGTGGCAGACGTTTTTTTAGAAAAAGCGAAAGCAATTGTTGTTAGTATGGTGTCTGTAATTACGGCTGATACTTCAGTTGAAACGGTTAAAGCGATTAGAACACAGGCACTTGGTGTGATGGTTACTGCTGGCGCGAGCAAAGAAGTCAAGAAATTTGTTGAGATGGATTTTAGGCGAGAGACCAAGAATCAAAAAGTTCGTGATGATTTTGGTGGCTTGTATACATCAAAATCTTTAATTGTGAGCACTCCTGATCAAGGAAGCAAAAAAGGTAAGCAATTCATCTTCTCTATGTTAAGTGACAAAGAAGAGAAGGGCATTCAGGCTGCTCTTGATTCTTATCCATATGAATTTCGAGCTAATATGGCTGAAGCCAGAACAACACTTCAGTTGTTGCAAGCTGCCTTTAAAGATTGCAGAAAAGATTTTACTGTTTGTGGCAGACCTGATGACATAAAAAAATTATTGCATGCAAAAACTGCAGAATTAAGACAAAAAAAGAGTTATGAAAAAGCATCAGCACCAGACTCAACAAAAACAATAGCAGAACGACACTTGGCTTTTTTAGATTATCAAAAAGCGCGTATTCAGTATCGCACTACGTTGTATGGCATTCGTGGAAATAAAGATGAAGTAGCAAAAAAGAAAAAAGACAGGGCGTCTGTTTTATTAGCGCATGTTGAGGCAATGCGTTCAGCTTGTGATCCTGCAGTGAGTCTTGAAGGTTTGGCATCAGCTAAGCTTTCAGATTTCCCGCATTCCAGCACAGATAAAAATGGTTTGCTGGGTAAAATCAGAAAAGATTTGTTGAAAGAAATATTTAAAAAAGACCGTATGCATGATTTAAAATATTGCACAACGGTGGATCATACAAAAACATTATTTGCTGCATTGTTAGCGGTGCGTGAAGCAGAGCATCGATTGCATCTGTCAAAAACACCTGAAACACAACTAGCAAAAATAAAAAGCGATTTGCTATATCGGAAAGCATTTTATGAAATGCGTTGTGAAGTAAAAGATAAAAAAGGTGTTTCTAAAGACAAAAAAGCAGTTGTAAAATTGGCAGCTACAAAAGAAATGCTTCAGTTTGTAACATCTGCTGAAACAGCAGTAAGAGAAAAATTACCTGCTATCGGATGTGTGTTAACAACAACAAGTGATGCAAAACAAGGTAAGTTGGGTAAATTGCGTGAAGCATTAAAACAATTCCGCGATACACATCAAGAAGCGTGTTTAGCAGAAAAACAAACAGCGTTTGCACATGCAAAATCAGCTTATCGAGCAGTTCCTGTTGCGTCTTTTAATGAAAGGTTAATTGCAAAGCTAGCTATGTTGCAAGCAGAATTAGCATTAAAAATAGCATTATATGAAGGTAGAGCAAGCACAAGCAAAACCCATTATCACGGGTTTTTTTCGAAGCGTAGTATGGGCGATGGTTCGGTTGCCAGTAAATTAACAGCAGCGAGAGAATTAAAAAAATCTGTTGATAGTGTGTTAGCTGAGCTCAACCCTCAAGAAAAGAAAGTTGAGACTGCTTTATCTATTTCTGAAGCATTATCGAAAACAGTGGATACTCAAGCAAAACACAAGCCAGGACAAGACACCTTAAATCGCATTCGTGATGAGGTTAGCAAAGAAGTGGTGAAGTTAGTTTTTGCGTCTGTTGTCACTTCGTCGCAGTCCGGGGCATCTTAATCTCCAATCTCGATGCATTTTTAAACAGATTTCGCTACACTAACCGCAATTAGACTCGTTAGTGTAGGAATATTGTATGACACGCCAAATCATCTTAGATACCGAAACGACCGGTTTGTCAGTTGATCAAGGTCATCGTTTGATTGAAGTGGGTTGTTTGGAGATGATTAATCGTCGCATGACGAATAATCGTTTTCATATGTATGTGAATCCACAGCGTGCGATTGATGAAGGTGCGATGAAAGTGCATGGCATCACCACCGCATTTTTAAAAGACAAACCAGCCTTCGACCAAATTGCTGATTCTTTATTTCAATTTTTAAAAGGCGCGGAGCTTATTATTCATAATGCGCCATTTGATATTGGATTTCTCAATGCGGAATTTGCGCGCGTGAATAAATCATTTGCACCCATTACACAACATTGTTCTGTGATTGATACCTTGCTGATGGCACGTAAAGTATTTCCTGGCCAACAAAATACATTAGATGCATTGTGTCGTCGTTTTGGTGTGAACAATAAACACCGTGATCTACATGGCGCATTAATTGACGCATCATTATTATCAGAAGTGTATTTGATGATGACAGGTGGTCAAACACAATTATTTCAAGTTGAAAAAAATGAAGATACGGAAGCGCATGCCAGCAGTGCCAATAAAAAATTAAAACGCAGTGAAAATATGTTGCCCGTTATCATGGCAAATGACGCTGAGTTATCCTTGCATGAAGCCTTGCTCGACAAAATGCAGAAAAAAGGAAAGTGTGTTTGGCGAGACAGTTAATACTTCTTTTATTGTAACTTCTCAAAAACCCGGGGCGCTTACGTAGCAGCTGAAGCCGCTTGAACGATCAAA